>NZ_JBWFBN010000001.1:0-594972 GCF_056326165.1 Saonia sp.
AACCACTATAATATGCTACAATTACATCTATTACCTGTTGCGGAGTTTGCGATGTAGCGGCATTATCCAAATATACCAGAGGTTTCCCATTTACTTCTCGGTAAAGAATGGGAAAATCTTTGCGAATGGCTTGTATGTCTAATGCTGATTTTATCATGTTGATACAGGTCTTATACCCTTCGACTCCGTTCAGGGATACATTGTCAGTAAAAATTAACTATAGGTCAAACCCTAAACGAACACCCAATTTATTGGCAATCAACTTATTTATTCTGGTTTTTAATTCTGGTATTTTTACACTTTCCAACACATTGTTTGCAAAAGCATACATTAACAATGCTCGTGCCTCTTTCTTTGGAATTCCTCTTGATTGAAGATAAAATAGTGCTTCCTCATCCAATTGCCCAATAGTACAACCATGCGAGCATTTTACATCATCAGCAAAAATCTCTAGCTGTGGTTTTGTATTGATAGTCGCTTTATCGCTCACTAAAATATTATTGTTCTGCTGAAAAGCGTTGGTTTTTTGGGCAATCTTATCTACGATGATTTTACCATTGAAAACTCCAGTTGAGTTTTCCCCATAAATACCTTTATAGTCTTGATGGCTTTCACAATTAGGCTCTATATGATGCACCAAGGTATGGTGATCCACATGCTGCTTATCTCCCAAAATAGTAACTCCCTTCATAGTAGAGTCAATGCGCTCTCCATTTTGGTAAAAGTTAAGATTGTTACGAGTTAATTTTCCGCCAAAAGAAAAAGTATGCACTTTAACATGGCTATGGTTCTTTTGAGAAATATAGGTGTTGTCTATTAAAGAGGCCGAATTTGTATCATTCTGAACTTTATAGTAGTCCACAATAGCATTTTTCGCAGCGAAAATTTCGGTAACTGAATTGGTAAAAACCTCATTAACAGTTAAGCTTTGATGGCGCTCTATCACCTGCAATTCTGAATTTTCTTCTGCGACAATCAAATTACGAGGTTGTAACATTAAAGAAGCTTCTGTGCCCGTAGAAAAATGAACAATTTCTACTGGTTTTTTAGGCATTTTGTTCTTGGGAATATAAATAAACGCCCCTTCTCTACTAAATGCCGTATTTAAGGTTGTTAATGACTCGTCTTTAGATGCTACCTTATTAAAATAAACATCAATCACCTGCTTGTACATAGGTTTTGTGAGTGCAGAACTCATTAAACAAATGTCTACCCCATCATGTGTTGTTTCTGAGAGAAAAGAACTGTAAATACCATCTACAAATACAATTTTGTACGTGTCTATCTCATGAATGAAATATTTTTTTACATCCTTATATTCTAGTGCATTTATTTCTTTTGGAAAAATGCTAAAATCTTTCTTTTGAAGCGAATTAAGTGACGTATACTTCCAAGCTTCCTCCTTTTTGGATGGAAACCCTTTTAACTCAAAATTCTTTATGGCCTCTGATCGGATGTCATGCACTGGGCTTTCTACGTCCACATTGTTTTCAAAAGCCAAGAAAGAGGAAACTAATTTTTCTTTTAAACTCATTTTCTAAGTTTTTAAACCGCTACTTCATTTTTAAGCCAATCGTATCCTTTTTCTTCCAATTCTAAGGCGAGTTCCTTGCCGCCAGATTTTACAATCCTACCATTGTGCAATACATGGACAAAATCTGGAACAATATAATCTAGCAGTCTTTGGTAATGTGTAATCACAAGAACTGCATTGTCTTTACTTTTTAATTTGTTAACTCCGTTTGCCACAATTCTTAAGGCGTCAATGTCCAATCCAGAATCGGTTTCATCTAAGATGGCCAATTTTGGTTCTAACATTGCCATTTGAAAAATTTCGTTCCTTTTTTTCTCTCCTCCAGAAAATCCTTCATTTAATGAGCGAGATAAAAATTTTCTATCTATTTCCAATAATTCCGCCTTTTCACGAATCATTTTTAGCATTTGATTGGCTGGCATATCCTCCAATCCTTTTGCTTTCCGAGATTCATTAATCGCCGTTTTCATAAAATTGGTAACGGAGACTCCTGGAATCTCTACTGGGTATTGAAAGGAAAGAAATATACCTTTATGTGCTCTTTCTTCTGGTGCATCCTCCTCTAAATTTTCACCATTTAATTCAACTGAACCTTTAGTGACTTCAAATTCTTCTTTCCCTGCAATTACTGATGCCAAAGTACTTTTACCTGACCCATTTGGCCCCATGATAGCATGTACCTCTCCTGCCTTAATCTCGAGATTGATTCCTTTTAATATTTCTTTATCCTCTACACTTGCGTGCAGGTTGTTAATTTTCAACATAACGAATGAATTGTATTCTTTTTTATTTTTATCCTACTGAACCTTCTAGACTAATCTCCAAAAGTTTTTGAGCTTCTACTGCAAATTCCATTGGAAGTTTATTCAATACTTCTTTACTAAAACCATTCACAATTAATGCAATCGCTTTTTCAGTATCTATCCCTCTCTGGTTACAGTAAAAAATTTGATCTTCACCTATTTTACTGGTAGTGGCCTCATGCTCTATCTGCGCTGTTTTATTCTTTACCTCTATATAAGGAAAGGTATGTGCACCACATTCATTTCCCATAAGTAGTGAATCACATTGCGAAAAATTTCTTGCATTTTTGGCTCTACTGCCTACCTGTACCAACCCTCTATAACTATTTTGAGACTTACCAGCAGAAATTCCTTTAGAGATAATAGTGCTTTTCGTATTCTTTCCTAAGTGAATCATTTTTGTGCCAGTATCTGCCTGTTGGTAATTGTTAGTAACCGCTATAGAATAGAATTCTCCAATAGAGTTATCTCCTTTTAAGATACAAGACGGATACTTCCAAGTTACTGCTGAACCAGTCTCAACTTGAGTCCAAGAAATTTTAGCATTTTTTTCAGCTATACCTCTTTTAGTTACAAAATTAAAAACACCACCTTTTCCTTCTTTATCCCCAGGATACCAATTTTGAACAGTTGAATATTTTATCTCTGCATCGTCCAGGGCAATAAGCTCTACTACTGCAGCATGTAATTGATTCTCATCTCGAGAAGGTGCCGTACAGCCCTCTAAATAACTTACATAACTACCCTTGTCGGCAATGACCAAAGTTCTTTCAAATTGACCAGTTCCCGCTTGGTTGATTCTAAAATAGGTTGATAATTCCATTGGGCAACGCACTCCTTTTGGAATATAACAAAACGATCCGTCTGAAAATACGGCCGAGTTTAAGGCTGCATAAAAATTATCTTTTTGCGGAACTACAGTCCCTAAATATTTTTTTACCAACTCAGAGTGCTCTTTGATAGCTTCTGATATAGAGCAAAAAATAATCCCTTTTTCTGCCAGTGTTTTCTTAAAAGTTGTTGCTACAGAAACGGAATCCATTACAATATCAACAGCTACACCAGCCAATTTTTTTTGTTCATCCAAAGAAATACCCAGTTTTTTAAAGGTGTCCAACAATTCTGGGTCTACCTCATCTAAACTATTATATTTAGGTTTTTTGTTAGGTGCCGAATAATAAGAAATATCTTGAAAGTTAGGTTTGTTATAAGTAACATTTGCCCACTCAGGCTCTTCCATTTGTTTCCAAGCGCGAAAAGCCTCCAAACGCCACTCCGTCATCCAATCTGGTTCTTCCTTCTTTTTGGAAATAGCAATAACTATCTCCTCACTTAATCCTTTAGGAAAAGTGTCCGACTCAATATCTGTATAGAAACCATACTCATATTCTTTGGTTTCCAGTTCTTTTTTTAATTCTTCTTCTGTATAAGCCATAATTCCCTTTAATCTCTACAATGAGAGAATTTATAGTGAAAAACTTTCTCCACAACCGCAAGTGCGTTGCGCATTGGGATTGTTAAAAACAAAGCCCTTTCCATTTAAACCTCCTGAATATTCCAAGGTGGTGCCAACAAGATATAAGAAGCTCTTTTTATCAACAATAATTCTTACTGAATTGTCTTCAAAAACCTTATCCGCTTCCTCCATTTTATTATCAAACTTCAATTCATAAGACAAGCCACTACAACCCCCGCTTTTTACCCCAACCCGAACGTAATCTTGGTTAGCATCAAAGCCTTCTTCTGCCATCATCATGACAACTTTTTCCTTAGCCGTTTCCGATACTTTAATCATACTAATTGGATTAATTCTAAATAGTTTACAAATATAGTATATAAGTAGGGTTTTACCATATAACCTAACATTATTATAACGAATAAGCGGATAAGGGTTTTCTATGGAGAAATTAACATGAGAAGTTTTAAAATAGCATTACAAGTAAATACGAGCACTATTTACAATTGAGATTGTTAAAATGTATCTCCAAACACTACTGTTCCATCCAATTTTTTTAGAAAAATTTCATCCACTTCTCCACTTCCTTGAAAGGTAAAGTCTAAGCCTTTTAGGTTGTTGGACAAAGAACTAAAATCTAGGTCATAAACAAAATCACCATTAATGTAAAGCTTTCCAAGGCCGTTTTCAAAAATCAATTTAAGAGCCACCCAATCAGAAAAATCCACTCCAAGTTTAGAGGGGTCTCTGTTTTTACCATTTAAGTCAAAAAGCCCTATTTGGGACACACAGCCTTTTATAGATAAAGGAATGCCGATAAATGCGCCATCAAATCGAAGATCTACACTTGTAAACTGACATACGGCAGCACCTTCTTTGTAGGTGTTTCTAATGCGCGTTTCCAAAATAAAGTTTTGGATGTTTATATCACCCATTTCAGTCATGTAATAATAATGAACCCATGGGACTTTAGGCTGCATACTTATATTTTTGTCCTTAAACTGATTTTGGGAAATATACATTCTTCCATCTTTCCTTATAACCTCTTCCTCAGAAAAATAAACTGGCACATCTCCACCATATTCAACTAAGGGCAACCATCCTTTGGATTTTATATAGAGATCATGTTCTTGCATTATAGTATCCCGAACCACAAGTTTAGCCTTAAAATATCCTGGATGATAATATATTGAACTATGGTTTTTATCATTTTTAGACACTTGTTCCCTTAATCTTTCGTCCCATGACTGCTGAATGTATATAGTATCCCTGTCATCAGCAAAAGAAGCGTCATAGTCAAAAATTACAGAGTTGGGAACACCTTCTGTGACCATTTTTCTACTGCTAAATTGATATTCTGATGGATTCAAAGGTTTTAAAGGTTCTTCTGATTTTTTAAATTGGGTCCATCCCAATAAAATCAATAACGTACACAAAACGCCAATTTTTGTTAAACTTCCAAGAGGAGCGATTGATAAAGCCTTGTCTTTCTTACCTGTTTTTAAATTTTTAGAAGTGGTTAAGTTTTGCTCAAAAGCCCTCCAGTTTTCATAGCCAATAAATTGTGATAAAGCATCCATTGTGGTAATCGTTGGACTACTTGTATAGGATATTCTTCCCCAAATTCTCTTAAGTGTTGCCACACTTAGGGTCACCTTGGTCTCTTCATGGATTTTGTCACTAAGGTTTTGATAATCTTTAGTTGTCCATTTTTCACCAGGTCCCCAGCTAAGTTTATCCTCAATTAACTCTAGGCAAGATTTTATATGTGTTTTATCAATGTCCATTTTAGTATATCCATTAAAAGTACTAAAAAGGACAAAAAGGCTAGACAATACATCCTTGTTCAATCTTGTTCAAAAAGAAGCCCTACCAGTTATTTAATTTTAATTACAACCATATCGGACAATCCCTTTCGTTGGGTTTCATTAAAATCTAAACTATGACTTTCCCCAACCAGCATAATTCCTCCATCATTTGTATCCAGTGCATCAAAACCATAATCCAAATTGGTTCCTCCAAAAGATTGCTGCCATAGTAATTCTCCTTCAGAATTTGTTTTTAAAACCCATAAATCGTTCTCTCCTGCATTTGTACTTGCATCCATATCTGAGCTTTTAGAGTTTCCAGAAACTAAAAATCCTCCATCTGTTGTAAGTGTTACATTTTCTGCAGCATCAAATTCTGTTCCGCCATAGGTCTTTTCCCAAACCAAATTTCCAGTATCATCAATTTTAATGAGCCAGACATCAGACTCACCATTGTTCTTTGAAATATCTGTATCATTACTAAAGGTATTGCCTGTAATAACATATCCATTGTCATTGGTTTTGGTCATGCCATACGCAATTTCAATACCTGTGCCTCCAAAAGAATTTTCCCAAACAAAATCACCTGTCTCATTGATTTTTACTACCCAAAAATCGTAGCTGCCTTTGCTGTTGCTAATGTCAAAATCATCACTTTCTGAAAAACCAGCCAAGACAAATCCACCATCATTTGCTTGTACTACAGAATGAGCTCTATCATTGTTTGTGCCACCAAAATACCTACGCCATACAAGATTTCCTTGGGCATCTAATTTTGTTCCCCAAAACTCGCCCACACCATGTCGTGTCCAATAATTTCCTTTTCCAAAATTGCCTTCTCCTCCAGATTGGGTTACATCCAAAAATCCTGCAAAAAAGAATCCGCCATCTATAGTTTGAACAACATCGTACGAATGGTCATGTCCAGAAAAACCAAAACTTTGCTCCCATTCAATTTCACCTGCCGCATCCAATTTTAAGATCCAATTGTCATGGAAACCTTCATTATTACTGCCATCCCCATCATCACTCATGGCATATCCTACAATGGCGTAACCATCATCCTGAGTTTGAACAATACTTTGTCCTCTATCATCTTTGCTCCCTCCATATGTTTTATTCCATTGAAGATTCCCTTCCACATCTAATTTTAAAAGCCAATAATCATTTACGGCCAGGGTTTTGTCGGTTATATCACCATCAATACTATTAGTATAGCCAAAAACGGCAAAACCCCCATCATTGGTAGTAATTATGGCATGCGCAGTTTCATCTCCTGAGCCTCCAAAATTTTTAACCCAATCCAATTCCCCAAGAAAAGTCAATGGCTCCCCCATATCGTTACTTTCCAAATCCTTGGAGCAGGACCATAGGCACAGTAGTGCTACAAAGAATATTTTTTTCATTCTTTAATTTGATTTTTTAATTACAAATAATCCTGAATTTATATCCCCTATCACAATCTTACCGCTTTCAAAAAATGGATAAATGCTCCATACCCCTTCAAAGGCCGCGGTATTATTACTTGGAAATGTGTCAAAAAACCCTGTCTCTGTAATTGTTTCTTGTTCAATTCCAGATATATCCAATATTCTAACTCCTGCCGTATAATTCGCTAAGAAAAATTCATCTCCTTTAACATAACCATTATGATCAATTGCTGATGTTTCACCCAAATAGGTAGTATGCAATATGGGATTGTCCAAATCTGTAAAATCAAAAATCAAAGTACGTGAGTCAAAACCAGAATTAATTTCATCTAACTCATCTCCCAAAATAAAATATGTATGGTCTTCTGTAAACCATCCTTGGTGGGTATATCCAATATTGGGATACTGAATTGTTGAAATTTCAACTGGGTTCTCCTTATCAGTAACATCCACAATAACAACTTGGCTTTCGTTGGATCCAACAAAAATTTCACTTCCAAGATAATCCACATCTGGACCATTATATGTTATCACTTGAGCATCATGAGTGTAACCATTATCTCCAAAGCCTCCCACACCAGTTGGAATTTTAGGGGAATTAATATTAATAAAATGAACCCCTCCATTAAAAGCATCATTCCTATCAGTACCCACTATATATGCAAATCCTGTCTCTTCATTTATGACTATGTTATGGGCGTTTCCAAAACCATTATAATCTACATCTGCACTAAAAACCTCAGGTGGGTTTCCAACATTTCTCAATCTTGTTAAATCAAAAATCTGTAACCCATGGTTAGATGCTTCCGAAACTATATACACGTGGTCTTGATATACTTTAATGTCTCTCCATGAACTGGATACGGTAGCGGTAGGGAGTTTTCCTAAAAAAATAAGGTTCTCGCTATCAGTAATGTCCACAAAGGCAGTTCCATTATCCAATCCCACCAAAGCATATTCTTTGTTTGTTGTTGTATCTGTCCAGCCCCAAATATCATTCCCCGCAGAAGCACCAAATGCTTGTAATGAAATTTGCCCTAATAGATCATACCCATTACATGGATAGATTCCAGCCATGCCATTTTCACAAGGAGTACTTTCAACTATTGGGTCATCTAATGGGTCTCCTGAACTGGGGTTTGAAGAAGCAATCTCTGAACTCTCATTGGAACATGCGCCTGTCAAGAACAGTAAAGCAGCAATTAAAAGAGTTTTTATTTCCGTTTTCATAACAGTTTAAATTTCTTTTTTCATTAAAGATAGAACATAAATTTTTCCTACTTATTTTTGCAATATGTTAGAAGACAAAAATTCTGAAAAAACTTCACTGGAAAAATTAGGAGAGTTCGGACTCATTAAACATCTCACCAAAAGCTTTACTATACAGCATAAATCTACCATAAAAGGGATTGGAGATGATTCCGCTGTGTTAGATTTTAAAGATAAAAAAGCAATAGTTTCCACCGATTTGTTAATAGAAGGCGTCCATTTTGACCTCAGCTATATGCCCCTAAAGCATTTAGGGTATAAGTCTGTGATTGTAAATCTATCTGATATTTATGCAATGAATGCTATTGCAACCCAAGTAACGGTTTCATTGGCAGTTTCCAACAGGTTTCCTCTAGAAGCTTTAGAAGAATTTTACGAAGGAGTAGCACTGGCTTGTAAAATTTACAATGTAGATTTAGTAGGTGGTGATACAACCTCATCAACAAAGGGCATGTTAATTAGTATTACAGCAATTGGGGAGGCAAATGAAATGGATATTGTTTATAGAAGTGGTGCCAAACCCAACGACCTTTTAGTGGCGACTGGAGATCTAGGTGGAGCATATTTGGGTTTACAGGTATTGGAAAGAGAAAAAGAAGTTTTTAAAGTAGACCCTAATAATCAGCCCGATTTATCTATATATTCCTATATAGTTGAAAGACAATTAAAGCCAGAAGCTAGAAAGGATATTGTAGAACTTTTGGAAAAATTAGATGTGCACCCAACTTCTATGATTGACATTAGTGATGGTCTGTCTTCAGAAATTCTTCATTTATGTGAGCAAAGCAATGTTGGTTGTAATTTATATGAGGATAAAATTCCATTAGATCCAACAGTAATTTCTACTTGTGAAGAATTTAAAATGGACAGTACAATGGTGGCTTTAAGTGGTGGTGAAGATTATGAACTGTTATTTACCATTGACCAAAAAGAATTCCCGAAAATAAAGGGCAATCCCAACTTAACTGTTATGGGGCATATGACAGACAAGAACGAAGGTGCTCACTTAATCTCCAGGAATAGCTCTAAAATTCCAATTACCGCTCAGGGATGGAATTCACTTAACAAAGCATAATTTTATGCTACTTGCTTTTGTTTGGAGATTATAGCTTTATGTCTTTTTTTGAAAATATCTTCGAGGGTATCGTTGATTTCCTGTAGCTCTGGAGTTAATTCCGAAAGATTCCCTGTAACATCTGTTGTAACCTCCATGTTACAATGAGCACATTTATATTGTTTAATATGGTGGGTAACCCTTTTAGATACAATATATCTATGCCCAAAAATGTTGCAGAAGAAGGCACTTAATTTATTGCCATTAGTAGTAACTTTATTCATAAGTAGGCGTTTGGTTAGCATAATACGATTGGGGACCGAAAAATGCAATTTATACATTAGGTTGTACTTGTAAATACACTCAAATGAATGCTTTACATATAAACAACGCAGGGGAACTACATTTTATTGAGCGTCCTATATATTTTTTTCTATTTTTTTGTTAAAAAGATGTTTTTTCGATGAACAACACCTAATACTGATTCAATTGCTCTAATGGCAATATATAAAATTGCCCTATCTTTCAAAAGAATTTGACAGAATGAGCAAAAGAAATGACATATTCTTAATATCGTTTGCCTTATTTTCATTATTCTTTGGTGCAGGCAACCTTATTTTGCCACCTTTATTAGGGTTTAAAGCTGGTAACCTTTGGTGGTTAGTAGTTTTGGGATTTTGTGTTTCGGCAGTCTTAATACCTATTTTGGGGATTTTGGCCCATGCTAAATTACAAGGGACCATGTTTAATTTTGCAGAAAAAGTGTCCCCTACTTTTAGTTTGGCCTATTGTCTTTTAGTCTATACTATTTCCATTGCCTTGCCATCACCCAGGACAGCATCGGTTACCCATGAAATTGCTATACAACCATTTTTTGATTCCTCTTCTCTTTTAACCAGCTCCATTTATTTTGCTTTGGTCTTTATTTTTGTCATGAACCGTTCTAAAATCTTGAATATTGTGGGTAAAATATTGACCCCAGCCATTATTTTGATATTGATTTCGCTTATTGGCATAACGCTTTTTTCCTATGATTTTGTTTTTGGAAAAACCACTATAGGAAATCCGTTTACGGCAGGTATTTTGGAGGGCTACCAAACTTTTGATGCCATAGGTGCCGTAGTGGTTGGTGGGGTCATTATTATTTCTATCAACTTAAAAAACAAAGGTGCATCCTATAAAGAGAAAAAAACACTCATTACCCGTGCAGGGTGGTTGGCAGGCTTGGCACTATTTCTAATTTATGGCGGACTCATTTTAACAGGGGCATTGAACAACACAAGTTTTGATGCCGATGTTTCCAGAACAGCGCTTTTATCTGGCATAAGTACCAAAACACTTGGCAATACGGCCAATTTATTTTTAAGTATTTTGGTTGCGCTTGCATGCTTTACCACAGCTGTGGGTATTGTAACAGGCACGTCTGACTTTATAAAATCAAGGTTTAACAATTCACAAAAGGCATACACCATAACTGCTATCATTGGCTGTATTTTGGGTATTGCCATGGGGCAATTTAATGTGGGTTATATTATTGCCGTTGCCGTGCCCGCTTTAACACTAATTTATCCTGTTACCATTGTATTGATTCTTCTAAACGTATTACCAAATAAATATGCCACACCAAGTGTGTTTAAATGGGTGGTTGGCACAACCCTATTGTTTAGTTTGCCAGAGTTTATCCATTATGGTTTGGGGCCTTTGGATATTGGCTTTAATGGTGTAAAGAAATCTTTGTCTTGGATTCCCTTGAGCAAACACCAAATGGGTTGGGTCTTGCCAGCTCTATTGGTTTTCGTTTTGGTGAATGCCTTTAAAAAAAGTATTAGAAATTTTTAATCATAAGCGAAGTAGCCTTTTTAGATTTATAATCTAGTTAAAATAACTAGCTAAATCTATTTCAAACAAGCAGGCAGGTGTATTGTGGTAATGTTCAGGTAACATATCTGTATTTTTTAAATTAAACATTCCTAAAAAGTTAAACCCTGCATTTGTATAATGTTCTATAAGACCAACATTGTTTCCCAACGTATCTAACCTAATATATTGTTTGTTTTGTGATTTGGCATATTCTATTGCCCATGCCACAATCTTTACTACAAAATTGTTTCCCCTAAAATCTGGGTTGGTGGCTATGCGGTGAATATAAATAGCGGCGTCTTTATTTCTTTCCTCCCATATTTGCTCATCACTCAGCGTAATTGCCCAAAGACAGGCAATTTTATTGTTAACGAGCATTTTCCACTGTCTATTTTCCTTTATTTCGGTCACTACAAGTTCTCTTTCAAAATCTGGCCAAACAACAACTGTTTTCTTTGCCTTTTGATAGTTAGATGCAATTTTATAAAGCCTAAAAATTTCATCGATATCGTCTATTGTACAGTTTGTAATTTCCATTTTATACCTATATTAATTGATTCTTAGCCCCTTCCCATCCAATTATTGCAGTTTTACGGGTGTTGCCCCACATATAGCCGCCAAATTCACCACTAGTCAGTATTACTCTGTGACATGGAATTAAAAAAGCTACTGGGTTTTTACCAATGGCTGTGCCTACAGCTCTGGATGCATTTGGATTGTTGATTTGTTGGGCGATACTACCATAGGTTGCCAATTGTCCCATTGGGATTTTTAATAAGGTTTCCCATACTTTTAATTGAAAAATCGTCCCTTTTAAATGGAGTTTAATCTGGTGTAATTTACTCCAATCATTCTGAAAAATGAACAGTGCATTTTGTTGCATCATATCCAATTTTCTATTAAAACCTGCACTTGGAAATTGTTTTTGAAGTAATTCTAATGCCGAATCTTCATCTTTATAAAATGCCATATGACAAATGCCCTTGGGAGTAGAAGCAACAATAATATTACCAAAAGGGCATTCCGCAAAACTATAGTTAATGGTTAAACTTTTTCCGCCATTCTTGTATTCCGCAGGCGTCATCCCTTCTATACCAATAAACAAATCATGGAGACGCCCAGTGCCCGATAATCCTGTTTCATAAGCAGTATCAAACAATGTTTTTTGTTCTTCCCTTAAAAGTTGTTTGGCATATTCAATACTAATGTATTGCATAAATTTCTTTGGACTAACACCCGCCCAATCCTTAAACAACCGTTGAAAGTGAAAAGGGCTTAAGTTAATAGCCTCCGAAATCTCATTTAAAGAAGGTTGGTTTTTAAAATTCGTTTTTATATAATCTATTGCTTTCGCAATTCTATTATAATCAACTTGTTCTTGCTCAGTCATTTCACGTAAATCTTATAATACAAAAGTATATAGTTCGTGAAATCATAAAAACCCGATTGTTGCTAAACTTTAATCTATTTACTCTCTAGTTATATAGCTTCAAAACAACCTTCCCAACTTATAGTGCAGAGTTAAAATTAAGATTGGGCACCTGCGTAAAACGTAGCAATAAAATGTTCTCTTCATAGTGGATTGAGAAAGTAACTTTCCCAATCCACTTAAAATATTAGTAGCCCGTTAAAAATTTAATTTATAATGTTTTATCCAAAAAGTCTATAATCTCCTTTGCACTTATTCGTTTTCTATAATCCCCTCCTTCGGTTTTGGCAAAAGAAATAGTCCCATTTTGTTCTATTATAAATACAGCAGGAATTGGTAACTCTCGTGTATTTTCTGAATAATGTGCATCATAGTCAATTCCCAATTTACCAGCTTCTTCAATAGTACTATCGGAATTTCTGAATACAGTTGTATATTCTTTTGCAACCATATTGTGGTTATCGCTAAGAACGTGGAACTCCAGTTCATTTTTTTCTTTAAAGTTTAATGACTCATCTGGGGTTTGTGATGAAACGGCTACTAATTGGGCATTTGCTTCATGTATTTTTGGAAGTACTTGCTGGTACTGCCTTAAAGCCAAATTGCAATATGGACACCATGTCCCGCGATAAAAGGTTAAGACCACTCTTCCTTGTTTTAATAAATCATAAAGCGAAACAGTTTTATTTACAGCATTTAAGAGCTTAAAATCTATGGCTTTGTCCCCTGTATTTAATTTAAGAATTGATTTGTGCGTTTCATTCAATTCATCAGCGTCATCATCAAATACTTTGAGAGCATCAGCTGGCAGCATTTTTTTTAATGTTGTTCTAAGTTCTTTTACTTCATTTTTGTACGAAGGAATAATTGTTTTTTCCATTTTTAAAATGTTTTAATGATGTTTATAAATTAACACCTCAAAACTCTTTTAAAGAAAGCCTAAATAAAATAAGATAGGACAGGAAATTCTCTTGAACTAGTTCAAGATTTATTTGGTTTTTTGGATCGAATTTTACTTAGAAATTCAGCCGAAACACCTAGATAAGATGCCAAAATATATTGAGGGACACGATTTGCTATTTGTGGATATTTATTGATATAATCAAAATATCGTTCCTCTGCGGTCATGCTAATAGTGCCTATTATTCTATGGCGAGAAAAGGCAAATGCTTTTTCTGTAGACTTTCTAAAATATTCACTTAGTGGATGAATATTTTCGCAGAGGTTTTCTATATCCTCATATTTCATTTGAAAAATAACAGAATCCTCCAGTGCCTCGGCATAATGAGTGGCAGGGGTTTGCATAATGTAACTGTAAAAATCACTTACAAACCAATCTTCTATGCCTATACTTACCGTGTGTTCTTTTCCATTTTGATCAATATAATAAACTCTAAAAGACCCTTTTACGATGTAGTTTCTATACTGACAGACAAATCCAGGTTGAATAATAAACTGTTTTTTCTTTACTCGTGTGGTTTTAATAATAGAAACAAGTTTATCTTCCTCAGATTTATCCAAACTTACATATCGCGAAATGTTGTTTAGAATACTATCGTAATTACTCATTTATTAGGACATCAAAACTCCCTATAAGGGGCATCTAAAAATTCATTGGCCTCTGGCTCTAAAAACCTTGCTGTCTCATTGTCCCAATGCAGTGTTTGGTTAGGAAAACGCCCTGCAATAACCCCCAAAAGAATGGTTTCAGTTAGTCTAGCTGCATAAGAAAAGGGAGCTGTGCATTCATCTTTTCCTAAACAAGCATCCACAAACTGATGGTAATGCTTTGGACCTTCCGAGGCATAGTTACGAATGGGTTTGCCCATATTATGTTCTTTGGATACTTTGGCAATTTCCTTTGAAATATCAACATATTCTCCATCTACGATCATTTTGGGCAATTGCATAAAGTGTGGCAACAAGAGACGTCCTTTTTCACCAATGAACATCGCTCCTTGTTCGGGCAATTCGCCCTCTCCCACCTCTTTGGTATCCAAGGACATTTTATCTTTTACGCTCTGTTCTTCTCCTTGTTTCTTCCCCATGGCCCTTGAGCCGGGCAGCACAAGGTCTTCATGGGCGGTGGGCATACCGGGCCCATCGTACCAAACCCATTTTAATGTTTCGGTCGTATGTTTTGTTCCCGGAAACTCATAGGTAACCATATTATGCTCTGGAAAACCAAACCCAGTTGGCTTTCTGCAATTGTTCGTAATGGTTTTTGGCACATCCAGTTCCAACGCATTGTATGGGGTATCAAAAATATGGACTCCCATATCGCCCAATGTGCCACAACCATAATCCATCACTTTTCTCCAATTACCAGGATGGTACAAACCTTTTTTATACGGTCTTTCGGCCGAGGTGCCCAACCAAAGGTTCCAATCTAGATTTTCTGGTATGGCATCACTTCCTTCAGGTGCCGGGCCATCATAACCCCAGTTTTTTGGTGACCACGCCCTTACACAAGATACTTTACCAATAATTCCCGATTGTATCAACAGCGTTGCCAATTTATAATCATAAAAAGAATGTACCTGAATGCCCATCTGTGTTACCAGATTTTTTTCTGCCGCCATTTTCCGCATCGCTCTAGCTTCGGTCACGTGGTGAGTCAATGGCTTTTGGCAATACACCGCCTTTCCTTTTTCCATAGCCATCATAGAAGCTGGTGCATGGGTATGGTCTGGAGTGGAAACAATAACGGCATCAATATCCTTTGCCATTTCGCCGAGCATTACTCTATAATCTGAATATAATTTAGCATTTGGGTGCAAAGCTTTTGCAGCTACTAAAGCATTAGAGTCCACATCACACAACGCTACAACATCTACCTTGGAATGTGAAGAAATATCCCTTAAGTCTTCCCCGCCCATATTAGAAACACCAATATGTGCTGTCCTTAATCTTTTATCCTTTGTCATTGACCACAAAGATGCTGGTAAAAATGCTGCCGAAGCCAACACAGCTGAGTTTTTAAGAAATTCTCTTTTTTCCATTTTTTAAAATTTAGTTTCCATTCTCCACATATGTCCTTCATTGGCATACGCATGTGAAGTTAATTGATTTAAGGTTAATATTCAAATTGAAAAACCAAGGGGCTTCTTAAATCCCCAATGTGGGTAAATGCTTTACTTTATGGTACATTAAAGCTGCTTTTATACAATATTTTAGCTCTTCTGTTGGAATTTCATCTTCTAAATGAAAAACAATGGCTCTTTTCCCCTCAAACCCAAAAGTATTTTTGAACATTAGCCTAAAAGTCTCCACCAACCTGCTGGTACATTTAAAGTATAGGGCATATTGATTTGGGGTTTTTGGTTTCCAGTCTATTCTAAGGGTACTTCCAAATTTTGTCAAATAACTGGGTTCTCCCCATTTTAGTGTTTCCTCCAGCTTTGTTATTTCATCTATTTCTTCAGCGGACTCAATGACCAGTTTACGAAGATTCAACATTTTGTCCCGAACAAAATCTGGATATCGGTCAAAAACCTGTTTTACTTTGGGGTTGGATTCTATTTGCAGGTTTTTCATCTGATTTTTTTAATCCCATTCAGCTATTCATCAATTCTTCAATCTCCTCAACTTCTATAGGAATATTGTGCATTAAGTTAAAAGGAGTTCCTTTTTCTTGAATTACCACATCATCCTCTATACGGATACCCATCTTTTCCTCAGGAATATAGATTCCTGGCTCCACGGTAAAAACCATATTGGTTTTCATAGGTGTTTTTAGCACTCCATAATCATGTGTGTCCAAGCCAATATGGTGACTTGTTCCGTGCATAAAGTATTTTTTGTATGCTGGCCAATCTTTGTTTTCGTTTTGTACATCAGCTTTGTCCAACAATCCCAATGCTAACAGTTCTGAAGTCATTATTTTACCAACTTCTTTATGGTATTCTGCCCAAATGGTTCCAGGAACCAACATGTTTGTAGCCTCATTTTTAACCCTAAGTACAGCATTGTAAACGTCTTTCTGGCGTTGATTAAATTTTCCGTTTACCGGAATCGTGCGGGTCATATCGCTAGAATAATTGGCATATTCTGCGGCAACATCCATCAATAGTAAATCCCCATCCTTACATTGGTTATTGTTCTGAATATAATGTAATACATTAGCGTTGTTCCCTGATGCTATAATTGGCGTATAAGCGAACCCTTTGGAGCGATTCCGAACAAACTCATGTAGGTATTCTGCCTCAATTTCATATTCCCATACCCCAGGTTTCACAAATTCCAGAATACGTCTAAACCCCTTGTTGGTAATATCACATGCTTTTTGCATCAATTCTAGCTCCTCTGGTTCTTTTACACCTCTGATTTTTTGCAGAATCGGGTTGCTTTTTGCCCATTTATGGGCCGGAAATTTTTTCTTGCAATCTAGTATGAATCGGTCTTCGCGAGTCTGCGTAGTAACTGATTGGCGATAATGTTCGTTCGTATTAAAGTAGATTGTATCGGCCTCGGTCATCAAATCAAAAAACACTTTGTCAAAATCTGACAACCAACAGATGGTTTTTATTCCAGATACTTCTGTAGCTTTTTCTTTGGTCAATTTTTCACCTTCCCAAATGGCAATATGTTCATTGGTTTCTCTTACAAACAGAATTTCTTTTTTCTCTTTGTCCAATGCATCTGGAAAAAGTAACAATATAGATTCTTCTTGGTCGGCACCACTTAAGTAGAAAATATCGCGATGTTGTTGAAAAGGCAGGGTGCTATCCGCACTTATGGGATAGATATCATTTGAATTAAATACAGCAATGCTTTTTGAGTCCATATGACTCATAAACTTCTTCCGGTTTTTAACAAAAAGTTGATTGCTTATCCGCTGATATTTCATAAAAGGTCTTGGGTTTTACCAAAAATAGCAAATCCCAGAGCATGGGGCATAAAAAAGCTATCTAAAATTACTCTTATATACCCACTCGATGGAGAAACAGATAAAAAGAATTCCCTAGATAGCTTAATTATTTTTTAATATTTTTTCTTATTTGGACATGGCATTTTTAATGACCCCAATAATAGCCATTATAACTCCACCGCCAACACCACCGCCAGCAACACTGCCCAAGATGCTTGATATGTCCATGCCATCACCACCAGCTGCAGCTCCAGCTCCAATGCCTAACATTCCTAAGAGTGTTCCTCCTAGTCCGCCACCTAAAATTCCTGAAATTGAATTTCCAAGAGTGCCAAGAGATAAGTTCTTTAATAATTTTCCTGCTACGTTACCACCAACGGCTCCGGAAATAAGTTGAATAATTAACGGTAAATACTCTTCCATGTTTTTATAGTTATTTTAGTTATATGTCAATAAATTAACAAAAATTTAATTTAATATACAATATTAATTATCATAAAATAACATTTTATCATTTTTGGATTCGTCTGTATATCAAATTTTTATGTTTTGCTTGGGACAAACAAATTCATAACTTCACAATGGCTAATTCTAATGAAAACATGATGAAAAATTTACTCTTTATTTCCTTCGTATTCTTTACCTTTTTTGTGCAAGCTCAACAACAAAAGAAGGAAATGGAAACATCTTCTTTGGTTAAAAATATTCCATTTACAAACATTGGTCCAACAGTAATGAGTGGTCGTGTGGTTGATGTAGATGTGAACCCTAACAACCCAACAGAATTCTATGTAGGTTATGCATCAGGCGGGTTATGGTATTCCAACAACAATGGCACTTCTTTTACCCCTATTTTGGATAGTTCTGAAACGCAAAATGTTGGCGACATTGCAGTTGATTGGGCATCGGGGACTATATGGGTGGGAACAGGTGAAAACAATTCTTCCCGTTCGTCCTATGCCGGTATTGGTGTTTTAAAGTCTACGGACAAGGGTAAAACATGGCAAAATATGGGTCTAGAAGACTCACATCATATTGGGCGCATTCTAATTAATCCCACCAACCCAAATGAAGTTGTAGTAGGCGTTATTGGTCATTTATATACCCCAAATGAAGAAAGGGGAATCTACAAAACAACAGACGGCGGAACTACATGGAGCAAAACGTTGTTTGTAAGTAATGAATCAGGTATTATAGATGTTGCTTGTTCACCTACAAATTTTAATATTCAATATGCCGCTTCATGGCAAAAGGATAGAAAAGCCTGGCATTTTGAAGGTGCGGGAACAGGTTCTGGCATATATAAGAGTATAGATGGCGGTGATACATGGACTAAAATATCCACCCCAGAAAGTGGTTTTCCCACAGGAATTGGAGTAGGTAGAATAGGTTTGGCTGTTTTTGATGATGATACGGTATACGCAGTTCATGACAGTCAGTTTAGAAGGGAAAAGAAAGTCAATGATAAAAAGCCCGAAGGCCTACAAAAAGATGATTTTAAATCTATGAGTGTTAATGCTCTTTTAAAATTAGATGATAAAAAATTGAATGCTTTTTTAAAAACCAATGGTTTTCAAGAAAAATACAAAGCAGATAATGTAAAAAACATGGTCCGTGATGGTGCTGTAAAACCTGTTGATCTTGCCAATTATTTGGAAAATGCTAATTCTCAATTGTTTGACACCCCTGTGATTGGTGCAGAAGTGTACCGAAGCGACAATGCTGGTTCTTCTTGGAAAAAAATGAATGAAGAATATATAGATGGCCTCTTCTATAGCTATGGGTATTATTTTGCCCAAATTGCTGTAGACCCCTCTAACAAGGACAATATTTATTTGGCCGGAGTGCCATTGATCAACTCCAAAGATGGGGGTAAAACATATAAATCCATTGATGGTGAAAATGTACACGCTGACCATCATTCTATTTGGATAAACCCAAAAATGCCCGGTCACATAATCAATGGTAATGATGGAGGATTAAACATTACCTATGATGATGGTGCCAGTTGGATTAAGAACAACTCTCCATCCGTAGGACAGTTTTATGCCATTAATGTTGACCATGAAAAACCTTATAATGTCTATGGTGGTCTCCAGGACAATGGTGTCTGGAAAGGAGCTCACAATGGTACTATAAATAACCGATGGCATCAAACAGGGCAAAATCCTTGGAAATCTATAATGGGTGGTGACGGCATGCAGGTGCAGATAGACAATAGAAATTCTAATATTGTCTATACAGGGTTTCAATTTGGGAATTATTATAGGTTAGACTTAGAAAAGGGCAAAAACACTCGTATCCAGCCAAAACATGAATTGGGTGAAACTCCCTATCGCTTTAACTGGCAAACACCCATATTACTTTCTGAACACAATCAAGATATTTTATATTTAGGGGGCAACAAACTTCACCGTTCCTTAAATAAAGGGGATGATTGGGAAGCCATTTCAGATGACCTTACCCAAGGGGGAAAAGAAGGAAATGTAGCTTATGGAACCTTAACTATCATATCGGAATCCAAGTTTAAATTCGGATTAATCTATACAGGAAGTGATGATGGCATGGTTTACCTAACAAAGAATGGTGGAGGAACATGGGCGTTAATTTCCAGTTCCTTACCAAAAAACTTGTGGGTGAGTAGAGTTATGGCCTCAAAACACAAAAAAGAACGGGTATATGTGGCCTTAAATGGATACCGCAACGATGATTTTACACCATATGTGTATAAAAGTGATGACTACGGAAAAACATGGAAAAGTATTGCAAACAATATTCCGGCTTCTCCCGTTAATGTTATTTTGGAAGACCCAGAAAATGAAAATCTATTGTTTGTGGGAACAGACAATGGCCTTTATATTTCGTTTGACCAGGGAGCAACATGGGAGGTCTTCCAAAACGGAATTCCAAATGTTGCTGTACACGATTTGGTTATACAACCAGAAGCCAAACATTTATTGGTTGGCACACACGGACGCAGTATTTACAAAACGGATTTATCATTCTTGCAACAAACAACAAAAGAAATCATGGACAAAGATTTAACCATTTTTGATGTTGAGAACATAAAACACTCTAGTAGATGGGGCAATTCTTATAGCCCTTGGGGCAAACCAAATACTCCAGGGGTAGATGTAAATTTTTACACAAGCAAGCCAGGCACATATACTGCCAGCATTAAAACTATGAATGGAACCGAGGTAAGTTCCACAACCATTGACGCAAACAAAGGTTTTAATATTCTTTCTTATGATGTAGCATTTTCCAAAATAGGTAAGAGCAATTATCTTAAAAAGAACAAAAAGAAATTAATTGAAGCCAAAAACGGTAAAACCTATTTACCAAAAGGAAAGTATATCATAGAAATTTCTGGAAATGGTGCAAGTGAAAAAACGGAGTTTGAGATTGAATGACACAAATGTCATGTAGAGCATAATCGAGATATCTTTATGTAAAATTTCTAAATCGAAACCTTGTTTCTCATTTCGAAATAACAAAACCTAAAAGCATGATTAAATTCTTTCGTAAAATCCGGCAAAATCTTCTTAAGGAAGGCAAAACAACCGAGTATTTTAAATATGCCATTGGTGAAATTATCCTTGTGGTTATTGGAATTTTAATTGCCCTACAAATTAACAATTGGAATGAGAAAAAAAATCAGAGGTCAGAAGAAATAAATTATTACAAGAATATAAAAAGACAATTAAACGAGGATAAAAATGCAATTATTGCGAATATTGACTACAACAATCATTTTCTTAAGCAATTTAAGTATGCCATGAAGGTTATAGAAAAAAATGATAGATTATTAATAGATACTCTAGCCACGATTAGTGTCAATTTATTAGAATTTTCAGATTTTCATCGACAAGGTAATATTTATGAAGCAATGGTTAACAGTGGGGAAATTAAATTGTTGAAGAATCAACAGATTATTGAAAAATTACAACAATTAGAAGAAAAGTATATTTTCATTAATAAGTTAGAGGACACACATTCCCAAGCTGTAATTAAGTTTGTTGTGCCCAAAATTGTAAGTTCATTAAAGGTATATAAAATGAAAGTTGAAAACATTGAAAATATATACTCATTTGAGTTTCAAAACCTATTTGTGCTATTGGCAGACTTAATGAAGGAAAAAAATGAAGCTTATGAAAATGCTATGAGTCGAATAAATAATATAAATAATTTGATTGAGAATGAAATAGGAATTGAAAAATAAATCATGATTAAAAAAAATTCTAAAAACTATTTACCAACAACTTAACATTCCCCATAAATGAACTTTAAATAAAAGTGTGCGAAAAATATTATTAACAGGTGGTACAGGTTTAATAGGTTCTCATTTAATAAAGAAATTGATAGAGAAAGGCTATGCTGTGTCGGTGCTTAGTAGAACAAAATCCACTAAAAGTAATGTTGGTTTTTACCAATGGAATGTGAAAAAAGGAGAGATTGATGTTGATGCCATAAAATCCTGTGACTATATTATTCATTTAGCTGGAGCCAACATTGGAAGTCATAAATGGACATCCAAAAGAAAAGAGGTAATACAAAAGAGCAGAACACAATCTACTGACTTACTTTTTAAAACCGTTAGAGAACACAACCCTAACCTAAAAGCTTTTATTTCTGCCTCAGCTGTTGGTTATTACGGTGCCATAACATCTGATCATATTTTTTCTGAAACGGATGATGCACACAATGACTTTTTGGGTGCAACAACAAAAAAATGGGAACAATCCGTTGACCAGTTTAATGAATTGAATATTAGAACCGTTAAATTAAGAACTGGTGTGGTTTTAACCAGAAACAATGGGGCCTTATCTAAAATGGTAAAACCCATTAAATTATATATTGGTGCTGCTTTGGGCAATGGCAAACAATATATGCCATGGATTCATATTGATGATTTGTGTTCGGCATACATTTACGCCATAGAGAACAAAGAACTGTATGGAAACTATAATATGGTTGCTCCTGAACATGTAACCAATAAAGAATTCACAAAACTGATTGCCCATCAATTAAAAAAACCCTTGTGGCTTCCCAACATTTCTCCCTTTATATTGCGATTGCTTTTTGGAGAAATGGCAGATATATTCTTATATGGGAGCAGAGTATCTCCAAATAAACTTTTGGATACCCGCTTCGCATTTAATTATCCTAAATTAGAAGCTGCTTTAAAAAACTTGTTATGAGAATATGGTCGCTACATCCAAAATATATGGATGCCAAAGGCTTGGTTGCCCTATGGCGAGAAACATTGCTGGCACAACATGTTTTGGAAGGAAAAACGAAAGGGTATAAAAACCATCCCCAGCTAGACCGATTTAAGGCGAGTGAAAAGCCCTTGGAGAACATTAATTTTTATTTATCAGAAGTATATAACGAAGCTGTTTGTAGAGGTTACAACTTTAATAGAGATAAAATAGATTGGAATTTTAACCTGAATCCGATGACCGTTACAACTGGACAAATGGAATACGAAAAAAAACATTTGCTGGGCAAATTAAAAGTAAGGGACATTGATAGATACCAAAATTTCAAAACATTACTGGTTTTTGAACCTCATCCTTTGTTCACTATAATTAATGGAGATATAGAATCTTGGGAAATTATTACCTAATCGCCAAAGGTCTCCCAGGTGAACCCGTAGCTCCTTTAAACCTAATGGGCGTAAAAACGAACATAAATTGGTAAACTTTATCCGCTGCCAAGGTTTCAAAATTCATCCACTCCAGATTAAAGATTCCATTTTTCATGGTCAGTTCGCGGTGCGCATGAAAAATCTCGCCGTCTAAAATAGCATCAGAACCCACCATAGAGGGTTTTTTGGTAATGAGCCATTGTACCACTTCCATACTTATTCTTGGTCGGCGAGCACCATTCATAACAAAATCCGTATGCCAATTGCGCCACCAGCCAAAATTGAACAAAATAGCATCGCCTGGAGTAATCATTTCTTCTGTTATTCCTTGTTTGGATAATGCATCTTTTACTTCTTTTAGGCTTACTTCATATCCATCTACAAGGGTTTCTTTTTCCAAGGAAGCAGCAATATCTATCAACAATCCAGTGGTAATAATGGGCTTAACATGTTCAATTCCTAACTTTTGCAAGCCATATGCGTTTTTCATATCAGCAGCTGAATATCCATTATAAAAAACTTCGGTTGTGGTCCCATCTGCCATATTTACTTGAGAACCAGGGTGGCCTAAACCATCAAACTGAGTTCCCACTTGGCCTATTTGAGCAATTAAAATTTCATCATTAAAAACGGTTCTATTTTCACCAACGGGTCCGTGGGTAGGGAAAGAGGGAATAAATAAATCATAGGTTCTGTTGTCCGGAACAAACATTTCATTCTCATAGATATTTCCCAATTCATATGTTTTCCCTGTTTCTATCCATTTACTGGCTTCCACAATTTTTTCAGGAGTGATCCAGTTAGATGCTCCTGCTTGGTCGCCAGCTCCCCATATAGAATGAGGCCACCAAGGGCCTTTCTCTTTGGTTTGTGCCGTTAAACAAAGGGTGAAAATTAAGATTGGTACTACTAATATTTTTTTCATGTTGGTTGGTTGTTATTATGCTTAAATATACTCTAAATTTCCCTTACCTGCCAACATGGAACAATGCATCTCCCTGATTAACAACCGCTTGGTAATTCACACAAATAACATACCCATCGAAAGGGGCTTTTACTTTCTTGTTTGTTTTAGCATATGTATCTGTAATTAGCCCTAGAACTTGACCTTCATTTACATAACTGCCATTGGTCACTTTTAAAATAAACATCCCAGCTTTAGAAGCACGTATCCATTTACGTTCACTTAAATTGATTGTTCCTTTTTTTTCTTGACCATTAGAAATCATATTAAAGCGGCTCAAAATATTTACAACCCCTTCTATGCCCTGAGAGATGGCATATTCATCAAAACGCATGCTTTCTCCGGCCTCATAAACAATGGTCGGTTTTTTCATTACATAAGCTGCCTTTCTAAAAGAACCACTAATGAGTTTCGCAGGGAAGGAATATGGGGCGTTAAAAATTTCTGCTAATTCTTTACTACTCTCATCCCCATTAGAATAACGTACCTGTGGAAAATTGCTGCGTTGTGCGCCACCTGTATGTAAATCAATCCCAAAATCTATTTGAGGAAGAATTTCTGATGTATAATGATATGCTATTCTACTTGCCAAAGAACCTGTTTTACTGCCAGGGAAACTTCGGTTTACATCTTTGCCGTCTGGTACATCTCTTGAAAAGTGAATAAATCCAAAAATATTGAGAATAGGTACAGCTATTACCGCTCCTTTTTGAATCTTAAATTGTTTGTCCTGAAGCATTCTTCGCACGGCTTCAACGCCGTTTATTTCATCTCCATGTAAACCAGCTTGTACTAATATAGTAGGTCCTGGGTTTTTAGAATTAAAAACATGTACGGGTATGTCTATCAAAGTACCCGTAGGCAAACGTGCAATATTAATTTGCACCAATTTATTTTTTCCTGGAGGCACATCGGTTCCTCCTATTGTAATAATTTTATTTTCTTCTGCGACGTCCATTCTTTTCTACAAACTGAATAATTTCTTTTGCAATATTGACTCCTGTTGCTGCTTCTATTCCTTTTAACCCCGGAGAGGCATTGACCTCTATCAACAAAGGCCCTTTTTTAGACCTAAGCAAATCTACCCCAGCAACACCTAGCCCTAAATATTTTGCGGCGTTCAAGGCAATGTATTTCTCCTTTTCTGTAGGTATAATGGCTTGTGTTTCTCCACCTCTATGTACATTGGCTCTAAATTCACCTACCTCACTGATGCGCTTCATACTGGCAACAACTTTATTACCTACCACAAAAATACGAATGTCCTCTCCATTGGCTTCCTCAATATATTTTTGAATAAGAATACTGGTGTCCATTTTATAAAAGGTGTCAATAATAGATTTTGCAGATTTTTTACTCTCGGCTAAAATTACACCTAAACCCTGTGTACCCTCTTGGAGTTTAATGATTACAGGGGTCCCTCCCAAAATTTTTATTTGTTCTTCTATATTATCTGGGTTTATAGAAAATAAGGTTTCTGGAATGGGAATATTTTTTCTAGCCATTATCTGCAAGGTCCTCACCTTGTTTCTTGCCCTGGTGATTGCTAAAGAACGGGCGGTGCTAAAAACACCGTTCATTTCAAATTGTTTTACAATGGCAGCTCCGTGTCTGGTGACTTTTGTTCCTATTCTTGGAATAACGGCATTAAATTCATTGGTGATATTTTCGTCCCTTAAAAATATTTGTGGCCTACCAGAACCTAGTTTTACTGAACATTTGGTATGGTCTATAAGTTCTACATAATGCCCTAATTTTTCTGCTTCTTCCACTATCCTTTTTGTAGAATACACATTTAAACTAACAGATAATATTCCTATGTCCATTTATGGTGCAATAATTTTAGGTGTAATATCGGCAAAAAAACAGAACGGTGCTTTTAAGGTTCTTTAAATTAATTCTAAATTTAAAAGTATCCCAGTCTAATTTTTGTTAATCCCTACTTGTGCAGTAACTTTGTTGCAAATGACGTAACCAATGAGCGGATTTTTTAAATCTTCGATAGGTAGAAAGTTTACCATGGCCCTTTCTGCTTTTTTCTTGATGTTTTTCTTACTTCAACATTTTGCCATCAATATTTTGTCTGTTATTAATCCAGATGCTTTTAATGAAGTTTCTCACTTTATGGGAACCAACCCATTAATCCAATATGTGCTACAACCCGTTTTGTTATTTGGAGTAGTATATCATTTTGTAATGGGCTTTATTTTGGAGATAAGGAACAAGGGCGCCAGAGCAGTTAAATATGCTAAAAACAATGGCGCGGCAAATTCTACCTGGATGAGCCGTAATATGATTTATAGTGGGTTGTTCATTCTTATTTTTATGGTTATCCATTTTATTGATTTTTGGATTCCAGAACTCAATACCAAATATATTCAAGGAGACATGTCTGGCTTATTGACGGATGGTGAAGGGTATAGGTATTTTGAAGAATTACAGCACAAGTTTTTGCCCCCATGGCGCATTGCCTTGTACTGTTTAGGTTTTATATTCTTGGCATTACACTTACTGCATGGTTTTAACTCCGCTTTTCAATCTGTTGGAGCAAACAATAAATACACAAAAGGTTTAAAAGGATTTGGAAAGGCATATGCTATCTTAATTCCGTTAGGATTCATTTTTATTGCCCTTTTTCATCATTTTAATCATTAATATACAAGCTGATGTCCATATTAGATTCTAAAGTACCTAAAGGACCACTAAAAGATAAGTGGACCGATTATAAAAACCACATAGATTTAGTAAACCCAGCAAACAAACGAAATATAGATATCATTGTTGTTGGGACTGGGCTTGCAGGCGGTTCAGCTGCGGCAACACTTGCCGAGTTGGGTTATAATGTAAAAGCCTTTTGTTACCAGGATTCACCACGTAGAGCACACTCAATCGCTGCTCAAGGAGGTATAAATGCTGCAAAAAACTACCAAGGTGATGGGGATTCTACTTATCGCCTTTTTTATGATACTGTAAAAGGAGGTGATTATCGTTCGCGTGAAGCAAATGTATATCGTTTGGCGGAAGTATCAGCAAATATAATTGATCAATGTGTGGCACAAGGTGTTCCTTTTGCTCGTGATTATGGTGGCTTGTTAGACAACCGTTCTTTTGGTGGGGTTCTTGTCTCAAGAACATTCTATGCAAAGGGGCAAACTGGGCAACAATTATTATTAGGCGCATATTCTGCCATGAATAGACAAATTGCTCGAGGTAAAATACAAATGTACAATCGACATGAAATGTTGGATGTTGTAAAGGTTGATGGTAAAGCTCGCGGTATTATTGCTCGTAATCTTATCACGGGAGAAATAGAGAGACACTCTGCCCATGCCGTTGTAATTGCTTCTGGCGGATATGGAAATGTGTATTTTCTATCCACAAATGCCATGGGAAGTAATGCGACTGCGGCATGGAAAATACATAAAAAAGGAGCGTTTTTCGCCAATCCATGTTATACGCAAATTCACCCAACCTGCATTCCTCGTTCAGGTGATTATCAGTCTAAATTGACATTGATGTCGGAGTCGCTTCGTAATGATGGGCGAATCTGGGTTCCTAAGAATATGGAAGATGTTATGGCAATTCGTGAGGGTCGTAAAAAACCAACCGATTTATCCGAAGAGGAAAGAGATTACTATTTAGAAAGACGCTACCCTGCATTTGGGAACTTAGTGCCTCGTGATGTGGCTTCTAGAGCTGCGAAAGAACGTTGTGATGCTGGATATGGTGTAAATGCAACAGGTGAGGCTGTTTACTTAGATTTTAAATCTGCCATAGAACGCTATGGTAGAGAACAAGCAAAAATCCATGGAGTTTCTAATCCTTCAGCGGATAAAATATATGAATTAGGACAAGCCATCGTTGAAGCAAAATATGGCAACCTATTTCAAATGTATGAGAAAATCGTAGATGAGAATCCATACAAAACACCAATGATGATTTATCCAGCAACCCATTACACAATGGGTGGTGTATGGGTAGATTATAACCTAATGACAACCATACCGGGTTGCTACTGTATTGGGGAAGCAAATTTCTCTGACCATGGAGCAAATAGACTTGGAGCTTCAGCATTAATGCAAGGTTTGGCAGATGGTTATTTTGTTCTGCCTTATACAATTGGTGATTATTTATCCGATGATATTAGAACTGGAAAAATTTCTATTGAAACACCAGAATTTGAGGAAGCGGAAAAAGAAGTAAAAGAAAAAATAGATTTCTTTATCAGCAATAAAGGAACCAAGTCTGTAGATTATTTCCACAAAAAACTTGGGAAAGTAATGTGGGATAAAGTAGGAATGGCCCGTAACGAAAAGGGGCTTAAAGAAGCTATGGCAGAAATTAAGGCTATTCGTGAAGAGTTCTGGAAAGAAGTAAAAGTTACTGGTACAGCAAATGAAATGAACCCAGAATTGGAAAAGGCGGGTCGTGTGGCTGATTTTCTTGAGTTAGGAGAATTGTTTGCTAAAGATGCGCTTAATAGAAATGAATCTTGTGGTGGACATTTTAGAGAAGAATCTGTTGAGTTAGATGGGGAGCAAGAGGGTGAAGCAAAAAGAAACGACAAGGATTATGCTTATGTTGCTGCTTGGGAATATAAAGGTGAGCCTGCAGATGCCATATTGCACAAAGAAGAATTAGAATTTAAGGATATTGAACTAAAACAACGTTCATACAAGTAAAAAGACATTATGAATCTGACACTAAAAATTTGGAGACAAAAAGGACCTCAAGATAAAGGTCGTATGGTGGATTATAAAGTAACCGAAATTTCGGAACATATGTCTTTCTTAGAAATGATGGATGTTTTGAATGAACAACTCATTAATACAGGTGAAGAGCCTGTTGCTTTTGATCATGACTGTAGAGAAGGTATTTGTGGCATGTGCTCCATGTATATTAATGGTGAGGCACATGGTCCAGATAGAGGAGTAACCACCTGCCAATTGCACATGCGTATGTTTAAGGATGGGGACACTATAACAATTGAACCCTTTAGAGCTAAAGCATTCCCTGTAATTAAGGATTTGGTTGTAGACAGAACTTCTTTTGAGCGTATTCAACAAGCTGGTGGATATATTTCTGTAAACACATCTGGTAATACCCAAGATGCAAATTCAATTCCTATTTCCAAACATGCGGCTGACGAGGCGATGGATGCTGCAACTTGTATTGGTTGTGGTGCTTGTGTTGCATCATGCAAAAACTCTTCTGCAATGTTATTTGTTGGGGCTAAAGTTTCTCAATATGCTTTGTTACCACAAGGTCAAGTTGAAGCTATTGACCGAGTAAATAATATGGTGGCCCAGATGGATTTAGAAGGTTTTGGCAACTGTACCAATACTGGAGCTTGTGAAATAGAATGTCCAAAAGGAATCTCTTTAGAAAATATTGCTCGCATGAATAGAGAATTCCTAAAAGCAAACGTAAAGGGATAGATTAATTATTTTCCAATTTTTATTAATGGAAAGTTAAGACTATAGTAGAAGCATAGAGTTTTCCATTATATTCTATATATTGTGTTTGCTTTTATACCAAACTAAATTTTCTTTTCATGACTTCAGTAAAATCAATATCTTGGTTTACAATAGTATCATCATTTCTTATTTTGTCTTGCGGTAATTCTAAAACAAATTCGGAAGCTGATGTAGAAATATTTTCAAGATTAGATTCCAAAAAATCAAATATTGATTTTACAAATACCTTAACAGAGAATGATAGTTTAAATTATTTCACCTACTCCTATCTCTATATGGGAGGTGGAATTTCTACTGGAGACATAAACAATGACGGCCTCTTGGATTTATATTTTACTGGCAACCAAGTTGGCAATAAACTTTACCTCAACAAAGGAAATCTAGAATTTGAAGACATTACTGAAAGTGCTGGGGTTTCTGGAGACAATAGATGGTTCACTGGTGTAACCATGGCAGATGTAAATAGCGATGGTTTTTTAGATATTTATTGTTCTGTAAGTGGGCTCTTTGGCACCAAAAACAATTTATTCTTTTTAAATAATGGTGATGGTACATTTTCTGAAAAAGGGGAGGAATATAAAATCAATGATGGAGGGAACAGTATACAGAGTACCTTTTTTGACTATGACAAGGATGGCGATTTAGACTTATATGTAGCAAACTATCCCCCAACCCCATTTACATCACCCGTTTTCTATTACACCTTTAAAATGAACAACCTGGAAGAAAAGGAATCTGATCACCTATACCGTAATGATGGAGGCTTCTTTACTGATGTTACCAAGGAAGCTGGTGTAGAAAACTTTGGTCTTTCCATTGGAATAGAAGTGGCTGATATAAACAATGATTCTTGGCCAGATTTATATGTTTCCAATGATTTTAGTTCTCCAGATTACATGTATATAAATAATAAGGACAATACATTTAGGGAAGTAATAAAAAAATCTACGGCCAATACTGCTTATTATGGTATGGGATTGGATATTGCTGATTATAACAATGATGGATTCCTTGACATCTTCCAAGTAGATATGGATCCTGCAAAAAACAGGCGGAAAAAAGCCAATATGGCAAGTATGAATCCCCAGTTGTATTGGGATGTTGTAAATGCTGGGTTCCATATACAAAACATGCAAAATGTAATGCAGGTAAATACAGGGGTCATCAACGAGGAGGGGAATCCATATTTTGTAAATGCTTCAAGAATGACTGGTACATCATCAACAGATTGGAGCTGGGGACCTTTGTTTGCAGATTTGGACAATGATGGTTTAAAAGACCTATTTATTTCCAATGGTACACGCAGGGAAATTAATAACAATGATTTTTTTAATTCCATTAAAGGAAAAGGAAAAGAGGAGTTTTTAAAGCTTAGTCAACAAATCCCCTCTGAAAAAATAGACAACTTCGCATATAAAAATATGGGTGGATATGAGTTTAAACAAGCAAATACTCAATGGGGGATTAAATATGAAGGGTTTTCCAATGGAGTTGTCTATGCTGATTTGGACAATGACGGTGATTTAGAAATAGTGCTTAATAATATAGACGATGAGGCTGTAATATTTGAAAATAATGCCGCATCCATAAACAATTATTTAAAACTACAATTTAAAGGAAAAGGAGGAAACACCCATGGTCTTGGCGCAAGAGCCTATATAAAAACCAATGATGGTCAACAAATGCAAGAACTTACATTAACAAGAGGTTTTCAGTCATCAGTAGCACCTGAACTTCATTTTGGTTTGGGAAAAAACAAATTTGTTGATGAATTACGTATTGTATGGCCAGATAAGAAAGAACAGTTACTGCAGAATATTAAAGTAAACGAAACACTAAATATATCTTACGAAAATTCCAAAGAAGTTAACTTACAATCCAAGGAAAAATCTTTATTGTTTGCATCAATAAATGATACACTAAACTTCCCGACATTTATGCACAGGGAAAATCCATACAATGATTTTGCAGAAGAAATATTGCTCCCGCACAGAACATCAACCTTTGGTCCTGCATTAGCCGTTGGAGATTTAAACATGGACGGAAAAGATGATTATTATATTGGTGGAGCTAAGTCCTTTAAGGCTGGTATTTATTTCCAAACTGAAAATGGATTTGAATTACAAAATATGATTTTCTTAGAAAATGATAAAGAATATGAAGATCTTGGCGCCACTATTTTTGATGCCGATGGTGATGGTGACAATGATCTTTATGTGGTAAGTGGTGGAAATGAATTCGCAAAAGATTCGGAAATGCTACAAGATAGATTGTATATCAACAATGGAAGTGGTAATCTAACAAAAAATGAAAGCGCACTTCCAAAAATGATTACCAGTGGCTCTCGCGTTTACCATGCGGATTTTGACAAAGATGGAAAAGAAGATGTATTGGTTTTAGGAAGGTTGGTTCCAAAAAATTATCCTTCACCTGCCAAAAGTTATTTGCTGAAAAATGTAAGTGAGACTGGAATTCCCAGGTTTGGGGATATTACTGAAAGTCATATTCCAGAATTAGAATCTTTGGGTATGGCCACAAGTGCAGAAATAACAGATTTTAACGGAGATGGGTGGATGGACATTATAATAGTGGGCGAATGGATGCCCATAAGAGTGTTCCAAAACATAAAAACAGGGTTTAAAGAAGTTACCAATGACGTAGGGCTAAATGACGACTTAACTGGTTGGTGGTGGAGTATTAAAGGCGGTGATTTTGACAATGATGGAGATACAGATTATATAGCTGGAAATTTAGGTTTAAATTATAAGTACAAAGCTAAAGAAGAAGAGACTTTTGATATTTATTTTAATGATTTTGACAAAAACAATAAAGGAGATATTATATTAAGTTATTATAATGATGGTCAGCAATTTCCTGTTCGGGGTAGGGAATGTTCCTCACAACAAATTCCTGCTATTCAAATTAAATATCCTGATTATGAATCTTTCTCCAATGCGACATTGGAAGATGTATATACCAAAAATGATCTTGAAGAGTCTCTACACTATCAAGTAAAATCATTTGCAAGTGTCTATTTGGAAAATAAAAATGGTAAATTCATAATCCACAAGCTACCAGATGATGCACAGCTTTCGAGCATTAATCAAATTCTTGTAGACGATTTTAATAAGGATGGTCATTTAGACGCTTTGATTGCTGGCAATCTTTTTTGGTCAGAGGTTGAAACGCCTAGAAATGATGCTGGAACAGGTTTACTTATGATTGGTGATGGACAAGGTAGGTTTTCTTCTGTCCCTGCCAACGAAAGCGGTTTTTTTACCCTTGGAGATGTAAAAGACATGGCGTCGGTTAATATAAATGGGCAAAAAGCTCTAATAATAGCCAAAAACAATGCTCCTGTCGAGTATATACAAGCAAAAAGCTCTAATTCATATATTCAATAGATTTAGGTTTTTACTTAATATTTTCTCGATAATTCTTCTATTTTTTGAATATTTCATTGTTTTTTATTGATTATTTTATGATTAATTTACGGAATCGTTTGCGTAAATTTTGGCAAACTCCTATATTTATCCCCTAGTACTTTACATTTTTTTCAAAAAATTAACTAATTTCTTTAAAACTAACGAAATGATTAATCAATTAAAGAAGCAATATTTTCATTTAGAAAGAAAATATTTGCTATTTGCTTTGTTGTGTTCTTTTACTGTATCCTTAAGCGCACAAGACGCTACTGTTTCTGGTACGGTATCAGATGCCAATGGCCCACTACCCGGGGTTAGTGTTATAGTAAGTGGCACCACAAATGGTACTGCAACAGACTTTGATGGAAATTACACAATTTCCAATGTTGCATCAAACGCAACACTTAGCTTTAGTTACATCGGTTATCTGTCACAAACAGTTCCCGTAAATGGAAGAACAACTATTAATTTAACGATGGTAGAGGATTTGGAACAACTTGATGAAGTTGTTGTGGTGGCCTATGGTACTCAATCTCGGGCCTCTGTTACAGGTGCAATTTCATCGGTTGGAGCAGATGAAATTTCAGCTTTGCCCGTAGCCACAGCTGATCAAGCGCTACAAGGTAGGGCTGCTGGTGTTACAGTAACCAATAGTGGTTCCCCTGGTGTTGCTCCTGTAGTAAGAATTAGGGGTGTTGGTTCTCCCAATGGTGGTAATCCTCTTGTTGTGATTGACGGTGTTATTTCCACTGGCCTTGGTTCCATTAACCCAGGTGATATAGAAAGTATCAACGTACTTAAAGATGCTGCAACAGCTGCCGCATATGGTTCACAGGCAGCAAATGGTGTTATAGTCGTAACTACCAAACAAGGAAAGGCTGGTAGAACCGAAGTGGCTTTTAACACATATACAGGTATACAATATGTAACCGAACGTTTTGATTTATTGGATACGGACCAATACTTAACATTTATAGATCAGGCTTTTGGTACTATTCCAAGTAGTCCACTAAGTTCTTCTGGTATTAATACGGATTGGCAAGACGCCATTTTCCAAACAGCACTAATGCAAAATTATGATGTAAGCATGGCTGGTGGTAATGACGCAAGTAATTTTAGAGCCTCTATCGGAATGTTAAAACAAGAAGGTACCATTATTGAAACAGGTTATAACAGGTATAATATTCGTTTGAATAGTAATTTTGATGTAACCGATAAATTAAAAATTGGCCAAACCTTGGCGGTTACCTTTAGAGACAGTAAACCAGAGGTAAATGGAAATAGTACAAATAGGTCTCTTTTGGAACATGCCATTAAAAGTGCCCCTTATTTGCCAATATATAATCCTGAAAACCCAGGAGGTTTCCAAGGACCAACATCAGCATTGGATGGACAGGATGCTGAAAACCCTGTTCGTATTCAAAGAAATGGTACCCGTCTCAATAAAGGGACTCAAGTTTTTGGTAGTGCCTTTGGAGAATATGAAATATTATCTGGTCTAAAATTTAGATCTCAATTTGGTTTGGAATATAATTATGACAACTTTAATCAATTTATCCCTTCCTATGATGATGACAGTAATGGTCAAGCAACACATGCGCAGACTTTTGCTGCTATTACCAAGAACTCATCTACTTTTAGAAGATTTCTCTTCACCAATAGCCTGAATTATAATTTCACCGTTGGTGATAATCACAACTTTGATGTATTGGCTTTGATTGAGAAGAATGAGTCTGTTTTTGAGGGCACCAATACCTCTTCTCAAAATGCGGTCACAAACGATATTACACAACACGGGCCTGATCAAGTGGTTGCGACCTCAACTACTGATGAGGTAGACAAAATAGGTTATCTGGGTAGATTAAACTATAATTACGATGATAAATATCTTCTTTCGGGTTCTATTCGTCGCGATGGCTCATCAAGGTTTGGTCCTAACACCAAATGGGGATGGTTTCCTTCCGTTTCTGCAGGTTGGAACATTGCTAGAGAAAACTTCATGGAGAACTTAAATTTAAACATCCTTAAACTTAGGGCTAGTTGGGGTACTACCGGTTTTGATGGAATTCCAAACTATAGATTCGCAACCACATTGAACCCTAACTGGATATATGTCATCAACGGCAACTCTGTAGGTGGTACTTCGCCAGCTGGGATTCCAAACCCTGATGTTGCTTGGGAAGAGCGAGAAATGTTGAACATTGGTTTGGATATGGGCTTGTTTGAGAACAAGTTCACTGGTGCCATTGAATATTATAAAAATAAGAGTAATGATTTGTTGATCAATTTACCTTTGCCAGGATCATTAGGAAGTTTGGCCTCGACAGTTCCAACAAATATTGGAGATGCCGAAGTAAAAGGTTTTGAAATCAGTTTAGGGTACAATGATTTTAATGGGGACTTTACATGGTCGGCCAATCTAAATCTTTCTACGGCAAAAACTGAAATGTTGAATAAAGGTACAGATGGAATTACAACAGCATCCACTTTTGAAAATTCAATAATCAATGGTCTTCAAGTAGGTGATCCAATCTATGCCTTTTACGGATATAAAACTGATGGTATATACCAAACACAAGCAGAAGTTGAAGCAGTACTGGGTAGTGAACAAACAGCTATTCAACCAGGTGACATTAGATTTGTTGATGTGAATGGAGATCAGCAAATTAATAACGAAGATGTTGTTATGATTGGTCAACCCAACCCTGAAATTACGTATGGACTTAATTTAGATGCCAATTATAAGAATTGGGATTTTAATGTATTCTTTAACGGTGCCGCTGGTCATGAGATATTCAATACCAATATATATGATTTAGAAGGTATGCCAAGAACATTCAACGCAGGAACTGCTGTTTTGGACCGTTGGACATCAACTAATCCCTCAAATTCTATTCCACGTGCGTTTGATGGAAATAATGGTATTAATACTGCCTCATCAGATAGATATTTGGAAGATGGAAGTTTTACTCGTTTAAAAAATGTAACTATCGGCTATACTCTTGGAGAAGACTCTAGACTTTCTGACTACTTCTCAAAATTAAGACTCTATGTTAGTGGTCAAAATTTATTGACCTTTACTGATTATACCGGTCTAGATCCCGAAGTAGGTAACGCAACAAATGCCAATTCAGAATTTGGTGTTGATAGAGGAAACTATCCTCAACCAAAATCAGTAATAGTAGGACTACAAGTAACGTTTTAAAAATAAAATCATGAAAAATAAAATCATTATATGTGTAACCCTTGCGATTGCATTGTTCGTTTCTTGTGATGAGGATTCCTTGTACAAGACCAATCCTAACGAGCTTTCGCCAGAAACATTTTTCGCAACTGCCGCACAAGTAGAATCGGCCGTTAATTCAACGTATGCATCTTTGCAAGAAAGAGGTCTATATTCACGTCATATGTTTTTTATGATGGACAATATGGCACAGGAAAACGGTCGTAACCAACAGCTGGAAGCTGATAAAGTTGAATATATTCAATTTTCGTTCAACTCCAACCATGGGGCTATTCAACTATACTGGGAGGCTTGTTATAGAGGGATTACCAATTGTAACCTAATCATTAACAATGCAGAAAAAATCAATGAAATATCAGATAACGACCTTCCAGGACCAATGAAGAACAAGTTTATTGGGGAGGCCAAGTATATGAGAGCGCTTTATTATTTCTTTTTGGTTACCCGTTATGGCGGTGTGCCCATCAATGATGGTATTAGCACCGAGCACCAACCACGCTCATCTGCAGACGATATTTATAATATCATTATACAAGATTTAACCGATGCTACTACAATGCTACGCTCAAAAGATGTAGAGGACACTGGTAGGGCAACCAGAGAAGCTGCCATTGCCCTTTTAGGAAAAGTTTATTTGTTCAGAAATGACAAAAGTACTGCCCTAACGGAATTTGAAAAAATTTACGGTTCATTTCAGCTAGAAGATAACTATTTTGACAACTTTACTGAAGAAAATGAATTTGGGCAAGAGTCAATTTTCGAAATAGCATACGATGATGAAATTGGAGGGCAACCTTGGGGTATTCCATCAACAGGAACTGCCGAAGCTGGTTTCCGTGGTCAAGAATATGGTCTTTTAAATTGGTACAATGTGCACATTAATGATGATTTATTAGATGAATATGAAGCAGGTGATGGAAGAATACAGGATAATTTTTATCAGCCCGGTGATGATTATTGCTGCGGCACCATCCAGGAAGCTGATTTGGCAGATGCCAGTGGTACAATCTATAGGGCTGGTTGGAAAAAGTACCAAAATTACCATGCCGAGGCATCAGAAGATGCGGCATCGGGTATTAATTTTAAATATTTACGTTATTCCGATGTGTTGCTGATGATGGCAGAATGTGTTTACGAAGCCGATCCAGCAAGAGCCGTAGGTTATATAAACGAGGTAAGAACTCGACCAAGTACAGGTCTGGACCCTTTACCAACAACTTTAACCTCTACCCAGGTTTTTGATGCCATTGTCCATGAACGAAAATGTGAGTTAGCAGGTGAACAAGTGCGTTTTAACGACATTTTACGTTGGGGCAATGCAGCTACAGAATTGGCAGGAAGTAATTTCCAGGCTGGCAAACATGAATTGCTCCCTATACCAGCAGCGGAAATCAATTCCAATGCAGCTTTAACTGATGCTGATCAAAATCCTGGTTACTAATAAATTTGAATTAGTTTTTTAAAAAAAACTCTATTTTAAAAAAACAGCGTGTATAAACACGCTGTTTTTTTATATTGTAAATAAAAGCTTCCAAAGATGACAAAGCGTTTATTTTTATTATTTATAGTGCTAATTGTTGGCTGTAGAAATCAGGAAAAAGGAAAGAAGAAAACATCAGATAGTAGTACACTTTTCACAATGGTTCCTCAAAATAAAACAGGAATAGATTTTGTTAACACTGTAAGACAAACCAATGACTTTAATTGTATTAATTACACATATGCCCTTATAGGTGCTGGCGTGGCGGTTGGGGACATTAACAATGATGGATTGGAAGATATTTATTTTGTATCAAACCAAAAATCCAATAAGCTGTACCTTAATCAAGGAAATTTCAAGTTTAAAGACATTACTACTGCCTCCAATACCTCTGATTCAAAAGGCTGGTCAACCGGAGTTACAATGATTGATATAAATAACGATGGTTGGTTGGATATTTATGTGTGCAAATCGGCCTCACTGAATAATGAGGATTATAGGAAAAATAAGCTGTTTATAAACCAAAAAGATGGATCCTTTAAAGAAGAAGCTGAAAAATGGGGATTGGCCCATGCAGGTTTTTCCATACAATCGTATTTTTTTGATTATGATAAAGATGGAGATTTGGATATGTATTTGGTTAATCACCGGGTGGATTTTGAAAACACATCAAGAATAGAAAAGAGAGAAAATCAAAAATTTTTTCCCGAAACTTCTGACCAATTATTTAGGAATGATGGTGTTCGTTTTACCAATGTAACCTTGCAATCTAGAGTAACAAATAAGGCTTGGGGACTAAGTGCGTCAATAGGGGATTTTAATAACGATGGTTGGCCAGATATATATGTAGCCAATGATTATTTAGCTCCAGACTATCTATACATCAATAATAGAAACGGCACTTTTTCCAATCAAATAAACACACGGTTAAAGCATATTAGCTATAACAGTATGGGTTCCGATTTTGCCGATATTAACAATGATTTTTTGCCCGATTTAATGGTCTTGGAAATGTCTGCTGAAGATCATGTGCGAAGCAAAGAGAATATGCCAACAATGAACACTGAAAGCTTTGAGCGGATGGTAAATGAAAAATATCATTATGCCTATATGGCCAATGTACTACAATTAAACAATGGGAATGGCTCTTTTAGCGATATAGGTCAACTTGCTGGTATTTCCAAAACTGACTGGAGTTGGGGGCCGCTGATTGCTGACTTTGATTGTGACGGGTTAAAAGATGCCTTTATAACCAATGGTGTAGAGCGTAATTTTGCTAATCAAGATTATATTCACAAAGTTCGTAAGAATATGAAGGAACAGATTGAAATGACCAAAATGGAAGTCATTGAATACATGCCCTCCGATAAACTTGCAAACTACAGTTATAAAAACAATGGAGATTTAAGCTTTACCAACACTTCCAAAACATGGGGTCTTGACAAAAAAATAAATTCTAATGGTGCTGCCTATGCTGATTTTGACAATGATGGAGACTTAGATTTGGTTATGAACAACATGTCGGATCAAGCAACACTTTATGAGAATAATGCCACAAACAACTATCTTTCTATTTCATTAATAGGTAGTGCTAAAAATATAAATGCTGTTGGCACAAAAGTTAAAGTATATACAGAAAATAATCAACAGTTACAAGAAATGCAGGTTAGCCGTGGTTATCTGTCCTCCATGACGAATAAGTTAATATTTGGTTTGGGCAACGCTGAAAAAATAAAAAAACTGGAAGTCATCTGGCCAAATGACAATATCACAATAGTGGAAAATTTTGAAGTAAACCAATCAATCAAACTAAACCAAAATACTTCTGTCCATCTCCCACCAACTCTAATAACAGTAAATAGAAAGTTTACCCCCTATAAATCCCAAAATATGGGAATTGATTTTCAGCATCGGGAAAATAAATTCAATGATTTTTCAAAACAAGTGCTACTACCCCAAAAATTATCTCAATCTGGACCTGCAATGGCTGTTGCAGATGTTAATGGTGATGGTTTTGAAGATATTTATTTAGGTGGAGGTAGTAATCAGGAAAGTACGTTATTTCTACAAAACTCATCGGGAAAATTTTCTGAACACCAACAAAACGTTTTCAAAAAAGACTCTTCCTTTGAAGATATAGATGCTATCTTTTTTGATGCGGACGGGGACAAAGATATGGACCTATATGTTATAAGCGGTGGTTACGAGTTTAATCCTAAAAGCCCAAGGTTGCAAGACAGACTATATATAAATAATGGGAAAGGGAACTTCTCTAAATCAACAAATATTCCGGTAATTAAAACCAATAGTAAAACTGTGTTAAATGCAGATTTAGACGGTGACGGTGATCAAGACATCCTTGTTGGTGCCCATGCTATCCCTGGGAAGTATCCATTATCAGATACATCTTATATTTTGGAGAACAACAATGGAAAGTTCGTTCTGGCTACAAACAAATTTGCGCAAGAATTCTCAATCCTTGGGTTAATAAATGACATTGATTTTTCAGACTATGATAATGATGGGGATTATGATTTGATTATTGTTGGTGACTGGCTCCCAATTACAATTTTTGAAAATGAAAATGGAATATATTCAAAAGCAGAACCAACTGTATTTAAAAATACTGAAGGTTGGTGGAATACAATATCTTCCTTAGATTTTGATAATGATGGCGATACCGACTATTTTTTAGGGAATTTAGGAAAGAACAATAAATTTCATCCATCAAAAGAAAAGCCGTTACATATTTATGGAACTGATTTTGATAATAACGGTTCTTATGATATGGTTTTAAGTAAGGTGTATAAAGGAAATTTGGTCCCTGTTCGGGGCAAGGAATGTTCAACTGAACAGAATTCATTTATACAAAATAAATTGACCACCTACAAAGAGTTTGCCAATGCAACCTTAATTGATATTTATGGAGATGAAAAGCTTAAAAATGCTTACCATAAGACAGTACAGACCTTTGTTTCTATTTATGCAAAAAATCTAGGGAATGGTGATTTTGAAATAATAGAATTGCCAAATACCGCTCAAATTGGACCTACTTTGGCTTTTGGTATAACAGATGTAAATGGTGATGGTATTGTGGATGTAATAGGTGCTGGTGCTATACATGAAACCGAGGTTGAAACCATTCGATACGATTCCAATATTGGTTATATACTCTTAGGAAATAAAGATGGTGGTCTAAAACCCTATAAAGATTTAAATTTCTATTTGGGCAACAATACAAAGAACATTAAATTTATTTCTATTAACCAAAACAAGTTTGCGCTTATTGCCAACAATAATGGTCCTTTAGAGTTTTTTAAACTATAATTATGTCCAAAAAATATTCAGAGAACAAAATAAAGGTTCCACGTTTTAAGGAGGAATCTGGTTTTTATACCACGCCCAAACGCTCCAAAATCATGGGAAAGATACGTGGAAAGTACACCAAACCAGAACTGGCTTTTAGAAAGGCTTTATGGGCTACAGGATATAAGGTATTCCAATTTTGGGAAAGTGAAATCAAAAAAGAGTTGGAACATTGTTTGGCAGAAGTGCTGGCACACTTACAAAAACAAAAAATTAATTCCTGCCCTTTTTAGTACATTTATGTACAATAGCCATATCTCATGACTTATAGCAACAAAAGTATTGTTTCAAAATTACCCAATGTAAAAACCACCATTTTTACTACTGTAAATATGTTGGCAAAAAAACACAGTGCAATAAGTCTTTCTCAAGGGTTTCCAGATTATGAAATGGATTCGGACCTTATCAAATTGGTAAACCAAGCAATGAAGGGAAATAACAATCAATATGCCCCTATGCAGGGGGTTTTTTCTCTTCGAGAAGTTATCTCAGAAAAAATTGAAACGCTATATGGCATTAAATACAATCCTGAAACCGAGATTACCATCACGGTTGGAGCTACTCAAGCAATTTTCTCAACCATTTCTGCATTTATTAGACCTGGTGATGAGGTAATTGTTTTTAAACCTGCTTATGACTGTTACGAGCCCGCAATAGAAGTAAATGGTGGGATTCCAGTTTTTGTTCAATTACGAGGAAAAGATTATGAAATTGATTGGCAAGATTTTAAAAGTAAAATAACGCCCAAAACAAAAATGGTGGTTATAAATACACCACATAACCCTAGCGGAACTATTGTTTCTGAAAAGGATATTCTAAAATTACAAGAGATTTTAATAAACACAAATATTCTTGTTGTTAGTGATGAAGCTTATGAGCATATAGTTTTTGATGGAAGGCAACACCATAGTCTCTCAAAATATAATGATTTAGCTTCCAGAAGTTTTATCTGCGCTTCTTTTGGCAAAACCTTTCATGCAACAGGCTGGAAAATGGGCTACTGTGTTGCGCCAAAAGAATTGATGAAAGAATTTCAGAAAACACACCAGTTTAATGTCTTTAGTGTTCACCATCCTACACAAATAGCATTAGCAGAATATCTTAAAGATTCAAAGAATTATCTTGGCTTAAGTGATTTTTTTCAAGAGAAACGTGATTTTTTTCTTGAAGGAATCAAAGACTCAAAGTTTAAATTTTCGCCTAGTGCAGGAACCTATTTTCAGCTTTTGGATTATTCGGCCATAACCAACGAAGGTGATGTAGAGTTTACTGAACGATTAATAAAAGAGTATAAACTGGCTTGTATTCCAATTTCCGTTTTTAATGTTGACAATCTCGACAATAAACAACTAAGATTTTGCTTTGGAAAAAAGAAAGAAACCTTAGAAAAGGCCATAGAAATCTTGAATAAGATTTAATCATATTTCAAATCATAACGCAATAACCAATCGGTTTGCTCATCTCTACCAATAAAATAAGGGTGTGTTCCAAATTTTGAAAAGCCATGGCGCTCATAAAATCTAATTGCCTTTTCATTATGTTCCCAAACTCCTAACCATATATATTCTTTCTGCATTTTGTTTGCCAGAGTTTTTACTTTGCCCAACATCCATTCTCCTATTCTCTTACTCTGAAATTCTTGCGATACATAAATGCGTTCCAATTCCAAGGAGTTTTTTTCTTTTATATCCGTCTGGGCATCCCATTCATTCAATTTAAAATACCCGGTTATAATATCATCGTAGTAAACAAAATAGAAATATGAATTTGGGTTTTGGAGTTCGCGTAAAATCTTTTCCTTCTTAAAAGCAATCTCAATATAAGTTTTAAAGTCTTCAGGGTTGTTTTCAGCTTCAAAAGCATCAACAAATGTTTTTTTGGAAATATGAATTAGCTCCTGTAGTTGGTCAGTCTTGCATTTTTTAATGTGAAGATTCATACAACCAATTTATTCTAAAAATAAAAAAGGAGCAAAACTTATTAGCTTTGCTCCTTTTATTTTGTTTTGGCTTCTAATTATAACATAAATAATTTCTTTGCCAACATCAATACACCTCTATAAAAAGTGTTTCTATTTACATAGATTTCTTCTTCAACAGGCTTGTGGTTAATTTGGGATTCCATAGGTTTTAGGTTTAATACATTGTAAGGTTTGGGTAAAACCTTTTTAATACATTCTAAATATAAAATAAAATAACGCAACATCTAAATTTATGTTGTAAAGTAATTCCATAATGTTGCCAATAAAATGATTGTGATTGCGGCATCGATGAAATGCACTCTTAAATTATCATTTCTGGGATTTCTCCATCAACAGATAAAGTGCCTTCCGTTGCCTTTTCTATGACGTCCACAGAAACTCCAGGAGCTCGTTCTTTTAGAAGAAAACCGTTAGGTGTAACTTCTAAAACCGCTAGGTTAGTCACAATCTTTGTAACACAACCAACTCCTGTTAATGGTAGAGAGCATCTTTTTAACAATTTAGATTCCCCAGCTCTATTGGTATGCATCATGGCTACAATAATATTATCGGCAGATGCAACCAAATCCATTGCACCACCCATACCTTTGACCATTTTTCCTGGAATTTTCCAATTGGCAATATCACCATTCTCCGCAACCTCCATAGCGCCCAAAATAGTAAGGTCTACATGCCTCCCGCGTATCATACTAAAGCTAAGGGCGGAATCAAAAAAAGAAGCGCCCGGAAGCGTTGTAATCGTTTGTTTGCCCGCATTGATAATATCTGCATCTTCTTCTCCTTCAAAAGGGAATGGTCCCATTCCAAGCACTCCATTCTCACTTTGAAATTCCACATTAATATCCTTGCGAACAAAATTCGCCACCAATGTAGGAATGCCAATACCAAGATTTACATAATAGCCATCTTGTACTTCTTGGGCAATGCGTTTTGCTATTCCGTTTTTATCGAGCATTATTTTTGTCTTACCGTTCTTTGCTCTATTCTTTTTTCGTAGTCTTTCCCCTGAAAAATCCTTTGTACAAATATTCCAGGTATATGAATCTCGTTAGGGTTTAATTCTCCTGCAGGAACCAATTCTTCTACCTCAGCAACAGTAATTTTTGCAGCTCCACACATGCATGGATTAAAATTACGCGCTGTACCTTTAAAAATAAGATTGCCTGCTTCGTCCCCTTTCCATGCTTTTACAAACGAGAAATCTGCTTGAAAAGCTTCTTCTAGCACATACATTTTACCGCTAAATTCTCTGGTTTCTTTTTCTTCGGCGACTTCGGTTCCATAACCAGCAGGAGTATAAAATGCTGGGAATCCAGATTGTGCAGCCCTGCATTTTTCTGCCAGCGTTCCTTGGGGTGTCAATTCAACTTCCAATTCCCCGCTTAGCATTTGGCGCTCAAATTCATCGTTCTCGCCAACATAAGAGGAAATCATTTTCTTTATTTGATGCTTTTGCAACAACAGCCCCAAGCCAAAATCATCTACTCCTGCATTGTTAGAGATGCAGGTAATGTCCTTAATCTCTAAACGAACCAACTCTGCAATTGCATTTTCTGGAATTCCGCACAAGCCAAAACCACCTAACATAAATGTCATGCCATTACTGACACCCTCTAATGCTTCTTTGACATTGACTACGGTCTTACGTATCATTTTTAAAAATCTAAGTCTTCCAAATCATCTTCTTGATCAACATCTTGTTCCGTATCCTCTTTATACTTGGTACAATCTACCTCAATGGACAAATTCTCTGGTTTGGGAAATTCTTCAGTGGAAACACCAATTTCCTCATTGGCATAATTCTTTTTCATATAAAGGCCCCAAATAGGCAGTGCCATGGACGCTCCCTGTCCATAATTTATGGTTTTAAAATGTGTAGCTCTATCTTCTCCACCAACCCAGACTCCCGTTACCAAATTGGGAACCATCCCCATAAACCAACCATCACTTTGGTTTTGTGTAGTACCTGTTTTACCTGCAATAGGGTTTGTTAATCCATAAGGATAACCTGTTATTATTTCTTTATAAACATAATTGTCTTTATTAGAGGAATGTCTTAGTCGCGCACCGGCAGACCCTCCTTGGGTAACTCCCTCCATAAGATTTATCATAGCATAGGCCACATCCTTGCTCAACACATCTTTGGTTTCTGGCACATATTCAAACAATACCTGCCCGTTTTTATCCTCAATACGGGTCACCATTACAGGTTTAACATACACCCCTTGATTGGCAAAAGTTCCATAGGCTCCAACCATTTCATATACATTTACATCTGGTGTTCCTAGTGCAATAGATGGTACTTCTAATATCTCTCTAGTTATTCCCGTATTTCTTGCAATAGTAGCAACTGATTTTGGCCCTACCATATCTATTAACTGTGCGGTAACAGAGTTTATAGAATTTGCAAGGGCTTTTTTTAAAGTTAATTCATTACCTGAAAATTTTCCATTAGAATTATCTGGACACCAGGGTTCTGGGTTTCCATGTTTTTCTGCTTCTATACAATATTGAGTATCTGGATAGGAATCACAAGGCGATAATCTTAGTTGGTCAATTGCTGCGGCATATACAAAAGGCTTAAATGTAGAGCCTGCTTGGCGACCTCCTTGAATTACATTGTCATATTGAAAATGCTTGTAATTTAACCCTCCGACCCATGCCTTAACATGACCAGTTTGTGGTTCAATGGACATCATGGCTGTTCTTAAAAAAGTCTTGTAATACCTAATTGAATCCAACGGTGTCATTACCGTATCCTTTTCTTGGGTGTCACTGTTCCAATCAAAAACAGTCATCTCTGTTTCCTTTTTAAAAGAAGCACGTATTTCATTTTCAGATTTTCCCTGTTTTTTCATTTCACGCCATCTATGTGAATTTTTCATGGCCCGCTCCATAATGGCATCTATCTCAAACTGTTCCAAATCTAAAAAAGGAGCTGTCCTGTTTCTATCTGGTGTGTTTTGATTGAAGAATTCCGCCTGCAACTTTTTCATATGCTCTTTTACAGCATCTTCCGCATTGGCTTGCATTCTAGAGTCTACAGTTGTATATATTTTTAAACCATCTAGGTAAAGATTATATCTATCGCGACCATCTTCCATTACCGGTTTAGGGTTTTTATCAATCCAATTGTTCATGAATTTTTGCAAATTCATTCTAAAGTAGGTGGCCAAACCTTCCCTATGATTTTCTGGACTAAAATTAATGTCCATATCCAAAGCCTGCAACGAATCTTTTTCTTTCTCGGTGATATAATCATACTTTGCCATTTGCCCTAACACCGTATTTCTACGATTGCGGACTAATTCTTCCCTTCTAATTGGGTTGTAGTATGATGAATTCTTGAGCATGCCCACCAATACAGCCGATTCTTCTATTTTAAGGTCAATAGGTTCTTTTCCAAAATAAATTCTCGAAGCGGACCGAATTCCATCAGCATTATTAAGAAAATCATATATGTTAAGATACATGGCAATGATTTCTTCCTTAGTATATTGCTTTTCTAATCTGGTGGCCAAAACCCATTCTTTTGCTTTTTGAAGTATGGCTTGCGTCTTTTTTTCCTTTTCACGAGCACCAATAAACAATTGTCTGGAAAGTTGTTGTGTAATTGTACTTGCGCCCCCTTTTTTACCCAAATAAGCCACTGCTCTTAAAGTTCCTCGCGCATCAATTCCTGCATGGTTAAAAAAACGGGCGTCTTCAGTAGCCACAAGAGCGTCTACTAAATTTTGCGGTAAATCTTCAAAAGAAACTGGGGTTCTGTTGTCATCCAAATAAAATTTACCCAACAATTCTCCATCTGAAGATATTATCTGAGAAGCTAAATTGGTTTTGGGATTTTCTAAATGCTCATAAGCTGGCATTTCACCAAAAACCCCCCATGAAGCCAATAAAAATAAGAGTGCAAAAGAAAGAACACCAGTTGCAAACAAAATCCAAAACCACTTAATATATTTAAGGAAACCCTTGTTCTCCTTTTTCTTTACAGCCTTTGCCATAGCTTTTAATTACTTTTTTCAATTTGAAATCCTATATCGGAAATCCCTTCTAAATCCATTATGCCTTCCACATTTCCATTTTTTCTCATGGCGTGGGACAGTCTTACATTATATACGCCGCCGACAGGAAAAACGATGTTTTCCTTATACCATAATTTATTCTCCTTAACACTTCCGTTGCCTTTTCCCATCCACTGCCCATTTGGTAGTGCCATTTCATATTCCAAAGTATCTTTTACAGTCTCGCCGTTAGGGTAGTTTAATTCTGCTATTAAAAAAAGGTTACTGTACTGGAATGTATTGTCGTTTCTTATGTTGATGAATAAATTGTGCGGATTGATGGTGTCCATGTCAGAAAAATTGAATTCCATTATACCATCCATCCGCCAACTGCCATTTTCTGTGCTTTTATACTCCGAAAATAAGATCTTATCATCGTTACAACTACTTGTAAAAATGAGTAAGACTACTATGAAAAACAGTCTTTTATCCATTTTTTACAGGCTTCTTGTTCTTGTTTCTCCTATTTTTGTTCTTGTTTCTGTTCCTTTTTCGCTTTGGTTGATCAAAACGAGTAAGGCTATCTTGGCCAACAACATTTTCAAATACTTTTTTGTCTTCGACTATATTGTCCTCCGAATATTCCTCCAAGCTTTCTACCTTTTCCCCTTTTTTATTTTTTTCCAAAATTTCTGCAACCTGCTCCTTTTTTAAGGTGTGCCAAACTGCAGGTTCATTTCTATAAGAGAACCAAAGGGTTTCTTTAAAAATATCTGATTTCTGACAAAAGGCAAGACCTTTTTCTGTCATAAGTTTGCTGTCGTTCGAAGGGAAATCTTTTAATGCATCCAAATACATGTCTAGCTCATAATTGAGACAGCATTTTAATTTTCCACATTGCCCCGCCAATTTCTGGGGGTTTAATGAAAGCTGTTGATAGCGTGCCGCAGCAGTACTTACAGATCTAAAGTCTGTCAACCAAGTAGAACAACATAACTCTCTCCCACAAGAACCTATACCACCCAAACGTTGGGCTTCCTGCCTATAGCCTATTTGGCGCATTTCTATACGAATACTAAAGGCTTTGGCCATATCCTTTATCAACTGTCTAAAATCCACTCTGTCTTCAGCAGTATAATAAAATGTGGCCTTTGATGCATCCCCTTGAAATTCAACATCAGAAATTTTCATTTGTAAATTAAGAACTATGGCAATTTCACGAGCTCGTTTCTTAATTTCTTCTTCTTTGTTTCGGCATTTCTGCCAAATATCAATATCTTTTTGTGATGCTTTTCGGTATATTTTAGGAAGCTCAGGGTCTTTAAAATCGATTTTCTTTTTGGTCATCTGTACCCGGACCAATTCGCCCGTTAGGGTAACCATTCCCACATCATGTCCAGATTTTGCCTGAGTAGCTACAATGTCCCCAATAGAAAGGGATTGCTTTTCTGTATTTTTAAAAAACTCTTTTCTGCTATTTTTAAAACGGACTTCTACACAGTTAAACTGCTCTTCCCCATTTGGTGGAGACATATTGGAAAGCCAATCAAAAACCGTTAATTTATTACAGCCATCGGTACCACAAGTGCCGTTATTTTTGCACCCTTTAGGCTGGCCGTCTTTACCAGTTGAACAACTGCTACAACCCATGTTTTATATATTGATTTAGTGAAAAGAAATTGCTATTTCACTAAAATAAGGTTCATAAAAATTTACTTAAAGGTAAAGATAGCACAATTTGTTACAGATAAGAAATCTAAGCTTATAAATGGATGTTAAATGAAATCTCGGTTTAATAGTTAAAATATAGCGTAGCTATTTTTTGAATTTTAGTGCCTCTGACCGTCCTTTTTTAAAGATTTTATTGCTTGCATGTTTCCCTTTTCTCAATCTTTTTTGCTCTTCAAAAGGCAACGCGTGTATCTCTTTACAAGCATCAGAACAACAATCGTTCATTTTTTCTGCACAGGATTTACATTGAATAAATAATAGATGGCAAGCCTCATTGGCACAATTAACATGTATGTCACAAGGATTGCCACATTGGTGGCATTTTGCAATTACATCTTGGGATATACGTTCTCCCCTTCTATGGTCAAAAACAAAGTTTTTGCCCATAAATTTATTTTCAAGCTTTTGTTTTTCTACTTGTCTGGCATACTCAATAATTCCACCTTCCAATTGATAAACTTGCTTAAATCCTTTGTGTTTATAATATGCACTAGCCTTTTCGCAACGGATTCCTCCTGTGCAATACATCACCAATTTTTTATCTTCTTTATGGTCTTTTAGATCCTCTTCAATTATATCCAAAGAATCCCGAAATGTATCCACATCTGGTGTAACTGCATTTTTAAAATGACCTATTTCGCTTTCATAATGATTTCGCATATCCACCAATACCGTATCTGGGTCTTCAATAAGCTCATTGAATTTCTCAGCATTAACATGAATCCCTTTATTGGTAACATCAAATGTATTATCGTTTAATCCGTCCGCGACAATTTTATGCCTAACTTTTACCTTTAGTTTTAGAAACGACTTATTGTCTTGTTCTATAGCTATATTAAGCCTAACATTTTCTAAAAAAACAATACTGTCTAAATGTGATTTAAAAGCTTCAAAATTATCCGCAGGGACAGATAATTGAGCATTTATGCCCTCATTGGCAACATAGATTCTTCCTAGGACATCTAGCTCGTTCCAATGAATAAATAAGTGATTTCTAAAAATCTGGGTGTTTCCTATATGTGCATATTTATAGAAAGAGATGGTAAGCCGTTCTCTACCGGCCTCCTCAATCATTGCTGCTCTTTCCTTTGCACTTAATGTATTGTACAGTTGCATGCTATACCAATAGTTTAAGTTAAAGAATATTTTAAAAGGGCAAAGATAGTAATTCGCCTTAAATTAAAAAGAGCTTCGTGAATTACGAAGCTCTTTTAAGGCCATCTCTATATGTTCTCTTTTTCATAGAAATTACAACAAAATGGAAAGAGTATGACCATCGTTGCCCATAGTAAAAACCATGGAATATGAGTTAGTTTGTCTTTAAGATGCATCATTTACAAAAAGGTTGCGTTGGCATTGTTATATGATAAAAGAATTGGTAATTTAGCCTTCCTAACTTAATATATAATGAGCACAGAAAAAGACGCAAAGCTAAAAGCCCTTAAACTTACATTGGATAAACTGGACAAAACCTACGGAAAAGGCGCTGTCATGAAAATGGGGGATAGTGTAATTGAAGATGTAGAGGTCATCTCTTCTGGTTCATTAGGGTTGGATATTGCTTTAGGTGTTGGGGGCTACCCACGTGGAAGGGTTGTAGAGATTTACGGTCCAGAATCGTCTGGTAAAACAACTTTAACCTTGCACGCCATTGCCGAGGCACAAAAAAATGGGGGAATTGCTGCTTTTATAGATGCAGAGCATGCTTTTGACCGTTTTTATGCCAAAAATTTAGGCGTGGATATTGACAACCTTATTATTTCCCAACCAGATAATGGGGAACAAGCATTAGAAATTGCGGATAATCTAATACGTTCTGGAGCAATTGATATTGTTATTATAGATTCCGTTGCTGCATTGACTCCTAAAAGTGAAATTGAAGGCGAAATGGGTGATTCCAAAATGGGATTACATGCCAGATTGATGTCACAAGCCCTAAGAAAATTGACTTCGTCCATAAGCAAAACCAATTGTACCGTGATTTTTATTAATCAATTGCGTGAGAAAATTGGAGTAATGTTTGGAAATCCTGAGACTACAACCGGTGGTAATGCCCTTAAATTCTATGCTTCTGTCCGGTTGGATATTAGAAGGTCTACCCAAATAAAAGATACTGATGGTGCTGTACAAGGAAATAAAACCCGTGTTAAAGTGGTGAAAAACAAAGTGGCGCCGCCTTTTAGGACTGCTGAGTTTGATATTATGTACGGAGAAGGAATTTCTAAAGTAGGGGAAATTTTGGATCTTGGCGTAGAGTACGAGATTATTAAAAAAAGTGGCTCTTGGTTTAGTTATGGAGACACTAAGCTTGGGCAAGGTAGGGATGCTGTAAAAAGTCTCTTGTTAGATAACCCAGAACTGCTCGAAGAGCTAGAAGGTAAAATAAAAGAAGCCCTGAATGCTATAAAAGAATAAGTTAAAATCCCGCAAAAAGCGGGATTTTTTATTTGTAAACGCAACCTTTATTTTTAATTTTCATCTTTAGGAAGAAAATCATGAGTTATGAAGAGGTTGTTTTTCTATATAATTGTTCTATTTGCTGCCATAACTTTAGGGTCTTGCAGCTTGGACAATGATGATGTAAACTTTGAGTTTACCTATTTACAAATTGTAGATGTTGAGGTGCCAGAATCCTTTGACGTAAATGATACTTATCAAATTAATGTTACGTATCTTAGGTCAGATGAGTGTACTTTTTTTCAAGGTTTTGATGTAATTAAGGTAGATCAAACTACACGTGAAGTTGTGGTAGTTGGTTCTGTTTTAACAGATCAAACAACTTGTGTACAGGTGAATCAAGAAGTTCAAACTTCTTTTGATTTTCAAGTACTATATTCAGATACATATCATTTTAAATTTTGGAGTGGGGAAGATGAAAATGGAAATCCTCAATTTATAGAGGTCGATATCCCAGTAAACTAAGCGCTTATAAACTAAATACCTAACCAATATTTTGAGTTTAGACAGGCTCATACACGATTGTAAGAAGGGCAATAAAAAAGCCCAAGAACAACTATACCGCAAGTATGCGAGTGTACTGTTTGGTGTATGCCTAAAATATTCCAGGAATAAGACAGAGGCTGAGGATAACCTTCACGATAGTTTTTTAACCATTTTTAATAAAATAGGCCAATACACCAAAAAGGGCTCTTTTGAAGGGTGGATAAAAAGAATAACGGTAAACACTGTATTACAGAAATATAGAAAAGAAGAATATTTAAACCTGGTTTCGGAAAATTACCAAGAAGAAGCCACTGTGGAAACAAGTTACACGGATATTAGCCTTGCAACATTACTGGGCTATATACAAGAACTCCCAAACAAATACAGAACAACCTTTAACCTTTATGTTTTGGATGGGTATTCCCATAAAGAAATAAGTGACCTTTTGGGAACATCCACAGGAACGTCAAAATCCAATCTTGCAAGAGCAAGAATGATATTAAAAGAAAAAATCGAAAAAGAAAGCATAAACATTGCCTAACGCATTAAAAAAATGAGCAAAAAGAATTTAGATAATTTGTTCCAAGAAAAGTTTAAAAACTTTGAACAGGTTCCAGATGAGAAAGTCTGGAAATCCATCGAAGCTTCTTTGGACAATAATAAAAAAGACCGAAAAATTATCCCCATCTGGTGGAGACTTGGAGGCGTGGCAGCTCTACTGGCCATTTTATTTTATATAATAAATCCTTTTGAAGGTGAAAATAGTAGTGTTGAACCTGTTATTACTGATGTTGAAAACACTGTAGTTCCAGAAAACGTAGAAAAATCAAATTCCGCCAAGGATTTGGGTGTGCCAAATTTAGTTGATGAAGAACAAGTTGTTACTACAGGTGAAATTGATTCCAATTCCAGTAATTTAAATGGCAACAGTATGTCTTCTACAAGTATTTCTGGTAAAAATTCCCAAATTACTTCAGTCAATGCGGCAAAGAATGAATCTAATTTAAAAACATTAAGTAAAAATACCGATAATTATAATTTCCAGTCAAATACTGAAAATGAAGCTGTTGCTGTTCTTAATAAAGTAGATGATTCCAAGGATGAAATTCATGATGTTATCAATAAAAAAGAAAATGAACTTGAAAAAAATCTTTTGAATACCGAAAATGAAGAAGCTATCGCTCTAGTTGATGAGAAAAAAGAAGATGTTTTAGAAGAAACTCTTAAAAAATCCATTTTTGATGAGATAGAGGAAACAAATAAGGAAGATGAAGTAGTGGAAAACAATTCAAAAAAATGGTCTGTTGGCCCAAGTATTGCGCCTGTTTACTATAATGGTATTGGTAATGGGTCTCCTATAGATTCGGATTTTACTTCCAATTCTAAATCCGGAGATGTAAACCTTAGTTTTGGTATTAACGTTTCTTACGATATCAGCAAAAAATTGAGCCTCCGTTCTGGTATTCATCGTGCCGATTACGGTTATAGCACCAATGATATTGCTTTTTCTTCAACTCTAAATGGTTCGGCAGATATAGACAATATAGATTATTCCAAAAGTTCCCGAAATATTGTTGTGGAAAGTAGTTCAAAACCGCAAGCTTTTGCAAATGATGAGACTTCAGCAGCCGATGCCTCTTTGGATGGTAATATGCTACAACAGTTTGGTTATTTAGAAATGCCTTTAGAATTAAATTATGCATTAATAGATAAAAAAATAGGTGTTAATTTAATTGGCGGAGTTAGCTCCATGCTTTTGATAAATAACAATGTTATATTAGAATCTGATGGTCTTGCAACAGAAATTGGAGAAGCCAATAATATAAACCCCATTAATTTTAGTACCAATTTTGGTTTTGGAATAAATTACAAACTTACACCGCAAACACAGCTCAATGTTGAGCCTATGTTTAAATATCATTTGAATACATTTTCTGAGGCTTCCGGGAATTTTCAGCCTTATTCAATTGGGGTCTATAGCGGTATAAAATTTAAATTTTAGAAGATGTTGGTTAGGTAATCACTGTTCTTTACAGTGATGTTTTTAAACGCCTCACAACTCTGTGGGGCGTTTATTTTTTGCATCAGCAACCAATTCGTCATAGATAGTCTCCCGCACTTCTTCCCTTAATGTTGACTTGTCATCTTCATCCAATATTCCGGTTTCCACAAATGAATGTATTTTGGCTCTAATAGGGCCTGGGCTTCCGCTAAGAAAAGTAAACGAAAACCGTTTTTTGTTATCATAAAAAGTCATAGGTACAATGGGAATTTTATGGGCAATTGCCATTCTAAAGGCTCCATCTTTAAATTCATCCAAAACAAGTTTTTCATCAGGCACACCTCCTTCGGGGAAAATACAAATGCTGGAACCTTCATTTAGTCTTTTTTGTGCCCTTCTATAAACACCTACCCTGCTTCTACTGCTATCCCTATCTACCATAATACAAACTCGTTTATAAAAAAAACCAAAGACAGGGATTTTCACAAGTTCCTTCTTGCCAACAAATACAAAAGGGGTTTTGCTTATTTTCAACATCAACATAATGTCTAACATGCTGGTATGGTTTGCAATAAGCATATAGCTTTTTCCTACTTCCATCTTTTGTTCAAATTTAATTTTTGGGACACACCACATACCGTACAGTATAAAATTGGCCCAAACGTTCCTTGCTAACCAAAAAAACTGAGGATATGTTCTCTCTGATATTGAAAAAATAAAAAGTAAGGGAAAAAGCACAAAAATGGGAATGGCCACCAAAATATAGAACCAAATGCGGTAGATTACATGTCCTATATGCCTAAAAAAGGTTCGCATTGTATCAAAAGTAAGAATTTCAAAAGGTTTTTTATGATTTCTTTTACCTTTGTCTCACTTTCATTAAAATAATAAATGGCAAGAATCTTAACAGGAGTACAAAGTACAGGAACCCCACACTTGGGAAATATATTGGGTGCAATTTTACCAGCTATACGAATGGCAGAAAATCCAGAGAATGAAGCTTTTCTTTTTATTGCTGATATGCATTCGCTTACACAAATAAAAGACGGAGCAGTATTGCGAAACAATACTTATGCCACAGCTGCAACCTGGTTGGCTTTTGGCTTGGACATAGAAAAGTCTGTTTTTTATAGACAAAGTGATGTTCCACAGGTAACAGAACTTGCTTGGTACCTAAGTTGCTTCTTCCCATATCAAAGATTAACACTTGCCCACTCATTTAAAGACAAGGCAGACAGGTTAGAAGATGTAAATGCCGGGTTGTTTACATACCCAATGCTCATGGCGGCAGATATTCTGTTGTATGATGCCAATATAGTACCTGTTGGGAAAGATCAATTACAGCATTTGGAAATGACTAGAGATGTTGCTTCCCGTTTTCATGCGCAATTGGGAGAGACTTTTGTGTTACCTGAAGCCAAGGTGCAAGAGGAAACTATGTATATTCCTGGGACTGATGGCGGTAAAATGAGCAAAAGCCAAGGGAATATCATTGATATTTTCCAAACCGATAAGAAATTACGAAAACAAATTATGGGCATACAAACCGATAGTACTCCTATGGAAGAACCAAAAGACCCAACCCATGATAACGTTTTTGCGCTCTACAAAATCTTAGCCTCACAGGAACAGATTGAAGAAATGAGCGCCAATTATTTGGCTGGAAACTATGGATACGGGCATGCAAAGCAAGCCTTGTATGAGGTTATAGTAAACAAGTTTGATGAAGCTCGTGAGAAGTTTGATTATTATATAAACAACCCAAATGAAGTTGATGAAGCTCTAGCAATTGGAGCAGAAAAAGCCAAAAAAGTAGCGAATGAAGTGCTGGCTCGAGTTAGAAATAAGGTTGGGTATTAATTTTAGCCTAACAAACCACCTAGTTTGTTTTTAAAGTTTTACTTCTACTTATCAAAGAATTAGATTCTGATTGGAAAAAGAAAAACATCGATGAAATGCACTATTTATTCATTTCTATCTCTTTTTAAATATTTTACAGACCACGTGGTTTGCTAAATGCTATATAGCTTCAAACAATTTTCCAGGTAAAGGACGTATGGCTCCTTTCATTTCCATGTTCAAAAGGGTAGAAGAAACTTTGTAAACAGGTAGCTTACATTCCAAAGCAATACTATCCAATAACCGCTTTCCATTTTTATGTAAAAAATCATATATGATTTTTTCATCAGTATTAAGTTCAACAAACAATTGCTTTTGTACCGTCTTACTTTCTTTGGTTTTAACTTCCCAGTTCAACAAATAGATTAAGTCAGCTGCCGAGGTCAACATATGTGCTTTTTGTTGTTTTATTAGATTATTGCACCCCGTACTATATTTATCCCCAGCTCGTCCAGGCACAGCAAAAACTTCTCTATCATAACTATTAGCAATATCTGCCGTAACCAAACTTCCGCCCTTCTCTGCAGATTCCACAACAATTGTAGCTTCGGCCATTCCAGCAATGATTCTGTTGCGTTTTAAAAAGTTCTCGCGTTCTGGATTGCTATTGCTCCAAAATTCAGTCATAAAGCCCCCGTTTCTCTCTATTTCAGCAACATACTTAGAATGTACCTTTGGGTATATTTGGTTTAATCCATGCGCCAAACAACCTATTGTTTGCAGATTATACTTTAATGCCGCTTTTTGAATGCAAATATCCACACCATAGGCAAAACCACTAACGATTACCGGATTAAGAGGAGCTAAATCTTCAACCAATTTTTCACAAAATGCAGTACCATAACTTGTAATGTTTCTTGTGCCAACCACACTTATAATTTTTCGATCCATTATGTCAATAGCTCCCTTGCTAAAAATTAAAATAGGGCCATCAATACAATGCTTTAGATAAGCAGGATAATTATCATCCATAAAATAACTGAAAGACACATTACTTCTCTGAATATATTCAAATTCCTGTTCGCCTGCCTCCAAGTGTTCTGCGTCATAAAGACCCTGAATTGTATGTGTGCCAATACCGTTGATTTTTAATAAGTTTTGCCTCTTATCCTCAAAAACGGCCGATGGACTACCACAATGGGAAATCAGCTTTTTAGCCGTAACATCCCCAATATTTGGGATGTTTTGAAGTCTTAAGGCTGCAATCAATTCATCTCTAGTCATTTAAAAAATCTTAACGGTAGCCTACCAAAATACATAATTTAGAATGTTAATAAAAAGTTATGCGACTTATTTTATTCGTCCCTATTTTTTTCAATATTTGTCTTAGAGCCTATGGAAAAATATATAGCTGATTTACTGTATCGATATAACTGTGTAACAGTGCCAAAACTTGGTGCTTTTCTTACACAAGCAAAATCTGCTTATATTCTGGAAAATACCCATACATTTTATCCTCCCAGCAAAGTGCTTTCTTTTAATGAACAGGTGGCCTCCAATGATGGCTTACTAGTTTCCTATATGGCCGATGTTGAAAAGATTTCCTATGAAGATATGTTGATTCATGTAGAGAATTCTGTTGAGGAGTGGAAAACGCAATTAAATAGTGGTAAAAGATTAATGTTACCAAATATTGGCGATATGTGGTTAAATGATGAAGGGAAAATTCAATTTCAGCCTACGCAGTTGGTAAATTATCTTACTTCATCATATGGATTAAAGTCTTTTGTTTCTGCACCTGTAACCAGAGAAGTTTTAAAAGAAGAAGTAATTGAGTTGGAAGAAAGAATTCCTTTTATCATTACTCCAGAAACTAGGGAAGAAGTCGCTGAAAGTAGCTCCTTTAGACCTTATTTAAAATATGCCGCTATTATTTTGCTTGCATTGTCAACGGGTTTTACTGGTTTTCAATTCTATAAAAATACCCTTGGAAATCAAGATGTGGTAAGACAAGATGCCCAAAAAGAAGTTTTTAGAAACATTCAAGAGGCTACTTTCTTTAACACCAAACCTATGGAGTTACCAGCTTTAACCATTGAAGCAAAGGCAAAAAACACTCCCAAGGTTGCGCCAACTCCCAAAAATGGCCAAAAAGTACATCATATCGTAGCTGGCGCTTTTAGAATTGAAGCAAACGCAGAGAAAAAAGTACAGGAGTTAAGGGACAGGGGTTATAATGCAGCATATATTGGCACTAATCCGCACGGACTACACCAAATAAGCTATGATAGTTTTACAGATGCCAAGGAAGCATTGCAATTCCTTAGAAAAGTAAAAAGAACTGAATCTAGTGAAGCTTGGATGCTTTCAGTAAAATAATAATCCCTTCTTTATTTTAAGTAAGTACTATCTTTGCTCAAAATAAAGATATGCAGTCCAAAACGCCCAGTGAATCTATAACCACCATGACGGATATGGTGCTCCCAAGTGAAACCAATTCCTTAAACAATTTATTCGGGGGTGAATTATTGGCCAGGATGGACAGAGCCGCAAGTATTGCTGCTGGTCGCCATAGTAAATGTGTTACCGTAACTGCCTCTGTTAACCATGTTGCTTTTAATATGGCGGTTCCATTAGGAAGTGTGGTGACCGTAGAAGCAAAGGTTTCCAGAGCTTTTAACACATCTATGGAAGTCTATATTGATGTTTGGATGGAAGACGTTGATGGTGGCCGATTAAAAGCCAATGAAGCCATTTATACCTTTGTTGCCGTTGATGACAATGGCAAACCGACAAAAGTTCCAGCTATTCATCCAGAAACTGAGCTTGAAAAGGAACGATTTGCTGGCGCTTTACGAAGAAAACAATTAAGTCTAGTCTTGGCAGGAAAAATGAAGCCCAATGACGCTACAGAGCTTAAGGCGTTGTTTATGGGTTAAGCTTTATAACTGATAAATCCACTCCTCTGGATTTAATTTGGTTGTGTTTTTATACAAATAGAATTTTAATTGGGTTTGTCCATTAGACCGATTGGTATTTATTTCTCCCAATTCTTGTTTAACTACCACTTTGTCTCCTTTTTTTACATACAAATCAGATAAATTATAGTAGGTGCTTATAAAATTTCCATGTTTTATTTGAACACCTTTACTACCCCCTGGAACTGCCAAAATTGCAATAACTTCACCTTCAAAAACAGCGCGAGCCTTGGAGCCCTTGTCTGTTGCTATAATAACACCATTGTTTTGGTGTTTTATTCCAGGATATACGGCGTCGCTATATACACCAAAACCTTTGCTTTTAATTCCTTTTTCAACTGGCCATATTAATTTCCCCTTATTGGCAGTAAAATTATTGGCAATCAAAGTCGCTTCAGGTGTCAATGCAAACGTATTGCTATTGGTAGTGTTTCCAGATGCCTTGTTAGATGCTACAATGGCACTACGAATCAACCTCTCTATCTGTTGGTCTATTTTCCGAGCCTCACTTTTCTTTTTTTGAATAGCCGAAGTGTATTTGCTTTCATTGCTTCTTATGGACCTTAATAATTCTTTTTGGTTGTTCATTTCCCTAGAAAGTGCACTTTTTGTTTTTAAATTCTCGGCTATAAGCACATCCTTTTGCTTTCGCTGTTCAGTAAGTCCTCTATTTAAATTGGCTAGCTCGTCCGTTTTGGAAACAATCTGCTCGCCTTGTTCTTTTCTATACTCCGTATATTGCTTCATATACTGAAAGCGTTTAAACGCCTGAAAAAAGTTTTCTGAGGATAACAGGAACATTAATCTACTTTCTTGAGACTTGTTTTGATATGATTTTTGAATCATATTGGCATATTCCTCCTTTAAGGTCTTTAAATCATCTCTTAACTTAGAAATACTCCGAATGTTAGTATTGATTTGCCTGTTCAATAGATTGGATTGTTGATTAGTAACCCTTATTAACTGCTGACTTATATTAATTTTTTGGTCCAAAGCATCCATTTGATCCAAGACGTTTCCTTTCTCTCTCTTTTCAGCAAAAAGAAGACGATTTATTTCTTTTATTTCATTTTGGAGCTGTGCCCTCTTAGCCTCTAATGCTTTTTGCTCATTGGTTTGAGCAAAAATGGGGGCACACATAAATAGTGTAACTAAAACAACATAAATAAAATGAATGCCTTTATGTTTCATATTACTTTAAAACTACTTCTTTAAAACCTTTTGGTATTTTATATGGAAAATTAACTGATTTATTGAACTCCATGCTCCTATACTTTATATCTATTGTAGTTCTTTCATCATCTTGCAAAGCAACAATGCCAATTTCATTTGGCAAGACTCTTTTCTCTATCTCTTGATAATTTTTATACTGAACTTCTAACAATCTTTTTTCCCAAGGTTGTGAAATTTGCTGAGTTGCCATTTTAAAATTCTGTGGTTCTATTTGAAACAATGCCTTAAATAAATCTTGTGCCTTTCTAGGTTTTAATTCGTAATTGCTATTGTTTACCGAAACATCATACTTTTCTTCTCTTAAGTCAAAAATAGCTTGACCCAACAATAGGTTCTCAACTTTTTCAAAATTCAATTCGGTTCCCAATAAATTGCTTAGATAGCTAAAGTCGCCATCAAAATATTCGTTTTGTAATTTATTATAAAACGACACCCTATTTGGTGTAATATAGACCTTAACCATCCCAAGTGGGGCACTTATCCATATGGCCTTGTCCTTTTCCATACGCAAACTAACACTTACACCTTGTGAAGATTCCCCATCAGAATAATCAATTTTCATTCTGCCAGTAAGCGTTTTATAACTAAGTTGATTATTGTAATGGTTCTTAATGACATTTTTGGCCGCTAAACCATCATCTATCTTACCATCAGTCAAGACCTTATTTGTTTTACAGGAAAACAGTACTAAGGTGGTAATGAAAACCAATATCAACTTTTTTGTCATTTTATAGTGTTTAACCATAATCTACAAACCAGATTTAATTTTACTAAGATAATTATTTGCCTTGCCACTATTTCCAAGTGCATTGAATGCATTTGCCAACTCATGGTAGACTTTATTCATTAAATCCACATCATCCAAAATATAATCCAAAGCCAATTCTAAAATTTCCACAGCTTCTTCTGACTTTCCGTTTTTATTCAAAGCCAATCCATTTACATAATAGAAATAGGGCTGAGAAGGAAAACTTTCCATAGCTTCCAAACTTAAGCTTTCTAATGACTTAAAATCACTTTTGGTCACTAACAACCCTTCAATTTGAAGTTTAAGTTCTTCAACTGGGTTAACTTCTCTCTCTACAACTGTGTTTTTAATGCCTTTTGCGTTAGGTTTAGCTGCATGGTCAATTGAATCCTTGATTTTTGATGTTAAAATTTCTGTGAAGTCAGATTTTTTTATACTCTTCAGTATATTTAATGCTTTATTGTATTTTTTCTGGTTATAATAGACTGTAGCCAAATTCTCTTTTAGCTTGATATTTGTAAATGGAATCTGTGCACTAACACTTTCGATAGTTGTTCCTTGCTTTTGGATGATGTCCACTAAAGTATTAAGATACCAGATATTTTCTGGAGCAGCACTAACCGCATTTATTGCATATTCTTGTGCTGAAACATATTTTTTTGACGCATAGTATGCTTTTGCAAGTTCCGAATCGACCACCTTATTGATAGGGTCTAGGTTTTTGCATTTTAAAAGAAGGTTTATTGCCCTGTCATAATTCTCGATACCCTTTTGTTTTAAAGCTTCAAAAAATGCTTCTTGAAACTCATCTGAATACTCTTCCAGAAAAACCTCAGCGCTCTCTTCTACATCAATCTCTCCTTCTTGGGCGTGGACATCTACGAGGATTACAAACCCAAACAAACAAGATATTAGAAAATGTATACTTGCCTTCATTTCATTCAACAAAAAGATTTTTCGATTCTACTTAAAAATGATATCCAAGTATCAATCACAAAAACTATTCCAGTACTGAATAATCCCCAATACTTATAGTTTCAAATTTACCATTAAAAACCACATGGTTTCCAATCATAGCATTGTCCAAATTAGCACTATTTATTTTGCTATGTGTCTGTATTATACTATTCTTAATGGTTGAATTCTCAATAACAGTATTATTCCCTACCGAAACATATGGGCCAATGGTAGAGTTTTTTAACACCACGTTTTCTCCTATAAAACATGGCTCAATAATATTGGCATTATCCAATTTAACTGAATCCGCAATCAATGCCTCTCCATCTTTTTCCAAAAACCCAAGCATCCTTTGGTTAGTTTCCACAGTTACGTTTTTGTTACCGCAATCCATCCACTCATCTACAGTCCCTGTTTTAAAGACTTTCCCAGTAGCCATCATCCGCTTAATTCCGTCATTTATCTGGTATTCTCCGCCATTTATGATGTTATTATCCAAAACATACTGCAGCTCGTTCTTTAAAACACCTACATCTTTAAAATAATATATGCCAATAACCGCTTGGTCACTTACAAAAGTTTCTGGCTTTTCTACCAATTCTGTAATCTCACCACGCTCATTTAAATTCACCACTCCAAAAGCTTCAGGATTTTCCACTTTTTTTGTCCAAATAACGCTGTCAACTTCCTTGTCTAAATCAAAATTCGCCCTAATCAATGTGTCCGCATATGCAATAACCGCAGGTCCAGAAAGTGATGGTTCTGCACACATTATAGCATGGCCTGTTCCTTTTGGGTCTAACTGACGATAAATAGTAGGCTTGGCATCTAAACTCTGAGCCAATTCTTTTAGGCTCTCAACAACATCATCTCCAAAAAAAGCTGGATCTCCTAAAATAAATGCTATTTCATCAACTTTTTCGCCCAATATTTTAGTGATGTCACTTACCAAACGATGTACAATGGGTTTCCCTGCAACGGGAATTAATGGTTTGGGAACTGTTAAACTATGCGGGCGAAGACGCGACCCACGACCTGCCATTGGAACTATTATTTTCATATTGTTGTATTATTGCTTCAAAAGCAGAAATCTCTTTTTTGAACTAATCATATTTAATGGTTTCCTGCCTTCGCAGGAATTACAATCTTATTTTACTCCTGTACTTCCAAAACCACCTTCTCCTCTTTGAGTTTCGGATAATTTTTCAACTTCTAACCATTCCGCTCTTTCGTGTTTAGCAATTACCAATTGAGCTATTCGCTCTCCAGGTTCCACAACAAATTCTTCGTTGGAAAGGTTCACAAGAATAACTCCTATCTCCCCTCTATAGTCTGCATCTACTGTTCCTGGTGCATTTAACACAGTTATGCCTTTTTTGGCGGCCAAGCCGCTTCTAGGTCTTACCTGTGCTTCAAATTCTATCGGCAGTTCAATAAAAAGACCTGTTTTAATAATGGCTCTCTCTAAGCTTTGTAACGTAACCGATTCTGAAATATTGGCTCGTAAATCCATCCCTGCCGAAGCAATAGTCTCATAATGCGGTAAAGAGTGATTGGAACGGTTAATTATTTTAATCTTCATTCTTAAGAAATATTTTTTTTAGTTTTTCATTTTCTAACTTATATACCAGTCCCAAAAAGAGCGCAAACAGTATGCTGCCAATAATCAAATTCCTGTTAAAAACATAAAACGAAATTGCAGAAAAACTTATCGACACTAATAAATAAAACAAGATTTTTCTCATATTATAGGGTACTGGATAATACCTTCTTCCAAAGAAATAGGAAAGCAACATCATACTGCCATAAGCAGATAATGTAGCAAGGGCTGACGCCATATATCCAATTTTTGGAATCATGGCATAGTTAATCATAATAGTCAAAACAGCACCAATCATTGAAATATATGCGCCATAAATGGTCTTGTCTGTTACTTTGTACCATACAGACAAACTATGATAAATTCCTAAAAAGAAAGCAGCAAGAATTATAATTGGGACTATAGTCATAGCTTCCCAATAATCCTGATTTGGAATAAAAATTACTTTTAACACATCTGAGAATACTATGACCCCCAAAAGAATAACACTTCCAAGAACTACAAAATAATTAGTAATCTGGGCATAGGCTAATTGTGGTTTTCTAGAATTAGAATGGCTAAAAAAGAAAGGTTCTATACCCATTCTAAACGCTGTGCCAAAAAGGGTCATAAATAATGCCAATTTATAACATGCAGAATACTTCCCAACCTCACTTTCTGCAATGTTTTCAGGTAGCAATTCAGTAAGTAAAATACGATCAAAAACCTCATTTATGGTAAATGCAATACCAGCCACAAGAATTGGCAACCCATATTGCATCATTTTTTTCCATAAAGAAACTCCAAACACATAGGGTCTTTTAAAGTAAAGACGTACCATCAATAAAAATGTAACTGCGCTGGCAATAAGGTTTGATATAAAAATGTACGAAATTTCAAAATTTGGTTTGTATAAGCCATTTAAAAATGAATCTGGATTGTTCTCTACAATTTTGGGAAGTACTAAAAGGAAAAAAATATTCAGTCCTAAATTAATAACCACATTCATAATTTTCACCAAAGAATAACGCATGGGTTTCTCCCTTGCCCTTAACCAAGCAAAGGGAACTACAACCAAGGCATCCAATGCAATAATATAAATAGTGTATTTAATGTATTTTTCATCAATCTTAGTAATATCGGCCACTGTATTTTGAAGCATAAGTGCCAATACCAAAAAAATAATAGTGGTCCCAAAAACGGATAACAATGCAGTAGATGTTACTTTGTGCTTATCCCTAGAGCCATTGTAAAATCTAAAAAAAGAAGTCTCCATCCCGTACGCCAAAATCACATTAAATATGGCAAACCAAGCAAAGATGAATGATATTTTTCCATAACCAGCTGTTTCCAAAATGCCAGTATATAAAGGCAGGAGTAAAAACGACAGCATTTTTGGCAACACAGTTGCCAAGCCATATATGAATGTTTGCTTAAAGAGTTTCTTTAGTGGATTCAATACCGTGAAATAGAGTTTAAAAGTAGTTATTTAAACCCTGTGAACAAAGTTAGTTCCGAGGTTTTGCTGCTGGATATATTTTAGGGGCTATTTCCTTTACTTTATCTATTTTAAAGTACTTGGTTTTGCCATTTTCATTAAAACTCAGCACAGCCTCTGTATCATTTAGTTCAAATGGGAACTTCTTTCTATTGTTTTTATCCATTGCAGGAGGTTGATTTCCTGCTTCTTCTCTTGGATCGGCATGCATAATAATATCTGGTTTTGTAGTGGTGTATTTTGCAACTGCAGTTTCCTTATCGTCCATAAAAGAAACTTTGGCAATTCTTCCTCTAAAAAACACCTCTTTTAACTCAACATTATCCATAAGGATTTCTGTCACAGGAATTTTTAACTCATAGCCCGTTCCAGATTGTTCCATACCACCCACCCATTTTTGGGCAGTAACATTTCCTAAAACAAAAGGCACTTCTGTTTGTAGCTTTTTCTGTGAAGAGCAGCCTGAAAATAATAGGGTCATTATTATTCCTGTATATACAAAGTTTCTCATTTTTCTAGATAATTGATTTTATAAAGATATAAAACCAAAAGTAGTGCCAAATACTGAAGAGACAAATATTATGCACAGTTCTATAAACAAAAAACCTCACGGTATTGTGAGGTTTTTTATATTATATGGATTACTGCCTACGCAGGAATGACAAATCATTTAATTGTTCAACGTTTCTGCTCTTTGTAAATTTGGCTTCGCAATGCTACGCCTAATTGTTCAACGCTTCCGCTCCACCAACAATTTCAAGGATTTCATTGGTAATAGCTGCTTGTCTTGCTTTGTTGTATGTTAACTTCAATTGGTCTCTAAGCTCTGTTGCATTGTCCGTAGCCTTATGCATTGCAGTCATACGCGCACCATGTTCACTAGCAAAAGAATCTCGTACTGCTTTGTACAATTGCGTTTTTAGTGACTTAGGAATTAACTGTTCTACAATCTCAACCTTGGATGGTTCAAAAATGTAGTCAGCATTAGAATTAGTATCCCCTTCCAAAGGGACAATTGGCAAAAACTGCTCGCTCATTATAATTTGAGTAGCTGCATTTTTAAATTTGTTATATACCAATTCAATTTTATCATACTCGCCAGTAGTAAATTGCTTCATTAAACTTTCCGCAATCTCAGCTACATTGTCAAATGTAAGATCGTCATAAACACTACTATGATTTGCTATTACATTGAAGTTTTTTCCTAAACTATCATTTGCCTTCTTCCCTATTGCAATAAAATCTACCTGCTTACCTGCATATGTATCGTTTGCTAAAACAATACTTTGTTTTAAAATATTAGTGTTAAAGGCACCACACAAACCTCTGTTTGAGGTAATGGCCACAACTAATACTTTTTCTACTTCTCTATTATCAGCAAATTTGCTTCCACCTTCAGTTAAACTACCACTTAAACTTTGTAAAAGCTCAGTTAATTTATCTGAATAAGGTCGCATAGCAGTAATAGCATCCTGCGCTTTTTTCAATTTAGCAGCAGATACCATTTTCATGGCACTGGTTATCTGCATGGTTGATGAAACCGACGCTATTCTATTACGTATTTCTTTTAAGTTTGCCATTTTATAATATTAAGTATTGAGTAAATAGTAGTTAAACTACATTCTAACAAAACACTTTAAGAATATTAAGCACATAAATAAAAACAACATGTTCTCATTACTTTGTACTTTATATTCTGTACTCTTTTTAATTATACTTCTCAGACATGTCTTTACAAACCGATGTTAAGGTATCAATAACCTCATCCGTAAGTTTACCTGACTTTAATGTATCTAAAACACCTCTATGTTTAGCGTTTAAGAATTCGATAAAATCAGTTTCAAATTCTTTTACTTTATCAACAGGAACATCTTTTAACAAGTTCTTAGAACCTGCATAGATAATTGCTACTTGATCTTCTACTGTAAAAGGGTCGTTTTGTGCTTGTTTTAATATTTCAACGTTACGACGTCCTTTTTCAATCACATTTAAGGTTGCAGCATCCAAATCAGAACCAAACTTAGCAAACGCTTCCAATTCACGGAATTGTGCTTGATCCAGTTTTAATGTACCTGCTACTTTCTTCATTGATTTAATCTGTGCATTACCACCAACACGAGATACCGAAATACCTACGTTAATTGCTGGACGAACACCCTGGTTAAATAAATCTTGTTCCAAGAAAATTTGACCATCTGTAATAGAAATTACATTGGTTGGAATATATGCTGATACATCACCTGCTTGCGTCTCAATAATTGGCAAGGCTGTTAATGAACCTCCACCTTTTACGATTGGTTTTAATGAATCTGGAAGGTCATTCATATTCTTTGCAATACCATCATCTGCAATAACTTTTGCAGAACGCTCTAATAATCTAGAGTGAAGGTAGAATACATCTCCTGGATAAGCCTCACGTCCCGGTGGTCTTCTTAATAATAAAGAAACCTCACGATACGCAACTGCTTGTTTAGATAAATCATCATAAATAATCAATGCTGGTCTACCTGTATCTCTAAAATACTCACCAATTGCAGCACCTGCAAATGGAGCGTATACCTGCATTGCTGCAGGGTCAGATGCGTTAGCAGCAACTATAGTTGTATATGCTAATGCGCCTTTATCTTCTAATGTTTGTGCAATGGCAGCAACTGTAGAGGCTTTTTGACCAATTGCAACATATATACAATATACAGGAACTCCTGCATCGTAAAATTCTTTTTGATTAAGGATGGTATCAATACAAACTGTTGTTTTACCCGTTTGACGGTCACCAATTACCAACTCACGTTGACCTCTACCTACTGGAATCATAGCATCAATTGCTTTAATTCCTGTTTGTAATGGTTCTGTTACTGGTTCACGGAAGATAACACCTGGCGCTTTACGCTCCAATGGCATTTCGTATAAGTCTCCAGAGATAGCACCTTTACCATCAATAGGAAGACCTAATGTGTTTACAACACGACCAACAATCCCTTCACCTACTTTAATAGATGCAATAGTTTGTGTACGTTTTACTGTAGTACCTTCTTTAACATCTCTAGAAGGGCTTAACAATACAACACCTACGTTATCTTCTTCTAAGTTAAGTACGATTCCTTGTAAACCTCCTTCGAACTCCACTAATTCACCGTATCCAACATTAGATAAACCGTACACTCTGGCAATACCATCACCAATTTGTAAAACCGTTCCTACTTCATCCAAAGAAGCTTTAGCTTCGAATCCGGACAATTGTTGTTTTAATATTGCTGATACCTCAGCTGCTTTTACTCCTGCCATCTTTATAGACTATTTGTAAATTCTCTTTTTAATCCGTTTAATTTATTTGCTACGCTAGCATCATATTGCGTATCTCCAACACGCAATACAAAACCGCCCACAATACTTTCGTCAACTTTATTTTCAATAGTGACATTGTTCCCAGTAATCTTAGTTACTTGGGCCAATATTTTCTTTTCCAAATCTGCTGTTAAAGGAACTGCTGTTGTTACATAAGCAATATCCTTTCCTTTTAACTGCTCGTGAAGAATTATATATTTTAAGGCTACGTCTTTTAATAGGTTAATACGCTTATTATCAGTTAGTGTATCAATCAATCCTTTAGTAATCTCATGACTACCTTTAAAAACTTCTTTTAAAGCATTCTTTTTTATTCCACTCTTAGTAACTGGATTGTCTAAAAAATTCTGCAGTTCAGCATTATCCGAAATTGTACTAGAAATAGAACGCATATCTGCATCAATAGCATCTGCTGCTTTCTTCTCGACTGCAAAATCCAAAGTTGCTTTGGCGTAACGTATGGCTGCTCTAGCTTCGTTCATCTTTAATTAGTTCAGTTTGATATCGCCCAACATATCTTCAACCAGTTTTAACTGCTTGCCTTTGTTTGACAATTCTTCTTTGATAACTTTTTCAGCAATTTCTACTGATAAATTAGCTACCTGATTTTTTATATCTGCAACAGCTGCTTTCTTTTCACTTTCGATTGCCGCTTGTGCTTGCTTTATCATTTTATCTCCTTCAGCTTGAGCTTGCTCTTTAGCGTCTGCAACAATTGTGTTTTTTATTTCGCGTGCTTCTTTAAGCAATGCTTCTCTTTCTGCACGTGCCTCTTTCAATAGTTTTTCACTATCCGCAGTAACATTCTGCATTTCTTTTTTTGCATTCTCGGCAGCTGCCAATGCGTCTTTAATACCATCTTCCCTATCGTTTACCGCATTTAGGATTGGTTTCCATGCAAATTTTCTTAATAAAAGAAGTAAGGCTACAAAAAGTATTATCTGCCAAACAAATAACCCAAATGAAAAATCATTAATTAATTTTTCCATAATATTTTTTTTAATTCAATTTGTTATAGGCAATAACTATAACCAACCGTTATAGTTATTGCCTAATAATTGGTTGTTTTTAGCCTACAAATAAAGCTGCAAACCCAATACCTTCAATAAGTGCTGCTGCAATCAACATCGCTGTTTGAATTTTACCAGTAGCCTCAGGCTGACGAGCAATAGCGTCCATTGCTGAACCACCAATTCTACCAATACCGATACCAACACCGATAACAATTAAACCTGCTCCTACTATAGTTGGAATTTCCATAATGTATATATAATTAAAATTAAAAAATTCAATTTATTAATGTGCTTCTTCGTGTTCATGCTCTTCTACTGCAAAACCAAAATATAAAGCTGATAACAGTGTAAAGATATATGCTTGTAATGCCGCTACTAAAACCTCTATTATAGAAAGGAAGAATGCAAGAAACAAACTCAAACCTCCGCCTATCCAATTTTGAAATATAAAAATCAGTGCTATAATACTCATTAGCACTACATGCCCAGCCATGATGTTGGCATATAAACGTATCATTAAAGCAAAAGGCTTGATGAAAACTCCCAGTAATTCAATTGGCGCTAAAATAATTTTCATAGGCCAAGGAACTCCTGGCATCCAAAATATGTGTTTCCAGTAATTTTTATTTCCTGAAAATATCGTGATAATAAAAGTTAGTAAAGCCAATGCTAGAGTAATAGCAATATTCCCAGTAACATTTATTCCAAGAGGGGTGAGCCCCAATAAATTTAAAAACCAAATAAAGAAAAATACGGTCAACAAGAATGGCATATATTTTTTATACTTTTTCTCACCTATATTTGGTTTGGCAATATCATCTCTAATATACAAAACTATAGGTTCAAAGAAACGTCCTGCCCCCTTTGCTATTGGTCCTTTTCCAAAAGATTTAGCCAAGCCTCCAAACAATAAAAACATCAAAATACCAGTGACGAATATCATTACCACATTCTTGGTAATAGAAAAATCTAACGGTTTTGCATTTGAAACATGGTGTTCACTATCATAATCTATTGCACCCTTAGCGTCCGTTTTGTAAATCTTGTTGTGATACAATTTGTAGTAGTTTCCATTGTTTTCAGCAACAGTTTCACCATGATGGAATTTAGAAGAAGAGAAAAACTGTATCCCATTATCCCATAAAATTACAGGAAGAGAAAAACCATAATGTTTGTTCTTTTCTGAATCGGAAAAAAAAGTGAATGAGTGTGAATCTTGTATATGATGATCAATGTCCGCCTTTATTTTATCTCTAAAACTTACCTCAGCTACTTCATGAGTTGAAGGAATCTCATTCGCTTCTTTTGTCTCATGATGCTGAGCAACAGATACAAAAGAAATTAAAAGCAATAAAACTGTAATCTTTTTAATTGAAAATTTTCCTGGCATATCACTCAAATAATCGTGTCTCAAAAATCGGTGCAAATGTAAGCCATTATTGCAAAAAGAAAAAAGCTTTTTTAGAGTTTATTTAATAGCCTTTTTCTTGTAATAAAAGGATCATAAATTTATTCTAAATTTTTAAGCATTTTAGACATGAAAATTGTCTCTATAATCAGGGAAATAACATACGGTACAAAGAACGCAAGAAATTCTAGCCTACTCATTTCCCCATCAGTTTTATACACAGGGTAAAATATTGCAAAAAAGATGATGAACTTTAAAAAACTGCCTGCTATAAAAAGAAAGCCAATCTGGTTTTTGAGTTTCTCCTTTAAAAAAAAAAGAATAATGTAAATTAATGACGCAAGCACACCATTAATCAAATAAGATACTATAATTAAGTTGTCATATTTTGGAAGCCCAGCATATTGTAGTAGTGCAATATGAATAAAGAAAGTGACCCCTAATAATGTTAGAATGATTAGTATAAATTGTACTACAGGGTGAGTTTTTGACATTACTTTTTAAGCCTTTTAAGACGTTGCAAAATTACCCAAATAGAAATTGCCACACCAATTAGTGTGGCAAAAGCAGTAAAAATTCTTTTTTCTGTACCGAAATGATTGTCCAGCCATTTTCCCCCATTGGCAGCCAAAAAAATAATGGCTCCCATCTCAAAAGCAATGCCTGTAAGGATTAAAGCGTTCTTTAATTTACTCTTCTTAGGAGGCTTTTGCTGGTTCATTGGTTTTTATAGCTTCTTGCTTAAAGCCAGAAGTTGTATTAGAAACATTTTTGCTTTTTGCACCCATTGTACAAGCTGCATTAAAGGTAGCCCCTGGTTCAACAGCTAATTTAGCAACTGACACTGTGCCTTCTATTACAGCAGAAGATTTTAAAGACAGCAATTGTGAAACCAAAAGTTCTCCATTAAAACTTCCTTCAATATCTGCATTTACACATTCTACTTTCCCATGAATATAGCCATCTTTTCCGATAACTACTTTTCCAGAAGTTTTTACGTTCCCGTCTAATTTTCCGTCTATTCTAAAATCTGCTTCAGAGATAATATCTCCTTTAATTTTTGTGTTCTTTTCAATCCTGTTCGGTTGTCCGCCTAATTCTGTCATAACTCTGGGTTTTTTGTTGTCTGAAAACATTGTTCTAAGGTTTTGGGGTTAAAACTTGCGCTTTATATTCTTCTATATTTTTATGTACTTGTATTGTTTTATAGTTCTTTGATAAAATTACAAAATTCTCATTAGCAACTTTGTAATCTTTGTTGTTTTTTAACAGCTCTGCATAGCCCAAAGCCCTGTCTTTTGAAGTAAAGCCATGAACTACAATAAATTGGTCTTCCAAATTATAAATATCCTTGGAAACAATATTGCTATATTTCAGTTCCTTAATGGATTTTTGCAAAAGCTCCATCAAAGCAATGGCTTTGTCATTCTCCCTTCTTTTAAAAGGAAATACTACTTTCCAATTTCCTTTTGTTGCGCCAGTTTCCAAAGAAAATTCTTTGGGTTCCAATTTTGGCAATTGATCATCTATCATCTGTTGGGCTTTCTTGCCCTCTGGATTGTTAGGATAGTTAAGTGCAACATATGTAAGGGTCTCTTTAAAATCGTTATAACCCTGTAATCTGCCTATAGCGTTTGCTTTTAGCATTTCAAACTTGGGCACCACTTGATCTCCTGCAAAATTATTGATGTTTGTTTCTGCGCCTGTAATTACTTGTAAAAATTTTTGGTCTTGATATAGTTTAAACAACTTAGCATATTGAGCATCTGGACCATCCGTATTGCCTTCCAAAACTGCTTGAGGGTTCAATAATATTTCCGCATAGCGTGAATTTGGGTGGTTTTTGATAATATTTTCTTTCATTCCGGAAGCCAAATTGCTCCCCGATTCCTCATATATTTTATACAGGTTGTATTTGGATGGAAGTATCAATCGTACTTCTGGGTTAGATTCCAAAACGCTTTCCAGTTTGCCAGCCGCCAAAAGATTCTCTTTAAACTTTTCCTTATAAATAAGCCCTAATTGATAGTTGGCAAAATTTCGTTCGGTTTTTAGACTATCAATAACGGCAACATCTGTCGGTATTTTATCTAAATAGAAATCCAGAGAATATTTTTGTTCCTCCGTTATATTCTCCGCCTCTGTATTTGTTGTAGATACAATTTCTCCTTCTAACCCATCGGTTGGAATAGTTGTTGTTTTGTTAGACCATCTCCAGTTGTCCTCTAAAATACGCTCTCCCCATAAGGTCTTAAAGTCGTTCTTTCCATAACCCAAACTCGTAATGTTATAGAAATAGAATTTACCTTTATTTGCCTTTCCTCCTTTAGTCTCTGCAAATGCTGCTATGCCAGCTGTTACGCGTTCTGTTTCTTTTTTGGCAGCTTCTTCATCCTTTCTTTTTATCTCAGCAATATATTCCTCAAAATAAGCTGTTTGTTTCTCCTTGGGCATATTGTACAAGGCGATTACACTATCTGCATACTGTACCACTTCTTCATAGGCAATAACGTCTTCTAAATTGTCCAATTTCTTTTTTATGGCACGATAAGTTCTTGTGTTCTCTGGTAAGTTAGTCAAGACACTATCATAATACGCCCCGGCACTTTTATATTCATTCTTATCAAAATGATGCTCTGCCAAGTCCGTATAATTAAACGCATTCAATTTGGGTTCGTTTTGAGTTACTCTAAGGGATTTGTTAAAATAGGCCAGTGCCAAACTATCAGATTTGTTTCCCAAATGATATTCTGCAATTTGCCTATATATTTTGTCTAAAAAAGGTCTGTTTTCCCTGTTTTCCTCTAAATCCGTCAAATATTCTAAGAGCTCTTCCTTGTTTTCCTGGGTAACGTTGGTGTTTTTTATTTTTTGTAGATGTGCATTGATCATATACACTCGGGGAGATTTTCTGTTTAAAGCAATCACCTTATCAAAAGCATAGTTGGCACTGTCTTTATGATTTAATTGATTGTACAACTGACCTATAATAAAATAATACCTTCCTTTTTCTGGATTTTTAGTAGTGTAAGTTGATGCTATTTTAAGTTGTTGAATTGCTGTATCAGGAGCATTTAAATTTATATAAGCTTGAGCCATTACTGCCCTTGCATCAGCATATTCTTGATTTTTTAATGTTTCAAACTTAAAGAGCTTTTTTAGATTTTTTATGGCCAATTCTTCATTCTCCAAACGAATGTTCACCTTTTCCCGCCAAATAGTGGCTTCGTTTAGCTTATCGCTCTCTTCATATTTACGAAGGATATAATTAAAAGATTCCAATGCCGGAATGTAACGTTGGTCAAAATATCGAGCCTTGCCCAACAAAAGAAATGCCTCATCAGTCTGTGGGTTACGTTCCACATCCTCAATATCCATACTATGTTTTTGTATGGCCTTAGTAGCTTTTTCTTCAGCAATTATAAAATTTGGGTTGTTGTTTTCAGAATCCAGTTTTATTTCATCTGTCACTTCTAGGCGCTCTATTGGAAGTACTTCCCAATAATCGTCTAGGTACGATTCGTTAAGTGATTCCCTGCCTTCCTCAAAAGCAATGTTCCCATTGTACAAGGTATTGTACTTGGTGTTTAGGGCATGCCAATTTCGATTGATAAGGGCGTCTTTTTTTGTGGAACATGCGTTAAAAACCACAGTCCCCAAAACAGCAGATAAAATAAATTTAAAATGAAGCTTCAAAATTATCGATATTCTTGTCTACTCTTAACAGAAAAACAGGCAGAATATTATATGCTTCATCGGTAAAATGCAATTATTTTTTTGGTTGATGAAATTGCTTTTTTGTGTATTTGGTTCTCCAACCCTGTTCAATGGTTACCCAGCAAAGAAACTTTCTAACTCTTTTAGGGTTTCTTTAGATGTTTCAATGTCTTTTACAATCTCTCCTTTGTTCAGCACTACAATACGTTCACAAACTTCTGTAACATGGATTAAATCGTGGCTAGAAACCAAAACGGTAACATCTTTGTTCTCTGCCAAATCTTTTATTATTCCTTTGAGCCTTATTTGCGTTGTAGGGTCCAAATTGGCAAAGGGTTCATCAAGAATTACGACTTCTGGATTGCCGATAAAGGACGCCACAATACCTACTTTCTTTTGGTTTCCCTTAGACAAATCTCTTAAATACTTTTTCTGTCCCAATATTTCCCCATGAAAAAAATCTTTATAATTGGAAATTAAGGCATTTACATCTGCCCTGTTCTGTCCTCTTAATTCTCCAATGAAGTAAAAATATTCTTCAGGGGTTAAATAGCCAATCAAGAAACTTTCATCAATAAATGCCGATGTAAAAGGTTTCCAATCTTCACTACTATTTACCTGTATATCATTACTTAAAATGTGTCCAGTTGTAGGCTGAATTAAATCTAGCAAGAGGCTAAAAAAAGTGGTTTTTCCAGCTCCATTGTTTCCAACAAGACCAAAACTCTCTCCTTTTGGAATTTCAAGATTTTCTATGTTAAGAACTGTTTGGGTTCCGTATGTTTTACTTAGGTCAGTTGCTTTTATCATTTGTATAATTTAAAATCTTAATCTATAATGTCTACTTTTCTTTGTATGCTAAAAGGGTTTTATATTTCTCCTTTTTATATACCTGTTCTATTTTTTTAAATACCCAGTTTTTAAAAGCAAAACCCAATATGCCCGTTAGCGCAACAAAAATATACCCAGCCGTAGGGCCTAAAGTAAAATGTCCTGCAGCATAAACAACCAAAGGCAATAATAGTTTTGGAAGGGTTAGTAGTAATGTTTTTGCATTAAAAGCCTGTTTGTCTCCAAATGCTTTTTTATTAGATGTTAAATCAATAGGGGTTTTTATATAAGCACCACCCCACAGTACCAAATAGGAGTTAACTCCAATATTATAGATAGCTCCCACCAACACAGCCAGATAGGCATCCCATCCAAAATAAATATAAAATGATGCTATAATTGTACTAACCACTGTGGCAATAAGAATTAAATACCACTTAGAATTTAAATATTCTTTATAAGAAATATTCTGGCTCATCATTAATGGGTAATAGGAACTATCCCAACTAGGGACGTATTGTCCAAAAGTGAACAAAAACCCTCCTGATACAAATATGCCTGCAAAAATCTTCCAAATAGGTCCATCATAAACTTCCACTGCCCCCGTAAAAAATAGCAATCCATAGAAAAGGAACATAACACTCATTATTACTGTTGTCCTTGAACGTTTGTTTCTTTTTATGAGTTTAATATCGTTTTTTAAGAACGTGCCCAATTTTCCGTATTTATCTAACCACGTAAAATCCTCTGTTTTGGCCTCCGTATGTTTTGTGGCCAAGCCACCATCCAAATACATGTTCTTTTTAAAATAGCTGAAAGAAGCATAATACAATCCTATCAAGACCACCCATGGAGTTATTGCGGTCCAAGGAATATCAAATAACCCATCAAATAAAGGAGCGGTATAGGTAGTGACATCAAAGACTTCATAATACTGGCATATTCCCAGAACCCCTATAATTCCAGCAATAATATAAAAAACAACATTCTTATTATTTACTAATACATTAATAAAATTGTTACAGTAAAATAAGGCCATCATCCCCAAATGCCATCCAATGACACCAACCGGTGAATACCCTTTTACCAACAACACAATAGAAAACGGAATAAAGAAAAAGGCATGTGCCCAATTAAAAAATGAGACCACAGTCTTCCCCAGAGAATAATTTACAACCTCACTTTTTTTAAAAGGCAAATACAACAAGGGTTTTATGTTGGTTACTGGCATTTTTTGCAGCATATAGCGCATAACTAAATCCAAAACCAAATAATAGATCATAAATCTATTCACCACCCTTAAAGGGTCCCCCAAACCAGCTTCTTCTATCATAAAATAGGAACCAACTCCCAAGGCCAAGAAAACGGCAATAAAATAGATAGCCCCAAAAATCATTAGTATTTTAAACCAAATCTCTGTTTTAAAAGAAGATGCTCTAAAAAACGATTTCCATTGAAGGTTGATGAAGTGTTTAAACATAATGGCTGGTTAATTTACACTAGGATTAGTAACTAAAATACAATTTTTGTTACACCGCAGGCTATTTTTTTTCAAAACTCAATTAATATGGGCTTTCCTTTCCTTAATTTTGCACAAATTTTTATTTAATGAGCGTTTTTCATTCCCTTACCGTATCTGCCGTTGAGCAATTAACTCCTAATTCTGTTGCCATATCTTTTAATGTACCAGAAACTCTAAAAGAAACCTTCTTATTTATTGCTGGGCAATATATTACCATAAAACATACTGTAGACGGACAAGAACTTAGAAGGGCATATTCTATTTCTTCTTCGCCATCATCCAATAACCTAACAGTCGGAATTAAAAAAGTGGAAGGCGGTACTTTTTCTGTCTATGCAAATGCCCAAATTAAGGCTGGGGATGTTCTAGAGGTTATGCCGCCCGAAGGGCGTTTTGTTTTTCAAGGTGATGGCTCTTCAAAACACATCGCCGCCTTTGCCGCTGGCAGCGGTATTACTCCAATACTAAGTATTGCCCAAACTGTATTAGAAAATAACAATACCAATACTTTTGTATTGGTTTATGGTAACCGAACGCCCCAAGAAACTATGTTTTATAGGGAAATAAGAGAATTATTAAATAAATATACCGATAGGTTTTTTGTTAAGCATGTTTTTAGCCGTACCCAAGAGGATGAGTCTCTATTTGGAAGAATTGAGACCTCAACTGTCAATTATATAATTAAAAATAAGTTCAAGGAAACTTCTTTTGATGCCTTTTACCTTTGTGGTCCAGAGGAAATGATTCATCAGGTTTCCAACACTCTTAAAGATACGGGTGTTTCTGAAGAAAACATCTTTTTTGAACTTTTTACAACTTCTGATGAAGAGGATCTAATGGCGGAAGAATTGGAAGGAAAAACCAAAGTGGAAGTTATCTTAGATGATGAGACCTTCCATTTTACAATGGACAAGAAGAAACTGGTTTTGGATGCGGTCTTAAAAGAGGATATTGATGCTCCTTACTCTTGTCAAGGCGGTGTATGCAGTAGCTGTATTGCCAGAATTGTAGAAGGAAAAGCCGAAATGGTCCAGAACCAGATTTTAACGGACGGTGAAATTGCCGATGGCCTGATTTTAACTTGCCAAGCACATCCTACAACTTCCAAATTAAAATTGGACTATGATGATGTTTAGGTTCTGATACATTTCTGACCTTCAAATCTTCTTTTCTACATAAAAACTGTACCTTCTTTACACGTAAAGTATAAAACCATTTCCATTTTGGAAATGGTACCAGAAAGGGTTATGTTTATACAAGTGTAAAACTATTTAATTTACCTAACTTTTAAACATCTCATCTGCCATGAAAAAACATGTAGCTCTATATAGAACACTAGTCGTTGCCCTAGTTTTTCTGTTATTTTCGGCTTGCAAAGAAACTCCTAAGCAAGAAATAGATCAAACTGAAGAAATAAACCAATGGTTTGATGATAAATATGAAGAATTGCTACAGATGAGCCCTCTAGGACTTACCGCACAGGGGCGTAAAGACCAGTATGATAAAATAGATGACTTAAGTAAAGAAGCTGAGGATAAACAATTAGCTTGGTATACTGCAAGCACTGATGAACTCAAAGAAAAATTTGATTATGATAGCCTTGATGCGTCAGACCAGACTTCCTATGATTTATGGGTATATCAATACGAAACATTAAAGGAAGGATTTGCCTATAGAAATATGGACTATGTTTTTGACCAAATGCGTGGGTTACATGCCCGTCTTCCAAGTTATTTGATTAATTTTCATAAAGTAGATAGTATTGCAGATATGAATGCCTATGTTTCTAGAATTCAAGAAACAGGAAGAGCTATAAATCAATTGGTGGAAAGGGCTAAAGAACAAGCCTCTTTAAATATTCTCCCTCCCAAATTTGCTTTTGAAACTGTAATTACCCAAACTAAGGCATTGATAGATGGTAAGCCCTTACTAAATGATATGAATGGGAAAATTGACGCTCTTTTAGAGAGTGATAAAATAACGACTCAGCAAGCGGACTCCCTTAAAATAACATCAGAAAAAGCTTTAGAAGACCATTTTAAGCCAGCTTATGACAACCTATTGGTCTGGTTAGAAAAAGAAATTGATAATGCAGAAGAAATGCCAACAGGAGTTAGCCGTCATCCTAATGGGGCTGACTTTTATAATTATAGATTAAAGGTTTTTACCACGACCGGTCTTACAGCAGATGAAATCCATGAAATTGGTCTTAGTGAAGTCGCCAGAATAAAACAAGAAATGCTTGCTATAAAGGAAAAAGTGGGTTTTGAAGGAGATTTAAATGCGTTTTTTAAGTTTGTAAATACTGATAAACAGTTTTTCTTTCCAAATACTGATGAGGGGCGACAAGGTTACTTAGATGAGTCTACAAAATATTTGGACGAGTTAACAAAAAAACTGCCAGACTATTTTGGAATTCTTCCTAAGGCTAAATTAGAAGTAAAGCGTGTAGAGGCTTTTCGTGAACAGGATGGTGCTCCCCAGCACTATTCGGCAGGAACACCAGACGGATCTAGATCGGGTACGTATTATGCGCATCTATCGGATATGAATGCCATGCCAAAAACAACCATGGAAGGAGTGGCCTACCATGAAGGAAACCCTGGCCATCATATGCAAATTTCTATTGCCCAAGAATTAGAGTCCGTTCCTAAGTTTAGAACACAAGCAGGCTTTAGTGTATACAGTGAGGGTTGGGGGCTTTACTCAGAGGCCTTAGCAAAAGAAATGGGCGGTTATCAGAATCCATATTATGATTTTGGACGTTTGGTAAATGAAATTTGGAGAGCCATTCGTTTGGTGGTTGATACTGGTTTACATGCCAAAGGATGGACCGAAGCAGACGGGATAAAATATTTTACCGAAAATTCATCCATTTCTGAGGGGGCCATAAAAGCCGAGGTACAACGATACATGGTCATGCCAGGGCAGGCTACTTCTTATAAAATAGGAATGCTTAAAATTCAAGAATTGCGAAAAAAGGCAGAAGTAGAATTGGGAGCAGAATTTGATATTAAGGGATTCCATGATACAGTTCTTGGAGGTGGTGCTTTGCCATTAGAGTTACTTGAGCGCAGAGTCAATGCATGGATAAATTCTAAAAAGAAGGTAATAGGATAATGGTGTAAACTATTTTGCAATGGTTTTTTAATCCGCCAAACATGTATATATTACAATAAGCACTATGTTTTCTGCTTATTTATATTTTTCATGTTTTCAAACTATGTGGTTTGTCTCTAACTTAATTTATTAATCTTATTTTCCTTTTTAGGTCTTTCATCGAAGAAAATTCTTGAGAAATCTTTCATTCTTGCATTTTCAAAGTTTAAAAAACCCTAAAAACAAACCTCATGGTCGGTATCCCGTATTTTTAATTTCTGATAATCTGTAAAGAACCTTTTAGGCTTTCGACCAAAATGCAGTGCATCTTTTATCGTAATTTTAGCTTTTAAAATCACACTAAAAAAATAAAAATGGCAAACTCTTATTATGACCCTTCGGACCTACGAAAATTTGGAAAAATCACTGAATGGAGTGAAGAACTTGGAACAAAATTCTTTGATTACTACGGAAAAGTTTTTGAGGAAGGCGCATTAACGGCACGGGAGAAATCTTTAATCGCCCTAGCAGTTGCTCATGTAGTAAAATGTCCATATTGTATTGATGCTTACACCAAAGATGGTCTGCAACGTGGTATAACCAAAGAAGAAATGATGGAAGCGGTACATGCTGGTGCTGCAATTGAAAGTGGTGCTACACTTGTCCATGGCGTGCAAATGATGAACAAATACAATAAATTATCAATGTAAAATTGTGGTTAGTTTTTGGTTCTTAGTTAAGAATATTAACCAACAACATATATTGCTAACACCCAACACCTAGTTAATGGCAACAAAATCTTTAAAAGCACAAGAAAACGAACTAGCCACCACCAATAAACAGTTGGAAATATTAAATGGTGGTCTTTTTGCAGATGGGGAATTGCCAACTTTTAAGGATAAGATTGCAGAAATAGATCAATTTCCCCTTCGGCCACAAAAACTGGAAATTCTTCAAATAAATGTTGGATACATGTGCAATCAAGTTTGTGCGCATTGCCATGTTGATGCAGGGCCAGACAGAAAAGAGATTATGACCAAAGAAACCATGTGGCAATGTTTGGAAGTAATTAAAAATACTGGAGCCCATACATTGGATTTAACGGGGGGTGCGCCTGAAATGAACCCTAATTTTAGGTGGTTTGTAGAAGAAGCGTCAAAAGCTGGTATTAAAGATTTTATTGTTCGTTCCAATCTCACCATCATACGAGCCAATAAAAAATATTACGATTTACCTGAGTTTTTTAAGAAGTACAATGTCCATGTGGTTTCTTCTATGCCACATTATACAAGAGGCAAAACAGACAAACAGCGTGGAGATGGGGTTTTTGATAAATCTATAAAAGCCCTGCAAGACCTTAATGCTGTTGGTTATGGTATGGCAGATAGTGATTTACGGTTAGATTTGGTTTACAATCCTTCTGGGGCGTATTTACCAGGTAACCAAGCTGCCTTGGAGCATGACTTTAAAAAGGCTTTGAAAGAAGACTTTAACATTCAGTTCCATAATCTATTTGCAATCACCAATTTGCCCATTGCTAGGTTTTTAGATTATTTGATTGCTTCAGAAAACTATGAGGACTATATGTATTCCTTGGTTGAAGCCTATAATCCTGCAGCAGTTGCAAATGTAATGTGTACCAATACAATTTCCGTTAGCTGGGATGGTTGGCTGTATGATTGTGATTTTAACCAAATGTTAGATTTAAAGGTTGCAAGTAAAATAAAACATATTAAGGATTATAATGAAGAAGTGCTCACGGACCGAAACATTATTATATCTCAGCATTGTTATGGTTGTACGGCTGGCGCAGGTAGTAGCTGTCAAGGTACTGTTGCCTAGTTGATTTCTTTAAATTTTATCTACATAATATGCTGAAAACAAATTGTTTGAGTGTATTTTCTTACTTTTTATCCATAAAATAAAACACTTAAACCGACCAGCCGGTTTGTAAACTTTATCAAAAAAAGTGTAGTTCACCCGAATTTCTCCATTTTAACGAATTTTATCTGCTTCTTATCCTTTAGTTTTAACCAAATGCGTGATTCAAGGGTTCTTTGTTACAGACTTAACGGTCTATTAACCATTAAAACCCAAATCTGATGGATAAGAATCTAAAACGCATGGCAACCATGCACAAATTACAAGTAGCAGGATTAGAATTGTTCTACAAAAAAGGATACTATAATACAAGTGTAGATGATATTCTAAAATCTCTTTCTCTTTCTAAAGGTGCTTTTTATCATCACTTTAATTCTAAGGAAGACTTTTTCATTAGTATCATTCAAAATTTAGTTGTTCAAAAAGTATATGGAATGCTAATTGAACCAATAGAAGGAAAAGAAAACCCATTTGTTACTATCGAGAAATGTTTCGAAAATGCTCTTGAAACAGCTGAACACAATGAATTGGACTTTGGTTTTGTACTAAGTAATTTCATGACAGAATTTAATAGAAGAAATCCAGAGATTATGAGATACTTAAAGGATATCTTAAAAATTTGGGAAGTAAATCTTGTTTCTACCTTACAGAAAGGAAAATTAGATGGATATGTTGCAAGACATGTAGATTGTGAAGGGGTGGCCACTTATTTAATTTCTTCATATATAGGTATTAGGTCTATGATGGTAGAAGGAAATTGCAAAGCGTTGAAATATAATTACATACAACAACAAAGGGTGTACTTTAGGTCTTTGTCCGTACAAGAATTTGCAAGTCCTAGTCTATAATTTCTAATATTTTTTTTACAACATTATTGGGGTCAATGGTTTCCATTGCCCTTTCATACCCTTTGGGAAACTTATTCCCGTAAATAGAGGTAGGAATTAATGGGAATTTATTCCTATTAGACACAATTGATTTATTAATCCCTTGTCCAAAAGGAGAAAATCCTGCAAATGGATGAGTTACACCCCATAAGGTTATGGTTGGGATTCCGTACATGGCAGATAAATGACCGTTGCCACTGTCCATAGACACCATTACATCTAAATTAGAGATTACTGAAAGTTCCTCTTTAAAAGAGAGTTTCCCCGCAACTGAAATTACATTTGAGTGCTTTTTGGCAAGTTGATGTAATTGTTCCTCTTCTGTATTTCCACCTCCAAAAAGTAATATTTTATACTTATCGGGATTGTATAGTTTTCTAATAACCTCTTCTATTAAATCAAATGGATACACTTTGCTTTCATAAGCAGCAAACGGCGCTATTCCAATCCATTTTTTAGTGTCATTCCCAATTATTTTTTTTGCCTTTTCAGATAAAATTTCTTTAGATATAAGATGTGGGTTTGATAACTCCAATGAAAAACCTATAGCTTTAAAAACATCAGCGTATCTTTCATGAGTTGTTTTTAGTTGCTTAAAGACTTTGTTTTTTGAAGCGGTAAGGGCTCCTTTTTCTTTTCTTCCTTTATCAATTTGAAAAAAAGGGATATTGCTCCAGTTAAAGTATTTTTTTAAAATATTGCTTCGCAACACATTATGCAAATCAGCCACCGCATCAATTTCTTGGTATTTTAGTTCCTTAAAAAGCCTCCAAAGACCATAAGCTCCTTTGTGCCTTCCTTTTACATCCGCCTCATAAACAGTGACATTTTCTAATTGTGAAAATATAGGTTTAAAAAACGCTCTAGTTAATACTGTAATTTTTAATTCTGGATATTGATTGAGGAGTGTTGCAATAACGGGAACAGTCATAGCCACATCTCCCATAGCCGATAGGCGAATAACCAGTAAATGTGATACTTTTTTATTATTTATTCCCACGAAGAACGGGGTTTAATTCCTCATCATTGTACATCTTCATTTGTTTGTATACTTTCATGTACTTAATGCCATTCTCAATATCAATTAACAATTGGTCAATCGCTGTAGAAAGATCTTTCTTTTGTTCTAATAATATATCAAGCTTGTTTTGGCATTTTTCCAAATGTTGTGGAGATGCATCTGTACGATTTGCCTCTTCTTGCATATGGTAAATCTTTAATGCTAAAATAGAAAGTCTATCTACTGCCCATGCCGGGCTTTCTGTATTAATGGTTGCGCTTTCTTTAGATTGTACCGATTGGTATTTATTGAGAAAAAAGCTATCTATATATTCAACTAAATCCGTCCTGTCTTGATTGCTTGCATCAATTTTTCTCTTTAATATCAATGCTTCGTCTGGGTCTATGTTGGGGTCTCTAATAATATCCTCAAAATGCCACTGCACAGTATCTATCCAGTTTTTTCTATATAATAAATGTGAAATATCATCCTTGTCATAGGGGTTTTCAAAAGGTTGATTTACATCATCTTTAATATGGTAGTCCTCAATACTTTTCCAAAAAATTGAATAAGCCAACTCACTAAACATATGGGAAATTATTTTTTACAAAGATACCGTATTTATTTTATGAGAAAATCTGAGATTGCTATACCAAGAGTGATGACTACTGAACCAATTAATATTATTTCTTTAATATTTTCCCTTTTTATGGATTCTATATAATTGGTGATAAATACTGCCGCGGGAAAAAAGGTTAAAATCAGAAGAGATGTCGACAAGTTATTTAAAACAAAGACTGCAAGTCCAATTATAAGAGATATTAATACCAGCCTAAGTGAAATAATCCTGCCAAGGCCTGTTTTTCCTAGTTTTATAAATGAAAAGAAAATTGTAAAAATGACACTAACAATATATAATACAAACATAATTTGGCCTCTCCAATTTTGGAAAATATCCATGTCAAATTTAAAGGAAAATAGATAATGTTTTTTTATAAAATCTGTGCTGTTTGTAACTGTTAAAAAACAAAATACAATAATGGAAAATGCACAAATAGCAACAATGGGCAATAACCAATTTCTAAAATTTTTTGGCTGGTATAAATAAATGGTTGCAAAAACCAAAACTAAATAGAGTAGAGCCCAATCATAAAATAGACTTGCTATTACCACCCAAATTGTGGCATCAAAAATTTTTTTCTTTACATTGTTCAAGGTCTTTATACTTACTAGCCTTCTTATTGATATTAAAACAAAAAGACTGCACAAGAGCGCCTTGCCGTTTGCCATTACTTCGGGGAAAATTAAGATAAGTAATGTATAAATAAGGATGGTATAGGTGTTAGCTCCTGTCAACTTATTTCTACTTATAACAAAATTGACAACAAAAACACTGAACAATAATGCTCCTAAAGTAAGTAGGTCGAAAAATACTGTTTCCATCAATATGTCTTTTGGAAATAGGAAAAAATTGGTTGCCCAATAAAAAAGAAACAGGAAAGAAAGCACAATGATAAAACTTATTGGCTTTGTTTTTCCAAAAATGCTTGAAATCATCTTGGGTTTTACTATTTTTGTATCGTAAATATAGCTAAGATGAAGTCATTTTTTGAAGGTATAGAAGATTTATTTGTTAATGTGCTTTTTGCTCCCTATGATTTGTTCCGCTTTATGGAAAACTGGTGGGGTTCTAACTCCATTAATTGGATTTTTATGATTATTGGTGCCGTTGCCATGGTTTATTGGATGTTGCAACTTAAAATCTTTAGTGACAATGGTGAGGAAGATAAGAGTATTTCTTCACACTCCTACTTATAGGTCAAACCCAATATCTTTTCGGTAATACATTCCGTCAAAATGTAGATTTTCCAGGTTTTGATAGGATTTTTGTAATGCTTCTTTAAAATTATCTCCAAAGGAAGTAATTGCCATCACTCTCCCTCCATTTGTGACCACATTACCATCATAATGTGTTGTTCCTGCATGAAAGACAAGAGAGTCATTCATGTTTTTATAACCAGTAATTTCTTTCCCTTTTTCATACGCCTCTGGATAACCTTCCGAAACAGTCATTACTGTTGTGGCTGTTCTATCATCAATCTCTAAATCAATTTTATTTAAGGTTTGATTGGCTACAGCTTGAAAAACCTCAACTAAATCATTTTTAATTCGTGGCACTACAACTTCAGTCTCAGGATCACCCATTCTTACATTGTATTCAATTACCATGGGTTCATTTCCAACTTTTATCAAACCAATAAAAATAAATCCTTTATACGGTAATTGATCTCTTTTAAGACCTTCTACTGTAGGTTTAACTATCCTGTCATGGATTTTGTCGTGAAATTCCTTATCAGCGAAAGGGACTGGTGAAATAGCTCCCATACCTCCGGTATTGAGTCCAGTGTCGCTTTCACCTATTCTCTTATAGTCTTTAGCGGTAGGGAGTACTTTATAGTTCTCTCCGTCTGTCAATACAAAAACACTTAGTTCTATTCCAGACAAAAATTCTTCTATTACAACAGTCGTACTCGCGCTACCGAACTTGGAATCCACCAACATGGCCTTTAGCTCCTTTTTGGCTTCTTCTATGTCATTTAAAATTAAAACCCCCTTGCCCGCTGCAAGGCCATCCGCTTTTAATACATATGGAGGAGTCAAACTTTCTAAAAAAGAAAAACCCTCTTCTAAGTTTTCTTTTGTAAAACTCTGGTACGCTGCTGTTGGAATATGGTGTCTCATCATAAACTCCTTAGCAAACTCCTTACTGCCTTCAAGTTCTGCAGCAGCCTTTTGAGGTCCAATTACAGGAATGTGAGCAATTTCAGGGTCATCTAGAAAAAAATCATGAACCCCATTCACCAAAGGGTCTTCTGGTCCTACAACCACCATTTGTACGTTATTGGAAAGCACCACTTCTTTAATGACATCAAAATCATTTACATCAACAGGGATGTTTTCAGCAATTTCAGCAGTGCCTGCATTACCTGGCAACACAAAAAGCTTTCCCAGTTTAGGGCTTTGATACAGTTTCCAAGCAAATGTATGTTCACGGCCTCCTGAACCTAGTATAAGAATATTCATTTTAAAAAATTTGCACAAAAATAAGGGTTGATATTAAAAATGTAGCCCTTTTGGGTTATTAATATTTATCATATCAAAATACATTATTATATATGCGTCTTTTTCAAAAAAGAAAATCCTCAGAATTGTTTCTGAGGATTTAAGCTTATATACATATACTCTATTTACTTTATTCTATCCGTAAAATCTCGATGCTCCGTTCTTTTCAAGTCATCCTTTGAAAGTGTTTTAAAATAGTCAAAGGTTTTTTTCATCCCTTCTTCTCTACCAACCTTAGGTTCCCAACCCAAAATTTCTTTTGCTTTAGTAATGTTGGGTTGTCTTTGCATGGGATCATCCTTTGGTAATGGCTTGTATATAATTTTTTGATCAGTTCCAGTAAGCTTGATGATTTCCTCGGCAAAATCTTTAATGGTTATTTCATGTGGGTTGCCAATATTAACTGGGTCGCTATAATCACTCAACAACAATCTATATATTCCTTCTATTTCGTCATCCACATAACAAAAAGATCTTGTTTGGGAGCCATCACCAAAAACAGTTAAATCTTCGCCGCGCAATGCTTGACCCATAAAAGCTGGAATTACTCGACCATCATTGAGTCTCATTCTTGGACCATACGTATTGAAAATACGAACAATCCTAGTCTCTACACCATGGAAACGGTGATATGCCATTGTAATTGATTCTTGAAACCTTTTGGCCTCATCATAAACCCCTCTAGGACCAATTGTGTTTACATTTCCATAATATTCCTCTGTCTGTGGATGCACCAATGGGTCTCCATAAATTTCCGATGTAGAAGCAATAAGGATTCTTGCGTTTTTGTCCTTAGCAAGGCCTAATAAATTATGTGTCCCCAAAGCTCCAACTTTTAAGGTTTGAATGGGAATCTTTAAATAATCTATGGGACTGGCCGGAGATGCAAAATGGAGTATATAATCCAATTTACCTGGGACATGTACAAATTTTGTAACATCATGGTGATAATATTCAAAATTCTCTAGCTTGAAGAGGTGTTCTATATTTTTTAAATCGCCCGTAATCAAGTTGTCCATGGCTATAACATGGTACCCTTCCTTTATAAAACGATCACAGAGGTGCGATCCTAAAAAACCAGCAGCCCCTGTTATTAATATTCTTTTCATAATTAGCAAAATAATTTAGATTCAAAAATAACTAAGTCCTTTATAGAAGGTAACTAATATTAGATTAAAGCTCTAATTAATAAGTTAAAGTTGCATCATTTGAATCTAATATGCCTTTTCTTCACCTGAAATAGCATTCAGAACTGTTTGTACTATAATTTTTAAATCCAAAAACAAGGACCAGTTCTCAACATAAAAAATATCAAATTTAATTCTATTAAGAATGTCCATGTCATTTTCAATCTCTCCTCTATATCCACGAACTTGAGCTAATCCTGTTATTCCTGGTTTAACAAAGTGACGAAGCATATATTTGTCAACTCTATTGGCATATTCGTTGGTATGTTTGACCATATGCGGTCTTGGTCCCACAACTGACATTGTTCCGAAAAAAACATTGTAAAATTGAGGAAGTTCATCAATGCTCGTTCTCCTAATAAACCTCCCAACTTTTGTCACTCGCATGTCATTTTTAGAAGCTTGAAAATCATCGGCCTCATTGTTAGGGGCCATTGATCTAAACTTATAGCAATAAAATTCCTTGTTGTCGACCCCATTTCTTTTTTGTCTAAAAAAAATCGGCCCTTTGGATTCCAAAGATATTATTATTGCTAACAAAGGTGTTAACCACGTAAGCAAGCCCAAAATCACAAATAAAGAAAATAGAATGTCAAAGGTTCTTTTTATTACTGCATTTATTGTACTGTGTAGTGGAATATCTCTAAGAGAAAGTATTGGGATGTAGTCGTAGTATTCAAATTTTAGCTTTTTGGAAAAAATATTCTTGTTATCTGGAATAAACTTAAGAGTCTTTAAATTGTTATCAGCAAAATTGATAAACTCTGCCAATTCACTGTTTCTAAGCTCAGAAACAGAGCAATAAATTTCATCAATATTCTTTTTATGTATAAAATCAAAACAATTATGTAAGTCAAATGTTTCATCTTTTGGACAAAATTGTTTAATAAATTGATAACCGTATTCTGTTCTTTCGTTAAAAACATTTATTAATTGGTCGGCCTTTTTATTTTTGCCTATTACAACCACGTTCCTAATATTTCCTTTTATTTTTTCCCTATATTTCATAAGCATGATGTGGTTTAAAAACTTTATGGTAGATACAACCATAAAAACGAAAAGAAAATACTTCCCCAAGGCCAGCCTGCTCATTGTTGGCTGCTTAAAAAATCCTATGTATGCATATAAAATCAAGAAGAAGAAGAAGAATTGTATAAATAAAACCCTCAATATGTAGGTGGCTTTTGTATAACGGTATATTTTATAAAAATCGTTCTTTATGGAAAGTATTATCCATGCAATTGAGATATAGCTATGAAAAAGAATGGGGTTTTGAAAATTAATAGGTAAATAATACGCAAATAAATTCATTACTAGCAAATCAATTCCGTAAAAAATTGGATTTATAAAACCAGAGTATCTACCTTGTTTGAAAAACATTTTTTTCAATAAATTAATTATAACTAGCTATAATTAAGGGTGTGTAATTTGTTTTTTATTTCCACTTAATAAAATATTTATATGCAGAAGATAAGTGAATTAATAGTAATCTTATCTTCTTTGCAGACCCTTTCTCTAAAAAATGTACCACTTCTACTAACGGATAATAAAATACTTTTTGTTTGTTTTCGATTATTTTCATGCATATGTCCAAATCTTCCATATACATAAAATATCTTTCATCGAACCCTCCAATGTCTATAAACGATTTTGTTTTAAATAATTGAAAACATCCATTAACACAATCTACAGAGAAGGGAACGGAAAAATCACGATTTAGATAATGTGTTTGTTTATACCTTATAGAAAATAGCTCTCTTAAAAAAGCAACTCTTCTTATTATCAAATCTAATGGCTTAGGGTTTTTTCTTAGCGAATGCTGTAAATCTCCATTGGGGTAAACAATTTTGGGGCTTATTACTCCTATATCATCAGGAAATCCCAAAACAAAATTAATCATGTGGGGTACAACCTTTGATTCAAAATAAATATCAGGATTCAAAATGATATGATATTTGGAATCACATTTGAGCCTCTCAATTATCAGATTGTGTCCGGCTCCAAATCCAATGTTCTTACCCGTATGTATATATTCTACTTCTAATTCCTCTTCAAAAAGACACTTTAGATTATCATTAGAAGAATTGTCAATTACAAAAAGTCTCTTTTTCAACGGTATTTTCAAAAAACTTTTTAACACTAATAATAATTTCTCATCTTCATTATGATAGATTACCAAGGAGGCGGTTAACATTCTTTATATTAGATTTTAAAAATACGTTAGAGAAAATAGCAAAGAAAACAACTCCATGGTGTCTACTTAAAATGTTCTCGGATAGCATAGATACAAAAATTAAAAGTAAAAAAGAAACAAATAAAATGTCTTTAGATGCTAATGCCGATTTCGTTAAGAAAATTAAATTCAATAAAAAAAAAAGGAAACCTACAATGCCCGTTGCAAGCAATATATGAAAATAATAATTATGGCTATTATAGTTTCTTGATTGATAGACTTCTGTGTTATAGTCAGAGTAACATGTATCCAGACTATTCTGTACGTCCCCCAATCCAACCCCTAAAAAAGGGTTTTCTCTAAAGATTTTGATACAGCATAAATATGTGCCTACTCTTAAATTGACTGAATTATGCCTTTTGCCAATTGGTGCTTCCAATTTTGTGACCTTAAACTCATGTATAAACCTAGTCGCAAGAAAGGAGACTTTAGTTACGCTCATAAAGATTAGAAAACCAAGAACAAGAGTGGCATATATTTTTTGCTTCCTGTTAGAAACATATATAATATAAACAGCAATGGCAATAAAAAAAGAAATCAAGCCTATTCTGGAAGATAATAATAGCAGATTTACAACAAAAAAGGTGAATGGCACACCCACAAGTAATTTATGAAAAATTCTCTTCGTCGCTCTAAAATATTCCAACAACAATAAACAGCTAAAAGAATACCACAAAGAAACATATGTTGGATGTAATGAGCCGGACTGTAGCTTAAATACAATTTCACGGAAGGGTAGATTGTAAAATTTTGAATTAAACAATTCCGTATAGGCTCCTTGAGAAACAAAATTTATATCTAAATATAATGCATGACCCAAGCATGTAAGTACAAATACCCCCCCCAAATATTTTTTTTCCAAAGTACTGGGTGTCTTGTTAAAAAAAAACATCACTATTGGTATAATCAATAAGCTAATGCTTTGTAATATTTTTTTAAAACCTTGAGGATAATCTGTTGAATATATTAAGCTTATTAAAAACAAAGGGATAATTGATGAGGTCAATAAAACTATTTTATGGTTTTCCCTAACTCTTGTTTTAAACTCACTTTTTTCATTCATAATGGTGATTAAAATTGAACAAATCACCCAAGCAACTATAAATAATGAGTTTGTGGACATTTTTAACAACGGGAAAAGTAGCATTGAAGCCAAAAAATGTACTCTAATATCTATGTTATTAAAAAATCTAATCATTATTATTTAAAATAAAATTGAAAAAATCTTCCCAGCCTTTTGTAATGGGGTGTGAAATCTCATTCTTTTTATAAGAAAAGAAAACATTTTGTTCATCTATGGCCTTCATCATTATTTCCTTTAATTCCTCTGCCAAATTAGGATTAAAAAAAGCCGCTTTGTCATAATTTCCCAATGTTTCATGAGCATAAGGTAAGTTGGCCAATATAATGGGTTTTTTGTACTCTTTAAATTCTGTAATTGGAAGACCCCATGTTTCTAGTTGGGAAGGAAATATTAAACAACTCGCTAAATCATATTGCTTAAAAACATCTTTTCTCGTTAATAGCCCCATAAAAGTTATGCCCTTAGCATCCTTATATTTGTTTGCGATTTTTTTGGCATACTTATTTAACTGTCCATCTATTGTTATTCTTATTTCGGATTTATTTTGATAAATTTCTGGCAACATTGTATATGCCTCACATATTACTTCAAAATTCTTAAAAGGTCTCGGAAAACTGGGGTAAAAAAATATTTTTTTTCCTTCCATATTCTTCTTATTAGCCAGCAAAGGTCTTGATGGCGTTATGTCCGGATAGGCAACCACAATATTCATTAATCCCCAGAATTTATTAAACTCTTTGCGCATCCAATCCTGCTGAACAACAACATACTTGTTTTTTTTGATATTTATTTTATAAAGATATTTGTAGAATTTTGTAAAAAGGTACACTTTGGGGTTCTCTAGAATCCCTTTATTTTTCATTTTGTAAAATGGTGAGGGATTGTGGCAATAAACATATTGATAATCTGCAATAACGTTTGGCGTAATATCATGAAGGGAAATCCAATGATTAACTCCTATTTTTTTTGATAATTTTTTAAAATAAAAATACTCATAGTACAGTCGAAAAAACCATGCCTTTTTTGATTTAGGAAATTCATAAAACTCTATTCCCTTCTTTACCACACATACGTCTTTGGAATGCACGAGAGCTATTATTTCGTATTGCTCAGAAAAAAATTCGGACAAACACAAAAGACAATCGTTTAAAATTGACAATGGCCCTCCGGAGTCAAAGTTTATGGCAGATATTACAATTTTTTCCTTTATGTTTTCTCCCATTTTTTAGTTTGAACGTTAAATCTCTTTATAACCCTGCCCGGAGTTCCTATTATTAATGAGTAGGGGGGATACTGCCCTTTAATTAATGACATGGCCCCAACAACACAACCCTTGCCTAATTTGGAACCAGAAAGAACACATACATTTTCACCAATCCAAACATCATCTTCAATTAAAATTTTTTTTCCGAATATATTTCTTTCGTCTGGGTGTTTTAAAATGGAAGTATTATTCTCATTGGTATATTGACCATGGTCATGATCGGAAATTAAAACATTGCTGCCAATAAGAACATTGTTGCCTATCTCTATACCATAGGCACATCCAATATGGATATTGTTGTTCATTTTGACCATACTTCCAAATTTCACAGTTGGCGTGCTTTTTTGATTTATTATTTCTCCGCTAAAATTTTTTTTAACCAAAACTTCAATTCTTAAATTCGGCCCAGCGGTAAATTCTTTCCCAAATATTATCTGTCTTTTATTGAGCAAATAAACAGGTTGTCTTAACTTTCTAATTTCCCATCCATAGAAGAATTTTGTAAGCAGCACATCCCTCATCAACCTATAAACATCAATAGTCCCGTATGCCTTAAACACTCTATATATATTTTTTATTCTCATAATTTGACAAATAAAATAAAATAAACATTAGTATTAATCCTAACATTGTGTAGTGTCCTTGCCTTAATAATCTTAATAAGATTAGGACAAATATTCCATTGTTAAACGCCCAAAATAATTTTTCCCGGCCAATGGTGTACTTAATTCTATTATTGAAGAAAAAAAAGAAAAAAAAGAAAACACCAATTATCCCAGTTTCTACAATTAGCCTAAGCAACAAACTGTTGCCATCATCCTTATTTAACCTAAAATGCTCTCTTAAAACAGACTTTGGAACCTCGTCATTAATATGTAAGTCATAATTATAAGAATACGTCCCTAACCCCGTGCCAAACATAGGGCTTTGACTTAGCGCCTTTCTTGTAACTCTATAATTACTATAAAGAGCATACGTACTTAGGTTGATTTTGTCAATTTCATCTCCTGTCACATTCTTGTCAAAAAACAATGAAACTGTATCATCTACTCTAAACTTAACTTCAGGGACTCTATATATAAAAATACTAGTTATGCAAATAGAGACAATTAATAGCCCTAAATATAACGGCTTTTTTAATACAGGGTAAATACTAAATACAACGATCATTAAGCTTAATAACAAGCCTAAAAATCCAATGGATGATTTGGACAACAAAATTACTATAATAAGCATTATTGCTTTTTTCAAACTTATAATAGCTGTAATTTTAAAAACTCTCGCACAAGCAATAAAAATGGCAGGCATAAGAGCGTATACCATGAAAGATGGTTCTTGAAACCAAGCCTGTATTCTATGATTTCTTAATGTTATGTTGCCCATATCAAAACCTAGATAAGAATAATCGACCCCCCATTTAACCTGCATTAAAAAGAAAACAAATTGGACCAGTGCAACAAAGCAAATTAAATATGTAATGCTTAAATAATCTTTTATTATTTGAGTAATATTTCCTCTATAAGAATTTATTAATAACAGAGAAAATATAATATTGAACAATAATAGGGTGGACTGCTTTATATAGCCAAAAATTGGGACTTGTTTTACAACTGGAACAAGTATTAACAGCCCTAGAGCAAGAGCTAAAATCAATATATATATTAGATTAATTCTAATTTTTTTTAAAGTCAGCAGAGTAAAGCCTATAAATAAAAATTGAAAAATATAATTTACCCTAAAGTCAAAATTAAAATTACCCGGCAAAAACAAGTTGTCCAAGAAAACAGTAAGAAAACCTAACCTATTTATCAATTGCCTCATGATAACTTAGTTTGGAATTATAAAGCAATTTAAAGTATAGTTTTATTCTTTCCGGTTGAAATCTAATAACGCGATTAATTATATAAAAAGTTCCAAACAGAAGATGAAATAATATCAATGTTTTTTTAAAAAATTTTTTGTTAAAAAGAAATTTACTTTTTACCCCATAAAAATCTGCCAATTTGGATGAATTTCCAATTGCAGCACCTCCTTTGTGAAAAATTATTGCATCATATTCCACAGCAAAATCCAACCCCTTTTTTTTTGCTCTTAAAGTCCAGTCGTACTCTTCAAAAAACAAAAAATAATCCTCACACAATAATCCAACATTTGTTAAAAAAAAATTTGTAACAAAAAGAGAGGCTCCAATAGGGTAGTCTGGTTTTTTGCTTTTCTTTTTGTTAATCTCAATCATTCCCATATGAGCAATATATTTACCTCCAATACTTTGGATTTCATCAGGTCTATAATATTCCATTAAGATAGATCCAAGCAAATCCACCCTAAGTTTTTTTTGAGAAAAAATCAAGCTATTTAGGGCATTTTTATCTATAACCGTGTCATTATTTAATAACCAACAAAACTTATAATCATTTTTATGTACAACGTATCTTAGCGCAATATTATTTGCGGCTGAAAAGCCCTTATTGCTTTCTGCCTTGACTGTTATAATTTTATTAGTCCAAACTTTAGAACAAAGCTCATGCTCTTCAACAAAATCAATATCTATTGGGGTGCTGGACGGATGTACCAGTTTAAAAAAATTCGTTTCTATATCCTTTAGGTTTCCCTCTCCCCACTTTAATATCCCTTTAATGGAGTCTCTATCTGGTGAATTATCAACAATAATAATTTGGAAATTGGTATATGACTGTTTTAAAATCGATTCCAGACATTCAACCGTATCTTTCCACGATTTATAATTAACTAATATTATATAAACTTTTTCTTTTAACACTGTTTATTCCTTGAACTGGGACCACTCTTTCATACTATTTCCCAATATTATCTTTAATTTCTCAACATCTTTCTTAAAGTAAGACTTTAGAAATTCTTCGTCTTTGGGAATCATTGAGGGGAATTTCTTTTGATTCTCATTAAGAAATTGGTTTTTCATTTCTTTTAAACTTGCCAAAATAGTATCAGGGATAAATTTCTTTGCGCTTGTTTTAAATTTATTGGGTCTTAGTAAGAACTTACTCAATACTCCCTGATTATAGCCCCCGCCCTCATTGAATGTAGTTTGAAGTGAATTTGGAACAAAAGTATGGTCAATTCCTAAAAAATCAAAAATTGTACTGCATGTCTCTAACGGCTTATCAATAAAATTCTCAAACAAAATAATTTTTACATTTTTTTTGCCAAAAACCTTGAATGCTTCTAGAACTGGGTCGGCATACAATGAATGTTTTCTATATTGCCATATATCTCCATAATGGGCTTTTTTTCTTTCCTCTTCTTTTATCATTGCGTTTCTAAAATCTTCCTTTTCATATCCCATTCTAACTTGATGCTTGAAATTTGAATATGTTCTATGTACAGGATTTCTAAGAAGAATACAGACTTTGATGTTTTTACCTAGCTCATCAATAATTTTATTTTTAATTAATGGAAGGTGGTATAAATAGGAAGGTGATACTTCTGCAATAACCCTTTCTTTTTCTACATTCTGATAAATTTTAAAATATTCCTTTTTACTGCTAATTAATTCTCTTAGGACGTTCTTATCCCCTTTTCCATTTACGTTGTTCTTTAATATTTCATAAGAAAAATAATGTAGTTCCTTTTTAGATGGCAAAAAGACATCCGGGTGCTCTTTAATATATTCAAATAAAGACGTGGTTCCCGCCTTAGGCACACCGAGCACTAAAAAATTAGGTTTTATAATTTTATTCATATTTCCATATATCCAATGACCTGTCGAGTATTATCTCAAGGGACTTTATTTCTTTTACAAAAAAATCATTGTAGACTTGTTTTTTTTGATTGTCTGTCAAATTTATTTTTTTTGAAGGTTTTAGGTTTTTTTTGTTTAAAAAAACCATTGTCCTTGATTTCATTTTTTTTGAAAAAAAAAGTTTCCCTCCCCATTTTTTAATTTTATTTGGCTGGTATATAAAATCTCTAAGGATCTTGCTTTTTGCCTCAGAAGCTGGATTGCTTTTTAGATTGTAATTATAGTTATATTTGGGTATTCCAATAAACTCAGAAATTGACTTTATCATTTTACTAGGGTTTTTTATAAATTCTTCAAATAAATATATTTGAACATTTTCTTTCCCAAAAACTCTTATAAACCTCTGTATTTGTTCTGAGTATTTTCCTCTTGATATATAACTATAATGTATTTGATTCCATTTCGAAGTTAGTCTATTTTTCTCTTCTTTAATGGCCTCCAAGTAATTCATTTCCTCATACCCTCTTCGCCTAGTCATTAAAAAATGTGAGTGTGATCTATCAACTGGGTTTCTTAATAGAAAAATTATTTTAACCGTTCCCAAAGTTTTTTTTATCCTTTGAGCACTTTCCTCAAAATAGGCGTACTCAGGGTCAACCTCTCCAAGAACTTGAGCGTCCTTGCCAAAATACGTTTTAAAATAGTGTTCAGCCCCTAATTCATAACTAGAATCGTCCCTAAAAAAATGAGTTTCCTTTATTTCAGGAAGACTTATAAATGGGTTTTGACTCAAAATATCATGCAATGTTGATGTTCCTGCTTTTTGAACACCTACACATAAAAAATTTATTTTATTTTTCATTTCTATACTTTATAAGCTTAGCGGGCACACCACCGACAATAGCATTAGAAGGGACGTCCTTTGTTACCACAGCATTGGCACCAATAATTGCTCCTGAACTTATAGTTACACCTTTTGTAATTACAGCGCCGTGTCCTATCCAAACATTATCTTCAATAATTATTGGCTGTGTAATAATTCCCTGTTGGGTCATTGGGGTAGTTAAATCATCAAATTTATGGTCCGTATCCCTTATTGAAACACTTTGGGCAATCATTACATTGTCTCCTATAACTATTGATTCATTACAACCTATTATGCTGTATGAGCCCAAAAAGGACTTTTTCCCTAAAACAATCTTACCAGATCCTTGAATTATAACATATTTATTCAACTTAGAACCATCTTTCATTATTAGAGAAAGTCCTAATCTATTATAATCGTAAAAAGGCTTTATGCCCACTCCTTTTTCAATTATAGCACCTTTAGAAGCTTTAATTGTTTTTCTATAAAACATCTTGTAAAATGCTGTGTTGCATTTCTGAGATAGTTTGGTGATAATCTTATTCATTTTAATAATTTAAGAAAGTGTAAAACCCCAACCTTTTTTTTATATAAATAATGCACAAAATATTTAATAATAAACCACTCATAAAACTGGCTATTGCCGCTCCATCTATTCCAAACATTTTTATTAAGAAATAATTCATCCCAATATTACAAATTACAGAAATAATGGTGAAATTTCTCATTTCTTTTTGATGAGATGTCATGTTCATTACTTGTCCAACACTGCCAGACAATGCATTTAATAACATTCCTGATAAAATAATAACTAATGTTTTTTCTCCAATAAGATAATCGCTTCCAAAAAGCCCCAATAACTGCTTTCTAAAAAATACAAGTATTACCCAAATAGGTGTAGATGAATAAAAAATGACTCTTGTTGCTTTTTGAACTTCAGTTTTTAATTTTTTTATCTCATTTTTAGCATATAGGCTTGCTATTTTTGGGGCAAGAACTGTGTTAACAGCATTAATAATTATTAATATGATAGCTGCTAATTTATAAGCAGCATTATAAACACCGACTTCTGCCTTTGAAACCATGGAGCCAAGCATAAAAACATCTGTCCAATTAGATAAAAATATAAATGCCATGCTAAACATAAGGGGGAATGAAAAATTAAGCAGCTGTTTATATTTGTAATTGTTAGGATTATTAATCCGTCTTATTGGCTTAAATAAAACCAAGTAAGAAACTAAAATTGTTATTGACAACAAATAAGCATAAATAGCAGCTTGCTCTTTATAATTCATTTTGTAAAAACCATAAAGAAAGAAAAGAAAGAAAAGATAAGGCAATGTATATGTAAAAAGACCATATGTTATAAATTTTTGCTGGCTTCTATAATATTCGGTCAAAAAAGAATGAAATACCACAAAAATCAGAAAGACATTAATTGCATTAAAGTAGGGCACTAATTCAATGTCATGAAAAACAGAAATTGCCAACCATTTTTTTAGACTAAAAAACACTAAAGAACCTACAATACAGCTGCCTGCAAGGATAATAATTGCCTTTTTAATATAGTTGTTTTTCGGCTTGCCATTTAAAAAAAAATTCTTGTCCGCTCCTAGTTTCACCATAAGGAGGGGTATTCCTAATGAAAAAAGGATTGTTAACAATTGTAACAAGGTAAAGGATAGTGAAAATCTTCCATAACCATCAGAACCATATTGGTTAGAAATAAAGATAATCGCCCCATAGGATAAAATCATTCCCATGATTCTAAACAAAAAAACAAAAAAGCTTTTTTTTCCTAGATCGCTTAAAAATCTTCCTTTAATTTGTTCAAATAAGTCTTTCATTAAATTATTTGATTATATTAAAGTGATTTTTTAAAATTATTTAAACAAATGATTAGGCTATCTCTCCAATACGGTATTTTAATATTTAGGTTTTTTTTTATTTTAGATTTATCCATTACACTAAAAGCAGGTCGTTTCGCAGGTGTGGGATAAGCACATGTATTAATAGGAATTAAATTTACATCCATCCCACTTTCATCAAATATTGCTTTTGCAAAATCATACCAACTTGCAACACCTTCATTACTATAATGATATATTCCGTAAGTTCTTTCTTCATGAGTAATTAGTTTTATTATTGCTTTAGCCAGGTCCATGGCATACGTTGGAGTTCCTATTTGATCACATACAATGCTTAACTCAGTTCTATCCCTCCCTAATTTTAACATTGTTTTGAAAAAATTATGGCCATACTCTGAATAGAGCCAAGAAGTTCTTAAAATAAAATGTTCTGCTATAATAGATGTGATAGCTTCTTCTCCTTTTAACTTTGTTTTTCCATAAATTCCCAGTGGTTTTGCTAAATCGTTTTCTTTATATGACTTAGATTGGTTTCCATCAAACACAAAATCAGTTGATATTTGAATAATTACCGCATTAAATTTTTTACATGATTCAGCTAGATATTTAGCGCCGTCCATATTAACCTGTGTTGCTATGACTGTGTCAGTTTCAGCTTTATCAACAGCGGTGTAAGCTGCGCAATTAATACAATATGAAATATTGTTGTTTTTAAAAAAAAATTGCACTGCTTCTTTGTTCGTGATATCTAACTCATCATAATCTACATAAATAAAATTATAATCAGTTAAATTTAAAGCTTGGTCTCTAATGCAAGTAGCCAATTGTCCTTTACCCCCAGTTACTAGAACGTTTTTCATATTCTTGCATCATTAATTTTTGGCAAAATGGCATCTTTTTCCGATACTAAAATTTCATTTGATGATAACTTCCAGTCTATATTTAAAGTTGGGTCATTATAAATTATTCCTCCTTCCGAAGCTTTATTATAATAATTATCACATTTATAAAAGAATTCAGCGGTATCAGTTAATACAACAAAACCATGGCCAAAACCCCTCGGGATAAAAAGTTGTTTATTATTCTTTGCGCTTAATTCTACAGCAACATATTTACCATATGTTGGTGAATTTTGTCTTAAATCTACAGCAACATCCAGAACAACACCACTTAATACCCTCACCAATTTTGCCTGAGAATATTCGCCTGTTTGATAGTGTAACCCCCTTAAAACACCTTTTTGAGAAAAAGATTGATTGTCTTGTACAAAGGAAATTTTTTTCCCAATAGCTTCATTAAAACGTTGCGCATTAAAACTTTCAAAAAAATACCCGCGATTATCTGTAAAGACAGCGGGTTCAATAACAAAACATCCTTTTAATTTAGTTTCTTTTGCTATCATTGATTTTTATTTAGTATTCCCAATAAATTTTTGCCATACCCACTCTTCATTAACGGTTCTGCTAGTTTTATAAATTGTTCTCTGCTTATAAATTTCATTTCATATGCCGCCGCTTCAATGGCGCCTATTTTGAGGCCTTGTCTTTCTTCTATAACCTCAACAAATTGAGATGCCTGCATTAAAGATTGGAAAGTACCTGTATCCAACCAAGCCGTTCCTCTGTCCAAAATACTTACACTTAATTTTTGATTTTCTAAATATACCTTATTCACATCCGTAATTTCTAATTCTCCTCTGTGACTGGGAGGAATATTCTTAGCAATTTCAACAACATCATTGTCATAAAAGTAAATTCCTGGTACCGCATAGTTGGACCTAGGTTCTATTGGTTTTTCCTCTATGCTTATGGCCAATCCTTCATCATTAAATTCTACAACTCCATAGCGCTCTGGGTCATGTACTCTATAGGCATATATTACACCTCCATCTGGGTCATTATTGGATTGCAATAATTTAGCAAGGCCAGAACCGTAGAAAACATTATCCCCCAAAATTAGTGCTACTTTATCCTTGCCAATAAAATCCGCTCCAATGATAAAAGCTTCCGCCAGACCGTTTGGCGCCTCCTGCACGGCATAAGAAAATGAGCATCCATATTTTTTGCCATCCCCTAACAATTCTTCAAACAAAGGCAAGTCTTTAGGCGTGGAGATTATCAAAATTTCACGGATGCCAGCATACATTAATGTTGACAATGGATAATAAATCATTGGCTTATCGTAGATTGGCATTAGTTGTTTACTAACTGATAATGTAAGCGGATGTAGTCTTGTCCCTGAACCTCCAGCTAAAATTATTCCTTTCATGTATTACTTATATATTGTTATTTTTAAATTTGATTTATGAGTACATTTTTTTATAATACTCCTTGTAATTACCAGAGGTTACATTTGACAACCATTCTCCATTTTCTAAATACCAACTAATTGTTTTTGCTAGTCCTTCTTCAAAAGTTACAGATGGTTTCCATCCAAGTTCTTTGTTTATTTTGGTTGCATCTATTGCATACCGCAAATCATGCCCTGGCCGATCTTTAACATAAGTGATTAGCTTCTCACTATATCCTTCTTCCCTTCCTAATTTAGCATCCATTTGCTTACAGAGTAACTTAACTAAGTCAATATTTTTCCATTCGTTAAACCCTCCTATATTATATGTTTCAGAATTTGCTCCTTTACTAAATACTAAATCTATAGCAACGGCATGATCTTCTACAAACAACCAATCTCGAGTATAATTTCCATCCCCATATACTGGTAGTGGTTTTTCATGGATTATGTTATTTATAAATAATGGTATTAACTTTTCAGGAAAATGATTTGGACCATAATTATTTGAGCAGTTACTTATAACATATGGTAAATCATAAGTTTCGCCATATGCTCTTACAAAGTGGTCTGAACTTGCTTTTGAAGCAGAATAAGGAGAATTTGGATTATATGAAGTTGTTTCAGTAAACAAGCCCGTTTCTCCTAATGCTCCATAAACCTCATCGGTACTTACATGATAAAATCTTTTGTTTTTCATATTGCTTTTCCATAGCTCTTTTGCAGCCTGTAATAAGTTTACTGTTCCTATTACATTTGTTCTTACAAAAGCTAAGGGGTCAGTTATTGACCTATCTACATGGGATTCTGCAGCCAAATGTACAATTGCATCAAACGAATACTTTGTGAAAATTTCATTAACAAAAAAAGCATCAACTATATCTCCTTTAAGAAAAGTATAATTCGGTGCTTTTTCAATATCTCTTAAGTTTTCTAGATTCCCAGCGTAGGTTAAAGCATCTAGATTAAAAATATTAAAATTTGTATGCTTTTTCACAAATCTTCGCACTACATGCGATCCAATAAACCCTGCACCCCCTGTAATTAATATATTCATATAATAATTTTTAATATTGCTTCTATATTTTAAAAAAATAGCGCCTTAAAAATAAAGTTTTTAAGGCGCTATAACTAATTTATTAAAGAATTCTACACAATCATTCCTGCGGCTACAGTTTCATTTGTTGCATCATCCACTAAAATAATACTCCCTGTTGTCCTATTATCTCTATAAGAATCTACCATCAATGGTTTTGTTGTTCTTATTTTGACCTTAGAAATGTCATTCATTTGTAAATCCTTATCCTTACTATTTCTATCCAATGAATTAATATCTATCTTATAGATAATTTCCTTAATCATTGCTTTTTGTTCATTTGAAGTGTGTTTAATTGTATATTTTGTCCTTGGTTGAGCTGGTTTATTGTTTAACCAACATAACATGACTTCTATATCCTGAGTTGCTTTGGATTTATTATTGGACCGTACAACCATATCTCCTCTACTTATATCTATATCATCTTCAAGTGTAACTGAAACAGACATCGGTGCAAAAGCCTCTTCAATTTCCCCACTAAAAGTATCAATCGTTTTAATTTTAGAAGTAAATCCCGAAGGCATAACCGTAATTTCATCACCAACTCTTAAAACACCGCTAGCCATTCGTCCTGCATATCCCCTATAATCTATATAGCCTTCTCTTTGTGGCCTCAAAACTGTTTGGACGGGAAAGCGCGCATCAACTTTGTTCGTATCACTGCTTATATGCATCGTTTCTAAAGTGTGCAACATTGGAGCTCCCTGAAACCAAGGCATGTTCTCTGATTTATGTACTACATTGTCCCCTAGTAATGCACTCATGGGTATAAATCGCACATCTTTTACCAACATTTTGGACGAAATTTCTTCAAATTGAGAAACAATTTTATTATAAATTTCTTCTGAAAAATCTATTAAATCCATTTTATTTATGCAGACAATCACATGTGGTATTTGTAACAAGGATGCTATAAATGCATGCCTTTTTGTTTGTTCTATTACTCCGTGTCTAGCATCAATTAAAATAGTCGCCACATTTGACGTTGATGCTCCTGTTACCATATTCCTAGTGTATTGAATATGTCCTGGAGTATCCGCAATAATAAACTTACGTTTGGGTGTTGTAAAATATCTATAGGCAACATCAATTGTAATTCCTTGCTCCCTTTCGTCTCTTAAACCGTCTGTAAACAAGGCTAGGTCTACCCCTTCATGGCCTTTTTTCTTACTTGTGTTTTCTATTGCTTCTAACTGGTCTTCAAATATTGATTTTGAATCATAAAGTAACCGGCCTATTAGTGTACTTTTACCATCATCAACGCTTCCGGCAGTTGTAAATCGCAATAACTGATTGTTATCTAACATAATATAATGTAGCTTTATAATGATTTTTTAAAAATAACCTTGTCTTTTTCTATCTTCCATGGCCGATTCTGACCGTTTGTCATCACTTCTATTACCTCTTTCTGTTTTCCTCATACCCGAAACTTCTTGGGCAATCTTTTCTAAAGTATCTGCATCTGATTCAATTCCACCAGTAATAGTTATATCTCCCAATGTTCTAAAGCGAATTTTCTTGGTTATCACTTCCTCATGATCTTCAAGAACTAAAAATTCAGAATTTGGAATCCAAGTGTCTTGTCTCCATACAACTTCTCTTTCATGGGCAAAATAAAGTGATGGAATGGAAATATTCTCTCGTTTAATATAGTTCCAAACATCCATTTCAGTCCAATTACTAATAGGAAATGCCCTAAAGTGTTCCCCTTGAAAATGTCTCCCATTAAATATATTCCACAATTCAGGACGTTGGTTTTTTGGGTCCCATTGTCCAAAATCATCTCGATGGGAAAAGAAACGCTCTTTTGCCCTTGCCTTTTCTTCGTCCCTTCTTCCTCCACCAATAGCACAATCAACTTTATTCGTTTCAATAGCATCCAAAAGAGTTGTTATCTGCAATGCATTACGAGTAGCATTTTTTCCTCTTTCTTCGGCAACTCTTCCTTCGTCTATTGATTCCTGAACCGAACCAACAATTAGTTCTACTCCCAATTCTTTAATAATATCATCCCTAAACTGAATTGTTTCTGGAAAGTTGTGCCCTGTATCCACATGCATTAAAGGAAACGGAATTTTTGAAGGATAAAATGCTTTTTTTGCCAAATGCGTCACTAATATTGAATCTTTTCCGCCAGAAAATAAAATCACAGGGTTTTGGAACTGTGCCCAAACTTCTCTTAGGATAAAAATCGCTTCGGATTCTAATTCGTCTAAATAATTTAAATAATATTTACTCATTATCTATTAATTCAAGTTTTAATTTGATTTTCTTATATATAATCTCTACTGATTCCTCTATTGTATTTTGGTGTGTAACCTCAATATCTGGGTCTGTAGGGTATTCATAAGGTGCAGAAATACCCGTCATATTTTCAATTTTTCCTTGTCTGGCTTTTTTATATAGTCCTTTTACATCTCGCCTTTCGCACTCCTCTAAACTAGTGTTTACAAAAACTTCAATATAATTGTCTCTTCCAACCGTTGTTTTTATTAATTCACGGTCTTTTTTGTATGGGGCCACAAACGCAGCTAAAACAAGCAATCCAGCATCAATAAAGAGTTTGGAAATTTCCCCTATTCTACGATTATTTTCGGATCTATCTTCGGGACTGAAAGTAAGTCCTTTGTTTATTCCTAAACGCACATTATCTCCATCCAGAATATACGTTTTAATCTTATTGTTAAAAAGTTTTTCTTCCAAAGCGTTTGCTATTGTTGATTTTCCAGACCCCGACAATCCCGTAAAAAAAACAAGAAATGAATTGTGGCCATTTGCAGCTCTTCTTACTTTTCTATCTATTCCAAAATTATGGGCTATTATGTTCTTTTCCACTTTTTTGCTCTATTTCTTTTATCCAAACCAAAATTTATTCTATACCATAATCTCTCGTGAAAATAATAAAGAACCATCTTTGTCAACACCTCTGCAAAACCAATTTTCAATCCTGTTAATGGATTTCCAGATATAAACCAAGATAATAGTATTGTGTCAAGTGTCCCAACAACTCTCCACGTAATTGTTTTTGTTAAATGCCTTTTTTGACTATCCAATAATTTTATTCTAAACCAAACTCTTTCGTGGGCATAGTATAAAATCATTTTAGTCGCCATTTCAGAAATTCCTATTTTCAATCCTGTTAAAGGATTTCCTGTTATAAGCCATGATAAGAATATTGTGTCCAAAGTACCTACCATTCTCCATGTAATGGTTTTCGCAATATGTCTTTTATGTAATTTAATCCCCACTATTATTATTTTACAACAAAATAATCATTTAACAAGTTGCTCTTATTATATTCTAACTCCTTGTTTGTGTGTTTTGAAGTGACTTTTAATCCTACTGCACTACAAATAGCATGACCTGCGGCAGTGTCCCATTCCATGGTTGGGGCAAATCTAGGATAAACATCTGCTCTTCCCTCTGCAACCAAGCAAAACTTTAGGGAGCTACCTTTCGATACAATTTCTATTTCTTTATATTCCTTCTTAAGATTATTAATAAAATCTTGTGTGTCCTGATTCATATGGGAACGACTTCCCACAACTTTTATTAAGTTTTTTTTGGAGCCAGATTGAGATATTTTGTCTTGTTCTTTAAATAGTTCACCTATAATTTTATGGTTTCTATTCAAGATTGTTTTGTATGCATCATTCAGCTCAATACCTGTATAGTAAAGTTCTCTAGTAACAGGAACATATATAATTCCAAGAAATGGAACTCCTTCCTCAACTAATGCAATGTTTACTGTGAATTCTCCATTTCTCTTTATAAATTCCTTTGTCCCATCCAAAGGGTCAACAATCCAACACAATGACCAATCTTTTCTTATTTTATATTCAGTCTGTTTGTTCTCTTCACTTATAATTGGAATGTTTGTTTTTTCCAACTCACTTATAATTGCTTTGTTAGATGCTTTGTCAGCAGATGTTAAAGGCGAATTATCTCCTTTGGTTTCTATTTCAAAACCTTCTTGCTCATAAATAGTCATAATTTTTCTTCCCGCTTCTATGGAGGCTTTAATAGCTGTTTTAAGCAGTTCTAATTTTTTCATATTGCATTTTTATAACACTGTTTGTTGCCCTTTTGGCTAAACTACAATAATTATTTTCCTTAATAGTCTTGACAGAATTTAATCCGTTGTCTTTGATTATTTTTACGGCAAAAATCATCCCAAGTCATATGAACACCATCAATGAAATGGCATACACCAAAATTTTGAATATTCATGATTGTAAAGTTTTAATAATGCATTTTGCAAGATTTTTGGCGTGTGTTGGGTAATCCTTTTGTCATGAGCAAACTAAAACTCCATACAATAAAATCAGATTAAGATATAGAAGCACCATAAGGGTAAGAAGTATGTGGTCTTTTATCAATACTCTCTGAGGACTTCCAATAACACAAAAATTTCTCTAACAATTCATAATTACAAAAGCTCCTTATACAATAATATATTAACTGTTGTTTCATGTTTCTTTTAAATTATCCATAGTATAGGTGAGTTTATCCATTTTGTGAAATTATAATCTGGTGGTTTTTTTCAAATCTTCATACAACATGTGTAAGTCAAGAAAACCTGTGCCTTCTGTAATTAATATACTCATCTTTAATTCTTCTTGTAGTTTTTTAAATATGTACTTAACGACAACAATCCCAACATTATTAATAGAAGCACAAGTAACCCAATTGGCACCCAGAACTTATAACTATACCATATACCCTTAATCTCAACGCCCCTTCTTGGGAAGGATGATATAACATTTAATATACTAGACTTATTGGCCCTTTCAACATTCAACAAAACAAGGTTTTGTTTTAGTTTATCAACCTGATTAATCAAAGCAAGTTCCTTGTTCTCCTCCCCTCCATTTTCCCCAAGCCTTATGTTAGTTCCTTGTAGTGGATTCTCTGCTTCTTTTTCCATAACTCGTTTGTACAAATGTTGAAGAGAATCAATCTCTATCAACTGTCTTTTGTATATACTATCTTGTAATTCTATGTTTTCTTCATTAATTCTATGTTGAAGCTTAAAATATTCGTTTCTAGAAATAGAATTAATTATTGAAGACTCAATTTTTTTTGCAATACTGTTGTTACTAGCCTTAACTGATATAGTATGAAAACGAGCATCTAGTGAATTGAAGTTTTTTAAATAATTTTCAATGTCAATTGCCTTTTGTGTAGTAGTATCTAGGCTTTTTACAAATTTATCAAAAAGCTGTACTTTTTGATTTTCATCAGAGTACGACTCAACGTTTAACTTATCTATATAAGAGGCATCTTCAATTGAAATTCCTAAAGCCTCTGCCAAAGCCACAGAGTCTTTTGCTTCAGCCAATTCATTATAAAAATTAACATTGTTATAAAGCTGCTGTACGCTATTAAAGTTTGGTTCAACTACCATTGTGGATATATATTTTGGCGCCTTTTGTATGTCCAAATAAATTCCAGCTATGAGGCCAAGGATAGCAGCAATAGCAAATTTTAAAAAATGTTTTTGAAGAAAGAGAAGAAAGAGAATTATTAAGTGAAATATCCCTTTAAAAATACTTCCAATAAAATTAAAAAATCTTTTAAATCCATTTCCTATTAATTGAAACAACTGACCCAAATCTACCTCATCAGAAGGTTGTGGATTTTTTGGTTGAACTTGTTTTGCCATTATTTAGTGTTGAATATCTGAGTTAATATTTTATCTGTAATTAAATAGGTAGGTTTAACACCTGTGGTTCCCAAACCACCAGAAGCTAATGTACTTCCCGTTTCCAAAGGGTTGTCAGATGCATAATAAGCATATCTCACAGTAACATTTTCATTGATGCTTTTCCTTATTTTGGAAGCTGACTGAATTGCCTTCTGATAATGAACGCCTTCCATTTCTAAACCAATAACATTCCATGTAGAATCATGGAAAAACTTTAAAATGTCTTTATTTTGCAATGACGTTCCCAAAACCGTTACCATTGTTCCTTCATAAATTTTTAGCCCATGTCCATTAAAATCTTCTGCACACAATGCATTTTCAAAAGGATAATTATCTGCAGTTCCTTCAAAAATATGCGCAGAAGGAATCATAAGATCTCCTTTGCCACCTTCTAAAATACCCGCCTTACCCATTATTGAAATAGAGCTTATATTTAAAAATCTTTTTGGGTGTTTTTTTACTATATATGGTTTTAAAAACTCATCTATAGTCTCATAGGCTTGCTCCCCAAAAGCATAGTCCATTACAAAGATAACAGGTTTTTTCTCATTTGGTATCTCATTGTCAATTTCATAACAGCATACATCTTCTCCCAACTTGGCCATATCAAATATCTGAACATCTATATTGGTTCCAGAGATATCATCAATAGCAATCATACCATTCTTTTTTGCAATTGTCTCCACTTTGTCTCTCAACTCGACATTGTTCGAATCGCTTAATGCCTCATAAATTTCCAGAGAATCTGTATTTTTAAACTCATTTGAAAGGGCCTTTTTTGCAAACAAGCTATTCATTACACTATGCATATTAGCACTAATGATATGAATGGGCCTTTCTAAAAGATTGTGTTTTGCAAGAGTTTCTTTAATTGTATCTGCCCATCTTTCTCCATGAATATGATGCCCTAAACGTTCTCTTAATACAGCGCTAAAGGTTATTGTGCGTTTTTCTCCAGTAGTTTCTTCTTCTATTGCCAATTTACCCAACCAATAAACTATTTTAAGAAATTGTTCTGGGTCTTCCTTAGTTGAAAATTTTCCATAAACATCTAGGGTTTCCTCAAAAGACCTTCCTAAAATGTTTGCAGTATGTATTAAAGCAACCTCCTTTTGGTCTTGAGTAAGCTTTCCTTTTTTAATAGCTTCTTCAAGTTTTTGCCAATCTCTTATGGTTTTGTCTGTATCTTCAATTAAAACCCTGTCACTGATTTTTTTTGATTCTACAAACAAAAATGTAAGGTGGGTAAGTATGTCATAGATATCAGAACGCCCCCTAGTAATCTCAATGTTCATTTGTTCATCATCTATGCGATAACAGTTTCTTCTTCTTTTTGGTGGAATAATCGGTTCTAAATGTGATTTTTTAAAACCCTCATCAGAAGTTAAATTTATAAACCTACACTCCTCTATGCCTTTTGGCAAGCGTTCTAAAACATAAATTAACCCGCTTAATTCTGCCTTTTCTTCTGCAATGGTTCCGTAAATTTCTGGTCTTAAATGAAGCAATGCGTTTCTTAAGGCTTCACCAGATACGCCCGAAGGTTTATAAAAACCTCGATTGAACAAATGACGCATTGTAATGTACAAACGCTCAATTGCATTTGTTGATTCTTGAGCTCTTGTAGTATTCTTTATTTTGCTCATACTTTTCTAAACAAAATTACATCTAATATTTTTGTTAGCAATAATTTAGAAGAAATATCCTTTCTTAAGGTTCTTTTTGAAGTGATAATATATCTGCAACTTTTCTATCATTAGATAAGCGTTGCACTTTGTTTTGCCCGCCAAGTTTCCCAATAGATTTCATGTATTCCACAAAGCCTCCTTTCTTAATGAATAATACTTTTAAGGGTTGAAGTATTTTGCCTTCAATCAAATCATAATAATAGCTATTTTGTTTTTGGAGTGATTTGTCTAAAACCTGAATGAATTTAGAAACATCAGATGGGGTTTTTTCAAATTCTATTAACCATTCATGATAAGGCAATTCCTTTCCCAGAGGTGTAATTTGTGGCGCTACAGTAAACTCATTCACTCTGGCATCTGTTGCATCAATTGCTTGGCGCATTGCCTCCTCTACTTCTTTTGCAATTACATGTTCCCCAAAGGCAGAAATAAAATGCTTTATACGCCCTGAAACTATTATTTTATAGGGTTTTAAAGAAATAAACTGAACGGTATCTCCAAGATTATATGCCCATAATCCCGCATTGGTAGAAATAATCATCACATAGTTAATTCCTGTTTCGACATCTTTAATGGTTATTCTTTCGGGGTTTTCATTAAAAAAATCGTCTGCCTTTACGAATTCATAGAAAATACCAGAATTCAACAACAATAGCATTCCTTTTTCCTTTTGGGAGTCTTGATATGCAAAAAAACCCTCACTTGCCGGAAACAATTCTATACTGTCTACCTTTCTACCGATAAGGTTTTCAAATTTTGCTCTATATGGTTCATAATTTACTCCACCATAGATGAACAACTGAAAATTTTTGAATAATTCTCCAACCTTCTTATTGGTTTTTGCATTTAGCTTCTCAAAATACATTTGGACCCAAGAAGGGATTCCGGCAATAACAGACATATCCTCATGTACCGTTTCATCAACAATGGTATTTACCTTAGTTTCCCAATCCTCTATGCAATTGGTTTCCCAGCTGGGTAATCTGTTTTTTTGTAGATAGCTTGGCACATAATGAGCAGAAATTCCCGAAAGCCTTCCTAGTTTAACACCATTTTTCTCCGTCAATTCAGGGCTTCCTTGTAAAAAAATCATTTTTCCGCCAACAAAATCTACATTACCTGTCTCATAGATATAGTTTAAAATAGCATTTCTAGAAGCTTCAACTTGGTGTTTGATAGATTTTGTACTTATTGGTATATATTTTGCGCCAGATGTGGTGCCGGAGGTTTTGGCAAAATAGATAGGTAGTCCGGGCCATAGAACATCCTTTTCTCCTTTGACTACTTTTTCAACATACGTCTTTAATTCTTCATAATCTCGTATAGGAACACGCGCTACAAAATCTGAATGGGATTTTATTTTAGAAAATTGGTGGTCAGAACCAAATAATGTATCCTTTGCAGTGAAAATTAAGTCTTGGAATACTCTATCTTGTGTTTCAATAGGGTTATTTACCCACTTGGAGGTTTTCTTTGCTATTCTTTTTGCAAACTGTTTTGCTGCTAACGATTTTAAGGACATATAATCTTATTTAAAATCGATATAATCCATTGGATTTACTGGGTTTCCATTGCTCCACAACTCAAAATGTAAATGTGGTCCTGTAGTTAGCTCCCCTGTGTTCCCCACAACAGCAATGACTTCTCCCGCTCTTACCAAGTCTCCTTGCCCTTTATTTAAAGAACCATTGTGTTTATAAACAGATAATAATCCCTCAGTATGTTCTAGGATAATAACGTAGCCTGTCTCAGTAGTCCACTCAGAAAAAATAACTGTTCCGCTAGCGGTTGCTTTAACCGGAGTTTCCTTTGGAGCAACTATATCTACAGCAAAATGCTTCTTTTCTAGGTCATATCCCTGGGAAAGCATTCCAGAAACTGGAGGAAATAAAACAATATTAACATTGTTAACGTCTCTTTCGAACAAGTTGTACTTATCTTCTAAAGCTACTTGAGCCCTAAGAAGAGAATCTTCCTTAATTGGAGTTAAATTTACTGTTGATGGGTCTATTTTAAATTGCTCAAAAAGCGAATCCCTATTTATTTCATTATTTGCGACATCCCCTTTTAATACCATCCTAACATTGTCCAAATACCTATTGGTATAATTTAAAACATTTACCAATGAATCTGTTTTATAAGTAAGCTCCGTAGCCTGTCTTTTTAGTTGTGTAGAAGAGTACCCGGGAATATACTCTCGTAAGGGTGTAAATGCAATTAACAACGTAGTAAGGCCAATTAATAAAATCATTAAAAATGTTCCTGTTACAAAAACATTCAATCTACTTAATTTAAAAGAGATTTTTTCCTCAAAAGTGCTTTCATTTAGTATTACCAAACGGTACTTATGCAAGAGTTTCCTCTTAATTTCTTTCCCTTTTTTTCCTTTTTTGGCCATAGAACACAAATATAAGGTTACTATTGAATTTTAACGAAAGTGATTGCTAATTTATAGAATCCTTAACGGTATCTAAAAACCAAATAGGCATTGGGCAATTAAATATGTTGGTTCCCGTTAATATTAACTGTATCTTATCTCTTTATTTATTACATTTGTTATTACTTAAAATTAATTACTATGATATCATCACATATTTTTTTAGGAATGATAGGGCCGTGGCAAATAGCTATTATCGTTATGGTAATTCTTTTGTTGTTTGGAGGTAAAAAAATTCCAGAATTAATGAGAGGTCTTGGAAGTGGCATCAAAGAATTTAAAGATGCTTCTAAAGAAGAAGAGATTGAAGAAAAAAAAGAAGATTAAATTATCTTTTTAAAAAATAATTATAAACCCATCATTTAAAATGATGGGTTTTTTTGTGTCTAAATGCATAAAAATCATCCTCTTGCATTGTCAGTACAGATAGAGCCTTATCGGTAAAATACATAATTTCTTCGTTTACGACACAAAACCTGTGTTTCACAACAAAAAATATAATTCCTAACTAAGAACCAATAAATTCGAAAATTGAAATTGGCACAAGCATGTGCTGTTCGTTGTTAAAAAACCCAAATTGATGATGGTAGTGGTGTTTTAATAAACATAAAACGCATGAAAACACCTATTAAGGTCTTTATTTTTTTATTCTCTTTTTGTCTGTTCGCAGGTAATCATATTGGTATTAAACCTATGGAACCTGGATTGGCTATCAATCCCTCAAATTCAAAAGAAACCGTAAAAAGCAGAAAATTTGAAAATTTGAAAAACGTAGAAAATGGTTTCTATGTCATTTCCAATGTTTATAAAAACAAAACCTATTTAAATAAAGAGATAAAATCTTTACAAAAGAAAGGCATAGCTGCAAATTTTGTTTTTAATCCAGACAATAAGCTTAATTATCTTTATTTAAAACATTATACTCGCTGGGAAGATGCTTTAATGGCCTGCGAGACAAAATTAGATGGTGCTTATAAAGAAAATTTATGGGTCATGATTGTGGCAAATGAAAGCACGCAGCCAAATATAAAAAACCCTATAGTTAAAGTTGAAGCCATTAGTGTTCCATTAGCTCCAATTAAGAAAAAATTGGTTTCTCAGCAAAAAAATAAAACACCAGACAATAAATTAATTAAAAGAGCAGACGAGTACTTCAACAAAATGTGGTATGCAGAAGCGGCCGAACTTTATGAGCAAGCTCTTTATGGCAACAGGGAAAACCAAACAATGGAGGTCCTACAAAAAGCAGGGGACGCACATTACTTTAATACCAATATGGAAAGAGCTTATTATTGGTATAACATCCTCTATGAAAAATATCAAGGCAGTGTTTCTGCAGATGTTATTTTTAAATATGCACATACATTAAAAGGTTCTGGCAAATATGGTAGGGCAAAAAGGCTTATGAAGCTATATGATAAAATGCCTAAAAACAATGGGACAAATGCTAATAGAAGTAATACTCCCAAAATAAGTCATGAAGCGGTTTTAGACAATATTCTTAATCAAGGTGATAAATTCGAGGTAAAGAATTTGGCAATAAATTCTAAATATTCAGAATTCTCCCCAATGTTCTACAATGAAGACGAAGTTGTTTATGCATCTGCAAAAGATACGTCAGTCTTTACGACCAATACTTATAAATGGAACAAACAACCCTACTTAGATTTATTTGCAGCAAAACTAAACAAAGAAAGCTACGACTTAAGAAACGCTACTAAATTTTCCAAAAAAATAAACACAAAATATCATGAGGCCTCTGTTACCTTTTCTCCAGACAATGAGACCATGTATTTTACTAGAAACAATTATAAAAAGAAATTAAAAAGAGACAAGAAGGGTATAAACAACCTTAAGATATATATGTCCAAAAAAATAGATGGTGTATGGTTAGAAGCTGTTGAAGTACCTTTCAATAGTGACGAATATTCAACTGGTCACCCAGCTTTAAGTCCAGATGGGAAGAAACTTTATTTTGTTTCAGATATGCCTGGAAGCATTGGCATGACCGATATTTTTGTGGTAGATGTACTGGAAGATGGTTTGTTTTCCGAGCCAAAAAACTTAGGGCCAAATGTAAATACTGAAAGAAGAGAGATGTTTCCTTTTATAAATGATGAAAAATTATATTTTTCTTCCAATGGTCATGTTGGTTTAGGTGGGTTAGACGTTTTCGTGGCCACGATAGATGAAGAGGGAGGTTTTTCGGAAATCATAAATGTAGGAGCACCTGTAAACAGTGGAAAAGATGATTTTTCATATATAGTTGATGAGGAAACCCAAAAAGGATTTTTCGCTTCAAACAGAGCAGGTGGAAAAGGGGATGATGATATTTATTCTTTTAAGCGCTTAATTCCTGATGAGGTTGAAGAAAATGCAATTGCCGGTGTTGTTACAGAGCTTATTACTGGCAATGTTATGCCCAAAGCAATGGTAACATTGTTGGATGAAAACAACATCAAACTTAAAGAAATGATGGTTAAAGAAGATGGTAGTTTCATTTTTGAGGATTTAGATGGAAATACAAAATATACCATAGCGACCAAAAAGGAGAGCTACTTTGATGAAGAAGCCCAAGTAAGCACTAAACAAAATGAAGTTGTAAATATTGATGTCTCAATGAGAAAACTAAAAGAATTGATTCTTGTTGAGGAAGGTATAAAGAAGCTTAAAACTGATATGATTTACTTCAACTTTGATAAATTTAATATTAGAAAAGATGCCGCAGAGGAGCTTGATAAGCTAGTTGATGTAATGACCGAATACCAAGACATGGTCATTAAAATTGAATCCCATACGGATTCCTTTGGGGAAAGCGCATACAACAAATATCTTTCTGATAAGAGGGCTAAATCCTCTAGGGACTACTTAATCCAAAAAGGAATATCTCCTGATAGAATTGAAAGTGCTATTGGGTATGGAGAAGAGCGCTTGTTAAACGAGTGTGGTGATGGTGAGCCTTGTAGCAGAGAAAAACACAAACTAAATAGACGATCAGAATTCATAATTGTAAAGATGTGACCTAAAAAATATAGAGCAAACAAAAAGCCATCTTTTTAAGATGGCTTTTTTTATATCTAGATTCTTTACCTAACCTATTTTAAGGGTTTTGAGTATGGCTTCCAGTTCAAACATATAATCTCTTTTCTCAGTAGCGGGGGCAAAAGTAAAGCCTTCTACAACCACCTTTCTTTTATTTGCCTCATCATTGATGATATAGGTTAAAAATGGTCCCGCCATAAAATCATTCTTAACCTCCCATATCCCCCTAACCTCTGCTGCTTTGTTTCCTGCAACTTCTGCTGGAAAAATTGCTGGCGCAAAAGCTTTTTCAGTAATCATATAAGTGGTTTTTCCAGGCATATCAGGTCCGGGAACATACTTTTCTCCTATAGAGTCCCTCATTCTAATAATATCTTTAACAAATGTAGAGTCTGTGTCAAAACTATCTTCTGGCATTGTATAAACAATAATGTTCATATGTCCTTTGGGTATTTGCCTGTCCAACCAAACAAAATTGTCTTCTTGTTTGCCCACTTTATAAACCGATGGGATGGTCATAGAAATCCCAAATTTTTCTTCCAGAACCTTTTCTTTGTTCATAGAACGTTTAAAACGGGTCTGTGCCTCTTCAATTTCTAATGTTTTAAAACTTGTTATAGCGTCTTGAGCTTTATTTTCAATATTCTGCACCAGTTCATCAAGGTTTCTGCCTTTAAAAACACCTATTTTTTGCGGTCTGGCATATAAATTTGTCTTAACATGAGCCACACTCAACGTATCAATATCTACATATAATAAGGTCCTTGAATTTCTTATGGCGCCACTAAATACGCTTTTGGGTATATGGCTAAGTGAAAATTTGGGTTCGTCCCATATCATTCCTTTCAAAGGTGCCGCAAAATGTTCTCTTATTTTATCCCCCGCAGGACCGTTCCACAAATCATTGTCCATAACAACGGTCAATGAGTTTATTGCTCCTATAGATGAGGGTTTGTATTCTGTTTTATTCTTGTTCTTACAGGAGAAGAAAAATGAAATTGTTATGGCAAGTACTAAAAGTGTTCTTAATTTTTTCATTGGTTTAAATTTACGATGAACAATCACACAACTTAAGTTTTGTGCCCGGTTTTAAATTACTACCACTAATACCGTTCCATTCTCGTAAATTTTCAATACTAATTCCAGGATATTTTCTAGAAATGGTCCACAAAGAATCCCCTTGTTGAACAGTATGTACTTTGGTGCCCTTTATAGGGGCTGTTTTAGCCGAGTTTGTTTTGGCACTAGCAACCGCTTGCGTCACGTTTGGGTTCCTTGTAAAAATCGTAAGACGTTGCCCAATTCTCAGATTATTGCTTCGCAATCCGTTCCATCTTTTAATATCACTAACTCTTACTCTATAGCGCTCTGCAATTTTGCCTAAATAGTCCCCGCTGCGAACTTTATATCTAATTTGGTCATTTGCTTTTACCAATTGCGGCAAAGGACTTTCTTTTGATTTAAGTTCTTTTTCTACATGTGCATAAATGGCTTGTTCGTTGGCAACAAATTTACCCATCGCTTCTGTGGGCAGTCTCAAGGAATAGTTTTTCCCTTTAATGAATGGTATAACATTCAACTTATAAGATGGATTCAAAACCTTTAGCTCGTCAACGGAAACATCCACCAGTTCCGAAATTTGATTAAAAGTAATTAAGCTCTTTACTTGGACCGTATCTGTCATAAAATAAGGGCGCTCTACTTTTTTTGTTTTAAGACCATGCTCTTCCGCATACTCAAAAATATACATGGTAGCCAAAAAAGCTGGAAGATAACCCGCTGTTTCTCTTGGTAAATTCCTTCTGATATTCCAATAGTTTTTATACCCCCCTGATCTTCGAATGGCCTTGTTTACATTTCCTGGACCTGAATTGTAGGCTGCCAATGCCAAATCCCAATCCCCAAAAATATCGTACAATTTTGAAAGATATTTTGCGGATGCTTTTGTGGATTTTATTGGATCCATTCGTTCATCAACATAACTGCTCACATCCAAATCATACATTTTGCCTGTTCCGTACATAAATTGCCAAAGACCTGTGGCTCCTACTCTTGATCTGGCGCGTGGGTTCAGGGCGGACTCAACGATAGACAAATACTTTATTTCCAATGGCAAGTCTTGATTGTCTAACTCTTGCTCAAACAAAGGGAAATAGAATTGGCTACTAACAAGCATTCTCTCCATGAGACCACGCTTTCTTGTTAAAAAAGACTTTATTACATTCTCCAGAGATGGATTATATGAAATATTAAAAGGTGTTTTTTGGTTGAGGATTTCCAGTCTTTTTTTTAGTGTCTCGGTATCCAAATTATATGCAGAAGCAGAATCAACCTCTAAATTGGAAACCTCTTCGTACATAATGTCAAAAAGTGATGCCTGATTTACAAGTTCCTTTAACCAAAGACTATCATATGTGGCCGCTTCTTGATTGTCTTGAAGATCATATTTTTTTGAGCCTGATTTTACCGAACCAAACAAAATAGCATCCGGTTCATTAGAGGTTTTTACAAGCTCTTTCTGTTCTGTTGCTTCTTGAATTGCGTAAGTTGAGTCTGAAGCCACTTCTATAGCCCCCGCGGACATCGTAGCATTTATCCTAATACTATCTATTTGTTGGGCATTCAAAAATGAACCCACAAAAGATAAAACAACACAGAAGTGTATTTTTTTTATAGCGCACATAAGGTTTGGTTTAAACTAACAGAGCCGTTAAAAATCGTTTAAATTTCTTGAAAAATAAAACTTTTAACTTAAAAGTAATTCTCGGTTGAGAAAAGCCCGTTAATCGATAACGCCTTATCTACTCTAATATTGCAGCAATTCCAGGCAACGTTTTTCCTTCCAAACTCTCTAACATAGCTCCTCCGCCGGTAGAAACATAGCTTACCTTATCCTCAAAGCCAAACTGTTTAACTGCAGCTACGGAATCTCCTCCTCCTACTAAGGAAAATGCTCCATTTTTTGTTGCTTCATCAATATAGTTCCCTAATGAAATGGTGCCATTGGCAAAGCTTTCCATTTCAAATACGCCTATTGGTCCGTTCCAAAGAATGGTTTTAGATTTAAGTATAACCTCTTGGAAATTTTTTAACGTCATTGGACCGGCATCCAACCCTTGCCATCCGCTTGGTATTTTATCCACATCCAAGACTTTGGTTTGTGCATCATTACTAAAATCATCTGCTGCTAAAACATCAACAGGAATATGTACTTGCACACCCTTTTCTTTTGCTTGTTTTAAAATATCCAATGCCAGTTCCATTTTGTCGTCCTCACAAATAGAATCCCCAACTTCTCCCCCTTGTGCTTTAACAAATGTATAGGTCATTCCTCCGCCAATAATCAAATGGTCTACCTTGTCTAAAATATTTTCAATAATGGTAATTTTAGATGAAACTTTAGCACCTCCTAAAATTGCCAGAACTGGTTTTTCACCGGTACGCATAACCTTTTCTATAGCTTCAATTTCTTTTGCCAAAAGATATCCAAAACATTTATTCTCTGGGAAAAACTTAGCAACAATTGTTGTAGATGCATGTGCTCTATGTGCTGTTCCAAAAGCATCGTTTACATAAACATCTCCCAATTTAGATAACTGTTCTGCAAAGGTTTCGTCTCCTTTTTCTTCTTCGGCATGAAAACGTAAATTTTCCAACAAAAGCACCTCGCCGCTTTGTAGATTAGAAACCGCCGCTTCAGCTTCTTCACCAACACAATCTTCCACAAACTTTACTTGAACACCTATAATGTCTGAAACCTTATCACAAATGTGCTTTAAAGACATGTCTGGATTGATTTGCCCTTTTGGTCTTCCCAAGTGACTCATTAAAATGGCGCTTCCGCCATCCTCCAAAACTTTGATAATGCTTGGCTTAGCGGCTTCAATTCTATTAGTGTCCGTCACATTAAAATCAGCATCCAATGGAACATTGAAATCAACACGAATCAATGCTTTTTTGTCTTCAAAATTTATTGTGTCTATGGTTTTCATTTTGCTTTAGTTTTATAAGAGTGGCAAATGTAAAGATTTATGAGGTGCATATAAAGGCCGACACCTAGAATTTACGGTTATATAAAGAGAATCTTTGTTATTATTTTAACAAGGTCCCAGTCTCATAGGCAGAACATCAAAAAAAACTATCTTTGATTAATGCTTTTCAAAGATATTTTAGGTCTAGCTCATATAAAAAAACATTTGTCGCAAAGTGCTGATGCGGGTAGAATACCACATGCGCAATTATTTGTAGGGCCTGAAGGTTCTGGAACTTTGTCCATGGCTTTGGCCTATGCCCAATATGTTATTTGCCAGAATCTAGATAGTGAAAATATTAATGGGAATAATGCATGCAATATTAAATGTAATTCGCTTTCTCACCCAGATATTCATTTCGCTTTTCCCGTTTCTAATAGTGATAAAATAAAAAGCCATGCGGTTAGCAACCATTATATGGAAGAGTGGCGGCAGTTTTTAACAGAGCAGCCCTATGGAAATCTTTTTGATTGGTACAGATTAATAGGTATTGAAAAAAAGCAAGGGCAAATTGGAGTTGATGAAGCTCAGGATATTGTTAAAAAACTATCCCTAAAATCCTACGAAGGAGGTTATAAAGTAATGTTGGTTTGGATGGCAGATAAAATGAACACTGCTGCTGCAAATAAGCTTCTAAAGCTCATTGAAGAACCACCAGAAAAAACCGTATTTCTCTTAATTGCTGAGGACGAAGAGCAAATTATACAAACCATAAGGTCTCGTTGCCAAATTCTTCATTTTCCTCCTTTGGCCGAAAATGTGATTGCCAATGCTTTAGAAGAAATAGGGACGCAAAAAGAAGAGGCGTTTAGAATAGCACATGAAGCCAATGGAAATTATAACAAAGCATTGGATTTAATAAACAACGATTCAGAAGACTTGGTCTTTGAAAAATGGTTTGTTCAGTGGGTACGTAGTGCTTTTAAGGCAAAAGGCAATAAGGCTGCCATACATGAGCTTATTCTGTGGAGTGAGGAGGTTGCAAAAACAGGGCGAGAAACTCAAAAAAAATTTTTAAAATATTGCTTGGGCGTAATGAGGCAGGCATTGCTTATAAATTATACAGCAACCGATCTTGCCTACATGAAAATTCATGTGGATGGATTTCAATTAGAAAAATTTGCCCCTTTTGTTCACGAAAACAATATTTTAGATATTGCTAAAGAGCTAGAAAGTGCCATTTATCATATTGAGCGCAATGGGAATTCTAAAATAATACTGACTGATTTATCAATTAAACTAACCCGGCTTCTTCATAAAAAGGCCGCCTAAAAAACGTTACGATGGATACTGTTTTAAATTATGCTACTGAACTTCTTTTGTTGCTTTTTTTGGTCATTACATTTCTACAAAGCGGATTGGACAAAATATTTGATTGGAGTGGAAACACTTCCTGGCTAAAAGAGCATTTTTCGAAAACTTTTCTTAAAAACATTGTTCCTTCAATGGTTGCAATTATTTTGGTTTTGGAAATGCTTGTCGCAATTCTGTGCGCGGTGGGTATATACGAACTTATAGCTTTGGACAGGGAAACGTATGCCTTTTATGGTGCGATACTTTCTTGTATAACTCTGTTGTTACTTTTGTTTGGACAACGGGTAGCTAAAGATTATGATGGCGCCAGAACCATTGCCATTTATTTTGTTCCTGCAATATTTTTGGTTTTTCTGTTACAGACATAAAAAAGCCCCAACAAATTAATGCTGAGGCCCTTTAAATTAATTTCCTTAATGCTTACTGCTTGTATTTATCGTTCAAGATTTTTACAATTGCATCCGTAACATCATTGGCATCAGTTCCATATAGAACTGCTCCATTATCTCCACCACTAAATAAATAGGTGAAGCCATTTGCTTTTCCATATGCCTTTATCTCTTTCTTTACCTTAGAAACAACACTATCCAGTTCTGTTTGATTGCCTTGTTGCAAAGCCAGTTCTTCCTGTTGTAATTGTTGGCCAATAAACTGTCCTTTTTGTTGAATTACAGCATATTCTTCTTGAGCTTTTGCCTGAGACATACTTTGGGCTTTCACTTGAAAGGCTTGAGCTTCCATTTGAAACGTTTGCGAAATGCTATCTCTCTTTTTGCCAAAAGTTTCTGCCAATGCTTTATATTTTGCATCAATATCCATTTTTTCTTGATAATCGGTCATCACTTTTATGTTGTCCACGTAACCTACTTTATCCTGTTGGCATGCAACCATTCCCAATAGCACTACTGCCAAAATTATTTTTTTCATCCTAGTTTTTTAAAGTTGGGCAAAAATAGGAAAGCTTTTTAAGAATAAAAGAAAGTTTAGGTTAAAAGACAGATTGACAAACATTGACACCAAAAAAATAACTATAAACAAAAACTATTGTATTTGTTTGTTTCAATTGTTTAAAACAATGGTTTAAGGTGTTTAAATCGGGGTTTATTTGCGCTTTTTTAAATTGGAAAACATGGTAATCGGCTTGTTCTGAGAAAGCTCGTAAAATCGCTTTAAAATGAATATTAGGCTTTTTTAAGGATGTAGATTAGAGAAGAATACTCCTTTGTTCTCCATGCTTTTAAATTGGACCACAATCCAACACAAAAAGCTTTAAAGAAATTCTGTTTTCCGGTTTTGTACTTCTCGGATAAAAGTGAAACATAGAACGAATCAAAAACCATAGGTCTAATTTCTGATATCTTCATGTTTTCTTTTTCAAATAGAATTTTGATACTTTGTTTAGAAAAATGCCACAAGTGTCTTGGAACATCATAAGCTGCCCAAAAAGATTTATAATATTTGGCATCATACGATTTGTAATTCGGAACAGCCACGACCAAGGTTCCGTTTTCTTCAAGGAGTAAGCTTATTTTTTTAATTTGTAATTCTAAATCAGGCAAGTGTTCCAATACATGCCACAATGTAATTACCTGATATTTTTTTGTTGATAATAATACCTCTAGATCTTTAAAGGTTTCAACTCCTTTTTCTTTTGATTTCTGACTTGCAATCTCATTAGGCTCTACCCCATCAACCTGCCAGCCAGCATTTTTTGCAACCAACAAAAAGTCCCCTGTCCCAGCACCAACGTCTAAAAGCGTTTTTTTATCCTTGGTTAGATTTGAAATTAACTTAAGCTTCCTTTTGAGGCTGTGTCTTTTTACAAATTGATAAATTTTATCTACGGCTGTTCTTTGAGAATCTGTATGAGAAATATAGTCATCACTTTGATAATAGACATCCAAGTTCTTTGGTTGGGGCTCAGTAATCAACATATCCATAACTGGGTTTTGCATCAATTGAAACTCTTCGCCTGAAACTGAATAATCTTTAGTTTTTAAATACAACTTCATTGTAATTGTGAGTAGACAAATATTCTTCTTTTAAGCTTCGAAGATACTTTAAAACTACTTCTCTAGAAAGTGAATTTTCGTCTAAGCAATCTCTTTCTATATCACTATAGACTTCAATGGCTATATACCAATTCCCTTTTCTATAGACTCCGCCATTGGGTGTAAAGACGGGTTCATAATCATCACCATCTGTTGCTCTACTCAATGCTACATCCATAAAAACTCCAAGAATTGGAATGCTTTTATCTTGAATCTCGGTCTCATAAAATGAGAAGAAATACTGAGCGTCATCAATCATAAATGGAACATCATCATATACATTTTCATTGTCTAATTGATATTTAATATTTACATACTTATAAAATTGTTCAGCCTCCTTTGGGTCTTCAAAAATGAACATATTGCGTTTGGGAAGGTTTCTTTTGAACTTTTTACCTGTGGTTAATTTGTAGTCGGGTATGTTTGGCGCAATACGAATAGGAATGCATGACTGTATAAAAATTAAAAACAAAAAGGCGGGTATTGTTCTTTTCATATTCAACAAGCTTAGAAGTGGTCTTTAATTCATCAAAAACCAAGCCAACAACAGTGAAATATGTACAAAAAGAAAATGTTCCACGTGGAACATTTTGGCGTGATTAGGCAAACAAGCGCATTGCTAACGCCCCATGAATACCAATAGAACGCTTATGTCGCTTGGAGAAACGCCACTTATTCTTGATGCTTGGGAAATGGTAACAGGTCTTATTGCGTTGAGTTTTTCGCGGGCTTCATAAGACAAAGATTTTAATTTGTCATAGTCAAAATCTGCAGGGATTTTTACATTCTCAAGACGATGCATTTTGTCCGCATTGTTCTTTTCTTTACTTATATATCCTGAATATTTTACTTGTATTTCAGTCTGCTCCATCACCTCTCTATCCAATTTGTTTTCTTTTGCGAAAGTAGAAACAGAGTCAATTTTAAGCATGTGTTCCATCGTAACTTTTGGCCTAGAAAACACCTTAAACATCTTGTCCGATTGTTTTACCTTGGCAGAAGAAACACTTTCTAATATTGGATTAATATCATCTGGCAATACGCTTGTAGTTCTAAAAAATTGGATAAATTCATTAGATTTTTTAAGCTTCTCCTCCATTCTCATCAAGCGTTCTTTTTTAGCCAATCCAATCTCATAACTCATGGGTGTTAAACGCAAATCAGCATTGTCTTGTCTCAACAACGTTCTGTATTCAGCTCTAGATGTAAACATTCTATAGGGTTCCTCTGTGCCTTTTGTAATAAGGTCATCAATTAAAACCCCTATATAGGCCTCGTCCCTTTTTAGAATAAAAGGCTCCTTTTCGTTAATCTTTAGGTGCGCATTAATTCCTGCCATTAATCCTTGCGAAGCTGCCTCTTCATAACCTGTGGTTCCGTTAATTTGACCAGCAAAATACAAATTGCCAACCACCTTAGTTTCTAATGTATGTTTTAATTGGGTAGGTGGAAAATAATCATATTCAATGGCATATCCAGGCCTAAAGAACTTTACATTTTCAAACCCTTTGACAGATTTTAACGCATTATATTGTACATCCTCTGGGAGCGAAGTGGAAAAGCCATTGACATAAACTTCAACCGTTTTCCAGCCCTCTGGTTCCACAAATATCTGATGGCTATCCTTGTCGGCAAATCGATTAATCTTATCTTCAATTGAAGGGCAATACCTAGGCCCAATACTTTTAATACGGCCATTAAACATAGGTGACCTATCAAAGCCTTCTCGCAACAAATCGTGAACCGTCCTACTAGTATGTGTCATATGACAATCCACTTGGGTTGTCAAAGGAAGTGTATTGGTATAAGAGAATTTTTCAGGTATAACATCCCCCGGCTGCGGTATCATAACAGAGTAGTCCAAAGAACGGCCATCCACCCTTGGCGGAGTTCCTGTCTTCATTCTTCCGCTATCAAAACCATAATCCACCAATTGTTCGGTAATTCCAGTAGCTGCTTTCTCGCCAGCTCTACCCCCACCAAATTGTTTTTCGCCAATATGTATAAGGCCATTTAAAAAAGTGCCATTCGTTAATACTACAGACTTAGATTTAATGTCAATTCCCAAAGAAGTTCTAACGCCGACCACTTTGTCCTTTACAACCAATATCCCCGAAACCATTTCTTGATAAAAATCAACGTTTGGAGTTTCTTCCAAAGCCAATCTCCATTCTTCGGCAAAACGCATTCTATCATTTTGAGCTCTAGGACTCCACATGGCAGGTCCTTTAGACTTGTTAAGCATTTTGAATTGAATAGCAGACTTGTCTGTAATAATCCCGCTATATCCGCCTAAAGCATCAATCTCCCTAACAATTTGGCCTTTTGCAATACCGCCCATAGCAGGGTTGCATGACATTTGCCCAATGGTTTGCAAATTCATGGTAATTAAAAGCGTTTTAGAGCCCATATTGGCAGCGGCAGCTGTTGCCTCCGCACCTGCATGACCTCCTCCAACAACAATTACATCATATTCTTTTTCAAACATACTAGTCGTCATGTTCCACGTGGAACAATTTTATCATTTCATTCTCCTTTTGCCGCATAATAGCCTTCTCAGCATCAGTTTTGTCATTAAACCCTAAAAGGTGTAGGATTCCGTGAGACATAACCCTCAACAATTCTTCTTTAAATTCAATATCAAGGGTTTCAGCATTTTCCTTAACTCTTTCGATTGAGATAAAAATATCGCTGGATATAAGGTTGTTCACAGAATAATCAAACGTAATTATGTCTGTATAGGTGTCGTGGTTTAAATACTTCTTATTAACATCAAGTAAATAAGAATCATCACAAAAAATATAATTTATGTCCCCACAAAAACTGTTCTCTACATCAAAAATATGAAGGATCCAATCCTCGTGCCTTTTCTTATCCTGTAACTGGAAATCCGTTTCGTAATGAAAATTAATTATCATTCTTAAAATATACCTGTACCTTGTTTTGAAAATTTTGCTGCAAAGGTAATGCTTGTCTATTTAAAATCTCTATTTGATTTTGATAATCCTTAAGCAACTCAGGTCTGGTAGTAACGGGGTTTATAAAAGAATTGTAGTTTGTCTCACTTTTACGCTCTTCTTTAATGCCTTGCTTTAAAGCTGCATTTTCCAATTTTAATAATTGATGCTGAATAACATTCATTTTGTTAAGGGTTCTTTGTGTTATTCCATTTTCAATTAAATCATTTTCAAAATCCTCCATTTGTCTAATGAGTTTCTGAGCCAACCCTCTTTCCTGATTGTTAATCATATCCTGCAATTGATTCTCCAGCTGTTCTCTAATCTGTTGCTGTTCTTTATAAATTTCGTATAATTCCTGTAACTCCTGCTCACTTGGCTGTCCATCTCCTGAACCTCCCTGATTCTCCCCTCCTTGTTGTTTGCTATTGCCTTTATTACCTTCTTGACCACCTTTGCCAATTTTGCCTTGACTACCTTCTTGACCAGATTCCCCTTCTCCACTCTTTTTTCCATCCCCTTCTTTGCCTTCGCCAGACTGCCCCTCCTTTTCTCCTTTAGAACCAGATTCTTCAGATTTTCCCATCTCACCCATCTTCTTCTGCAACTCACCTTGACCTTTTATAATATCTGGCAATTGAAAACCGCCCTGGCTCTTACCACTTCCAGAGCCAGAAGACATACTCTGTTGCATATTGTCCAAAACATGGGCAAGGAAGTCAGCCAAGCTGTTAGAAGCATTCAAAACATATTGCTGGTAAGATACTCCTTGGTATATTTTATTGTCGGTAATACTGGCAAGGCTTTTGTCTATGTTATAATATACTTCCGTAATTTGTTCATTAACAAATTCTGATAGTTCGGCTCTTCTAAGCGAAAGAGCAAATAAACTGTCATCTACATGCTCAAACAATCCTCTAAGTTCTTGTTGTTTCTTAACCGTGTTAGAGAATTGTGCAATTTCCATGTCGGCTTCATTTAATTCATCATATAAATTTTCCTGTTTAAAGGAAAAAGTAACCAAATTGTCCAATATCTGCCTTAGCATTTCCGCATCTTCTGCGTTTTCTGAATCACTACTGCCAGATGAAGACTGCTGCAAGGATTCACTCATCTCTTTCATTTTTTGAGCAGCAGACTTTTGTTTTTTAGATGCCTTACTTTGAGGTTCGGCGGTATTGTTTTCTCCTGAAAATTGTTGGTCACCTTTTTTCATGTTAAGCTCATCTAAAGCCTCTTCTTGGTCCTTTTTTACACTTTCCTGTTTGGGTTTGCTTATGTCCAAAGACAATGGTTTATTAAGTTCCTGATTGTCTTTTTTTAATTCATCCAACTCATCAGAAATAGTATTGAAATTTTCATTAAGTTGTTCTTGATTTTGCGGTGTAAACTCTTCTGTCTCTACTTTGGAGAGCTTTTCCTGTTCTTTGGAAAGCAATTCCAATTCTTTAGCTAGTTGACTTGCTTTCTCAGTAACGTAATAACGCTTTGTCAATTGCAAAAGCTGATCCAGACTACGTTCACTGTTTTGTTGTTGCTTTCCAAGCTCCTCGAGCTTTTTGGATAGTTCTTCTTTTTTGATTTTATCAGCAACTTTGTTAAGTTCCTCAAGCAGCTTTTCATTCTTTCTTGCCTCTAGTTCCTGGCGTTCCAAGCGCTCTTTCAATAATTGATTAAATTCATTATTTTCATGGTCTTTGTCCAAATTTTCCTTTAGTTGCTTACTAAATTTCTGCATCATGCTTTCTTGTTGCTGTTGCTTATTAAGAAAGTCCTTTATTTGGTTTTTTTCATTAAAGTTAAGTTCTGTGTTCTCCTTTTGCTCTTTGTTAATATCGCTAAGTATTTCCTTTTGTTCCTTTAACTTGTCCAAAGACCTGTCCAAATTATCAATTAAGCTCTCTTGTTTTTTTAACTGGTTGTTTTTCAATTGATTAGAATCTAACAAAGCCATGTTAAAAACTCTACTTTTAGTGGTCTTTCCATTGTGTATGGCATCATTGTCTGTTGCTTGAAAATAAAAATTATAATTTTTCCCCGTATCTATTTGAAGTCCAGAAGGATACGTGTAATAAAATTGATTAAAACTAGTATTTGGGCTTGCCAGTTTTATGGTTTGTTTGTCCGTTTCATTGGAATAACAGACTAGCTCAATTGTTCTAACCTTATAATCATCCGAAACGTCTCCAACAAAATAAAGCACATTAGGGTTTAAAGAATCTATTACCTGATTAACTTCAATGCTAGGGTGCTTATCTTTTATAACGTTTAGAGTATACCCAAGCTTCTCATATTCATCAACATTTGTATTTGATGTAGCTATTTGGTAAGACACATCCGAATATATATTCTTTGATAATTGAAACACCTCATCGGACTTAACAAAAGATATTAGGGTGTCTTGCTCAACAAATTTAATCTCATCCGTGTTATTACCTGCAATCCGCCATGTAACTTGTGTGCCTTCTGGAAAGGTAGCATTGCCTGTGCCTTTAAGAGTTTCATTAGGTTTATTCGTATAGTTAGGGAAATTCAAAATCATATTAAAATTCTGAATAGATGGAACCGTAAGTGCTTTCAATGTATAATTCCTAGACACAATATCGTTAGCATTAAAATGAAAGTCCGTTGTGGTCAAAGGTGGAGAAAAAGTATAGCTATATATACCATTCTCTTCTTGTAAAAGGAACTCTTTACCATCTATTACAATAAAAACCTGCTCTGGCTTAACCTTGCCTTCGGTAGATAGTTGAACAGTGAACGATTCACTTTCCAAAGCATTAAATTCCGTTGAAAACAATTTAAAAGTAAAGGGAGCTGGTGGTTCATACGCCATATCATAATTGACCACCCGTGTATAGCTGCCGAAAAAAGAACTCAAATTCCCAGATATACCAATTAACAATAAAATTATTGCCGGAATTATTAGGTATTTGGCATATTTAACATTCTCCCTAAAGTCTATCGCCTTGTTAAACTGAAAAGGTTTTAAGCTCATTGAACGCTGTTCTATACTGGCCAGCAGCAATTCTGACTTATCTGTATTTTCGACCAGGTCCAATAAATTAAAAAGTTTGTCTTCTACCTCTGGAAAATGTTTCCCTATAAGTAAAGAGGCTTGTTTGTTATCAATCCCTTGTTTTAGCTTAAAAAGATAAAATAAGGGTGTTACAATATATTTGTACAGTAAAAACAGCTCCACGCCTATAAAGAGTAAAAACAGGATGAATCTACCTGTTGAATTCAGCCACAAAAAATATTCAATAGCAAGGGTTGCCAAAAAATAAAGAAGCCCAAAAGAAAGGAAAAGCAGAATTCCCTTAAGCAATACTTTTGTATAATACTTCTTGGAAAAAAGATTCAGCTTATTTAATATGGCATTATAATTATTCAAAAAATCTCGTATTTAATCCTAAGATACCTCATCCAATAAAATGAGGCATCAAAAAAACGTTAAAAAAGCAATTGTGGGTATATATTTAAACGCAAACTGCCCATTGGATTGTATCCAAAAGATGATAATAAACAAACCGATCGGTTTATGGTTTCCCTTTTAAATAATGAATTTAACAGAATTAATGCATTTCATCGATATCTGTCTTTCCCATGTCTATTATGAGAATCGTACCTATTACATGATAAACACTTAATGCCGACTAGTTGGTCGGTTTAATGAATTTTATTTCAATATGAATTAAATTTGTTCTATACAACCAATCTAGGATGCTAAACCAGCTATTAATAAGACCCGCAATTATAGAAGATGTGCCAGAAATCTTAACAATCATAAATTATGAGATTAAGAATTCTACCGTGGTCTATGACTATGTTGAAAGAACGCTTAACCAACAAACCCAATGGTTTTATACAAAGCAAGAGGCTAAAATGCCCATCTTGGTAGCAGAAAAAGAATCAACCGTTATTGCCTTTGGAACTTTTGGGATTTATCGGCCATGGGAAGCATATAAATTTAGTGTGGAACATTCTATTTATGTTTCCTCAGAGTCTAGAGGTCAAGGCGTGGGCAAATTATTAATGCAGGAACTAATTATTCTTGCCAAACTTCAAGGATATCACACCATGATTGCCGGAGTTGATGCTGACAATAAAGGCAGTTACCGTTTTCATGAGCAATTTGGGTTTAAAGAGGTGGGGCGTTTTAATGAAGTTGGTTATAAATTTGACAGATGGTTAGATCTTATCTTTATGCAACTCTACTTATAGCAGTATTCCCTATTAAATCTGTGCTACATAAATTATCTTTGCGCCAAATTATACTTTAATGAGTAAAAAAGTACGAGTCCGTTTTGCGCCCAGCCCTACAGGCCCACTTCATATAGGTGGTGTTCGCACTGCATTGTTCAACTATTTATTTGCCAAAAAGCATGATGGTGATTTTATCCTAAGAATTGAGGATACTGATCAAAACCGATATGTAGAAGGGGCAGAGCAGTACATTGTTGATGCCCTAAACTGGTGTAATATTCCATTTGATGAAGGGCCAAGCAAGGAGGGTGATTACGGGCCTTATAGACAAAGCGAGCGTAAACACTTGTACAAACAATATGCAAATGAACTTATTTCAAAAGGAAAGGCCTATTATGCTTTTGATACTGCAGAAAAGCTAGATTTCCATAGAAAAGACCATGAGGCAAAAGGCAAGACTTTTATATACAACTGGCATAATCGGTTAAAATTGGTGAATTCACTTTCATTATCAACTGAAGAGGTTCAAAACAAAATAAATTCTGGTGAAAACTATGTTGTACGGTTTAAATCTCCTCAGGATGAAAAACTTCATTTAAAGGATATTATCAGGGGTGATATAGAAATTGACACCAATATTCTGGATGACAAAGTCCTTTTTAAAAGTGATGGAATGCCCACGTATCACCTTGCAAACATTGTGGACGACCATTTAATGGATATTACCCATGTTATCCGTGGGGAGGAATGGTTGCCTTCTTTGGCCTTGCACCAACTTTTATACGATGCTTTTGGATGGGAAGCCCCAGAATTTGCTCATTTACCATTGATTATGAAGCCCGTAGGCAAAGGAAAGTTAAGTAAAAGGGATGGCGACAAATTAGGGTTCCCTATTTTTCCTCTTTCTTGGAACGAATCAATCGGATATAAAGAGGTTGGTTATTTTCCAGAAGCCGTTGTTAACTTCTTGGCCATGTTAGGCTGGAACCCTGGAACGGAACAAGAGATTTTTAGCCTTTTAGAATTGGTTGAAGCCTTTTCATTAGAGCGAGTGAACAAGTCTGGAGCGCGTTTTGATTCAGAAAAGACTAAATGGTACAATCAATATTATCTGCAAGAAAAAAGTAATGGGGAGCTGGCAGGGTTGTTTTCTGAGGTTTTAAAGCATAAAGGTCTCGACTCCGCTCGACCAGACAACTATATAGAAAAAGTGGTTTCCTTAATTAAAGAGCGCGCAACTTTTGTTTCGGACTTTTGGGGTTTGTCAGATTACTTCTTTGTTGCTCCAACTTCTTATGGCGAAAAAGCCGTCAAAAAACAATGGAAAGAAGGGACGGCCGAAATTATGAATCAATTAATCGCCGTTTTAGAGCCAATTTCTGATTTTTCCTCTGAAAATGTGGAAAACATTGTGAAAGCATGGATTGCAGAAAAAGAGCTTTCATTTGGAAAAGTGATGCCTCCATTGCGTCTGGTAATTGTAGGTGATATGAAAGGCCCGCATATTTTCGATATTCTTTCACTAATAGGTAAAGAAGAAAGTCTTTCCCGTATTAAAAAGGCAATAGAAACCCTTTAAGTTAGGTTAAGTTTGTAACATTCTTTTATAAAACACTACTAATATCGTACAGAGTTTTGTAAATTGATTCCATTAACTTAAAATCTAACCATCATGGGAAACTTCTTTTTTATACCAATAATTTTCTTTGGACTATTGATTCTTCTTTCGTCCTTTTTTACTGTAAAACAACAAACAGCGGTTATTATAGAGCGGTTCGGTAAATTCCAAAGTATTCGGCCATCTGGACTGCACATGAAAATTCCGCTAATAGATCGAATAGCAGCCAAAGTCGGTCTTAAAATTCAACAATTGGATGTAATTGTTGAGACCAAAACATTAGACGATGTTTTTGTAAAGCTTAAGGTCTCGGTTCAATATGTTGTTCTAAAAGACAAGGTTTATGAGGCCTTCTATAAATTGGAATATCCCCACGATCAAATAACTTCTTATGTCTTTGATGTTGTTAGGGCAGAAGTCCCTAAAATGAAATTAGATGATGTCTTCGTAAAAAAAGATGACATTGCAATTGCCGTAAAAACTGAATTACAAGAAGCTATGTTAGATTATGGGTACGACATTATTAAAACCCTTGTTACAGATATTGACCCTGATGCTCAGGTAAAAGAAGCCATGAACCGTATCAATGCTTCAGAGCGTGAAAAAATTGCCGCTCAGTTTGAAGGTGATGCTGCTCGTATCTTAATAGTAGAAAAAGCAAAGGCCGAAGCAGAAAGCAAAAGATTGCAAGGGCAAGGTATTGCGGATCAACGAAGGGAAATTGCTAGAGGTTTAGAAGAATCGGTAGAAGTATTGAATAAAGTAGGTATAAATTCCCAAGAAGCTTCTGCTCTTATTGTAGTTACTCAACATTATGATACGTTACAATCAATTGGTGAAGAAACAAACACTAATTTAATATTACTGCCGAATTCTCCACAAGCCGGTAGTGATATGTTAAATAATATGGTTGCCTCTTTTACAGCAAGTAATATGATTGGGGAATCTATGAAAACTCAAAACGGGAAAGGTAAAAAATAAGCTTCTTTTTTTACTCTTTATTGTTAAAGCCTCCTTTTGTTCTATAAAAAAGACCATAAGGAGGCTTTTAGTTGTTAAAACTTAAATTAGCGCCCTTAAAAGCACCATTTTTGTTTTACGAATAATAATGAAGCCGAAATTATAAAACCTGCTGAAAACAACTTAAAACAAGCTCGTTATAATAGAAAATATCAATTGGTATATTTTAACTGATAAATAACCTCTATGCTAGTTCTTTTGCTGAACTTTTGCCCAAGTGTCCCGTAAACCAACCGTTTTGTTAAAAACCAATTTTTCAGAAGAAGAATCCAAATCAATATTAAAGTAACCTAAGCGTTGAAATTGAAATCTATCTCCAATTTTGGCCTCTTTTAAACTTGGTTCTACAAAACCTGTAATTACTTTTAAAGAGTCGGGATTTATAAATTCCATAAAATCTTTGTCCTTATGGGCATCCGGAGTTTCATCTGTAAATAAACGGTCGTACAATCTTACTTCAGCAGGAACAGCATGTTCAATAGAAACCCAGTGCAAGGTGCCCTTTACCCTTCTTAAGCTTTCTTCCGTTCCGCTGCCGCTCTTGCTTTTTGGGTCGTATGTACATTGGATTTCAATAATATTCCCATCGGTATTTTTTGTGCAGCTCTCGGCTTTAATAATATAGCCGTTCTTAAGTCTAACTTCTCCTCCAAGCTTTAATCTAAAGAATTTTTTATTTGCTTCCTCTCTAAAATCTTCTTTTTCAATATACAATTCTCTGGAAAAAGGAACTTTTCTAGTGCCTGCACTTTCATCTTCTGGATTGTTTTCTGCATCCAGCCATTCTTCTTGGCCTTCTGGATAGTTGGTAATTACAAGTTTAACGGGATTCAGCACCGCCATGACCCTTGGCGAAATTTTATTAAGGTGTTCCCTTACATTAAATTCCAACAAGGAAACATCTACCACGTTGTCCCTTTTGGCAATACCAATGGTCTTGGCAAAATTCTTTATGGACTCCGGGGTATACCCTCTTCTTCTTAATCCAGAAATGGTGGGCATTCTGGGGTCGTCCCATCCTTTTACTATGCCGTTTTCAACCAACTGTAGTAATTTTCTTTTGCTTACAACGGTATGGCTAAAATTCCGTCTTGCAAATTCACGTTGTTTGGGCCGTACTTTGTTTTCATCATACACCTGATCCAAAAACCAGTCGTACAACTCTCTGTGCATGGCAAATTCCAACGTGCAAAAAGAGTGGGAAACCTGTTCAATATAATCGCTCTCACCATGTGTCCAGTCATACATGGGATAAATACACCAATCGGTATTTGTTCTGTGGTGAGCTCTGTGCAAAATACGGTATATAATGGGATCTCGCATTAACATATTGGAAGATTTCATGTCAATTTTTGCCCTTAACACGTGTGTTCCTTCGTCAAACTCTCCTTTTTTCATCTTTTCAAAAAGCTCAAGATTTTCCTCAACAGAACGATTTCTATACGGGCTATCAATCCCAGGTTCCGTTGGTGTTCCCTTTTGCTTTGCCATTTCTTCAGAAGATTGACTGTCAACATAGGCTAAATTGCTTTTAATCAAGCTAATGGCCCAGTCATAAAGTTGTTGAAAATAATCAGAGGCATAGCATTCCTTATCCCACTCATAGCCAAGCCACTTAACATCCTCCTTAATAGCATCCACATACTCTTGTTCTTCCTTCGCAGGATTGGTATCATCAAATCTTAGATTTACAGGAGAATCATAGCTAAGACCAAGCCCAAAGTTTAAACAAATGGAGCTTGCATGTCCTATATGCAAATAGCCGTTTGGCTCTGGCGGAAACCTAAATCTTAATTTTTCTTTTGGAAAACCTGTTTCTAAATCTTCTTCTACAATATGCTCAATGAAATTGAGTGATTTGGGAGCTTCTTCCATGCAATTGAATTATAGCGCAAATGTAGGAAAAATGGTGCTATTCATCGATAAAAAAGAACATACCATGGAATAAAAGCATTTCACAACATAATTAAATGGTGCTACAACAATAAATTCCCTAGGGTATAATTATATGCCATATTTGTTGTTGAGTATAAGTCTTGTAAATGTTTTTATAGAAAAAACTCAAAAAATAAAGTACTAACGGAGTAGTAATCCCCCAAAACTACATGCACTATGAAACCAAATCTACATTACATTTTCTTATTTACTGTATTGCTTTCCTTCTTTGGAAATGCAGATGCGCTTTATGCACAAACTTTAAATAAGCCCGAACCTGCAGACAACCCAAATTTAGGTGGTAATTCAGTCTGGACCGCTGCTTGTGCCTCAGCAAGCTTCAACGAATACTTTGTAAACTTTACTTGGAATCCTCCATTGGTAAATAGCGACAACGCATTCATATTGGAATTATCAGACGCAAACGGCAGTTTTTCCAATCCAGTTGAATTGGTAAACGACAATACGTTAAATGCTGATTTTGATATTGATTTTCAATTTGCTCTTCCAACAGACACTAGAGGAGAAGGTTATAAATTTAGAGTGAGAAGTACCAGCCCTGCGCTAACAAGTCCAGAATCTGATGCTTTTTCCATGTACTATATAGATTATGATTCACCATTATTGATAAGCCCAAATGGAGATGGCAACATCCCGTCTGGTGGAACCATACAGCTTTGTGATGGTAGTTCTGCTACTCTGGCGCCGCATAACATTCCAAACGCAAATACCTATCAGTATAATTGGTATAAAAGTTCAACTCTCCTAAGTGAGAAGGGCGCCTCATTAACAGTGTCAACTCCAGGAATGTATTACGTTGAGGTAGATTATGGATCCACTTGCTCTGGCTCTGCCAACACTTTATCAAATACAATAGAAATAACTATTGGGGCAAGTTTAGGAATAGCAATCAACAATCCATCCAAAACATCACTGTGTTCTGGGGAGACTGTTGATTTAGAATCAAATATTATTGACCAAGGACTAACATATACTTGGTATAAAGACGGAGTCGCCATCACTTCTCCAACCGTAGATGATGATACTTATACTGTTGATGCGTCTGTTGCTGGTTTTGAAGGTGATTATACAGTAGAAATTGATGGGTCAGGAACTTGTTTAGAAGTTTCTGCTCCAATCACAATCACAAATGCCGGTGATTTTACCGTTACAAGGGATAATCCAGAAAACATAGTGATTTTACCTAGTCAAACAGAAACATTAAGTGTTTCAACAACTGCTAGTTCGCCTTTATATCAATGGTATAAAGACGGTATACAAATAACCGGGGCCACAAGCAGTACTCTTGATGTTGCAGATGCTGGAGTATATTATGCAGCGGTTACACTAAGTGGTGGAGCCTGTGCTTCTACAACGGTAAATTCCGAACAAACTACAGTGGTGTCTCCAGCTTCATTTGAAATAGCGATAGACTATGCAACAGTCTATACGTCTTGTACAAATACCAGTGTTGTTCTAGAGGTTGCGACAATAAATGCTGTCGCAGGAGACGGAAGCAAGACAGATGTTACAACAGACTTATTGTCTGGCTTTACATACCAATGGAAAAAAGATGGTGCTGATATCTCGGGACAAACTTCTAATTCTATTAGTCTTACGGATATTTCTGAAAATGGAAGCTATGAGCTTGATGCCTCTTTAACTAGCTACAGCCCGTCATCTAACTCATTGCCCGTGCAATTGTTGGTAAATGAAACACTAGCAATAACAAGTAGTGGAACTGTTAGCTGTAATACAACTGATCTTATTAATATAAGTACTTCAACGGACCTTGCTTCTGCAGGCTTTGAATGGTTTAGAGATGGTGTTAGTGTAAGTACAACAGATGAAACACTTAGGGTAGCAGAGACTGGAACATATCAATTAGTGGTTCAAAGAAATGGATGTCCCTTGACATCAAACGAAATAATTATTTCGCCTTTGGACGCTTCCTTAATAACATTGGATTCTCCTGAAAGGGTTGTTTTCCCAGAAGGAAGCTCCAAAGTAGTTAGAGCTACTGGTGGTACAGCGTATCGTTGGTTAGATACAGAGAATAATTTATTAAGTAATTCAGATTCTGTAACATTTACAGATGAGGGAGATTACATTCTTATTGCTAGTGTAGGCAACTGTGATATTACAAGAAACTTGACTGTAGATTATTTGGAGACATTTAAGGTTCCAAATGTTATTACAGTAAATGGCGATGGTATTAATGACCAATGGGTACTACCTAACAGCTATTCCAATGATTCAGAAGTTACAGTAACTATATACAATGAAAAGGGAGAGGAAGTGATAAACGAAACCAATTATCAAAACAATTGGCCTTCTTCAACAACTGCATTTGCAAAACAAAATGAAGTTTTCTTTTATAAAATTAGAAGAGCAAACGAGGTCTTAAAACAAGGCACGGTTACTATCATACGATAAAATTAAAATGATACAAAAGAAATTTATATACATCCTATTGTTCTTTCTTGCGCTCTCAAAGGTGAGTGCGCAAGATGAGAACCCTTTTGTTACTTATGACGTTCCATCTCAGAACCTCCTAAAATTCAATAGGTTCTTAATAAACCCTACGTTTTCAACGGTTAGGGAGGACAAGTCGTATATAAATCTTTTACACAGAAACCAATCGGTATCTTTTGATGACAACAACCAAGCATATTTCCTGAGCTACAGCGGTAGAATAGACGACAGAACGGGGCTTGGTCTTAGTTTATATACACAACAAGAAGGAATTATATCCAATTTTGGGATGTTGGCTAACTATGCTTACGGAATAAAACTAAGCGAAAAAAGTAATTTTACTTTTGGAGCCAACCTGTCTTATTATAGTAGTGGCCTGGATCAAAGCAGAATTAACCCCATTGAGGATGATCCCTTGTTAAATGGTTTTCAAGACAGTAATCTAATTTCCTTTCAGCCAGGGTTTAACCTATCCTATGGTAAGTTTGATTTTGGTGTTTTTGCTGAAAACCTTTTTGATTACAATTTAAAAAGTAGCGAGTCTGTTACGGATTTTAAAGAAAAAACATACTCAAGTCACTTACAGTATACCCATGAATTTGAAAATGCACAAGGAGCATTAGAGGGTGGTAGATTAATGCCTTTAGCAAGAGTTAGAAAGGTAGGAGAAAATGACGTTGTTCTTGGTGGTAGTCTAATTCTGGACCTTCCAAAACTTGGATGGGTACAAGGAGGTTATGATAGTTTTTATGGAGCTGCCGCAGGGGTTGGTTTTAACCTCAATAAAAGACTGTCCCTTGGGTACACTATGGAAAAGGGGTTGTCCAACAACTTTGACAATTTTGGCCTAACACATGAAATTTCATTCGCTTATTCATTTACACCAAACTTAACTGAAGATAGGGTAATGTTAGAAAATGAGGATGAGAATGATTTAGTTGAGAGTGATGAATTAGAGAGTTCTGATACATTGGCAGCTAAGGACGCAGAAATTGAAGATTTAAAAAGACGTTTGGCAGAAAACGATGCCATCCTTGCTGAGTTAATGTTTAGACAAGATTCTATTGAAGAAAACAGGCAAAAAAACCTGGAAAAAAGGTTTGAAACCGTAATGAGAATGGTTAGAAATGAAACCAATGGCAACAGACCAGATTTAGAAGAAAAAGCCAAAGAGTTATATTTTGTTAACAATGACAAAACCAATGGCGAAGGGGATTTGGCCCTTGAAAATTATGAAAAGGAAGAAAAAAATCCAAACGGTATAAAAAATGCTCTTCAATCTAAAGATAACATTGACAAAATTACATCCAACAAGAAAACACACCCTGTTGTTGTAAGGGATAAGACGAATAACGATGCCTTTGCTCAAGAAGCTAAGCGCAACAACATTAAAAATAGAAAATTCAAAAATCTTGATGGTGTAAAAGACGGGTATTATGTTGTTGCAAATGTTTATAAAGGAGGGCATTATCTAGATAAGTTTGTTGGTGACCTTAACCAACAAGGCATCAATGCTGATTACTTTACAAACCCAAACAATAACTTAAAGTATGTATATCTAGAAAGGTATGACACATGGCAAGAAGCTTTGGCTGCGCATAAATCAAACTTCAATGGCTCATATAATGGGGACATGTGGATTATGAATGTAGACAATGATGGTGATAATTATGATAAGGCCTATGTAAACAACGTAAATAAGATTAAAGAAAAATCTACCACGTATGATTCTGATGTGTTACAGAAAAATGTTGTGGTAAAAGACAATGTTGCTTCCAACGTTCCTAAAACCCAAACATATAATATAGATGGCTTGGGATCTGGATATTATATTATTGCTAATGTTTTTGCCAACGCCAACAACGCCAATCGTTTTGTTAGATTGTTAAACTCTCAAGGACTAAGTGCTAGCTATTTTATTAATCCAGAAAACAAATACAGGTATGTCTACCTAAAAAAACACGGGTCGTGGAACAACGCCCTAATATCTTACTACTCCAAACTAAACAATATGTATGACGATAAAATGTGGATCATGCGTGTAAAACCTAACCAAGCAGCTTAATGAAACATAAAAAAACTCTGGGAAATAACCGGCCCCTATTCCTAATATTTATGCTTTTTAGCTTGTTCATGGCGAATGGACAAGTAGAGGTTCCCTTTACCCCAAGAATACAGGATGGGGGAAACAGTTATATAAACATTAAAGGGGATTATACTTTTTTGGCAAACAGTATTATAAATAGGCACCAAAATAACGGTAATAATGCCAATGTTCCGTATAATGGCAATTCTAATAACAATGGTTTTCATAGGGATTATATAGATATCGATGGCGACCCAACAACCTTTAGCTCAAGTAGTTCTACTTTGTCTTTGCCGTTTTGTTCTAGAATTTATTATGCAGGTCTTTATTGGTCTGGCAACTATCAACAAGAGGTGCTTAACAATCATCCTTATAGTGGCAATCAAATTCCGGGTTTACCTTGGAATGACACCCAAAGGTTAGACTTTACTGCAGTAAAACTAAAAGTTCCTGGAGGTAGTTATATAGATCTTGTAGCTGATAATGCGGCTGACCCAGTGGGTGAAGAAGACAGTATAATTTATGACAACGTAAACTTTAAGGATTCTCCTTATGTATGTTATAAAAATGTAACCAATGAGCTACAGGCTTTAGCAGACCCTAATGGGGAGTATTTTGTTGCCAATGTTAGGGCGACAAGAGGTGTGAGTCCTGGGGGTGCAGGCGGTTGGACATTGGTAATTGTATACGAAAACCCAACTTTACCTGGTAGATATATTTCAACTTTTGATGGATATGCCGGTGTAAGTGGTAGTACCCAGGCCGATATTAATGTTTCTGGGTTCAACACAATTCCAATTGGGAATGTAAAGGCCAGATTGGGTGCAAGTGTTGTAGAAGGGGACAGGAGCATCACTGGTGACGCTTTTAGAATTCAAACCCCTTTAAACCCTGGTTTTACCAGCCTATCAAATGCTTCAAACCCGTCTAATAATTTTTTTAATTCCAATATCACTATTGATGGTGCAAATGTTACCACTAGGGATATTGCAAGTACTAATACATTGGGTTATGATGCCGACATTTTTGAAATTAGCAATCCAGCAAATAGTGTAATCGAAAACGGAGAAACATCAGCAACCTTAAGATTATATACTCAAGGCGATGCTTTTGGTGCATTTTTAGTTGCCTTTGGTGTTGAAATTATTGAGCCCAATATTGTTCTGGAGAAAAAGGTCGAGGACATAGGCGGAAACGATATTACTGGGCTGGGTGTAAATTTAGGACAAGTAATAGACTATGTTCTTTCCTTTGTAAATACTGGAAACGATGATGCCACTAATTACACAATTAGAGATGTCCTTCCTATCAATACAACTTTGGATGAGACCAATATTACAATGCCTTCTGGCACAACATATGTCTATAATCCAGCAACAAGAGAAATTACATTTTCAATACCCGATAATTTAATTGAGGAGGGGGATCCCATATCAGAAATTAGAATGCGGGTACAAGTGGCAGAAAATTGTTTTGATTTTGTTGATGCTTGTACAGATCAAATTCAAAACTTGGCATATTCAACCTATGAGGGTGTAATTAACGACAATCAAATTAGTGATGACCCTAGTGTGTCAGACTTTGATGCTTGTGGATTTACAACCCCTGGGGCTACCAACTTCTTGCTTGATGATTTAAGTAGTTGTGATTTTAGTAGAACTGTACAAATGTGTGGTGCTGATGTGCTTTTAGATGCTGGGGATGGTTTTGATGATTATGTGTGGTATGAAGACGTGAATGGAGATGGGTTAATAGATGCTGGGGATACTGTTCTTTCAGATGGTAATCCAGATGGTGACTTAAGCACTATGTTGGTAAACAGCGTAGGGGTATATATTGTAGATAAAATAATTGCAGATCCATGTAAAGGTTTTCAGGAAATCATTACAGTTGAGCTTTTTGGAGCCACACAAACCAACCCAATAACAGATTTAATAAATGACACCTCCAATACTGTGGAGGGCCAAATTTTGGTTTGTCCAAATGATGGTGAAGAATTACCAGAAATTTTTCTTTGTGGATTAAATGATACAGAGCTTGTTTCCATAAACATTCCAGATGCAGATAGCATTGTCTGGGAACAATTGGATGAAGCAAGTTGTGGTGCCGCCGCGGCGGATTGTGCAAATAAAAATGGGTCTTGTACTTGGAACAATGTTGGTGGTGGAAATGATTTTACGGCATCCGATGCTGGGCAGTATAGGGTAATCCTTAATTACCAAAATGGGTGTTCGTCTCGTTTTTATTTTAATATTTATAAAAACCCTTTAGACCCTCAATTTAACCAAACAGATATTATTTGTACTACCCCTGGAAACATTACGGTTACCAATATGCCTGTTGATTATGAATATCAACTTTTGGATGCTACAGATTCATCTATTTTGGTGCCATATAGCGCTAACAACGGCCCTAGTTTTACAATTGCCACCAACGGAGCTTATACTGTTGAAATGAGACAGGTAGGCGTTGTTGATGGTTGTATTTTTAGGCTTGAAAATATTGGTGTCCTTTTAAGGGACTATCAAGTTGATATAACAACAAAAGACACAGATTGTAACGGTCTAGGTGAAATTTCTATTTCAGCTTTAAATGTTGAGGCTCAATATTATTATGAGATTTCCCAAGGAGGGTCTCCTGTTGATACTTTTGGCCCTAGCAATGACAATAACTATACGTTTGAAAACTTAAATGATGGTGTATATGATGTGTTGGTAACAACAGATGACGGCTGTACGTATTCAGAACAGGTCACCATAAATGATTTGACCGATTTAGATTTAACTGCGGTTATTTCCCAGCACATTAGTTGTAGGGAGGGAAACATCCAAATGAATTCATCTGGTGGACAAACACCACACACATATGCTATTTGGTCTTATATTGATGAGGGCGGGGCAACAGTTACCTCTTACCCAACAGTGGGTGATATTCCTGCTTCAGCGTATCAAACAAGTGTAATTTTTGATATACTAGATCCAGGCGATTATACTTTTGTGGTTGTAGATAAAAATAACTGTGCGGCATTTTCAAACACGGTAACTATCACGCTTGTACCTGCGGTGGAGTACACTACCGCAGTAACTGACGAAACATGTTTTGGGATTGAAAATGGTTCTATTGTTTATAACATGACTTCAACTAATGGTTATAAGGTAGATTTTTCTCTTGAATATTCAAATGGGACAATAGTTACAAATGCTTCTGGAAATTTCACTAATTTACCACAGGGTGATTATGTTGTTACCTTAACTCAAAGTAAAGGTGGTTCTTCTTGCGATTATTTAGAATCATTTACAATAGGGGGGCCTGTTGACGGTACCACAGGAAATGCCGTGCTTACACAAGATTATACCTGTTTACAAACTGGAACTATTGAAGTTCAAAATGTGGTGGGTGGAACCGCTCCTTATGAGTACAGTATTGATGGCGTAAATTTTGTGTCTGGTGTTGGGGCAGAAACCTTTACTGGTCTTGCAGACGGCACATATTCTATTACAATAAGAGATGCAAACGGATGTCCATTTGTGACCAATTCCATAACAATAGATCCGTTAAATGAACCAACAGATTTAACGTTTACTTCAACACAGCCAAATTGTCCCGCCTTAACATCTGATGTTACCGTAACCGTGGTCGATGGAAATACTCCTTTTGTGTTTGAGATTATTGCCCCTTCAGCAATTGCAGCAAGTTCAACAGCTGGTAATTCTGCAAATTTCAACGGGCTTTCGCCAAATACATACACATTTAGGGTAACAGACAATAAAGGTTGTTTTTACGATGAAAGTTTTACAATTGCCCCTGTTAGCCCTATTACTGTTGTAGGTCAACTGGTTAGTAACATCACTTGCTTTTCGGATACAGATGGTGAAGCGCTTTTTACCGTTGGTGACTTTAATACGAGCTACGATTATTCCATAACAGGGCCTTCCGCGTTTTCTGGAACTGGAGAAACCAGCACAACCATTCCTTTAACTGGATTGGATGATGGTATTTACTCCATTACTGTAACGGACAATGATACGAACTGTACCAATACAGCATCGGTTACAATTGCAGCGCCACCAGCAGCATTAACATTAAGTGCGACTGAAACACAACCAACTTGTGTTTCTGATGGAGGGGTAGTTCTATCCACAACAGGAGGATGGGGAAGTAATTCATTTACCTTAACAAACCCAGATACTACAATATTCGGAACCAACTCTACCGGTTCTTTTGCTAATCTTACACAAACAGGGTTGTATTCTGCTTCTGTAACGGATGCAAACGGGTGTGTGGTTACAACCACATTTACCTTAAACCCTGCTGTTGCGCCAGTATTGGCTATTGTTCCAAATGATATTTGTTATGACAGTGGCGTTGGTCTTATACTAACAGCCAATATAACTTCTGGTGGAGATGGAAATTATGAATATAGCCTAAATGGTGGTGTATTTGGAGCTAGCAATGTTTTCTCTGGTTTGGCTCCTGGCACTTACACTGTTGATGTAAGGGATGGTAAGAGTTGTACCGACTCTCAATCCATAACAATAAATCCAGAATTGACTGTTACTGCATCTGCTGGTAACATTGATGCTTGTGGAACTACAACTGACGTTGTTATAACAGCCGCTGGCGGAGATGGTAACTATGTGTATGCTGTAGTGGGTGACGGAGTTATTCCTGTTGGTGGGGATTTCGGCGCATCAAACTCTATAACAGTAACTGGTGCTGGTGATTATGATGTGTACATAAGGGACAAAAATGGAGGTGTAGATTTTTGTGAAGCCAATTATGATATAAACGTGGCACAGGATGCGCCTGTTGCAATTTCAGTATCCAACACGGCTATTTTATGTAGTGGTGAAGCAACATCTACCATAACAATAACAGCAAGTGGGGGAGAGGCGCCCTATACATATAGCATAGATAATGGTGCAACGTATCAACCTTCCAATACATTTGTAAACCAGGCTGCAGGTAGTTATAATATACGAGTTAGGGATGCCAACAATTGTGATGTAACTCAAATATATACCATAACTGAGCCTTTTACACTATCGGCCTCTGCTGCAGTGACAGAGTTGGTTGAGTGTAACCCATCTGCAGGTGCAGAGATTAGGATAACAAATGCGCAAGGGGGAACTGCTCCGTACGAATATAGTTTTGATGGAGGAAGCAATTATGTAGTAAGTTCAGTAGGCTATCTATTACCTGGAACGCATACTGTTTATATTAGGGACGCAAACGGATGTGACTTTCCAATGACAGTAACTGTTGATCCACAGCCTACAGCACCAAACGCAACTGCTACGGTTGACTATGAATGTGATGGTGAAGGAGTTATTACTGTTACTCCGGACAGTGCGGGTTTTGATTATACCTATGAAATTGATGGTGTGGCCAACACTCCAGACACGTCAAATATCTTCTCAGACGTTGCTGTTGGCAACCATACCATAACAGTAAATTATATTAGTAACACCCCTTCTGCTCCGAGTAATCTTTTATTGGAAAGCTTTGGCTTTGGTGCCAATACAAGTATTACCCAGATTGATCCTGCTTATTGTTATGAGCCACAAGATGGCTCTGCAAGTTTGTGTGGTTTTGGAACTGACACTCATATTCAGGATGGTGAATATTCAGTTACACAGGTTATTGCAAACCCTTACGGCACTTGGCAAAGTCCAAATGACCATACAGGAAATACAAACGGTAGGTTCTTGGCAATAAATGTTGGTGGTGTTGCTGGTGTAGGCGGTATTGTTTATGCGAAAAGAAATATAGAGGTTATAGCAAATAGGGATATCACAGTTTCTTTGTGGGCTTTTAATCTATTAAGAAATGGTACAAGTGGTGGAGATCCAACAATTGAAATACAATTGGTCGACGGCGGCGGAGCCGTTATTGCAAGTACTGCTACGGGTAATGTTCCTAAAAACAACAACGCTAATGATTGGCACAATTATACGGTTACTTTAGACCCTGGTGCAAATACAAACTTGGATATAGTTATACGGACAAATTCTGCTGTGGTCAATGGAAATGATATTGCCATAGATGATATACAAGCTTTTCAAACTCCTGAGCCATGTCCTGGTTCGTTTGATTTTGATGTACTCGTTGAGGGGGGTAATGCCTTTGCTGCCAGTGCAACAAGTGTAATTACCACTACTTGTGATGGTGGTTCCGATGGCAGTATCACTTTTGAAATAGAAAATTTTGATGCCGTTAATGGTTTTGAATATTCAACTGATGGTGGGGCTACGTTCTCTGCTCCTCAAACCAGCTCTCCGATAACAATTGGTGGTTTGGGTGCCGGAACACATAATATCATTGTTAGGGATGTTTTGGACAATTCATGCTCCATTACGGTTTCAGAAACTATTACCGCCCCTACTTCTGTTGTGGCTGTAGCTTCGTTAACCGTCCCAATGACCTGTGTAGATGGGGCTGTAATCACGGCAAGTGCCTCAGGAGGAACCCCTAATTATGAATATCAATTGGAAGACACGCTTGGAAACCCAATTGCAGGATATAATTTTGCCACAAACACGACCAACAATGTATTTACGGTTACTGTTGCTGGCAGTTATTTTGTTAGAGCAAGGGATACCAATCTTTGTGAGGACTTGACAGATTCCGCTGTGGTTGTGGCAGACCCACTTCCAGTGGTTTTTACTTCCACTCCTACAGCTTGTTATGATGGAAATAATGGTGAAATTGTTGTGAATGTTTCCTCTGGAAATGGAGGATATCAATTCAGATTGGATGGGGGTCCATGGATAACGCCTACGCCATCAAGTTCTATAACACACACCTTTAGCGGCTTAACCCCAGGTTCATATAATATAGAAGTTAAGGACCAATATGGTTGTCCATTGCCTTTAAGCGCACAAACGGCAACTATAGAGCCCCAATTGTTGGCAACAGTGGCAACAACAGATGTTAGTCAATGTGCTGATGGGAGTATTGTGGTAACTGCTTCTGGCGGGGATGGTTCTTATGAATACGCCTATGTGTTAACAGGTGTAGACCCAACAGGTAGCTTTGTTGCAAGCAATACTTTTGCCGTAACAGCTGGGAATGATGGAATCTATGATGTGTATGTAAGGGACAACTCTGCAGCATCTCCATTCTGTGAATATATGGAAACCGTGACCGTAAACCCTGTGGTTCCTTTAACTTTTACAGCAACTCCCAATGATCCAGAGTGTCATGACGGGTTGGGCTCTATAGATATCAACATCACATCTGGAACCAGTCCATATATTGTTGAAATAATCGACTTGGACAATGGTGGTGCCTCAGACCAGACCAATACAAATGTCTTTACGACCACATCAACATTTTACAATTTATTGCCCGGTGATTACACCATAAATATTACAGATTCTTTTGGTTGCTTAGTTACTGATACGCCTGTAACTATCACCAATCCTGATGAATTGACCGCTGATGTTTCAGCGATACTTCCTTCTGCCTGTAGTAGTGTGGATCCTAACGATTATGGTTTTCAGTTTAGCAACTATCCAACAACCTTAGGAACAATAGAATTTAGTGCTGATGGTGGGGCCACATGGACCGGGGACAACAGTGTTCCAGGAACAACAGATATTTTAACCGGTTATATTTCGGGAACAAATGTTTACCCATCTCTTAGAACGGTTGATGGGTTTGGAAACACTATATGTCAGACAGATTTACCACGATACACCATTCCTTATCCGTTGGACGACCTTGATATTACCATTTCCACAGTAGTGGTCGCTTGTAATGAGCTTCAGGTAACTGTACAAGGAACTGAAGGTGTTCCAAACTATGAATATGCTTATACAGAAGACCCCGCTAATTTCAACCCTGCTACTGCGGGGTGGACGGCTGCTATTCCAGGAAGTTATACGTGGGTCGGTTTAATTCCAGGTAGAACCTATGTGTTTTATGTAAGGGATTCAAGTGGATGTTTACGTCAAAGTAACGTAAACGTAAATGACATAACAATAAATCCAATTGAAATAAGTGCCACATTTGAACCTTCGTGTTCTGGTGCTAATGATGCTGAAATCACTTATACGTTGAGCCCAAGTGCTGAGCCACAAATGAAATGGGAGCTATTTGATTTAAATACAGGTCTAATAATAGCTTCAAGTGGGAATGTTGGAGGTGGATTGCCCGCTAATATTGTTCCCTATAACACAACAATATCTATTAGTGGTCTGTCTCCTGCTGAATATTATATTGTGGTTACAGAGGTTGACGCTGTAAATGTTGATGCCTGTGTGTCTGGTAGCGAAAATCTCTTGATTGAAGAATTAGACCCTATATCTGCAACCCTGAGTTCGCCACAAAACATAACTTGTAACCAGCCCGGTCTCATCTTGATTGATGATATTGTTGGCGGTAGTGGTCCTTTTACATACACTGTCACAGGTCCTGTGCCTTTTGTTACTATTTCTGGAACAACAGACAACCCTGTTGAAATAATTCCAGGTTCTCCTGCGGGCACATATACAGTTTTGATTGAAGATGAATTTGGTTGTTCTTTTACAGATACTGTTGATGTTAATTTGGACTCAAGGCCTGAAATATCTTTAGAGGTTGTAAGCAATTGCCCAGATGAGGGTGAATTCCAATTGCTTGTCACTTTAGATGCTCCTGGCATTGGCGCGCCATATTTCCTGAGCTTAAATGGCGGTGCTTATGAAAGCATAACATTTGACGGAAGCAATCAATATACCATAACAGGGTTAAGTTCTGGTGCGGCACAGTCCGTTGCTGTTGCAGACCTTAATGGCTGTCCAGACACTGATCCCTTTACAATATACCCTCCATTGGAATTTACGGCCATTCAAACAGCCTTGTTGGATTGTGAAGGGCCTCCTAATAACAATGCAGAGATAACTATTGATGTTACTTCTGGTTCTGGAAATTACGAGTATGAAATTGTTGGGCCCGTAAATGAGGGTAGGGTTGCTTTACCTTCTAATCCATTTACATGGACCCAAGCAAGTATGGCAGGAACCTATAGTGTTATTGTTTATGATGTAGGAACTCCTGTTCCTTATTGTCAAAAAACAATTGATGTTGAGGCTCCGCCAGCAATTACTCCTATTTTCACACACACACCAACAGATATTACGTGCAATGGATCAGATGACGGAACTATCGCGGTTTTTGCGACTGACAATGGTATTAATCCTCTAACTTACACTATTTCTCCTGTTGCTGGAAGTTTTAACGCTACGACCAATACTTTTGAAGGGCTTCCGCCTGGAACCTATGCGGTTACAGCGCTTGGCACAAACAATTGTACAACTACCATTACAGGAATTGTAATAAATGAGCCTGCCATAATTAGCACAATCAATACTACAGTTTTAGAATTTGGTTGTTCGGCAGGAAACAATCCGAACAATGCATCAATAGCAATTGATGACGCGGCCATAACAGGCGGTAGTGGAACTTATGTTATCTATGAGTTTATTAACGACCAAGGCACTGTTGGAACAGGTGATGATGTTGTGGTTCAATCTGGACCAAACACCGCTTATATTGAAACCAATACTGCTGGTGGCACATATATCATAAACGTGTACGATGACAGAGGTTGTATTGGCACAACCAACGCCACAATATTACCTTATGATGAATTGTTGTCCGCAACAGCATCAATCACAAACCCTTTGAGCTGTACACCTGGTACAGATGGAGAAATTACAATTACGGTTACTTCAACCAATAGTGACCCTTCAAGATTTGAATATAGTGATGATAATGGAGCAACCTATCAGGCCTCCAATGTGTTTCCTGGCTTAGATGTTGGAACCCACAACTTCTTAATTAGGCATATTGATACTGGTTGTATCATAACAGTATCGGAAACACTTACAAATCCAAATACATTTACCATCGATGTGGTTAAAATTCAGGACGTAATTTGTTTTGGAACCCAAACTGGTGAAATAACTCTGGAATTAGTTGATGCAACTTATGTAGGAGCATTTAATTGGATTATATGGAATACTAATGGAACAGCGGACACAGCCGATGACACACTAGTAGATAATGACACGTTCCCAACCAATGGACCTACTGCGCCAATTGCTCTTTTTGCCGGGGATTATCTTGTAGAGGTTCTTCAAAATGGTTTCCCTCAATGTACAAATTTCGAGGCGTTCACCATTAGCCAGCCAAGTGCTGCGATTACTGGGGATACCAACGTTACCGATGTTACTTGCGCCTTAAATGATGGTGTAATAGAAGTCATAGATGCTCAAGGTGGATGGGGTGGTTATACCTATTTTGTTGATTTAGCCACTAACCCCGCGCCAACATTCCCAGGCAGCTACCAAGCTTCTCCATTATTTACTGGCCTTGCTGGTGGCGTTGGCCCAGCCGGAACTGATTACCAAGTATGGGTCGCAGATGTAAATGGATGTGTAGAGCAATTGCCAAACGTAAATTTAGTAGACCCAGACCCTATCAACGCTTCTTTACAGGTGAATCAGGAAAACTGTACCAATCTACAAGGAGAAATAGAGGTTGTTGGAACAATCGGAGGTCAAGGAAGTAATTATATCTATCAACTTATAAAAGATGGCGTTGCATTTGGTGCCTCGCAATCTAGTACTACATTCTCAGGTCTAGGTGCTGGAAGCTATGAGGTGTTGATAACAGATCAATGGTCGTGTTCTTTTACAACGGCTGCAGAATTGTTGTATGAAGAAATGAACCTCGTAAGTACAGTTGTAAAAGCCATTGATTGTACAGTTGCTCCTGGTGGGGAAATTACCATTACTGTAACTGGGGGGTCATCCAATTTAGATTATACAGTAACATTCCCCGATGCAACAACTACAATAAACAATGCAACCGGAATATTTACAGGGCTTACACAAGATGGTACTTATACTTTTGTGGTTAACGATTTAGATACAACAAACCCCGTTTGTTCTAAAACCATTATGGAAGTGTTGGATGCGCCAACTCCCGTAACTTTTGATGCGCCAACAAGAACGCATGTTTCTTGTAATGGTGGTGCTGATGGTGAAGTAACAATAAATTTAACTCCTGCATCTTTGGGTGTTAATGACAATCCTGTTTATACGTATACTTTGTATGATGCTATAGGCACAACGATTGTTCAACCTACACAAACAAGTCCAACTTTTACAGGGTTGTCTGCTGCATTCTATCAAGTAGAGGTTGTTTCCTCTAGGGGTTGTTTGGACAGACAAACATTTGAAATTACAGAGCCTGCAATACTGACAGCAAGTGCTACAGCAACTGCTTTTGCATGTAATGCTTCTAATACGGTATCTACATCTACCATTACCGCGATTGCGGGTGGTGGAACAGCTCCATACTTATATAGCATTGATGGTGCTAATTTCCAATCAGCCGCTACTTTTGAAGTAATTGACAATGGAAGTGTGCAAAATATAACAGTTACTGTTGTGGATGCTAATAATTGCTCTATTCCAGCCATTGTGGCCCCTATTCAACCATTAAATGTGTTTACCGCTGTTGTGTCACAAGACACTGCTATTTCTTGCGCAAATCCAGAAGAAATATTGATTTCGGTTACAGATAATGGAAATGGGCTTAACGCATATACCTACGAGTTGCTACCTATTGGAAACCCCGACGGTGCATTAACTGGTACTCCAACAAATGTGACCGCAACATTTAATTTAACTGCTGTTGGAAACTATACATTTAGAGTTACTGATACCTCTACGGGATGTTATTTTGATACAGCTCCATATGAAATTTTGCCTTATGATCTAATTGATGTTGTGGCCACCGCCACAATGCCAGTTACATGTTTTAGTGGAACAAATGACGGAGCATTTGAAATTAATATTACTGGTTATGCTGGAGCATATTCATATGAAATATTCAATGGTTCTGGAATAACAACAGGAATTACTGGTGTAGGAAATACTACAACTAACCCAATGACCGTATCTGGACTTTCTGGAGGAAATTATTTTGTGAGAATTTTTGAAACCAATAATCCTTTGTGTCAGGAAGATTCTAATGTCTTTACAATAATTTCGCCAGACATGCCGCTTACTGCAACTGTTGACCCAATTGCTGATGCCACCTGTACCGATGACCAAGGAGAAATTATTGTTAGTCCTAGCGGAGGTTATGCGCCTTATGATATTGTTTTAACCAACACAACAACGTCACAAATCTATACGGCAAATGGTGTGGTAAGCCATATCTTTACAGGCCTTTCTGCAGGAAACTTCACGGTTGATATTACAGATGCTGGTGGTTGTACAATTAATGATACCGAGGTACTTGTTCCCGCAATTCCTATTACGGCAGATATTTCAGCAACCCTCGCTTCATTGGTATGTTATGGAGACACCAATGCTAGTGTGACGGCTATAAATGTTATTAATGGTCAGGGCGTTTATCAATATCAATTAAACTATTATGACCCAACTGGAACGGTGATTGATTTTTCATCTGGTACTCAGACCAGTCCTGTTTTTGATAATTTAGGAGCTGGTATCTATAGTATTACTGTATCGGACGGTTGGAACTGTGGTGTGGAAACCGTTCAGGTAACCATTACAGAACCTGTAGATGTCTTTAGCTCATTGGTGCAGTTAAGTCAAATGACCTGTAACAACCAAGCTCAAATACAATTATTTGCAGCAGGTGGAACCGGGCCTTACGAATTCAGTGTTGACGGAACGTCCTATGCCCCTATGTCTGGAGGAAATTCACATACTTTTACAGTCTCAGATGGTGTGTACCAATATTATGTTCGAGATTCTTTTGGATGCGATGCAATGCAGTCTAACCAAATATCTATTGAACCAGTGCCGGTATTAACAATAGACATTGATGATAGCGCTGCGACAATAAACTGTACAGGAGAAGCAACAGCAACAATTTTAGCAACAGCAACTGGTGGTCTTGGCAACTATTCATATGAACTTTATAGTGACGCCGCGTTAACCAATCTTGTTTCGGGACCACAAGCCACGGGATTGTTCAGTAATTTGATTGCCGGCAGTTATTTTGTTCATGTAACAAGTGTAGATTGTGAAGAAACATCTGCAGAAATAATAATTATAGATCCACTTCCTCTTCAAATAGATTTTGAAGACTACACAGATGTTGCGTGTAATGGTGCTAATGACGGAACCATCACTGTTGAGGTTTCTGGAGGAACCGGAGAAATATTATATGCTATTTCACCAACACTTAATCAGTTTGATACTGAAAATGTATTCACAGATTTAGAGCCTGGAGATTATGATGTAATTGCACAAGATGAAAATGGATGTTTCATCGTGTTCCGATTCACCATAAGTGAGCCCAATCCACTTGATGTTACATATGCCGCATTGCCAGAAGTTTGTGCGGGCAATGAAGATGGTTCCATTTCAGTTACAATTATCGGTGGTACTGCTCCATATAGCACTGCTTTTAACTCTAACAATGATGCTGATTTTGTACAAGACCAGACGTTATTTACGGATTTGGCAGCTGGCACATACGTAATTTTTGTTAGGGATGCTCAGGGTTGTGAAACCAATATTGTTGCAGAAATTGAGCCAGGTGTTAACCTTAATGGGGTTGCAACTCCAATATACACCTGTTCGGCAGACATGCCAACTGCGTCTATTGATTTGTTGTTTGAAGACCCTTCTGTTTCTTCTGATGTGATGTACGCTTTGGATTCTACAGACCCAATGGATTTACAATTGGATTATGACTTTGGAGACATTGCCCCTGGGAATCACACATTGACTATTTCCCATTCTAATGGGTGTATTAATACCATTGATTTTATAATTGAGGCTTTTGATCCATTAACGCTTGTGTTGGAACAAAACAATATCAATGAAATAACAGCAATTGCAACTGGCGGAACACAGAACTATACGTTTACATTTGACGGAATTAACAATGGTGATGAAAATACATATTATATTACCAGAACGGATACTTTCACAGTAACTGTAACTGACGAAAACGGATGTATGGTTTCGGCTGAAATTTTTGTAGAGTTTATAGATATTGAAATTCCTAATTTCTTTACTCCAGATGGGGATGGAAACAATGATTTCTGGGTGCCTCAAAACATAGAGCAGTTTCCACAAATACTAACCATCATATTTGACCGTTATGGTAGAGAGGTCTATCGCATGGAATTAAATGACTCTGGGTGGGACGGGATTTACCAAAACACTGAGCTTCCAACAGGAGATTACTGGTATATAATTAAGCTCATGGGAGAGAATGACGATAGAGAATTTGTAGGACATTTTACCCTATATAGATAATAAAACTTAACCTAAAAACTATGCGGAATAAACTGTTGGTCTTGTCTTTGTTTTTATCTGTGCTTTGCGCAAAAGGACAAGAGCTTACTATTCCCCAACTTTCTCAATATTTGGCAGACAATCCCTTTGTAATGTCTCCAACATATGCAGGAATAGGCGATCATATCAAAATTAGAGTCAATGGTCTTACCCAGTGGGTAGGTATTGAAGACGCGCCCGACACTCAGTCTCTAGCAGCTGATGCTAGAATTGGAAATAGGTCCGGACTAGGAATGCTGTTATATAATGACAGTAATGGTGAAACAAAACAAAGAGGGGCAAGGGTGTCCTTTGCACACCACCTTACCCTAGATAGGTATGATGATGAATTTTTATCTTTTGGTGTTTCATACAATTTTAATCAGTTTAGAATTGATATTCAAAACTTTGTGGACAATAACGACCCCAACGTAACTGATGACAGAGCAACAACAAACCATAATTTTGACGTTGGGATTATGTACCGTAAGGACAAATTCTATATAAGTGCCAATGCCTCAAATGTATTGCCAAAAGACCTAACAAAGTTTGACACACAATTTGAGCCAAACAAACTAAGAAACTACTACGTCTATACCGGGTATAGTTATTCTAAAAGTAAAAACAGCAATTTAGAAATTGAGCCTTCTATATTCTTTCAGTGGTTTGAAAGCGATGGCCGTTCTGTGACCGATTTAAACACAAAATTTAGATGGCATGATTTTGAAGATTATTATTATGCTGGTGTTACTTATAGGTTTTTAAATGACCAAATTGGCGACCCTTTATATATAGCTCCAATTGTAGGTCTAAAAAAGAACAATTTTTATTTTGGATATTCTTATCAAATTATTCTAAATGAGATTTTAGGGTATAGTACGGGAACCCATGTTGTTACACTGGGAGTAGACCTATTCCAAGGGCTAAGTAATTGTAGGTGTTCTTTCTAATAATTCTCCATTACATTAATTATGTTTGCATAAATTTTCAACATTATTTATGGGTATAATCAATGTAGATAATATTCGCGTTTATGCATATCACGGGTGCCTTAAAGAAGAAACAGCTATTGGAAGTGATTATTTAGTTAATGTTTCTATTGAGGCTAATCTTGCAAAAGCGTCGGTCACAGATAGCTTGCAAGATACTGTAGACTATGTACACATAAACAAGGTGGTAAAAGAGGAAATGTCCATTCCTTCCAAATTATTGGAGCATGTTGCCAAAAGAATTTTAACCCGTCTTTTTGCTGAAATACATTTAATTGATGCGGCACAAGTGTCCGTGTCAAAAATAAACCCTCCTATAGGAGGAGATGTTGAATTGGTTACTGTCTCTTTGTCTGAAAAAAGAGGTTGATTTTTGCTTTTAAGAAACCTAAAAAAAATAGTACATTTGCAGCCTTAATGGCATCGTGGCCGAGTGGCTAGGCACAGCTCTGCAAAAGCTTGTACAGCGGTTCGAATCCGCTCGATGCCTCATAAAACCCATCTATTTAGGTGGGTTTTTTTAATGCCTAATTCTTTCTATTCCTTTTTCAATATTTAATTTATCACTTGGGAGAAACCCTTTGGTAATTAAAACTAGTCCACAGATAACCAGAATAATACCCAACCCTTTTTTTAATAAAACTATTCGCTTGGGCGTTAGTTTTCTTTTTAACTGTTTAGCAAGCAGTATTTTAAAAATATCTGTAATAAAATAAGAAATAAGCATCGCTGAAAAGAAAATAACTATTCTGTTTGGGTTATTGTTAAGACTAGGACCCACAACAATAATAATTCCAAGCCAAAAAACCAGTACGCCTATATTGATAAAGTTCAATAAAAACCCTTTTACAAAAAGGCCGAGATAATTTTTGCTTATTTTTATTTTTTTGTTCTTTTCTTTCAAATCATTTTTAAAAAAAGTGGTGACCCCATAAATAAGAAGTATTACACCACCAAAAACAAACAAACCGGGTTGGTTACTTAAATTTTCAAGTAATTGAAAACTACTGAAGTATGCTATTAAAATAAAAACGGCATCTGCAAGAATTACCCCTAAATCAAAAGAGACAGCTGCCCTAAAGCCTTTTGTTGCGCTAGTTTCTAATAAAACAAAAAAAACAGGGCCAATTATAAAACTTAAGATAAAACCCAAAGGAATTGCCGCCTGTATGTCTTCAAACATAAATTTTATTCAATTACATTCTGGTAATCTTACCACCAAAGACTGTCTTTTCGTCCATTTTTGAAGGGTCCCCATATACTAATACTTCCCCACCAGCTTTTACCGTAGCTTTTACATAATCCGTCGCAAAAATACTGGCATTTGATCCCGCATTTACACTAATGGTACTAAACTTTGTTTGCAAATCTTTTCCTTTATATACACCCCCAGTGTTAATGTTTACATCTTGAAGGTTTGCAGACCCTGTTGTTGTAATAACCCCTCCTGTTACTGATTTAATTAATATTTGCTCAACATTAGCGTTAATTTTAAGCTCTCCGCCTTCTTGAGCTTTTAGTTCTAAGATATCCCCTGCAAAAACCTCTTCCGATGATGATATTACGGCATCCTCATTAACGTCTATTATCTTAAGCGGCTCTGTATAATATAAATCTATGAAAGTTCTATATCCGCTAAATAATTTGACTATTTCCATCCTTATTTTTAAAACACCCTCATTGTTTACTATCGCAACTTTTTTGGTGTTAACCCCAGTGATTACAGCTTTGTTTTCTGTAGATTTTATAAGGTTTATTGATAACCCATCAAAACCTTTAATTTCAGAAAACTTATCAAGAGACTGTATTATTTCTTCGTTCTGCGCAGTACTTGTGTAAACGCTTATACAAACAATTACTAATAAAATTATCCTTTTCATTGATTCGGGTTTTTAGGTAAATTCCTACAAAAGATAACTATTTATGTTCCAGAATAGTATTTTTATTCACCTATTTTATCCAACAAAGTAAAATCTAAATGCCTTTTTATTAAATCTGTACTTTTTACCATTACGGTTACAACATCTCCTAATTGATATGTTTTTCCTGTTCTTTCGCCTACAATTGCGTATTGTTTTTCATCAAAGTTATAATAATCATTCTTTATATCCCTAATCCTAACCATTCCTTCGCATTTATTCTCTATTATCTCAACATATATTCCCCATTCTGTAACCCCAGAAATAACTCCTTTAAACTCCTTATCTTGGTGGTCTTGCATAAACTTAATCTGCATGTATTTAATAGAGTCTCTTTCTGCGCTTGCTGCTAGACCCTCCATATTTGAAGAGTGTTTACATTTTTCTTCATAAACTTCTGCTTTTAATGCTTTTCCATTTTCAAGATAGTGTTGAAGTAAACGATGTACCATTACATCTGGATATCTACGAATTGGAGAGGTAAAATGCGTATAATAATCGAAAGCCAAACCATAGTGCCCAACATTTTCCGTTGTATAAATTGCTTTACTCATACTTCTAATAGCAAGAGTGTCTACTAAATTCTGTTCTTTTTGTCCTTTAACATCCTCTAGAAGCTTATTTAGCGACTCGCTAATGGTTTTTTTGCTTTTAAAGTCTAGCTTATGTCCAAAACGAGAAATAATACCATTTAAGTTCATTAATTTTTCTTCATCTGGCTCATCATGTACTCTATACACAAAAGGTTTTTTTGGCTTTTGTTTGCCAATAAATTCAGCAACCTTTCTATTAGCAAGTAACATAAACTCCTCTATAAGTTTATTTGCATCCTTAGCTTCTTTAAAATAAACACTGACAGGTTCATTTTTTTCATTCAGATTAAAACGCACTTCAACCTTATCAAAAGAAATAGCGCCTTCTACCATTCGTTTGGAGCGCATTATTTTAGCAAGTTTATTCAATGTTAGCGTAGCATCTACCACATCATCTGCCACTTTATAAGCATCCTCTCTAATAGAAATATTTTTAGGTATACTGCCATCACCATTTTCTATGATATATTGTGCTTCTTCATAAGCAAAACGTTCATTAGAATTTATAACTGTTCTACCAAACCATTGGTTTTTTAAAATTGCATTATCATCTAATTCAAAAATAGCTGAAAAGGTATATTTCTCTTCATTTGGGCGTAATGAACAAGCATTGTTGGATAATACCTCTGGCAACATAGGAACCACTCTATCTACAAGATAAACTGATGTAGCCCTTTCGTACGCTTCATCATCTAAAATAGTATTTGGAACCAAATAATGAGATACATCTGCAATATGAATACCTATCTCATAATTTCCATTTTCTAATATTCTAAAAGATAGGGCATCATCAAAGTCTTTTGCGTCTTTTGGGTCTATTGTAAAAGTGAGGATATCTCTCATATCCCTTCTCTTTCCTATTTCCTCTTTCTTTATACTTGTATCTAATGTATTAGCATAACGTTCTACATCTACTGGAAATTCATAAGGCAATCCATATTCAGCTAAAATAGAATGTATCTCTGTATTATGTTCTCCTGGAATACCAAGGACTTCTGTAATTTCTCCAATTGGCGAATCTGCTTTTTCTGGCCATTCAATAATTTCCACTAATACTTTTTCACCATCCTTTGCTTCTCCTATTTTATCAAAAGGAACAAAAATATCCGTATACATTCTAAAATCTGAAGGTTTTACAAAAGCAAAAGTTTTCTGTAAATCCACAATACCAACAAAAGTGGTTTTTCTTCTTTCAAGTACTTTATTTATTTCTCCTTCTAGTTTCTTTCCTTTTTTCTGTGGATAAATGTAAACTTCTACAGTATCACCATGAAAAGCCTTCTTTAATTTATTATAAGGAACAAAAATATCATTATCCATTCCTTCTACTATAACATATGCATTTCCTCTCCCTGTAATATCTATTCTTCCACTATGATACGATTTTGTATTTGATACTGCTTTATATTTTCCCCTTGTAACTTCAATAATTCTTTTCTTCTCTTTTAACTCAACCAATCTTTTTATTAATTCATTCCTATCAAATGCATCGTCAATTCCAATTTTTGCAGCTATTTGTTTATAATTAAAATCTTTATTTGGTTCTTTTTCTAGTACCGTAAAAATTCCTTTTGTAATCTCATTTTTTCTTTGACTCTTAGCTCTTTTATTTTTTTTAGTCATTAACTTTCTTAATTTCTGGAAAATTACAAATTATAATCCATTGACTTCTCTAAAATAGATAGATAGCAACTTTTAATGTTATTAACACATATAAACAAATACATATTTTCTTTTTAATTAATTAATAAAAAATGATGTTTATGATTGCATGTTAATAGTCTCTATAAATTAATTATTGTTTTCTTGCTTTTAACAAGAAAACCTTTTTATTACAATTTTATCATTTCTTATTTCTTATAATTTTCAGGTACTTACGTTTTTTATAAACACATATTAATAACTACTTTCAACATAAATTTTTTAATAAGTAAGTGCTGTGTAAATGTTAACTATGTTGATTTCTTGTATTGAAAAATTAATGTTTCTTTTTTAAAAGTTTATTTTGATATATGAAATGACTTTTATAAGAGGACTTATTTTTGATAAATAAAAATTTAGTTTTATTAATTATTAGTATACTATCAACAAATAGAGTAAAATATTAAAATATTGATAATCAATATGTTATAATAATAAAAAATAGATTGTTAACACACTATTATTTAATTTAATAAAAACGGTTTTGTACCTTTGTTTACACAGAAAAACGGCAATTATATGAAAATAGCTATAGGAAATGATCATGCAGGAACAGAATATAAACTTGCTATTATTGGGCTGTTAAAATCCCTAAATATAGAAGTCAACAATCATGGAACAGATGGGTCGGATAGTGTAGATTATGCAGATTTTATTCACCCAGTAGCTAAAGATGTTGAAGATGGAAAAGTAGATATGGGAATTATAATCTGTGGAAGTGGCAATGGAGCTACAATGACAGCTAATAAACACCAAAAAATAAGATGTGCCCTTTGTTGGAATAAGGAAATTGTAGAATTAGCCAGGGAACATAACGATGCTAATATATTAAGTCTTCCAGCAAGATTTATTTCATTGCCACAAGCTTTGGAGATGGTAAAAACTTTTTTAAACACCAAATTTGAAGGAGGAAGACACGAAAGGAGAATAGAAAAAATACCTTGTGTTTAACACATGGGACACTCTCACAACCATAATCACTCACATGCACATCCAGATCTAAAAGGAAGAAATTTATTTATTTCTATTCTTTTAAATATTTTAATAACAATAGCACAGGTTATAGGGGGGCTTTTATCTGGAAGCCTTTCATTATTGTCTGACGCTCTTCATAATTTTAGTGATGTTATTTCATTAATAATAAGTTATATAGCTAATTTTTTATCTAAAAAGGACGCATCATTTAATAGAACTTTTGGTTATAAAAGAGCAGAAATTATTGCTGCTTTTGTAAATGCATCTTCATTAATTGTTGTTGCTATTATATTAATAAAGGAAGCAATAGAGAGATTTCTAAACCCACAAGTGGTAGAGTCTAATCTTGTTATATGGCTTTCTTTGATAGCTATTTTAGCAAATGGATATAGTGTTTTTTTACTAAAAAAAGATTCTGAAAGTAACATGAATATGAAGTCTGCATATTTGCACTTATTCACAGACATGATGGCTTCGGTTGCAGTACTTGTAGGGGGTTTGTTAATGAAATTTTATAAGATTTATTGGATAGACCCATTGTTAACTTTGGTTATTGCTTTGTATTTAATTTATATGGGATATGCACTTTTAAAGGCATCTACTAAAGTATTAATGTTGTTTACACCAGACACCATAGAAGTGAAAAAAATAGTATCTGCAATAACAAAAATTGAACCTATTAAAAATGTTCACCATGTACACGTATGGCAATTAAACGAAGATGAAGTTCATTTAGAAGCCCATGTCGATTTTAAAAAGGACATTAGTTTATCTGAATTTGACGTTATCTTAAACGCAATAGAGGAAGAAACATATCATAATTTTGGAATAACCCATTTAAATATTCAACCAGAATTTGGTAAGTGCGACAGTAAAGATGTAATTGTCCAAGATTAGAAGAATGAAAATTGAAGTAAAGACTTTTCAAGAATTAAGCACGGAAGAACTATATGATGTTTTGCAGCTGAGATCAGAAGTGTTTGTGGTTGAACAAGATTGTGTGTATCAAGATTTGGACGGAAAAGACCAAAAAGCATTGCACGTTATTGGAAAAAAAGAAGGAAAAATAATTGCTTATACTAGAATTTTTAAAGCAGGTGATTATTTTAAGGAGGCCAGTATTGGTAGGGTCGTGGTAAAAAAAGAGGAAAGAAAATACAGTTTAGGAAAAGAAATAATGAAAGTTTCCATTAATGTAATAAAAGAAAAATTTATCGATGGTACTATTCATATTTCTGCCCAAACCTATCTTAAAAATTTTTACATGGACTTAGGTTTTAAGGAAAAAGGAGAAGAATATTTAGAAGATGGAATTCCACATGTTGGAATGTATATGTGATTTTGTCTTAACAAAGCCGTTTCCCAACCATTATATCAATTAAAAAATCTAATCTTAGAATAAGATTAATGGGTTTTTCTAATTTATTTGATGTGGAAAAATACAAATACCCTTCCTTTTTAGAGTTAAGTTCTGCCATGACAAATTTACCATTATGGCCGATGTTTGATTTTATATAATTGTTTAATGTGCTTTCATTAATTCCTTTAGATGACAACAACCCTACTAATTTTGCACGATTTACAAAGGTTATTTTACAAGAAGTAAATTTATTTAGCTCGTCACTGTAAATACTGGTAACCAAAGAATAGAAAGCTGTTTTTTTGTTTTCATCAAAAAGCCAACCTCTTTTTAAAACATTCGCTTTTTGATATTGAAGCTCAAAGGCAAAGGTTGGCAGACTATCATTTATATAATCTAATTGTGCTTTTTCGTCTATAAAAAATGACACACCAGTTTTTTTTTGTGTAAAGATGACATCTATACCTAACATTTGCCGCTTTATATCATTGATTCTTTCAAAAGAGTAGGTTTTTAGGTATTTGGTGTAGTGCTTATCTAACAAAACAGCAAGTTCTTGCTCTTTTTCTAAGTCTGATTTAAAACTACTTTTTAAGCTCACCTATCAAGAATTAATTTTATTAAAAAGCGCTTCCCCAATTTTTTCAACAACCCCAACAACCAGAGCATTGCCCATAAAAAAAGCCCTTTTTGCGTCACTAATGCCCTCTTGCCTTGTGTGGTTATCTGGGAACATATTTAAACGTTCTAGCTCAACAGGGGTTAAACGACGAAGACCTCTTTTTGTTTGTACAACATGCTTAAATCGACTAGGCGATTTACCGCCTTCACCAGTAATAATAGTTCTTGATGCATTGTCCAAAGAATCTGGAAAAACCATTCCTCCTTCACTATAGTTATATTCAAAACCAGTTTTGGCTTTTCTAACCTCTTTTTTTGCTCCTTTTAAATAGCTCCATTTGGGCAAATCCTCCTGAGAGATGTAAAACTCATTAGAAATTTCACCATTCTGAAGAATATCATTTAAAACAGCTCTTTTTCCACTGTATTTTGCATTTGTTTTGGCCGTATAAACAACCCCATTGACACAAACCCCACTATTTTGAAAAGGAGAAAGGCCACCATTAGCATTGAACCCATTAGAAATGGAAATTAAATCATTATCCAAAACAATGCTGTTTTCATTTTCCATAGTATCCCCAACAGGAAAAGCCGAGGCTAATGTGCCAGTTTCTTGAAGCCAATTTTTTTGTCGTTCTTTTTTTAGCGACTTGTATAAAGATGTGGATTTATGATATCCCAAAAAGAAAACTCGTCTTCTTCGTTGAGGCATACCATAATCAGCCGCATTTATAACGCGCCACTCTACGGCATAATCTAAATCTGATAAGCTTTTGAGTATTATAGCAAAGTCGCGACCTCTTTGGTTAGAGGGTGATTTTAAAAGCCTGTCTACATTTTCAAGGAACAAATATTTTGGTTTGTTTCTTTTCTCTTTAAGAATTCTATGAATAGACCACCAGAGCACTCCTTTTTTTCCAATTAGTCCTTTGGAGTTTTTTAGTGTTGTTGCCACCGAATAATCTTGGCAAGGAAACCCACCAACAAGTAAATCGTGGTCAGGTATTTCACGGGTTGGCACTTCTGAAATATCTTGATTTGAATGATTTTCTGGCCCAAACCGTGCTTCATAAACCATAGATGCATGCTGTGTCTTTGTAGAAGGTTCCCATTGGTTGCTCCAAACAACCTTATATTTGTTCTGTTTTTCTAACCCAAGACGAAACCCTCCAACACCAGCAAACAGCTCAACTACTTTAAGCATTTGTTTTGTTCTTTTGAGCCACTAATATCGTAGATTTTAATACAAGATCCTAATTTTAGAATCACTCTAAAGCAAAAGCTACGATTTGATTTCCTTTTTTTGTCCCCAATTTTTCACCTCCACACGCAATTACAACATATTGTTTACCATTAACCTCATATGTGGCAGGGGTTGCGAAAGCGGTAGCAGGTAGTTTATACTCCCATAGAATTTCACCTGTATGCTTGTTAAAGACTCTAAAAACACCATCTTTTGTTGCCGCAATAAACAACAAACCATTTTCTGTAACAACAGCTCCCCCATAGTTTTCTGTACCCGTTGTGGGAAACCCCTGCTCTTTTAAATGTGGGGTTTCTCCAAAAGGAATGGACCAAAGATATTCACCAGAATTCATGTCAATTGCACTTAAAGTTCCCCAAGGAGGAGAAATAGCGGGCAACCCATTGCTATCCAAAAATTTATTATACCCCATATGTTTGTATGGCACCTTGGAAGCGCCACCATCACCTATCTCCGAACCAACACTATGTTTAGTTTCTAAATCCATTAGAAATCGAAGCAAAGCTTCCTTTTCATCCCCATTTATTTGTGGAAAGCCTGTCATCATTCCTTTTCCTTTTCTTATAGTTTGCGAAATCTCATTCTTATTAAGCCTTTCCTTAATGTTGATTAAGGAAGGAAAACCACTGGCAGGCAGCCCCTCCCTGTTTTTTTGATGACAGGTGGCACAATTTGTTATATAAGTGCGCTCACCCAGGGGAATGGAAGAGGAAGCCTCTTTATTTTCCTCCATTTGTAATATCCATGCCATTTCATTGGAATTTACATATACAATCCCTTCACTTGGATCTGCAGCAGCACCTCCCCATTCTGCAGCTCCATCATATCCAGGCAAGAGAAACACAGGTTTAGTATTTGGTGGAGCATAGGTTCTTTTGTCTGATTTTAAGAAAAGGTCTTTTAATTCTTCTTTGTTTTCAGCATATGGACTTATATCATTTTCAGTTAAACCTTCAGATTGTCTTGCAAATGGTTTTGGTTTTAAGGGGAATGGTTGTGTGGACCAAGTCTTTTCTCCTTTTAAAGAGGAAGACGGAACAAGCCGCTCTTCAATATCAAACAAGGGCGCACCTGTTTTTCTATCAAACAGAAAAACAAACCCCTGTTTGGTTACTTGTGCCACGGCCTTAATTTTCTTTCCGCCATGTGTTACAGTAATTAGGTTGGGAGGCGCAGGCAAATCCCTATCCCATAGGTCATGATGAGTAAATTGGAAATACCACAGCAACTTTCCTGTTGCGGCTTCTAGCGCCAACAAACAATTTGCATACAAATTACTCCCCTTTCTTTGAGCACCGTAAAAATCAGGAGAGGCAGTTCCTGTTGGAACATATAGTACTCCAGTATCTTCATCCAAAGACATTCCGGCCCAATTGTTTGCCCCTCCGATTATATCGTCCTTATAAGCTTCTTTGTTTTCCCAAGTTTGATACCCAGATTCGTTGGGGTGTGGAATAGTGTGAAAAGCCCATTCAACTTTTCCTGTTAGCACATTAAAAGCCCTTAAGTCTCCAGGGGCAGCACCGGCGTCTTCAGAAACTCGTGTGGGCATAATAATTAAATCTTTGAATATGGTTCCCGGAGTATTTGAAACAATGAATTTGTCTTTAGCAGACTCAGGAAAACCAGTACGTAAATCTATTTTTCCACCACTACCAAAAGAAGAAATAGGTTTTCCTGTTAGGGCATTTAAGGCAAAAAGATGTTCGCCTCTGGTGTAAAACACCCGTCTATCATTTCCCCTTTCCCAGTAAGAAACCCCGCGACTTGTTGAGTGCCATACTTTTAGAGAATCACCAAAACGCCAAATTTCCTTTCCTGTTTCCGCATGTATGGCAACAGCCCTAACAGCAGCGGTGACACCATATACAATGGTATCTACTACAATGGGGCTCATTTGCATTTGCCCACTGTCTATAGCTGAATATGACCAAGCTAATTTTAATTGATTAACATTTTTAGGGTTGATTTGAGACAATTTTGAATAATGGTTCCGGTCTGAACCCCCTAAATAAGAAGACCATGTCGTATATTTTTTTATAGCACCCTCCTTTTTTTTAGTACAACCAGATGCTATTAAAAACAAGAAAACAAAAAAAAGAAAATAATTTTTCATTGGGCGGAAGCTTAAATGTTGCCCATACAAGATAGGGCTATTTTAACTTAATAGGTACCCAAACCTCTTCCTGAGAATTCACATTGTTATTTTTATAGGTGTCTACCATTACCTGAAAATGAGGCCTAAAATCCTATGTGTATTCTGATTTTGGAAACCATATTCCAGCTATATAAGCCATTGTCCTAGGAAAATCACTTGCCAACCCTTTATGTATAAACACAGCATAAAGCCCAGCTGGCACCACAAATGTTTTCATGCCCAAAGGAATCATGTCAAAATTGGCTACCGAAACACACGCCCATTGCTCAAAAGTTGTTTCAGGAGAAAAATCTCCAAACAAAGGAGAATTATAAACCTGTAAGGCGTATAACTCTGTGCCTAATTTGTTTTTTATCTCTTTGCCTCGAGGCATAAACCCACCCCATAAGGATTGAGTTTTATTATTCGTCAGAGACATTTCACAAGACATGCCAATCAATTTCTTTTTCTCTATAGATTCTATACGTGGCGCTTTCATGTTCTCATATTTTTTATTGCGGCTTCTGCGCAACGTTCTCCATCCATTGCTGCTGAAACTATACCACCCGCATAACCGCCACCTTCTCCACAAGGGAATAAGCCTTCAATTTCAGGGTGTTCTAAGTTATCATTTCTTGGAATATTTACGGGGGATGAAGTTCTAGATTCTACACCAACCACATTGGCTTCAGCCGTATAATAACCATGCTTTTTTTTACCAAAAGCCGCAAAGCCCTTGCGTAATTTTCCACCTATTAATTTTGGCAGCAAAGAGTGTAGAGGAGCTGATTTTAACCCTGGTTGATAGGAACAACTGTTCAAATCGTTAGATAACTTTCCTTCAACAAAATCAGTTAGGCGCTGTGCGGGTGCCGCTTGACTTTTTCCACCTGCATTAAAAGCCAGCGTTTCCAAGTCCTTTTGATATTCTAACCCTTTTAACTCCCCAAATCTTTCATATTTAGCAAGGTCTTTTTCTGCATTTATTTCAACAACAATTCCAGAGTTTGCATATTTATTGTTGCGTTTAGATGGGGACATTCCGTTTACAACAACCTCTCCGTTTGCTGTTGCAGCAGGAACTATAAACCCCCCAGGACACATACAAAAAGAGTAAACCCCACGACCCTGTATTTGATGGACTAAACTGTATGCGGCCGCAGGCAGCAATTCATCTCGCTTTGCCCCACAATGGTATTGAATTGAATCTATGATGTATTGTGGGTGTTCTACGCGAACCCCCATAGCAAAGGACTTGGACTGTATAGCAATGTTCTTTTTTTGCAACAAATAATAGACATCCCTAGCTGAATGTCCAGTTGCCAAGATTAGAGCCCTTACCGGCATTTCAGCACCATTTTGAAAAACAATGCCCTGTAATTTATTTTCTTTAATTAAAAAATCAACCACCTTGCTTTCAAAGTGAATTTCTCCTCCATGTTTTAGGATTGTTTCTCTAATATTTTGAATAATTTTAGGCAACTTATTCGTGCCAATATGAGGATGTGCATCTATCAAAATCTGTTCTGTAGCACCATGAAATACAAAATTTTCAAAAATACGACGAACATCACCTCGCTTTAAACTTCGGGTATATAATTTACCATCCGAATATGTGCCCGCACCACCTTCTCCAAAGCAGTAATTGGAGTCTTCATTAACATCATGAAATTGATTAATGGCGCGTAGGTCCCTACGCCGATCCTGCACATTTTTTCCACGCTCTAAAACAACAGGCTTATACCCCAGTTCTATGCAACGGAGGGCGGCATACATTCCCGCAGGACCAAAACCAACAATATGAATTTCTTTGGCAGATGAAACATCTTTATAGTCAAAAACATATCCAGAATTTTCAGGAACAGCTTCGTTAATATAAACAACAACCTTGTAGTTAAATATTATTTGGGACTTACGAGCATCTATAGATTTTCGTAAAACAGCTACAGCTGTAATTTCGTTTATAGAAACACCTAACTCTTTTGAAGCTTTTCTTTTTAGAACTCCCTCTTTTTTTTCTTCAATAAGATTTATACGAAGCTGAAGCTCTTTGACCATTCCCCAAAATTAGTTAAAAACAATATGGGGAATCGTTGATAGAGCAGCTTATTTTAAAAGGGAAGCATACTGTGCACTATCATCTAAAAGTTCTGTGGCAGTCATAATGGCGTCATCGTTTTTTAAATAATAATCATAAAGCCCCTCTCTATAGAAGTATCGTTTAACTATTTCGTCCTCAAGATTTTTTTGGATTTCTTTCTGGTATTTGTCCAAAGAGGCTATTTTACTTTTTTCCATTTCTACCAATAGAGCTCTGTAACCATTTTCCACGTCATTGCCGAAAATTGAGCTTGCTTCATCAGCCATAGCTTTCTTTATTACCTTTTCTGCTTTGGTTTCAAATTCAAAATTACTCTGAGAAACATAATTTTTAAAGGAATTAAAATCAGAGTTTGAAAAAGTAAAAGCATCAACATTTCCTATGGCGTTGTCATAATAATACTTGGTAGCATAATCAAAAATCACATGATTAGCTATAAGGGCTCTTGTAAGGACATTTGTTTTCACGGTGCTTATTTCAACATCTGGTAGTACGCCGCCGCCATCTTGTACTTTTCGCCCGTTACGGGTTGTAAAATCATTAAATTCAGTTGTTTTCACCGCATTACCAGAATCGTCCCTATTCCAATAATCCAACGACTGTATACATCTGCCAGAAGGAGTATAATATCTGGAAATAGTTACTTTTAATTGTGTGCCATAGGTCAATTTTAAGGGGCGTTGCACTAGTCCTTTCCCAAAACTCCGAGCACCTATAATAACCGCCCTATCCAAATCTTGCAAACTACCGGAGACAATTTCACTGGCCGAGGCACTACCCCCATTTACAAGTACCACCAATGGAATTTCTTTATCCACAGGTTGATTTTTGGTGTGATATTCTCTATTAAATTTTTTAACCTTTGATTTAGTGGTGACAATAAGCTCCCCTTTTGGAACAAAAAGATTTGTTACGTTAATAGCCTCGGACAATAATCCCCCTGGATTTCCTCTTAGGTCTAATATTAATTTTTCTGCACCATCATTTTTTAAGGCTATAATAGCCTCTTTGGTTTGCTTTGAAGCTTTTGCGTTGAACTTTGCCAAAACAATATAGCCAGTTGTGGCATCCACCATTTTGTAATATGGAACAGCGTCTACCTCTATTCCTTCTCTAGAAATGGATGTGGTTTTTATTTCTCCTTGTCGCTTATAAGTAATGTTAACACTCGTATTGTTGGCTCCTTTTAATAGGTCTGATGCATTTTCTTTAAAATCAACCACCTTTATATCACCAATTTGTATGATTTCATCACCAGCCTTAAGGCCCGCTTTGTCGGCAGGATAATTTTTATAGGGTTCTACAATTAATAAACGGTCATCATAGGAACGAACCAAAGCACCGATACCAGAATATTCCCCCGCATTGTTTATTTTAAAAGCCTCAACATCCTGTTCATTAAGGAATTTTGTATAGGGATCTAACTCATCCAACATATTTTTAATGGCCGTATCCATTAATTCTGCTGGATTAGTTTCATCCACATAGTTCATGTTAAGCTCCTTGAAAAGTGTGGTGAAAATTTCTATTTGTTTGGCTATCTCAAAGAAATCGCTTTTAAAACTTGATGCCGAGACCAAAAGGACCACCGCAAAAAGAGGAATCAAAACACGCTTGTTAATCAGTCTTTTCATGAGTCATTTGTTTTGTAAATTTTTGCACAACCATTACAAAGCTTTTTTCCAAGTCCTTATATGGAGGCATTTCTTTACCAATATATAAAAATAAAAACGCAAAGTTTCCCTCAATGTTGTTAAAAACTTCAGCCTTGTTAAGCCTATATGCTTCTCTTAAAAGCCTTTTAATACGATTCCTTTTCACAGCACTTTTAAAATTCTTTTTGGGAACCGCCACACCTGTCTGGAATTTTACATCTTCAGGGAAATGAGAAACTTTTAGATATATGAGTTTTATAGGATAATTGGAAACACTTTTACCTTCTTCAAAAAGTTTTTCAATGACTTTTTTACTTTTTAGCTTTTCTTTTTTTTGGAAGGAATTTATCATAATTAGGCAAAAGCCCTATTCCTGAGCTTGGTATATATTATTGTCTGGATTTATATCCGCCATTAATTGTGATGGATCTATAAGAATTGCCTTTACTTGATTTAGCGGCTTATCCAAGGTAAATTCATACGTTGGGTTTATCCATGGCCAATCTTCCAAAACAGTTCTGTTGATTGTAGGGTATGGATTTTCTTTTTCTCCTCGCATCATCCGTAAAGGGGCATAGAAAGTTTCTTGAGAACCATCTTCATATACCAACAAAACATCTATAGGCATTGGCATTAGCCCAATTCTTTCAAGAGTAATCTTTGTTTTCTCTCCCTCGGCGGCCACGTCTTTAATTCCATAATCTATGGTATTGGCGGTCTGCGTCCAATCCATTAAATACCAATCCAACTCCAGTCCAGAAACTTTTTCCGCAGTTCTTTTAATGTCGTTTGGAACAGGGTGTTTAAACTTAAAATCTTCATAATATTTTCTGATGGTTTCCATCAATTTGTCCTGACCAATCACATATCCCAATTGAGACAGGAATATAGCCCCTTTACTATAGGCAGCAATACCATAGGGCATATTTGAAGCATAACGGTCTGAATGTGTGGTTTGTGGTTGTTCTTTGCCTGAATTTACGAGGTAGTAATAACCTTTGTAAGAACCCTCAAACGGATTGTCCTTTTTTGGGCCCCTTATTTCATTGCTGCATAGTGCCGAAATAAAAGAAGTGAAGCCCTCGTCCATCCAAGAGTGTTTGGCCTCGTTTGTTGCTAAAACATGCTGAAACCAAGAATGAGCCAACTCATGAATCATGGTACCGATGACACTTCCAGGCTTATCACCCCCAGTTATAAGAGTTGCCATGGCATATTCCATTCCACCATCCCCACCTTGTATTACGGAATATTGTTCATATGGGTATTCCCCTATGTTCTTATTAAAAAAGGCCATGGCCTTTTCGGTCATTGGCTGTACGGCTTTCCATGTCTCTATAAATTTTTCATCGTTTTTATAGAAAAAGTGGAGCATAGGACCATTTTCCATTTGCAAGGTGTCATGAACATACTCTGGGTCTGCCGCCCACATAAAATCATGAACCATTGGTGCTTTAAAGTGCCAAGTAAGTGTTTTCCCCTTTTGTTTTTTAATTTTTGTTCCAGGAGCTTCATACCCATGTCCAATTTCTTGCGGATTCTGTAAATAGCCAGTTCCACCCACCACATAATTTTTATCAATGGTTAGCTTAACATCAAAATCACCCCAAACACCATGAAACTCACGGGCTATATATGGGTCTGCATGCCAACCTTCAAAATCATATTCGGCCATTTTTGGATACCACTGGCTCATGGAAAGAGCCACCCCGTCTTTGTTGTTACGACCAGAACGTCTTATTTGAACAGGAACCTGACCAGAAAAAACCATATCAAAAGAAGCCTTGCCTCCTGATGGAATTGGTTTTGCCAATTCTACAATTAACACGGTCCCTTCTTCTTCATACGATACTTTTTCACCATCTTGGGTTAAGGAGGTGACATGTAAATGCCCTTGCTCATCTGCTTTAAGTTGAGCAATTCTACTTTTGCCATCCACAACCATTCTTCTATCTGGGTCTTCAATATTTTGCAACCGAAGATCCATTTCACTACCAGGCTGAAAAGCATTGAAGTACAAATGATAGTAAACCCTTTTTATTTCATCAGGGGAGTTGTTGGTATAAATCAATTTTTGGGTGCCAGAATATTGATAGTTTTCAACATCAATTTTTACATCCATCGTATAGTCTACATGTTGTTGCCAGTAGTTTGTTGAGTTTTGACCGTTTACCAAGAAGGCCGTACAACCCAGGAACAGCACAAAAAAAACTTTCATCTTATTCTTCATAATCATCAATTTTATTTTCCTTTTGAAACTTCTGCGGCCAACATCAATGCATTATAAGCATTGGCTATCTTCCCAGACTTTGAAACCTTATCAAAAGTCGTTTTTTTAGATGGGTCACCGCCTAAAATTATAGGTGTTTTTAAACTTAAACCAGATTCCATAATAATGTTTTTTACATCTGATGCTGTTAGTTTTGGATATTGCGAACGAATTAAGGCCGCAATACCGGCCACGGCAGGAGAAGCCATAGAAGTCCCTGGCATATACTCATATTTATTGTGTGGAATGGTTGAATAAATATCTGTTCCCGGAGCAAAAACATCTACGTTTATTGTACCATAATTAGAATAAGAGGCCACTACTTCTGAACCATATTTACTATCCAAAGCACCTACTGTTATTACATTATCGGCTATTTCTGGACCATTGTTTGTTTGATCATTTGGAAAGTTTGGATTGGAAGGGCTGTCTAAATCATTCCCATCATTCCCGGCAGCATGGACTATTAGCACATCTTTTGATGCGGCATACTTAATGGCCTCGTATACCCATTCCGCATTTGGAGAGTAAGATTTTCCAAAACTACAGTTAATAATTTTTGCGCCATTATCAACAGCATATCGTATGCCTAAAGCAATATCCTTATCATATTCATCTCCATTCGGAACTGCTCTTATACTCATTATAGCCACATTGTTGGCCACACCGTTGGCACCCTTGTCATTATTTCTTTCTGCGGCAATAATTCCTGCAACGTGCGTACCATGATCTTCGTCTTCACCAATAGCCTGAGGGTTTCCGTTCCCATAACCCAAACTTGTAAAATCATAAGGATTGTCCCCAACATCTTTTCTACCATCAAAATCAGCATTTAAATTGTAATTAAGTTGGTCTGTAAAATGCTTTATGCCCCCATCTAGTTCTTCCAACACTTCTGGAATTGAATCGGCAAAAGTGAACATTTGCATTAAAATGGAAACATTCTGTTGCATGGTGGGGTCTTCTGTTTTAATACCAGCCAAGTCTTTTTTTGTATACGTTTCTTTTCCAAGCTCTTTTTTTACTGCAGCATCTGCATTTTTTACCGCCTGTAGAATTTGCTCATATTGTTGTTTATTCTGTAAAGCTTCTTGATAATTTTTTTCTAATTCTGATTTGGCCTTGGCCTGTAGGGCGGCATCACCCAACTTAAGCCTAAGGATACGGGCGAATTCCAATTGCTCATTGTAGGATTTTCCTAAGAAATTATACCCATGAATATCGTCTACATATCCATTATTGTCATCATCCTTACCGTTTCCTTTAATTTCTTTTGTATTTGTCCAAAGCACCCCATCCAAATCTTCATGGGTTAAATCGATACCAGAATCTAAAACCGCAACAATAACCTTTTTCCCCCTTCTGTTTCCAATAATTTCAGAATAAGCTTTATTAACACTCATTCCAGGGATAGTGTCCTTGAACAGGTCTAGGTGACCCCAATTCTTTTTTTCAGACTCTGTAAGGTCAGCTGTTTTTAAGGGAATTGTATCTATGTTTTCAACAGGAGTAGTAACCAAAGAAGTAGCACCACAGCCAACTAATAAAAAAAGTGTGGCTAAAGCACCACAATACGATAATTTAAATGTCATAATAGGATTTTTATATATGATAATGCGCAAATTTACTTTTATTTAATGATTTCATAAAAAGGAGTTACAGATTAGGGCGGGAAAGCTTAAAATTAGTTGAAAATGGAATCAAAAGAATGTGTTTTGTCTAACCTTACCCCTCTTTCTGTTCTTTTTACCGTACACAGCTCGTTATGGGCGTCATGCTCCAAAAACAAATAAAATTCATTTTTAACAGCAGTATTCATAAACAGCTCTTTTTCATTCATGGATAATAAAGGACGTGTATCATACCCAGTTATATATGGAATGGGAATATGACCAACGGTTGGTAATAGGTCGGCCATATAAACCACAGTTTTTCCTTTGTACTTTATATGCGGTATCATTTGTTTGTCTGTATGCCCATCTACAAAAAGAATACCAAAACCCACTTCTGACTTATTTAGAAAAGGACTATTACCTCTTTCAATAAATTTAAGCCGCCCACTTTCTTGCATAGGCAAGAGGTTTTCCTTTAGAAAAGAAGCTTTTTCCCTAGCATTGGGTTTAGTTGCCCATTCCCAATGGTTTTTGTTGGTCCAAAAAACGGCATTCTTAAAAGCCGGCTCATATCCTGTTCTATTTTTATTCCACTGAATACTTCCCCCACAATGATCAAAATGCAAATGCGTCATAAACACATCTGTTATATCATCTCTATGAAAACCATATTTTCTTAAGGAAGTATCTATTGAGTAATCTCCCCAGCGATGATAATAACTAAAGAACTTGTCTGATTGTTTGTTGCCGATACCAGTATCAATTAAGATCAACCTATTACCATCTTCAACAACAAGACTTCTTGCAGCAATATCTATTAAATTATTTCCATCCGCAGGATTTGTTCTACTCCAGAGAGTCTTGGGAACAACACCAAACATGGCCCCGCCATCCAACTTAAAATTTCCAGTCTCAATAGGATATAGCCTCATGTGTTTTCCTTCTGTAGCAAATCACTCAATTGTTGTCCAAAATAAATCATAGCTTTTACCTCATGAACACTTAACAAACGTTCTTTCTTTAATATTAAGAGAGACGTTCCGTTTGATTCCACATGATAGTAAGGGTGGCTTTCAAAAAAAAGAATAAGCTCATGGGTAAACAATGAAACTATTTGGTCTTTGTTTTCCGCTTTTAAATAAAACCGCTTGTTAAAATCTTGATGATTTTCAATTTTTATGTCTTTAAAGCCAGCTAAACTATAAATTAAATGTAAAAGCCCTTCTTTATCAAGCGTAAACACGGGTAGTTTTTTCTGCAGCTTTATATACATTACAGTTGTTTTAACAACTTCACGAGCGATAAAAGCACCTTCGGTAAATTCCACGTCTAACACCTGATGCTGTTCTTTTGCATCAATAAGCTTGTTGTAGAAGTAGCCTATTTCTCTAGTGTTAAAAAACACAAAATCCGATAAGAAAGAGGTATCTGTATTCTTTTGTGGAATGTAATTCCAGTTAAATTCTTTTGCAGTAGTTTTTAATGAGTTTTGTCTTCTGGTGAAATATCGCTCAATTGGTTTTATGGATGCAAACGGAATTATTTTCCTTATAGCAAAAGGATGTTTGGAATCTGTATCATGTTTATCAAGCCCTACAACCTCAAGGCTTCCTCCTTTTTTTTCGAAGGTTGACATATAGTTTTCCAAGCCTTCCATGGCAGTATGATCAACAAAACTACACATGGAAAAATCTAAGACAACATCTTCGTTCTCAGGAATAGCATCCAGTTTATTTTTAACCCTATAAAAATTTAAAAAACTACAAAAATACTTTACGCTTACATAATAATTACCGCCATCTCTTTCTTTAAACATTAACACATTTGGTTTAAAAAGATGACTTATAAATAGCGCCCCTCCTTTGTTTATGAAAACATGAATAAGTAGAGTGATTAATATACCCGCAGCAATACCGGTTATTAAATTGGTAAACAAAGTAGTAATTAAGGTACCAAGGAAAATTACAATTTGCTCTCTCCCAATTTTGGCCACTTTGCCCAAAGTTTTTGGCGTGGCCAATTTGTATCCAGTATAAACTAAAATTGCCGCGAGTGCCGCCAAAGGAATCATTTTTAACTGTTCTTGAAAAAGAAGAACAAAGGCTAGAAGAAATAGGGCGTGAAAAAAATTGGCAGACCTATTGGTTGCGCCATTATTTACATTCACGGAGCTTCTTGCAATTACAGTGACCACATTTAATCCACCAAGCAAGCCACTTATGCTGGTTGCTAAACCCAAAGCTTTTAAATCTTTATTTACATTAGACCTTCTATTTTGAGGGTCTAATTTATCTACCGCTTTAATGCTTAAAAGAGATTCTATACTTGCTATTAGGGTAATTGCAAAAACAGCCAAAATAAAATCTTTGTTGGCAATCTTAGAAAAATCTGGGAATGCCATATTTCCAAAAACATCATCAGGAATATTAATTAAGAAAGAAGCATCAAGAGGGTGGGCTTTTCCCAATGAGGAATAAACATATCCAAGACCAACAGTAAGTATTAATATCCACATTGGAGCAGGAATCAACTGAAAGTATTTGTTTCTTATTTTGGAATAAAATACCATAATCAAAAGACTAACAATACCAATTGCTGCAGCAATTAGAACACTTGAATTTTCAGATTGAAAAAGCTGAATCAACCCTTTTGGAATGCGAGACAACAATCCAATAATACTTCCTTTTTCTGCGCTATTCCCTATCATTATATGGAATTGCTTGGACAAAATGCCAAGACCTATTGCAGCCAACATTCCTTCAATTGCTGATGCGGGAAAGAAATCTGCCAGCCTTCCCATTTTTAAAAACCCCAATAAAAGCATAAGACCACCAGAGACCACAATGGCAGCTAATGTGAAGAGATACCCTTGATACATATCCCCATTGCCTAAAGTTGTAATGGCCCCTAAAAGAACTATAACCAAACCATTTCCTGGCCCCGTAATGGTGACATTTGACCCCCCTAAGATGGATGCGATTATACCACCAACTACCGCAGCAATAATTCCTGAAATAGGAGGCGCCTCACTTGCTAGGGCAAGCCCTAGACCTAGCGGCAATGCTATAAGCGAAACCACAAAACCAGAAAATATATTTTTTGGCAATGCTCCGATAAAGCTTTTTGTGTTGCTGGTTTTGGTTCCCAAATTATTCCCGAATTATTAAAATATCAGTTGGTAAATCAGATAAAATATATTCAATATCATGAGGAAAAATTCGGTCTAAAATACTTGATTTTTTTGGCGCGTTCATTACTAATAAATCGGCCCTCACTACTTCTGCATAATGGCCAATAGAATACCCCCGTTTTCCAAAAATACTTTGAGTTTTTATTTTAAGATTTTGGGTAAGATTGGGAGGTAAGGTTTTAATGATTTTACGAACCCGGCTTTCTTCCCTATGCTTTAAGCGTTCTTTCATAATATTGGCCTTTTTTAAGGACCGGTCATCTTCAACAACTACATGAACCTCTTTTTGTCTTATTTCCTCTACAACAGTGATTTGTTTTGCGCCCAAAGCATTAGCGACATAAAAAGCATCGGTGATAGCAACAGGTGTTTCTGGCGCATCTAGCCCATTTACCACAATATGTTTGCAAGGAACCCTTTCTGCCGAAGGTTTAATAAGCAATAAGACGGAGCAACACACTTTGCGGGTAAGTTTTCTAGCTATGGAACCCACATAAAATTGATAAAGATTTTCGTGTTGAAGAGCTCCCAACATTAAAAGATCAATGCTTTCCTCCCTGCAGCTGTTTAATATTGTTTCATAGGGATCTCCTTCTTTCCATTTTATATCTATGAACAAACCTTTGTGCTCAATTTGGTCAAGAACCTCCTCTATTTTCTTTTCTTTTTCTGTAGTTTTTTTACCAACATGTAATAAAATAAGCTTTGAATCAAAAAAATGAGCTATCCTGGAAGTTTCCAAAATGTTGATTTTAAGCGAAGGCGAAAAAGCAAACCCCAATAAGATTGATTTAAATGGCTGTACCGAATTTTTCATTAAAAATGTTTCACTGACAATATAGAAAAATTAAGCAAGTGCCCCAATTTAAAAACAACCCTTTCACAATATCTTGAAAAAAAGACCAACAAGAAAAAAACAAGACAAAGCCTATATCTAGAAAAACCTTTACGATCAGTTTTGTGATTAAAGACGAAAGATTCTTAATTTTAGCCAAGTAAGAGTTTAGCTTTAATTCAAAAATAAACCAATGATAGAACTGGCAGGAATCATTATCCTAGGAATTATTGCCCAATGGGTGGCATGGAGATTAAAACTTCCGGCCATTTTGCCATTAATTTTGATAGGCCTTTTGGTTGGCCCAATATCTACGTTATATACAGAAGACGGACTTAAACTTGTAGAACCCATTTGGAATGGGGAAAAAGGACTTTTTCCCGGAGAAGGACTATATTATTTTGTTTCATTGGCCATTAGTATTATTCTTTTTGAAGGGGGACTAACATTAAAGCAGTCAGAAATAAAAAATGTAGGACCTGTAATCACCAAACTAATTACTATCGGTAGTGTCATTACTTTTTTTGGAGCAGGGGTTGCCGCACATTATATTTTTGAATTGGATTGGCAAATTAGTTTTCTGTTTTCTGCTTTGATTATTGTTACAGGCCCAACGGTTATTACTCCTATTTTAAGAAATATACCTTTAAAAAAAGACATTTCCACTGTTTTAAAATGGGAGGGAATTCTTATAGACCCTATTGGCGCATTGGTGGCAGTATTAGTATTTGAATTTATTAGTGTAGGTGGTGGTAACGGCTATACTCAAACTGCTTTAATGGAATTTGGCAAGATTTTGCTTTTTGGCACCACTTTCGGATTCACATTTGCGCACGCATTGGCTTTTTCTATTAAAAAGAAATTAATACCACATTATTTGTTAAATGTTGCCACATTATCTGCTGTCCTGCTTGTTTTTGTTCTATCGGATATGTTTGCGCATGAATCTGGCCTTTTAGCGGTTGTGGTCATGGGAATGGTTATGGGGAACATAGATTTACCTAACCTTAAAGAGTTGCTCTATTTTAAGGAATCGCTCAGCGTTTTATTGATTTCCATTCTTTTTATTCTTTTGGCGGCCAACATTAATATTACAGACTTAGAACTTATTTATAATTGGAAGACAGCGCTGCTTTTTGTTGTTATTGTATTCGCGGTACGCCCATTGGGAGTGTTCGTAAGCGCCCATGGTTCCAACCTTAAATTCAACGAAAAACTTTTTATTGGTTGGGTAGGCCCAAGAGGTATTGTGGCCGCAGGAATTGCTTCTTTATTTGGCTCTAAGCTTTTGGCAAAGGGAGAACCGGGAGCAGAGTATATTACCCCATTGGTTTTTATGATTGTTTTAGGTACTGTTTTATTGAATGCCACTACTGCTAGGATTTTTTCTAAATGGATAGGAGTGTTTTTAAAAAAATCTGATGGAATTCTTATCATTGGTGCATCCAAAGTATCAAGGCTTATTGCTAACTATCTGAAAGAAAATAATCGACATGTAGTTGTAATTGATAATAATCAAAACAATGTTGAAAAAGCAAAGGCACTCGGATTGGAGGCTATGGTAGCAAATATTTATTCTGATTCGTTAACTGACAATATTGAATTGAACGATGTTGGTTATTTGATGGCACTTACTGGAAATTCGGATATTAACAATTTTGCAATTGATAAGTTTAAAAAGCAGTTTGGGGAAAATGGCTCTTTTAGATTGGTAAATACAGATGAAATGAACAACCCAGAAAATAACCCTCGGGAAGGTCTTTTTTCACACACAGATGATTTTATAAAATTAACTGAAACGGTTAGAAAATACCCATCAATAAATGAGATAGACCTAAAGGACAAAAACCATTATGATAAGCTGATAGAAATCACAAAAAAGGATGAAGAAATTATCCCTGTTTTTCTAAAAGTGCCTGATGGGGAATTGATTATAATTTCTTCATATAGTGAAGAAATCAATAATATTGAAAACCGGAGTAAATTGGTGTATCTAGGCAAGCAGTTTAAAGCAGAAATAGATTAATCATTCAATTTTAGAACGGCCATAAATGCTTGTTGCGGAATTTCTACATTACCAACTTGTCTCATGCGTTTTTTACCTTTTTTCTGCTTTTCCAGCAATTTCCTTTTACGGGAAATATCACCCCCGTAACATTTTGCAGTCACATCTTTTCTAAGCGCCTTAATGGTTTCTCTTGATATGATTTTTGCTCCGATAGCAGCCTGTATAGGAATATCAAACTGTTGCCTTGGAATTAACTCTTTAAGTTTTTCGCACATTTTCTTACCAATGTTCGCAGCATTATCCGCATGTATTAATGCAGAAAGCGCATCCACTGGCTGAGCATTTAAAAGAATATCAACCCTAACCAATTTCGAGGTTCTCATGCCAATTGGAGCGTAATCAAAAGAAGCATAGCCTTTAGACACGGTTTTTAATCGGTCATAAAAATCGAAGACAATTTCTGCCAAGGGCATATCAAAATTAAGCTCTACCCTTTCTGTTGTCAAATAGGTTTGATTGGTAATAATTCCTCTTTTTTCAATACAAAGAGACATAACATTGCCAACAAAATCAGATTTCGTAATAATGGTAGCTTTTATATATGGTTCTTCTACCCTATCTATTGTTGAAGGGTCTGGTAAATCTGAAGGGTTGTTCACAATTAAATGCTTTTCAGGGTCCTTCCTTGTAAAAGCATGGTAACTAACATTGGGAACGGTTGTAATTACCGTCATGTCAAACTCACGCTCTAAACGTTCCTGAATAATTTCCATGTGCAACATTCCCAAAAACCCGCAGCGAAATCCAAAACCAAGAGCGGCACTGCTTTCAGGAGAGAAAACGAGAGATGCATCATTTAACTGTAATTTTTCCATGGAAGAACGCAACTCTTCAAAATCCTCTGTATCAACAGGATAAATACCAGCGAACACCATTGGTTTTACATCTTCAAACCCCTCAATTGCATTTACAGTGGGTTTTGCTGCATCTGTAATAGTATCTCCTACTTTTACTTCTCTTGCATCTTTGATTCCAGTAATTAAATACCCAACATCTCCTGTTTTAATACTTTGCTTTGGCGACTGTGTTAGGTTAAGGGTTCCTACCTCATCGGCAAAATAATCTTTTCCCGTAGCAACAAACTTAATTTTCTGACCCTTTTTTATTTCTCCGTTTATCACTCTAAAATAAGTCTCAACACCCCTGAATGGATTGTAAACAGAATCAAACACCAATGCTTGTAGGGATTCCTCTGGATTTCCTTTTGGAGCAGGAATACGCTCTATAATGGCAGTCAAAATTTCTTCAATTCCAATACCAGTTTTGGCACTGGCCGGTATTACCTCATCTGGACTACACCCTAGCAAATCAACTATATCATCTGTAACTTCTTCTGGACTGGCACTAGGAAGGTCAACTTTATTTAAAACAGGAATAATCTCTAAATCATTTTCCAGAGCAAGGTATAGATTACTTATGGTCTGTGCCTGAATGCTTTGAGCCGCATCGACAACCAAAAGAGCTCCTTCACAAGCGGCTATTGATCTAGAAACTTCATAAGAAAAATCTACGTGCCCAGGAGTGTCAATTAAATTCAAAATATATTCTTCTCCTTTGTAAACATAATCCATTTGTATGGCATGACTTTTTATAGTAATACCACGCTCACGCTCCAAATCCATACTGTCCAACAATTGGTCTTGTTTTTCACGCTCTGTGACCGAGCCTGTAAAGTCCAATAATCTATCTGCCAAGGTGCTTTTACCATGGTCTATATGGGCAATAATACAGAAATTCCTGATTTTTTTCATACACTCAATTACATTTGCTTCTAGGTAAAAACGTAAGCAACTGCAAATATAAATTATTTGTACACCTAGATTGTGAATTTGGCCAAATATGAAGAAAATAGTGTGACAGGTAGTCTAATTCTGGCAAAGAATACAATTTTTGTTAATAAAAGCCTAAATATTTTCTTAGATTTGAAAACCGAACCCCCAGATGAATAGATGAAAAACCTATATCCTTTATTGATATTAGCATTCGTCAGTACTTTAAGTTTAACCGCTCAAGACTATCAAGTTAGTGGATGGGTAAAGGATGGTGTAAATGAAATCATTCCTTATGCCAATGTTTTTCTTCTTCAAGTATCAGATTCTACTATAGTTAAAGGTGCTTCGGCAGATGAAGAAGGGTTTTTTAGCATCAATGAAGTTGTACCTTCTTTATATTGGATTAGCGCAAGTTATATTGGTCAAACATCTAAACTTACAGCCATTGATGTTCAACGAGACACCAAAATTGGAACTTTAGTCATTGAAGAAAGAGCTGATGTTTTAGATGAAGTTGTTGTAACGGCAAAAAAACCAACCATAGAGCACAAAGTAGATAGATTGGTTTTTAATGTTGAAAACACTGTAGCCTCTGAGGGGAATACTTGGGATATCTTAAGAAGAACCCCTGGAGTTATTATGGTACAGGACCAACTGCAAATAGGAAGCACAACCCCAAGTATTTACCTTAATGATAGAAAAGTACATTTATCACAATCTGAGATAAAAGATTTGTTGGAGGGCTTGTCGGGGGTTAATATAAAATCTGTTGAGGTAATAAAAAACCCACCTGCAAGATATGAAGCAGAAGGCCGAGCTGTTTTGAATATTGTTACCAGCAAAAATGTAATCCCTGGATATAAAGGGAGCATCAATGGCAGTTATACACAGGCTATTTTTCCTAAATATAGTTTTGGAACAAGCCATTATTTTAAGGCTGATAAATTAAACGCATTTGTCAATTATTCCATAAACCCTAGGAAAGATAAAAAAAGGACTTTTAGTAACATTAATTATATTGATGATACCAATAGTATTTTTTCAATTTGGGAGACGAACTATAACAGGACCACTAAATCATTGGCACAAAATGCCAATGTAATTTTGGATTATGATATTGATGATAAAAACAGCCTTAACCTGACCACTAATTTGTCTCTATCCCCAAACAAGACATATACAAACACCTTGGACGGACAAGCTTATAACGGACAAAGACAATTGGACTCTACGTTTGCAACAAAAAGTAATTTAGAAAATGATAATTTAAACCTTGCTTTTGACCTATCGTATAAACATAAATTTAAAAGGGAAGGGGCGTCTTTAACATTAAATGGACACTACACAACATATGATGAAACACAAACACAAAATGTGTCTTCCGATTATTTTGACACCGCTAATGTCTTTTTAAGAAATAACAGTTTTTTTACAGATGCCGCCCAAGACATAGAGATTCTAACGGGGCAGATAGACTACACCACTCCAATTGGCACTACAGTTTTTGAAACTGGAGCAAAAATTTCTACCATAAACTCTATTAGTGGTTTGGACTTTTTTAATGTGTTAGGAAACAATCAAACCCTTAATTCTAGTTTGTCAGACAATTTTGAGTATGATGAAGTTGTTTCTGCGGGATACATAAGCATTCTTAAGGACTGGGACAAATGGTCAATAAAAGCGGGGGTTAGAGGGGAGTATACAGATGCGAAAGGAAAATCCTTGACCTTGAACAGCACCAACTCTCAACAATATTTTGAATTATTCCCTAGTGCTTATATTTTATATACAGCTTCGGACAAGCATAGCTTTTCTTTTGATTATAGCAGAAAATTGGAAAGGCCTAGGTATGATGATTTAAATCCATTTAGGTATTTTCTTTATGAGAATGATTTTACAACAGGTAATCCAAATTTGCAACCAAGTTTTGCACATAGATTTGAACTTAGTTACACCTTAAACAATGATTTTATTTTTGCTATATATTATAATGACAACGGCAACGATATAAGCACCTTAAGTTTTCAGGACAATCAAACACAAACATTACACACATTAAACCAAAATGTTCTTGAAAGTGTTTCATATGGGTTAGATTTTACCATTAATAAATCTATCCTTAAAAACTGGTATTTATATGCATATACTTCATTATTTTATGAAGATGAGACTTTTGTGGCAGAAGAAACCAACGGCATTCCTTTTACCAATATTGTAGAAGGGGTGTATTTTCAAATGTCCAATTACCTCACTCTCTCTAAAGACGGAACGTTTACGGGTGAATTGGGGTTTTTTCATTTTTCAGATTTTATTTCAGGAACTTATGTAATGGGCCCAAAAACAAACCTTACGTTTGGGTTGCGCAAAACGCTCTGGGACAATAAAGCGGCCTTATCTTTGTCAGTAGAAGATATTTTAAACAAGTCCAATTCAGACTACACAGCTAAATTTCTAAACCAAAACAATTCTTATTCTCCCGTATCGGAATGGCAGTTTGTACGTTTAGGCTTTACCTATAACTTTGGCAACTTTAAGTTAAGTGACAACGAGCGGGATATTGATAAAAACGAGCGGGACAGATTATAAGCTAATCCTGCCATTCAGCAATAAACAAGTTAGTATCACGCGTACCCCCATTGTTTCTATTACTGGAAAAAATTAATTTTTCACCATTGTTAGAAAAAACAGGAAAAGCATCAAAAGTTTCCCCATGGGTTACTCGTTCTAGATTCTTCCCATCAATATCTATTAAATATAAATTAAAAGGAAAGCCACGTTCTGATTCATAATTACTTGAAAAAAGAATTTTTTCTCCTGAGGGATGAAAAAACGGACTCCAATTAGCATTACCCAAATAAGTGAGCTGCTTAAGATTTCCGCCATCAGCATCGCAGATAAACAACTCCATTTCAGTAGGCTGAACCAATCCTTGAGATAAAAGCTCTTTATATTCTGTAATTTCTTCATCTGTTTTTGGTCTAGAAGCCCTAAAAATTATTTTAGTGCCATCAGGAGAAAAGAACGCACCGCCATCATACCCAAGCTCATCTGTTACTTGGTGTACATCACTGCCATCTAAATTCATGGTATATAGTTCTAAATCCCCACTTCGCATGGAAGTAAAAACAATTTTGTCGCCTTTTGGAGACACTGTTGGCTCAGCATCATACCCTACTTCGTTTGTAAGTTGATTAACTATATTGCCATCCAAGTCGGCCACAAAAATGTCAAAAGAATCATAGACTGGCCATACATACTTTCCATTTTTTCTAAGAGGCACTTCTGGGCATTCTTTGTCCACTAAATGTGTAGAAGCATAAATAATATGTTTATTATCTGGCAAAAAGTAGGAGCAAGTGGTGCGCCCCATGCCAGTACTTACCATAGGAGGAATTTTATCCTCAAAAGTTTCGCCAATATTCATTAAAAACATTTGATCGCATTCAACATTCCAATTGGTGTTATTGGATTGAAAAACAATGTTTTTATCATCAAAACTCCAGTAAGCCTCAGCATTATCACCACCAAAAGTTACTTGCTGTAAAGATTTAAAGTGTTTTTCTTCGGGATATATAAGGGAATCGGTTTTAATTTCAATTGTGTTTTCTTCAACAACGGAATTCTTTTTTGGCTCTTGCTTACAGCTAACAAAAAGAAGAACTAAAAATAGGAAAGAGAAAATCCTCATAAGATGCTTATTTTTGTGCAAAATTAACTTTTATGTTATGAATAAGACATTACTTTTTGTGATTTTTCTTGCCTTTTGGTCATGTAAAGAACAGGAAGCTCCCCTAGTTACCATCCAAGAAGATGTAGCTTTTTTGGCAAAGGATGAACTTGGAGGAAGGGAAACTGGCACAGAAAATGAAGTAAAAGCAGCAGCGTACATTAAAGAAAGAATGGAGGGCTTGGGTCTGCTACCAAAAGGCTTAGACAATACATATTACCAAACATTTACTTTTAAACCAAAGAAAGGACCGCATGATGAGGCCCAGTTTGTGGGACAAGGCGACAGTACTATTACAGGGAGAAATGTTATTGGGTATGTAGATAACAAGGCTATAAACACAGTGATTATTGGAGCTCATTTTGACCACTTGGGAATGGGTGGTGAAGGTTCTTTGTATGTTGGAGAAGATATACACAATGGGGCAGATGACAATGCAAGTGGCGTGGGAATATTATTAAAATTAGCTAGAAAACTTAAGGACACTTTGCAAGGAAACAATTATTTATTTATGGCTTTTTCCGGAGAAGAAATGGGGCTTTTAGGAAGTAATTATTTTGCAAAAAACCCAACAATTGACCTTTCCAACGCAAATTACATGATTAACATGGACATGGTTGGGAGATTAAGGGAAGACAAAACACTTTCTGTTAGCGGAACTGGTACGGCACCTATTTGGAACCAAGTACTTAATTCGGTGAACCCAGGATTTAAATTGGTATTGAAAGAGTCTGGAATAGGCCCATCTGATCATACCTCATTTTATCTACAGGATATTCCAGTTTTGCACTTCTTTACGGGCCAGCATGAGGATTATCATAAACCCTCGGATGATTCTGATAAACTGAATTATGAGGGTATGGAAATGATTACAGATTATATTTTGGCAACTATTGGAGAATTGGATGGAAAAGATAAACTTCAATTTAGAAAAACCAAAAACGAAAGTGAAGAAACTCCACGTTTCAAGGTTGGTTTAGGCGTAATGCCAGACTATCTTTTTGATGGAAAGGGAATGCGCATTGATGGTGTTAGCGAGGATAGACCCGCTTTTAACGCAGGATTGTTAAAAGGCGATGTAGTCATAAAATTGGGAGATAGCACTATTACAGACATGATGAGCTATATGAGAGCTCTTTCCGTATTTAAAGAAGGTGATAGTGTAGAAGTTACTGTGGACAGGGAGGGAGAGACCCTAACAAAGAAAATAGATTTTTAGTTTTAAATAAAGTGGTAAAAATAGGGAACATAGAACTACCTAATTTTCCATTGCTTTTAGCACCTATGGAAGATGTGAGCGACCCACCTTTCCGAGCCTTGTGCAAGGAACAGGGGGCAGACGTTGTCTATACTGAATTTATCTCTTCTGAAGGATTGATTCGTGATGCGGCGAAAAGCACGATGAAACTTGACATCTATGAAAAGGAACGCCCCGTTGGTATTCAGATTTTTGGTGCCAATTTGGACTCCATGCTTCAATCCATTGATATTGTTGAAAAATCAAAACCAGACATTATAGACATCAATTTTGGATGTCCAGTTAAGAAAGTGGTCAGTAAAAATGCTGGCGCGGGGATTCTCCGTGACATTCCTCTGATGGTAAAACTAACAGAGGAAATGGTAAAAAGAACCAATTTGCCAATAACTGTAAAAACCCGTTTGGGATGGGACCATGATTCCATTAAAATTGTTGAGGTTGCAGAACGATTACAAGATGTGGGCATTAAAGCCATTGCTATTCATGGGCGCACTAGAGTACAAATGTATAAGGGCGATGCGGATTGGAAACCCATTGCAGAAGTAAAGAACAACTCTAGAATGCATATTCCTGTTTTTGGAAATGGGGATATAGATTCACCTGAAGCCGCCATGAGAATGAGAGATGATTATGGTTTGGATGGTGCTATGATAGGTCGTGCAAGTATTGGTTATCCATGGTTTTTTAATGAGGTAAAACACTATTTTAAAACAGGGGAGCATTGCGCTCCACCCACGATGGAAGAAAGAGTGAATGCCGCTAGAAGACATTTACAAATGTCTATTGACTGGAAAGGCGAAAAATTAGGAGTTTTTGAAACAAGAAGGCATTATACCAATTATTTTAAGGGAATACCAAACTTTAAGGAATACCGCATGAAAATGGTCACCAGCGACGAATCAGTAGATGTTTTTGCCGCTTTTGACGAGGTTATGGAAAAGTTTGGAGATTTTCAATTTGTATAAAAACCTTTTTAGGCCGTAGCCACTAAACGCCTGTTTATTCTACTGCTGGCTATTTTAGAAGCAATAATACCCAAGACAATAATAGTTGCCAATACAATAAGCACATTGACTACCTTAAACTCTACGGGATAAGCAAGAGAAGGAGTTATTTTTAACCACCCAAAGGCCAATTGAGACCAAATTAAGATGGCTCCCAATAGCACACCAATAAACCCTCCTAAGCCTGTAACAAGGACGCCTTGTACAAAGTAAATTTTACGTAACTCTTTAATGGTGGTGCCCAAACTATATAGCGTTCTAGAATTTTGTTGCTTGTCCAAAATCATCATAATAATAGCCCCAACCACATTAAAAAGTGCAATGATAAGTACCAGAGTAAAGATAAGATAGGTTGCTAAATTTTCGGTATTTAGCATCTTATGTAGGGTACCGTTCAATTCTTTTCTGTTTTTTAAAACAATTGCATCGCCCAACACATTTTTAATGGTATTTCTTACTTCCTGCTCATTTGTAGTTTCGTCAAACTTAAAATTAATGCCAGACACTGTTTTATTATCTTTTTCCAATAGGGCTTGTACCAAGGGCAAATCAGCAAATACATATTTGTGGTCCAAATCATTTTCAATGGCATAAACACCACTAATGACCAAGGGTAGTCTGTTAAATAGATTATCAAAAGGATTTGTTGAGGTTTGCTGGGAAATACTTCCTTTTCCTGGCTTGGGAGCTAAAATAGTTAGTGGATTACGGCCATCATTGGTTGCCAAACCCAACAAGTTTACAATACCACGGCCTGCAACACCATAATTACTATCAATTTCCCAACTACCGTAATAAATGGTGCTGTCCATGTTTGTGGTGTTAACATAGTTAGCATCAATCCCTTTTATATTGGCCACATGGCTTTTTTCTCTGTAGGTAAGATATACCTGCTCCTCAATTTCTTTGGCGAAAGAGGCAACTCCAGAAATTTCACTTAACTCCTTTTCTTGTTCGGGTGATATGGAATAAAACTTACCAATTGAAGGCAAAGCCTTTAGGTCTGGGTCTGTAGACTCACTAAAAGACAAGCTAAAGGTTTTTAAACCAGCAAAACCAGAAAGAACTATAAAAAGAGCCATGGAACCAATGACAATCACCAAAAAAGTGACAAAATTAATGATGTTCACTACATTTTGACTGCTCTTGGACCTTACATACCGTTGCGCTATGTACAAAGTAAAGTTCAACCTTTAGGACTTTTTTCTTTTTTCCAATAAATCCCTATTCTCAATAGGGTTTTCTTCTCCTTTAAGTGAGTTTTCTATTCCCTCTATATATTCTAAAGAATCATCCAAAAAGAACAGTAGCTCTGGAATTCGTCTCAATTGATTTCTGGTGCGCTGTGCCAACTCGTGTTTTATGAGAGGTTGATTGGATTTCATCCCCTCCAATAATTCGATAGCGTTTTTTGCAGGAAAAATGCTAACGTACACTTTTGCTATGGAAAGATCGGTTGTCACCACTACTTTGGAAATAGAAATTAATGTGCCCTTTAGCCCTCCATCGGTGGCTGCACGTTGAAGGATATCCGCCAAATCTTTTTGTAAGACACCTCCAATTTTTTTCTGTCTCTGTGTTTCCATTCGGCAAAAATACGTAGAATTATATGTAAATTACAGGTTTAAGACTAAATTGGTAGAAGGTGGATAAAATAGAACATATTGGGATTGCTGTAAAGAATTTGCATTCATCCAATGAACTTTATGAAAAATTATTGGGGGTTGCCCCTTATAAAGAAGAAGAAGTAAAGTCAGAGGGAGTTAAAACATCTTTTTTTAAAGCAGGTCCCAATAAAGTGGAATTACTGGAATCTTTAGATGAAGATGGACCCATTGCCAAATTTATTGACAAAAAAGGAGAGGGCGTGCACCATATTGCCTTTGCAGTAGAGGACATTAATGCAGAAATGAAAAGATTAGAAGCCGAGGGGTTTACCATTTTAAACAAAAAACCTAAAAAAGGAGCAGACAACAAACTCGTGGTATTTGTACACCCAAAAAGCTGCAATGGGGTATTGATAGAGTTGTGCCAAGAAATAGCAAAATAAGGCATTGTTAGGGGTTTTATGAGCGTAAAATTGTTTGCAACGTCTAAAAAATAGTATTAGTTTTGCATCCGCTAGTCAATAGCTGGTCCTATAGCTCAGTTGGTTAGAGCACCTGACTCATAATCAGGTGGTCCCTGGTTCGAGCCCAGGTGGGACCACGAAAAGCCTTCAACATTAATGTTGAAGGCTTTTTTATTTCAAAACAACTTTCCCCCCGTTCTCGGCGGCTTTATAAACAGCTTCAATGACCTTCAAATCTTTAAGCCCTTCTTCGCCAGTAATATGGCTTGGGAGTTGTTTGTTTTCTAGAATTAATTTCCCGATACCATCCAATTGCGCCGCCTGTTGGTTAATTACAGGAAAGTTAAATTCCTTTTCCCGCGTTCTGCCTCTAAATGGACCATAACTTACTGCTGGACTCAATTCAAAAAAACCGTTTTCCGCTCCGGCATAAAACCTATCAATACCACAATTGGATGTGGTTGATGAGGTGCAAACCGCTCCACTGGGAAAGGTTAGTTGCCAGGTAATGGATTCTTCAACCTCTTTAAACAAATGAGGCATGGTAACTGGCCCAAATTGTGCTGTCACAGATACAGGTTCTTCTCCCAACACATAGCGGCTGGCTTGTATGCAGTATACCCCTAGGTTCATTAGCGGCCCTCCGCCAGAGAGCGCTTTTTTAAGGTGCCAATCATCGGGCGGGGTTCCCCTTAAATTATACCCTAGAGAGACTTCTATAAAACGAACTTGTCCAAAGATCTTTTTTTGCCCAAGCCTTTTAATTTCAAGATGATTGGGTTCATAATGCAAACGGTAGCCCACCGCCAATTGTACGCCTGCATCTTTGCAGGCATCAATCATTTCTTTGCAATCCTGGGCTGTATTTGCCATGGGTTTTTCCACAATAACATGCTTCCCTGCTTTGGCAGCCCTTATGGTATATTCCTTGTGCATTCCATTTGGTAACACCACATACACCAAGTCTATATCGGGATTGTCTTTTATGGTATCAAAATTGTCATAATTATAGATGTTCTCTTCTGGAATGTTGTACTTCTTTTTCCAATCAATTGCCTTTTGTGGAGTGCCTGTAATAATCCCCGCAAGGGTACAATATTGGGACTCCATTAAACCATTTGCTAAAATATTGGCGTAACGTCCTAAACCACAAAGTGCAACATTTAATTTTTTGCCCACATACTTTTGAGAATGCTTATTGGAAACTGTATTGAAAGAAGTTAGGGGAGGCAAAAGAGCGGTTGAACCAACCCCCAAACTTAAATTTTTCACGAAAGAACGTCTGGAGTTTTTTTTCAAGGTGTATGTATTTAATGCTTTAAAACCACAAGTTATTATAAGTATAATAGTAATTGCGTATTTTAGAAATAATTAACGTAGTGTGTTAATTATAAGCAAAGTAAGTAATATGGATTTTAAAGGCAAGGTGGTTATTGTAACTGGGGCAGGTCAAGGTATTGGATTGGAAATATGTAGGCAGTTGGTATTGGAGGGAGCAAACGTATTATTAAATGATATTGACCCTAAACTGGCCATTAATGCCGCAAAAGAAATTAACCAAAAACAGGGTAATTGCATTGCCATTTCTGGAGATTCCAGTGATTTAGCTTTTATCAAAAAAATGGTAGACAAAGCCATATTGGACTATGGAAAACTAGACATAGTAGTTGCAAACGCGGGCATTACATTATTTGGAGACTTTCTTTCTTACACTCCGGATTCTTTTTTTAAAGTTATGGAAGTAAATCTTGGAGGTAGTTTTTTTCTGGCTCAGGCTGCCGCAAAACAAATGAAAAAACAGAATAATGGCGGGGCAATTCTGCTTATGTCCTCGGTTACGGGTCACCAAGCCCATAGAAACCTTGCTGCCTATGGAATGAGTAAAGCCGCTTTGGAAATGCTGGCTAAAAATTTGGTGATAGAGTTATCTCCATATAAAATCAATATAAACACAATTGCCCCTGGGGCCACCTTAACAGAAAGAACCCTAAAAGAGGAGAACTATTCCAAAACCTGGGAAACATTGACGCCATTGGGCAGGCCAGCATCCGTTTTGGATATTGCAAAAGCAGCATTATTCCTAGTTTCTGATGATGCCAAACATATTACGGGACAAAGCCTAGTGATTGATGGTGGATGGACCTCTGTTAGCCCTTCCCCTTATGAAGATTGATTTTACACTCACAGGCATTAAAATTTTTTATAAATTTTTGTAACCTTTTCCAAAAAAGGAAGTTTACCCTTTTTGTAGACCTAAAACCAAAACCATTGCAAGCTCTCACAGATAATTCATTAATGCTAAAAGTAAAGTCTGGTGATACAGACAAACTGGGCTTGCTATATGAACGTCATAAGAAAAGATTGTTTGGTTTTTTTTACAACATGAGCGGCAACGCATCTATAAGTGAAGATTTAGTACAGAATGTGTTCATAAAGATTTTAAAATACAAGCACACTTATACAGGAGAAGGATCTTTTGATGCATGGATATTTAAAATGGCTCGAAATATTTATTATGACCATTTTAAAAAACACAATAAGAAAGCAGATGCAAACCCACTCTCTATCATAGAGCATAAGATGCAGGATTCCGAGGATATAAATACAAAAATGGACTATAATGACGATGTATTGCAGCTAAATAAAGCATTGAACAAATTAAGTATAGAGAAACGAGAAATATTGATTTTGAGCAAGTTTAAAGAAATGAAATTCAGTGAAATAGGCGCTGTTTTGGGATGTAGTGAGGGGGCTGCAAAAGTTAAGGCTCATAGAGCATTAAAGGATTTAAAAACGGTTTTTATTCAAATGGAAAAAATGTAACCCATGGAACAGGAAAAATTTGAAATATTAGCAATGGAGCACCTTTCTGGAACCATATCCAAGGAAGGAAGAGAGAAATTTGAAAAGTTCTTGAAAGACAATCCAAAATTTCAACAAGAGTTTGATGAGATGCAATATGCTTGGAACCAGGTAAAACAATTAGAAACCCCTGACCCTTCAGAACAAATGGATGCTCGTTTTTATGAGATGCTCCATGGCCAGAAGGATAATAAGGAAAGAACCACTGATATCATAAAAAGTAGTCTTAATTCTATTTTCAAAAATATTTTACGCCCTCAGCTTGCTTATGGATTGCTATTGCTCTGTATTGGGTTGGGAGCGGGATATTTTTTGAGCTCAGATTCTGCGATAGACACCAATACTGTTGTAAACACAGAAACAGATAAAGTAAGGGGGGAATTGGTCTTAACACTATTGGACCAGCCTTCTGCCAACCAAAGATTACAAGGAGTAAGTGAGGCCAATAAATTTAAAAAGGCCAATGATAGGGTAATCAAGGCGCTGTTACAAACACTTAATAATGACCCCAATGTAAATGTAAGGTTGGCGGCAATCGAGTCTTTGACCAATTACTTAGATAATCCTATAGTTAGAGAGGGACTTGTAGCATCTATAGTAAAACAAGAATCACCTATTGTACAAGTTACCTTGGCTGACCTTATGGTGGCCCTGCAGGAGAAAAAATCAGTAGAACCATTTAAAAAATTAATACGAACCCAGGAATTGGATAAGTCGGTTAAGGAAAAGCTAGAAACCTCTATTCATTCCATTATATAAAAGAATTATCAATCAATCACGAACAGTCAAATTTAAAAATCATGAAACAATTAGCAACATGTGCAGGGCTTATGCTTCTTTTGGGAGTACAGACAGTAAAAGCACAGAGAAAACAGTTTAAAGAACAAATTAAAAAGGAAGTTTCGTTTGTAGGGACTAGCTCAGAGAACACATTAATAATTAAAAATGTATTTGGTTCTATCACGGTGGAAGGGTATGATGGGGATACAGTATTGTTAGAAGTAGAAAAATTAATTTCTGCTGATAATACCGAGGATTTAGAACTTGGCAAGAAGGAGCTGCAATTAAAAGTTGTTGTTATAGAAAATAAAATAATTGCACATCCAGACGCCCCTTATATTAGTTTTAACGAGAATAGATTAAAATTTAATTGGCATGATCGTTATGATGAACCTGAATATGAACACAACTTAAATTTTAATATAAAAGTTCCCAAAAACATAAAAATAGAGGTGTCAACTATTAATGATGGGGAAGTTTTGGTAAAAAATACCCGAGGGGGTTTTATTAAGGCAAACAATATTAATGGAGGTATTGCCTTGGAAAAGGTAACAGGCCAGACCGATGTACATTGTATCAATGGGGAGGTGACTATTTCTTATGTTGACAATCCAGTGGCAGAATCCAGTTATTATTCCTTAAACGGAGATATTAATATTACCTATCAAAAAGACCTATCTGCAAACATTGGTTTTAAAAGTATGAACGGAGAAATGTTCACAGATTTTGATATTGTAAAACAATTTAGCAGAATACGTAAAGATGAACCCAACAACACAAAAAAGGGCAAATATAAGTATGAGTCAAAACAAATGGTACAAATAGGTAAAGGAGGAATCGATTTTGATTTTGAAACCTTAAACGGGAATGTAATCATTAAAAAAATTTAGTAAAAGAACATTAAGAAAATAAAGTCATGAAAAACATAAAAACAATTACAGCACTATTTCTATTCCTAGCCATTTGCACAGTAAAGGCACAGGAAACCGGCACAGAATTATTTTCTATTCCATTAAGTAATCCAAACAATTCTGGAAAATTGGTGGTAGGCCAAATAACAGGTTCCATCAATGTGATTGCCTATGAGGGGGAAGAGGTTATTGTAAAAGCTTCTTTTGGAGATAATGATAAAGGCAATAAAACCAAAAACGGATTAAAACGCATTGCCCATACATCTCTAGCAATAAGTGCAGAAGAAAAGAATAATGTAGTGGAAATAATTAATGAGCAATGGAACACAAAAACAGATTTAGAAATAAAGATTCCTAAGAATTTTTCATTAAAGTTGAGCACCATAAATGATGGTGATATTTATGTAAAAGGAGTAAATGGGGAAATGGAAATAAGTAATATAAATGGCCATATAGACTTGGAAGATGTTAGCGGGTCCGCCTCTGTTAACACTACCAATGGTCATGTAAAAGCAAATTTTAAGACCATTACTAATGGTGCAAGCATGGCTTTCACCAGCTTTAATGGCGATGTTGATATAACCTTTCCAAGCTCATTAAAGGCGAACATAAAGGCAAAATCTGACATGGGCGACATTTTCACCGATTTTGATATGGCCCTGGATAAGCAGGGTCCAGTTACAAAAACCGACAAATCTTCTGGCACCTATAAAGTAGAAATAGAAAGTTGGGTAAAAGGAACCATTAATGGCGGTGGACCAGAAATGCTTTTTAAGAACTTTAATGGGGATATTATAATACGGTCTAAATAAGAAGAGATTATAAAAATAAAAGCCCTCATTTTTAATGAGGGCTTTTTTATTAATGCTCGTTTTGAGTCAATACAAAATCACCTTTTAACATCTGAATGACATTTACCAAAGCTCTAATATTATGATAGTTTACTTTCCAAACTTGCGCTTTTACATCTTTGTTGGCATCAGGTTTAGAGTCTAATCCCTCATGGTACCAACCACCGTGCTCATGGTCTATCATATAGGTGTTTAGGTATGCCCATTGCTTTTCAAACAATTTAGCATACTGCTCTTCTTCTGGATATAGTTTTGATAATAAAAGAAGAGAATTAAGTCCTTCTGCTTGAGTCCACCATACTTTGGCAGGATTTTCTATGACACACTCATCGGAATCATTATAGTAGTATCCACCATCATAAAACCCGCCTTTTTCCGCATCCCACCCTTTGTCAAGGGAATGGTCTACCATTTTTTTGCCTATTGCTAAGGTTTTAGAATCGTCTTCAATGTGCAAAACATGAGATGCTTCTAACATTAAAAACGCTGTTTCTACATCATGCCCAAAAGAAATATGGTCCAGCCAAAAATTGGCCTTTCTAAAGGTTTCGGTTGAATCTTTAAAAGAAACTGGAGTCCAGTCTCTTTCTAGATGTAATGTTAAGGAGCCTATGTCTGTAGTTATGGTATCTCTAATTAAAACTAGTAACTCATTTAAACGTTCTTTTACTAGCGGGTCTGGCCAAACCTCATACAAAGCCGTAAAGGACTCCATCAAGTGAATGGATGAGTTTTGGTCTTTCCAGTCTTTTCTAACAAAATCACTATAATTATTATCATTTTCTGCAACATCTAACATCCAAGAGCCATCTTGTTTTAGCACATCAAAATATCCTTTATGTTCAGGATCATGGGCATGTTCTTCTAACCACAGGAATGTTTTCTTTGCCAAGTTTAGGGCCGTAGTATCTTTAGATATTTTATAGTAGGTAGATAGGCCATAAATAGCAAAAGAATTGCCATAAGCACTTTTAGAGGTTGACAGTAATTTTAGAGAATCGTGTTCTATGCCTTTTAGTGTATAAAAACCCCCATTTTCATCATCCCACATATTGTTTTTTAAAAAATCAACACCATGTTTTGCAATTTCCTGGTATTTGTTGTCACCATAAAACATTGCTAAGGTAGAAGCCGTCCAAACATGCCTTGCTTGGGTAACCAACATTTTATTTTGTGCTCCGGCTGCATTCCATTCTGCATCAAAATCTGCTAAAAACCCCCCATGCACAGTATCTATGCTTTTTGGATACCAAACATTGATTAATTCTTCCAAAGAAGCTTCAATTTCTGGCAAAAGTTGAACAAGCTCATCCTTTTTCTTGACCTCTTCCTGTTTGCAAGATTGAAAAAACAACAAAGCAAAGAGAGAAAAAACTTTGAGTGAAATAAACAAAAACTTCATATAAATCAATATTATACACTAAAACTAACCAATAATTCAATATGGGAGAAAAATTAGTATTGCAATTAAAGTTTTGTTGAATACCTTTTTATAAAATTAAAAAAGTAAATTTAGCTTATATCTTGCTTCAATTTCTTGGGAATAGTTTAAAAGTCAAGCTGTTAGAACACTCGAAACAATATGAAATACGAATTAAATTATAGAACATTTTTAAAGATTGGCAATTTATCAATTCATAGGTTGCGAATTTTGCAAAGAATCACTGTTTCCGTGTTTTTTGCCATAATGTCGGCATGGTCTTATGGCCAAGAACAGCCCCTTTATTCTGGGGAATATTCCAATACGTCTTTGAAAGAAATTCTTGTAAAATTAGAGAAGGAAACAGGCTTTAAGTTCTTTTTTGTAGATGAATGGGTGACAAAGGACACAGTTTCGATAGCTTATGAAAACGAATCGATTCCCAGCATTTTAGAAGAGGTTTTGTCCAAGACAGATTTGAATTTTTATATAAAAGAGAATGAAAAGCGCGTTTTTTTGCTGGAAAACACCATCATTTACGATGAATTGCCAATTGGTTTTTTTAGGAAGATAAATGCACAAGAAGAAGGCGTGGAAGATACAAGGGCAGGCAATGTTCCACCCCCTCCTTTTTTGGGAGATGAAATTAGACGAGCTCAAAAAAAATACAGTATTGCAAGAATTGGCAAGTCTGATCAAACTAATTTAAAACCAACATATACTCTTAAGGGAAAAGCTGTTAACGCCCGTACAGGAGAACCAATTCAGGATTTGGCCATTAGATTAAAGGGGTCAAATTTAATAACAATTACAGATGGCGCGGGAAATTATGAGTTGGAACTTCCATCAGGATATAACATAATTACCACTAGCGCAATGGGAATTGCAGCTTTGGAGCGAGAAATAATCATGTACAATGACGGGAGGTTGGATTTGGTGCTTGAAGAAGGTTTGCAGGAGCTGGAAGAGGTGGTGGTGGAGGCAGATGCCGCCAAAAATGTTGAAGATGCCATAACCGGTAGTGAACAGATTAATTCTGAAGAATCAAAAAACATTCCTTTGGTATTAGGGGAAAGGGACATTCTACAAGTGGCCAAGGCCCTGCCGGGAATATCTTCTGCTGGAGAAGGGGCAACGGGTCTAAATGTACGTGGCGGAAAAACGGACCAGAACCTTGTTCTATTGGATGATGCCGTAATTTATAACCCGCAACATTTTTTCGGGATATTCCAAGCGTTAAACCCTTTTACGACCAAAGGAGTAGATATTTACAAAGGGGCAATGCCCGTAGAGTTTGGGGGTAGGCTGTCTTCTGTTTTTGATATCCGTACCAAAAATGGAAACGTTGAAAAAATAACTGGCGAGGGATCCATTGGCCCCGTCACAGGCAATTTGGCCCTGGAAATTCCTTTGGAGAAGGACAAATCATCACTTGTAGTGGGCGCTAGGGGAGCGTATGCAGATTGGATTTTGCGTTCTTTGGATGACGAGTCATTAAATAATAGCAATGCCTCATTTTTTGATGGAATATTAAAATACCACAATAAAATCAATGAAAACAATGAGGTAAAGGCTACTGCATATTACAGCCGGGATGCTTTTAGTATCACGTCAGATTCCCTCTACAATTATAGTAATCGTCTTTTTTCAACAAGATGGGATCACCAGTTCAATGAAAAGACTAATGCCGCATTGTTTGTTGGCAATAGTGATTATGGGTTTGGAATTGATTTTGATGGAGAGGCCAACACCGATTTCAATTTGAATTATAGTATTAATGAAACGGAACTGAAGTATAAGTTGCGAACCATTTTTAACGATGAAAACGCATTTGATTACGGGTTGTCGCTCAAATATTACTCAGTAAATCCAGGAAGTCTAGAACCTGATGGAATAGGTTCTAACATTGTCCCAACTTTTATAGATAATGAACAGGCGGTCGAAGGGGCCTTGTTTATTGGTGATGAAATTAAGTTTGGGGAAGAGTTTTTGGTCAATTTAGGTCTGCGGTATGCTTTTTTTGCAGCGCTGGGTTCTGGAGAGCAAAGAACGTATTTAGAGGGCTTGCCAAAAAACGAATCAACAGTACAAAACACTACATCCTATGATGGCGGAGAGGTTATTGAAACCTACGGTGGCCCAGAAGTTCGGATTTCCGCTAGATATTTAATTACACCGGATTTTTCTATAAAAGCAAGTGTTAACAATTCATATCAATTTTTGCACACGCTATCCAACAATACAACGGTTTCTCCAATAGACACATGGAAACTGTCTGATTTAAATATTAAACCCCAACAAGGTTACCAAGCATCATTAGGGCTGTATAAAAATTTTAAGGAGAACGAATATGAACTAAGCCTTGAGGGATACTATAAAAGAATGGATGATGTTCTGGATTTTAAGACCGGGGCGAATCTTTTTTTGAATGAAAATGTGGAGACCGAAATACTCCAAGGAGATGGAAAAGCGTATGGGGTAGAATTTTTACTAAAAAAGAATAGGGGCAACCTTAATGGCTGGCTAAGCTATACCTACTCAAGGTCACTGTACCGTTTTGACAGTGAGTTTAGTGAGGAGAGAATTAACAATGGCGAATTTTTTGCATCTAATTTTGACAAACCGCACGATGTAAGTCTAATTGCAAATTATAGGCTCACTAGAAGATATAGTTTTTCCGCAAATTTTGTGTACCAAACAGGTAGACCGGTTACCTATCCAATAGGAACTTTTAGGTTCAACAATGCTGATTTTGTTGCTTTTAGCAATAGGAACGAGTTTCGCATTCCAGATTTTTATAGATTGGATCTAGGGGTAAATATTGAGGGAAATCATAGAAAAAACAAGCTAGCACACAGCTTTGTTACTGTTTCCGTTTATAATGTTCTGGGCCGTAACAACCCTTATTCGGTCTTTTTTGTGACCGAAGATGGAGAGGTAAAAGCTTTGCAGAGCTCTATTTTTGGAATACCAATACCCTCTATCACTTACAATTTTAAATTCTAGAAATCTTTAAATAGAAAAGATGAAAAAGGAACTAAAATGGTTGAGTTTATTTTGTATTGTAAGTTGCATACAACCTTTTGATGCAAAAACCATTGGTTTTAAAAATATTTTGGTGGTGGACGCTTTGTTAACAGATGAGTTGAAATCCCATAAGGTAGTTTTAACGCGCCTTTTTAAATTTGAGGAAGAAAACCCAACAGAAGAAACAGGGGCATTGGTGAAAATTTTAAACGGACAAGATATAGAATATACCTTTGAGGAAACTGAGCCCGGAACTTATTATTCAAACATTGAGTTCGCTGCAGAACATGGGAATGAGTATGTATTAAAAGTCACAACTTCTGATGGCAAAAAATATGAGTCAGAAGTTGTACGCACTCCTCAAAAAGTACCTATCTCCAATCTTATTTCCCAGAGACTCATAAACGATGAGGGTGTAGAGGGCGCTGGGATTTTTTTAAATAATGCTTCAACATCAAAAGACCCAACTTTTTTTCGTTTTGAGTATGAAGAAACTTATAAAATTATTGCACCTAAATGGGATCCTTTTGAATTTGAGGTAGTTTATTACGTTCCTTGTACCAGAAGACAATATGAAGTAGGGATTAAACCCAGGATAGAGGAGCAAAAGACGTGTTTTGGGTCCGCACTGTCATCACGGATTATTCAGGCTTCTACATCGGATTTGGATAAGAATCAAATTAAAAACAAAGAAATACGGTTTATATCAAGAAACAATTATATAATGTCTCATAGGTATAGCATTTTGGTGAGGCAGTTTTCCCAAAACGTGGATGCCCATTCATATTACCAGGGTTTGGAAAGCTTTTCATCATCAGACAATATATTCTCGCAGATACAGCCTGGATTTTTGGAGGGCAACATGGTATCAATATCCAATTCCACGGAAAATGTGTTGGGCTATTTTGAGGTCGCTTCAGTAAGTGAAAAAAGAACGTATTTTAATTATGACGATTTATTTCCTGGAGAACCTTTGCCGCCATATGCAATAAATTGCAATACACTGGGCAATCCACCCTTATATGGTCCGGGATATCATTGTGATGGTCTTGTATGTGATGGGGATTGTGACTCTCCTCTTATTGAGGCTATTCTGGCAGGGTTGATAACCTTTGCTGCTGAAAAGGAAGGGGATGATTTTAGCCCATATTTTACTTGGCCAAGCCCTTGTGGTGATTGTACCAAGTTGGGAAGCAATATTGTACCAGAATTTTGGATAGAATGATGAAAAAAATAGCACTACTAGTTTCTTTAATTGTAATATGCTTCTCTTGTATAGAAGAAGTAGATTTGGCCGTCGGAGCTAAAGGAAGTATAAAACCGGACATTTTAATAGTTGAAGGTACATTAACCAATGAGCTAAAAAACCATAGGGTTATTTTGACCAAAGTGGATACAATTATTGATTTGGAAATAGACTCTACTTACAATCCCTTTATACCATCTTGGGACATTGACAGGGACTTGGTCAATTATGAAGAAAATGCCCAGGTTGAGGTTGTTGATGGTACAGGGGCTATATACACTTTTAATGAGACCAGCCCAGGTGTTTATGAATCAATTTCTCAATTTGCGGCGGAACAAAACAATACATATCAACTAAAAGTGAGAACATCTGCTGGCAAGGATATTTCTTCAAAACCTATGAAGATTCAAGGGGTATCGTCTATTGACAATCTTTATGCAGAAAAAACCATTAGTGATACGGGTGTGGAAGGCATAGGGATTTTTATTGACAATAGTAGTGAAGCTGGGAATGCTCAAAATTTACGTTATGTATATGATGAAACATATAAGATTATTGCCCCGGATTGGACTCCTTTTGAGTTTAAACTAAGCAATTATGACCCATGCGCATTGCCCGTTCCCACGTATGATCTGGAGATTGTGGAACGAACCGAAGAGCAACAAATTTGCTATGCCACAGAGGCTTCAAATGAAATTGTACAAGCACAATTGTCTAATATTGATGATAGCAGTCTAGAACGTTTTATGGTTCGTTTTTTGGGAAAGGATAACTTTATGATTTCGCATAGATACAGTATTGAGGTATCTCAAATGGTTTCAAGTGCAGAGGCCTATGGCTTTTATGATCAATTGAACAATTTTAGTCAAACGGGCAATGTGTTTTCCCAAGTACAACCGGGATTTTTAGAAGGAAATTTATATGCAGATGATGGTAGCCTTGGTGTTGTCATGGGCTTTTTTGATGTGGTATCAGTGTCAAAGGACAGAGTGTTTTTTAATTATACAGATTTTTATCCGGAAGAACCCCTGCCTCCTTTTCCATTTGTTTGTGGCCTGCATTCGTCACCAGAATCGCATGTGAGCTATTGTTTTCAAGGAGAGGCAATGAACAATTGCCCCCAATCAATAATAGAGCGTGTAAATGAAGGATTAATTGCTTTTGTCGGAAATAATGATTTAAATATTGGTACCTGTCCTGGCCCATATATTTATGTGCCATCTGTTTGTGGAGATTGTACAACCTTAGGAAGCAATGTTGTGCCAGAATTTTGGGAGGAAGAATGATAAGACAAATTTGTATATCATACTTTTTAATGATTTGCATGTTTGCATGTGTAGAGCCTATAGATGTAAGTGAAGAAATATCATCCGTAAAAAGCTTGGAAGGAATTATGATAATAGAGTCCAACATAACAGATATAGAGAAACTCCAAAGGGTTTTGTTGAGCAGAATGCTGCGAGTGGAAAGTGACAGTACCGTGAATGTTGAGGAAGATAGGCTGTTTGTTGCAAACTCCCCTTTTCTAATTAAGCATGGGTTGAGACCAGATTTTGAAAGTGATGCACATGTGGAAGTAAAGGACAATATTGGCAATGTTTATCCCTTTGAAGAAATTGAACCTGGCACTTATGAGTCTACAAGCCCCTTTGCTGCATTACCTAATACAACATACCAGCTTTTAGTAAGGACTCAGGATGGGGAGGAATATAATAGCTTGGAGATGCAGACCCCCATTTCCTCAGAAATAGAGAATATTCATGCAGAAAGAATAGTGAACGGAAACGGAGAAGAGGGTATGGGTATTTTTGTGGACACTTCTTTCCCCGAGGACAGCGACAAGTTTTTTAGATATACTTTTGAGGAGACCTATAAGATAATTGCTCCACAATGGACCCTATATGAGTTTGAGATTATCAGGGACGAGTTGGAGTTTGTTCTGGATAATTTTGGCAATGTTGAAGGAATTCTATATCCAGACGTAAGGTTAATCCCAAGAGTAAGAGAGGAACAGGTCTGTTACAAGACGGATGTTTCCAATGTGGAAACATTGTTCAACGCTAATGTCTTGAACAGTTCGATTGCAACCAAAAATAGGGTGAGGTTCATAAGCAGAAACAATCCCATTATTTCCCACAGATACAGCATCTTGATAAGGCAGTTTGGAATAAGCGGGGATTCTTTTGAATTTTATGAACGGTTAAGGGCATTTTCACAGAGCGAATCGGTTTTTAGTCAAATTCAACCAGGGAGTTTGGAGGGGAATGTTTCTAACGTAAATGGCAGTGCTGGGGTCATTGGATATTTTGATGTTAGTAGTGAGACAAGTGAGCGCCTTTATTTTAATTATGAAGACTTTTTCCCTAATGAACCCCTGCCTCCTTATTTTGGGACCTTTGATTGTACCCGTTTGTTGAGTCCACCACTTCCAAATCCCGAAAGGGATGGACCCCCTTCTCCAGATGGGCCATGTCCATACCCTTTGGTTGATAGGATTAATTTAGAATTGGTTGAGTATTATGATGTTAATCAAGGTCCTGGAATCTGTGAAGGACCATATTATGTGGTTCCAAGAATTTGTGGGGATTGTAATGTAGTTGGTAGTAATATAGCGCCTGATTTTTGGGTGGAATAAAATTATAGAGTATGAAAAAGACATTTATTGTAGGAATTGTTACCATGGTATTTTGCTTAACGGCAAATGCACAGTATATTATTAAGACCCCGGAAGAATTAGTCAATTTAAAAAAATTACCACAAGAAAAAACTTATGTGGACCATACGGGCCCTGTGCTTTTTTCGGGGGAGTACTTATATTATGCACTCTATTGTTTCAATGCGCAAAACAACAAACTTAGCAATATCAGTAAAATTGGTTATGTGGAGTTGGTAAATGAGGCCAAGGAAAAGGTATTTGAACATAAAATTAGACTTGAAAAAGGATTGGGCAAAGGAGATTTTTTTATATCGACACACATTCCATCTGGTAAGTATAAGATTTTGGCCTATACCCAGTGGATGAAAAATGGTGGATTGGAACAGGTCTATAAAGATGATATCGTTATAATAAACCCTTACTTAGTAGACCAATCAGCTCTTTTAAAAAATAACCCGCCAATAATAGAGGCAGATGCTGGTACAAGAAAACAGTTGATGAGCAGTGAAATTGACTCGGCCACGATTTCATTTAGTATGGATAAGACAAATTATACATTGCGCGAAAAAGTGCGTCTTTCCATCAAGAATTTTAAAGGTCCTTTGGGTAACGGCACATATACTGTAAAGGTTAAAAAGAAGGATGGGCTTTCCTTAGCCCCTTACTTAAATGCAATTGATTATGCTAGGGATTATTTAAATGTAGACAAACAGATTAAACAAAATGTTGGTGACAGCCTATTTTTGCCAGAGCAACGGGGAGAGCTATTTTATGGAGCCGTAATGGACAGTATGTCAAAAACCCCCATTAAAGATGCTCCTGTAGTAATATCCATTCCTGGGGCGGAGTTTTTATTGAAGTTTTCTCAAACGGATGAAAACGGAAATTTTTATTCTTATCTCCGCAAGAACTATAAAAATGCCTTGGCGGTAGTCCAAGTAGTAGAAGAAGGTAAATCATATAGTATTAGCAAAGGCGGTGTAAAGAATCTTGATTTAGCTGGTCTTGAATTTTCAGATTTTGAGCTTTCCAAAGATTATGAAGATTTGATTAAGGAAAGAAGCATCATTAATCAAATTGAAAATCAATTTTTTACCATTAAACCAGATTCTATTTTGCTGGGAGATCCAATAGATCCTTTTGACGGGGGGCTTCCAGAGGTGATTAAACTTGATGAATATACCCGTTTCCCTACTCTAGAAGAAACGTTGGTAGAAGTTGTAAAGTTTGCAGGCTATAGGTCAGGAGGAAATGAAAATGATTATATCAAAATTTCACAGGAATTTGAGCTTCAGAACGAAGAATATGTCAGTTTCCCTGCAATTGTTGTTATAGATGGGGTTTTTATATTGAACCATGAAAAAATAAGAAAATTTGATGCTCGCAGAATTGAAAAAATAAGTTTGATCAGGGATCAATTTCGTTTGGGGGGGCAAGATTATCAAGGGATTATGTCCATAGAAACTTTTGATGCCGATTATTTAGAAACCCATTCGGCAAAAAACAATCTAGTTGTTGAATTTGATGCTCCAGTTGCCAAGAAAAATTACTATACTCAATTATATAGTGAGGAAGAAGAATTTTCCAGAATACCAGATTACAGGTCTTTGCTTTTTTGGAAACCTCAATTTACCATTGACAGTAGCGCATATGATTTTGAGTTCTATACTAGTGATATTGAAGGGGAATATGAAATCTTTTTGAATGGTTTTACCTCCTATGGCAAACCAATATCCGTAACCAAGAGCATTAATGTGTCCAAGCGGCCTTTTTGATATTGTCCTAGAAAAAATAACGTATTTAAAACATTTTCAATAGAACCCAAGTAGAGTATTGTGGCTTATCGGAACAAAATTAAAAGAGCTCCTAAGGCCGTAAGCCCCAAAATTAACTTTCTATACAACTTATCTTGTATTGTGTTAACCAATTTTACTCCAAAAAACAACCCTAAAAGCACACTTGGAATTAACTTTAGATTGACCATCAATGTGTCGGGAGTAATGGTTTTCCAAACAAAAATGTGAAAAGGCAGCTTAAAAATATTAATAAAAAGAAACAACCATGCAGCTGTACCTATAAACTCATTTTTTGGTAAGCGAATTGCTAAGAAATAGATGTTGGAAAATGCCCCGGCTAAATTACCAATCATGGTGGTAATCCCCGCCATAATTCCTGTAAAACCAGCAAATGCCCAATGACTAGGAACTGTTTTGGAGGGGCGTTTATCCCACCAATACATAGTGATTACGCTTATTAAAATAATCACAGACATACATATTTTAAACGTTTGCTCTGGCATGTCTTTTCCAAGTACAACTCCTACAAGCACACCCGCCATCATCCAAGGAAGAAAGCGGACGATGTGTTTCCATTGGGTATGTCTATTGTAATAAATTACCGCAAAAATATCCCCCACAATAAGCATAGGAACTATAATTCCTGTAGATTCTTTTGCGCCAAAAGCATAAGCCATTAAGGTAACAATAATGATGGCTATCCCTTTGAGCCCCGCTTTAGACACCCCTATGACAAAAGCGGCAATAAAAGCCAACACCCACGATGTGGTTGAAATTTCATTGGCCAAAGAAAGAATCATGGGTTTGGTTTAGTGGTATAGTGGCAAAAGTATCGTAAAAAACAATATATTTATACAATGACCAAAACTAAACTATGGAATTAAGCACTCTGGATTACACCATTATTATCGTTTTTTTCACAATTGTTCTTTCTATAGGAATTTATGTTTCTAAAAAATCTGGAAAAAACACCACGGAATATTTTTTATCTGGAAGAACGATGCCTTGGTGGTTATTGGGACTTTCCATGGTGGCGACGACATTTTCAACTGATACGCCGAACTTGGTTACAGACATAGTAAGAACAAATGGAGTATCTGGAAATTGGGTATGGTGGGCTTTTTTAATAACGGGATTATTAACAGTTTTTGTGTACGCTAAGCTGTGGAGAAAGTCGAATGTAAATACTGATTTGGAATTTTATGAATTGCGATATGGAGGAGCTCCGGCAAGTTTTTTAAGAAAATTTAGAGCCGTGTATCTTGGTGTTATTTTTAATGTAATTACTATGTCCGCAGTTACTTTGGCGGCAATCAAGATTGGCAGTATTATGCTTGGGCTTGAGCCTTGGCAGACAGTGATAAGCGCAGGATTAATCACCGTTACTTTTAGTGCGTTAGGAGGGTTTAAAGGAGTAGTGTATACAGATTTTCTTTTGTTCTTTGTGGCAATGGGCGGTGCCATAGGCGCTGCATATTTTTTGGTTAATATTCCAGAAGTAGGAGGAATGAAAGCACTGCTCACTAATGAAAATGTAACAGACAAGCTTAATATTTTACCAGACTTTAATAATAAAAAGGCGTTAATAACCTTGTTTATTATACCATTGGCCGTACAATGGTGGAGTTCTTGGTACCCTGGAGCTGAACCTGGAGGAGGAGGATATATTGCTCAAAGAATGTTAGCTGCAAAAGATGAAAACCATGCTATTGGAGCCACCTTCTTTTTTAATATTATGCATTATGCCTTGCGACCATGGCCATGGATTTTAGTTGCCTTAGCTTCATTGGTAGTGTATCCCGATATTGCAAGTATACATGAAGCTTTTCCAAATGTAGCAGAAGATAAATTGGGTCACGATTTGGCCTATTCCGCCATGCTTACCAAATTACCTAGTGGCTTATTGGGATTGGTTTTAGCCTCTTTGGTCGCTGCCTATATGAGTACTATTTCCACTCAGTTAAATTGGGGCTCATCGTATATTGTTTATGATTTTTATAAGCAGCAAATAAACCCTAATGCCTCTGAGAAGAAGTTGGTGGCAGTTGGTAGATTGTCTACAATAATTTTGATGATTTTTAGCGCCCTACTAGCCCTTTTATTGCAAAATGCATTACAACTTTTTGATGTGCTCTTAACTTTTGGCGCGGGTACTGGTTTGATTTTTATTTTAAGATGGTTCTGGTGGCGGATTAATGCATGGAGTGAAATTACAGCCATGTTTGCTTCTGGAATAATATCTATTTTATTAAAATTGACACCTATCGGAGCCTATTTTTTTGCTACGGAAACTGGAGTTTTCCCAGATTGGGCCGAATATCTTTTTGTCGTATTGATTACTACCATTATTTGGTTGACCGCTACCTTTATGACACAACCAGAATCTAAGGAAGTACTCCATAGTTTTTATAAAAAAATACAACCAGGGGGCCCAGGATGGAACAAGGTGACTAGAGAGGCCTGTATTGAGAATAATGCAATCATTGATCCAAAACAAAAGTGGAGCGTACCATCTGGGTTATTGGCTATGTTATTAGGTTGTATATTAATTTATTCCTGTATGTTCGCCACGGGTTATTGGATTTATGGCGAAACAACAAATGCATTAATACTAACGGGTACTGCTCTAGTTTCAGGCTTATCTTTAATTAAAGTTTGGAACAAAATGAAAGAACATATTTTATAGAAGTAGCCAAAAGCGGTGTTTTTCAAAAGAGTAATTATACCAATTAGGGTAAAAATGCGTTCATAGTTAACCAAAAAGATTAACCAATAAACCACTTTTGCACCTATGAGGTATTTTTATTTTACAGCCCTTTTCTTCATTTTTTCTATTTCAAAAAATTTTTCACAACAGGTTTTTACTCCAAGTAAAGAGTGGGCTTTGCTTTTGAACAATAGTAGAGAAGAAGCCCTGTTAGAAAGCAAAAAAAACAATGAGAAGAACTTGTATAGCTACTTCACAGAAGAAATAATTAAGTCTGAAAACGGGTTGTTTAAAAGTGAGAAAGGGTTCTTAAATAAAATTAAAGGCTTTGATGACTTTGATTATTATTTGTATGCTTTGTGGAATCAAGGATTTTTCTTTGATAATTATATTAATTCGGGTTTCGCAAAAACCAATATTTCCAATGTAAATGCTATTCCTTATAATGAGATTGAAAATCCAACAGTTAGAGAGGCACTTATCTATTTAAAGAGCATAGTTGCAAGGCACAATAATGATTGGGAAGGGTATTTCAACATTACAAAGAATGTTTCCTCTATTCGTAAGTGGCAGTATTGCGGGGTTTTTGAAAATATGAACGGTAGTGGACTGGATACGGAATATGGACCAGAAAGAATCGCATATTCTACCGAAGGTTTCAATGCAAATAGCAATGGCACTGTAAATTGGTATGCCAATCCAAATTTTGAAAAAGAACCATATCAATTTTACACCAATCATTCAGAATATGGAGCTGGGGTTAATTATGCGCAAACTTTTATCACCAATAATGAAGAAAAAAGAGTTGTATTAAGATTTGGTAGCTCCTCTCGTTTTAAAGCGTGGCTCAATGATGTACTTGTTTATGAAAACATCAATGATGGAATAACAGATTTGGATGCTTATAATGTTGAGGTTACATTACCAAAAGGGATTAACCGCCTAGTGATTAAGAATGCCGATGGAGGTGGTGTAGGTTATTTTATTGCAAGAATAACAGACAAGGAAGGGAATGCTTTGTCAGATTTAAAGTATAGCACCTATTCCGAAGAATATAACAGAAGCGACGTAGCGTTAATTTCTCCCAATAACATTAAACACCCTGTAGAAGAATTTTTTGCCCAAAAAGTGGAAGCAGACCCCAACAACTTTCTATTGCAATTTTGCCTTTTAAACACTTACATAAGAAACTCAAAGTATACAGAAGCAAAAGAGATATTGTCTCCTTTGTTAAAAAAATACCCTAAGAGCTCTATTTTAAAGAAGTACATGATTGTGGCTTATACCATGGAGAAAGATTATACCTCTACAAAGGAACTAAAGGAGAATATCAAAAAAGATGATAAGAATTATTATTTGTCTTTTGTCTATGAGTTTCAAGACTCAAGAAAACTTTACAAATTGCCAATTAAGGAATTTGAGGATTTTATGAATAAATTTTCAGAATCAACTGATTCTGATATACTTAAAAAGATTTCAGAATTGTTAATCCACCTCAGAAATGAGAATAAAGAGAAAACCAAAGAAGCTATGGATTTTATTGCGTTAAATCATAGCGATAATATAAAAATATTAAGGTCGTACCTCTTTGTGTATTCTAAATACTTAAATGAAGATTCTAAATCGTTGGAAATTTTGGAGCAGATAAACAAAGATTACTTTAATTACCCTGCTTTAAAAAGCCTGGCAAGCAACTATAATAAATTGGACAAAAAGGAAAAGGTTTTACCCCTTTTTACTAAGTTATATTCGCCGCTTTTAGGAGATAATTCATATTTACAGGATTATATAGATTATTTGCACCAATATAAGAAGTATGAAGAATCTATTCCTTTAATAGAACAAATGCTAAAAAATTTCCCGCATTCTTTTGTTGCAATGGAACTTATGGGCACTGCGTTAGAACAAATGGGGCAAAAGAAGAAGGCTTTGGAATATTATAACAAGTCATTAAAGCACAACAGCGGTAGCAGTTCTCTTCGTAAAAAAATAAACGACCTGTCCAACACAAAAGATTATTTTAAACAACTAGAGGTTCCAGATGTATACACATATATTGAGGGAAACAGGAATAAAGGAATAGAAAATAATTATGGATACAACTATTTGTTGGACCAAAGCATCATTCAATTATATGAAGAAGGTGGAAACAAATCTAAATACACCTATATCGTTGAAATAACTTCGGATAATGGAATAGAATCGCTCAAGGAATTGGATTTAGGCCTGTCTGGGTCGTATAGTATTTCTAAATCTGAACTTGTAAAGCCAGATAATTCAGTAGTCCCAGCATCAAAAAGAGGATCCAAACTTGTATTTAACAACTTAGAAATAGGGGATATTATCCATATTGATTATGAAATGAACCAAAGCTCATCAGGAAGGTTTTTCAAAGACTATATCAACTATTTTCAATTTGATTCTTTTCATCCTTCTGCCAAAACAGTAGTTAAAATATTAGCTCCAAAAGAAAAACAAATAATAGGAGAAGTTGTCAATGGAGAAATTGACTATACCACAAAAAAAGTAGATGATTTTATTTGCCATATATGGAATGCTGAAAATATTCCAGGCCTAAAGGCAGAGGAAAACTATATGCCAAGCACATCGGATATCAGTAGAACACTCCATATTAGCACCATAGATTCTTGGAAGGATATCGCAATGTGGTACTCGGATTTAGTAAGACCACAATTATTGGTGAATTCTGATGTGGAGGATGCATATAAGCAAATCTTCCCTAAAGGAACCTCCCAACTTTCGGAAGACGAAAGAGCAAAGCGTATCTATTTTTATATTATGGAGAACTTTAGTTATAGCCATGTTAGCTTTATGCAAAGTGGTTATGTGCCTAAAAAACCATCAAAAACCATTAAATCTAAATTGGGTGATTGCAAGGATTTTTCTGCGCTTTATGTTACGTTAGCACAACTGGCTGGTTTAAAATCTCATATGGTTCTCGTTTTGACATCAGATTATGGAGAACGTTCTATGATGCTTCCAAATCAAGACTTTAATCATTGTATTGCAAAGGTTTTTATTGATGGAAAACCTCAGTATTTGGAATTAACGGATAACAATCTACCCTATCGTGCTATCCCCACAAGTTTAGAAGGCGCAACTGCATTGGATATTCCAAATAACTGGTATTCTCCAGAATTAAAAGACATATATAAGCTAAAAGACATTGACCATGTTTCTACGGAAGTAGAAAGTCATATGGAGTACGTATTGGGAGATAACATACATAAACTAAAAATAAATTCAATTTATAAAGGAAGTATAAACTCTAATTATGCCGGGATATTAAAAGAAAAAAAATATACGACTATAAGGGATGCAATCTCGGACGATTTTGCAGCTCGAATCTCAGAAGATTTTAAATTAGATTCCATATATAATATTAAATATGATCTAAGGTCGCCTAATGTTGAATACACTTCTGATCTTACTATAAATGAAGCAATGGATGAAATTGGAAGCATGAAGGTTTTCAGATTGCCTAAAGTCAACAATGCATACAATACTTCTATTATTACTGAAGACGAGCGGTATTTCCCTATTGATTATGTATTGTATGAAAATGCGGATGTGTATAAATCTAGTTATGTAGTGAGAATAGACAAGGATGAGCGTTTTGTTGAAGTCCCAGAAAGCAAGAATTATAGTTTTAAGAACCATAGCTTTGTTATTGATTATAAATTGGGTGATGAAAATGAACTTCTAGTGCGCATAGAGGCACATACCCCAAAAGATAGAATTGCCGTAGAAGACTATTCTGATTTTAAAAAGTATGTTAAAGCCGTTCTAGATGCCAAAGAACAATTAATTGGGTTTAAAAAAGTCACCAAGCCATCTAAGGTTAGCTTTTCCAATAAATAAAAGGCTAGTGTTTTAGGCCAAAAGTGTATCTTTAAAGAACCAACTAATCTTTAAAGACATGAAAAATAGAATCCTATCTGTTGATATTTTTAGGGGATTGACTATAGCCTTAATGGTTTTGGTCAATACGCCAGGTACATGGAGCAATGTATATGCTCCATTTTTGCATGCCAGCTGGCATGGATATACCCCAACGGATTTGGTGTTTCCTTTCTTTTTGTTTATTGTAGGGACATCTATTGTTTTTGCTTACAAGAACAAGAAGATAAACAGTGGCACCTATAAAAAAATCACAATAAGAACTTTAAAATTGATTGGCTTAGGGTTGTTCTTAGGGGCATTTACCTTGAGCTTCCCATTTTTCAAGGATTTTGTTGATATACGTTTTCCCGGGGTGTTACAGAGAATAGGGGTTGTGTTTTTCTTTGCAGCTATTTTATTTTTGAATTTTAACTGGAAAGCATTGATTGGTATTTGCGCAGCACTACTATTGGGTTATTGGGCATTGATGACCTTGATTCCTGTTGGGGGCGTAGCTTCTACTTTGGAAAGGGCACCTAACAATCTGGCCAATTATTTGGATGTGGCTGTGTTTGGAACACATAACTACAAGGCCGACTATGACCCAGAAGGTTTGTTAAGTACTTTACCATCAATTGCAACTTCCTTATTGGGAATATTCACAGGATTAATACTGGTTTCCAAAAGACAAAAGAAAGAAGTTTTATTGGCTGGTTTGGGCGTTGTGTTTCTTGTTGTAGGACATCTGTGGGATTTTGTTTTTCCAATCAACAAAGCTTTGTGGAGTAGTAGTTTTGTATTGGTTACAGCAGGATGGGCAAATTTAGTATTGGCTCTTATTTATTTCTTAACCGATGTTAAAGACATGCAATTGGGCAGCATCTTTAAAAAAGTGGGTGCCAATGCCATTACCATTTATTTCTTGTCCAGTTTTGTTTCCAAATTAATGGGCATGATTAAAGTTGGCGACACTTCTTTACACGGCTGGTTATTTAATACTGTTTATGTGCACGATTTTATACCTATTAAAATGTCTTCTCTATTATATGGTCTTTCTGTGGTGACGTTCTATCTGATTTTGGCACATGTAATGTATAAAAAGAAAATTTTTATAAAGGTTTAAAATCAAAACTATTTATGTCTTAAAAAGATTAGAAAATGGAAAATAAAGAGAAAGTTAAACAATACTCAAATGGAGAAATAACAATTGAATGGAGACCTTCAAAGTGTACGCACGCGGGGGAATGCGTAAAAGCCTTGCCAAAAGTCTATAAGCCAAAAGAGAAACCTTGGATAACCATAGAAAATGCGACTTCTGATGAGTTGAAAAGGCAAATAAATAAATGCCCTTCAGGAGCATTGTCTTTTTTTAAAGACCAAGAAAACTAGGAAAATAAAAAACAATTTGCCCTCTATTTTCTATTCTCCATCAATTTGGCTATATATTTACCAATAACATCAAATTCCAAGTTAACAATCGTCCCCACCTTATAGGAACCGAATCTGGTATTTTCGTATGTATAGGGAATTATTGCTACACTAAAGAAATTAGTGCCAGAATCTACAACCGTTAAACTTGTGCCGTCAATAGTAATGCTTCCTTTTTCTATGGTTAAATTGTTTAGTGTAGCATCATATTCAAACGAAAAAAACCAACTTCCATCTTTTTCTTTAACATCTCTACATATAGCAGTTTGATCCACGTGACCTTGGACTAAATGCCCATCTAACCTAGAACCCAAAACCATTGCTCGTTCCAAGTTAATAGCATCACCGGCCTTTAAAAACCCTAAGCTTGTTTTTTGGAGGGTTTCTTCAATAGCAGTTACTGTATAATTATCTTCATCTAAGTCTATTACCGTTAAACACACACCGTTATGGGCAACACTTTGATCTATTTTTAATTCAGATGTTATGGTAGAACTTATGGTAATGTGGAGGTTGCCTCCCTCTTTTTCTAACTTTTCTATCCAGCCAAGTGTTTCTATGATGCCTGTAAACATGTATCGTTTTAATTAAGTAGTTTTGCTGTAAATTTAGATATAAAGGCATAAAATTATGCATGAGACTGGAAAAATAAAAGTTGGGATTTCTATTGGGGATTTAAACGGTATAGGTTGCGAGGTAGTTCTTAAGACTTTTGAGGACGAAAGAATGCTGGATTTTTGCACCCCTGTTATTTTTGCGTCTAACAAAACAATATCTGCCCAAAAAACAGCATTGGGAATAGAAATTAATTTCCACGGTATACACGATGCTTCCAAAGCATTGGACGGAAAAATAAATGTGGTAAATGCTTGGAAAGAAGTCCCAAAACTTGAGTTTGGAAAAGACAGTAAAGAGGCAGGTTCTTTTGCCATTAAGTCTTTAAAAGTCGCTGTAAATGCTTTAAAAAAAGGAGATGTTGATGTTTTGGTTACGGCTCCTATCAATAAAAATAATATTCAGGCAGAGGATTTTAACTTTCCTGGGCATACAGATTATTTAGCAAAGGAATTGGAAGGCGAAAGTCTAATGTTTATGGTAACAGATAATTTAAAAATAGGACTTCTAACTGATCATGTGGCCGTAAAGGACGTGGCAAAGGCAATCACTCCTAAATTAATCCAGAAGAAAATTAAAATTATAGAAGATTCCTTAAAAATGGATTTTGGTATTCGCAGACCTAAAATCGCTATGTTAGGAATAAACCCTCATAGTGGTGATAATGGCGTCATAGGAAAAGAGGATGATGAGGTAATGAAACCTGTAATCAAGGAACTTTTTGAAAAAGGGCATTTGGTGTACGGCCCCTATGCGGCGGACAGTTTTTTTGGCTCCGAATCCTATAAGAGCTTTGATGCCATTTTGGCCGCATACCATGACCAGGGGCTAATTCCCTTTAAGACAATGTCATTTGGCAGGGGAGTTAATTATACAGCAGGCTTGAACAAGGTACGGACTTCACCAGACCATGGCACGGCCTATGAAATTGCTGGCAAGGGCAAGGCAGACCATAGCTCATTTAAAGAAGCAGTTTTTATGGGAATTAAGATTTTTAGAAACAGAAAAGAATATACAGAACTAACCAAAAACCCATTACAAAAACAAAGAGTTAAAAGATGATTTTTTAGCACTATGTTTTTATAAGTAGCAAAACAATTGTTCCTTTGTAAGGGTAACCAACAAACCATAAGGGATTTAGCTTTAAAAAAGTTGGGATTTTATAAAATAATAGTATCTTTGCAGCCCTGTTTTAAGCAGGAAAAGCATTAAACAAGTGTTGAACATGGTGAAGCTAAAGGAGTTTGATATTCCTTTCTCAGGATTGAGTCTAGGAAAGCACAAGTTTGATTATGACATTAAGAATACGTTCTTTGAATCTTTTGATTACAATGAGTTTAATAAGGCAGATATTCATATTGATGCCCAATTGAACAAAATGACGACCATGCTAGAATTGGAACTATCCGCTACTGGCAGTGTAAATGTAAATTGTGATATCATCAATGAACCCTATGATCAAGAAATAGAGGGTGAATTGGAATTGGTGATTAAGTTTGGTGAAGAATATAATGACGAGAATGAAGAAATATTGGTTATTCCTCACGGCGAACACCAAGTAAACATAGCACAGTACGTTTATGAAATGTTGGTTTTGGCAGTGCCTTTAAAAAGAGTTCACCCAGGAGTTTTAGACGGCTCTTTGGATTCTGAAGCATTGACTAAACTAGAAGAATTGCAACCAAAAGAAGAAAAGAAAAACAAAGAAAATACGGATCCCAGGTGGGATGCACTAAAAAAATTATTAACGGATAAATAAGTTTCATAATGGCACATCCTAAAAGAAAAATTTCTAAAACCAGAAGGGACAAGAGAAGAACTCATTACAAGGCAGCTGATCAACAATTGGCTAAAGACCCAACAACTGGTGAAATACATTTATACCACAGAGCTCATTGGCACGAAGGTAAGTTATACTATCGCGGTGAAGTTTTAATAGACAAGACCGAAGAGGCTGTAGCATAGTTTGTCTCTACAACACAAAATTTAACTCCCACTTTTATTAAAGTGGGAGTTTTTTTATGAAATTTAAAAAAAATCAAAAACAAGAGGGTTTTAATCAAAAAGTCGTTGAAAATGATTAATTTTCACCTCTTTTGAGTCATTTTTGAATGTTTTTGACAAAAAAACAATTTTAGCATGAGTAAATTATCAGCAGCTATTACAGCTGTGGGAGGGTATGTTCCCAAATTTGTCCTAACTAACAAAATGTTAGAAGGAATGGTAGAGACTAATGATGAGTGGATTACTTCAAGGACAGGGATAAAGGAAAGGCGAATCTTAAAAGAGGAAGAAGGAAAAGGGACATCCTATTTGGCGATACAAGCCGCCAAGCAGCTTATAGCAAAAAGCAAGCTTGATCCTTCGGAAATAGACTTGGTTCTTGTAGCGACAGCGACACCAGATAACATGGTTGCCTCAACGGCTGCTTTTGTGGCTTCTGAAATAGGCGCGGTTAATGCTTTTGCCTATGATTTGTTAGCAGCTTGTTCCAGTTTTCTTTTTGGAATGTCTGCAGCAGCAGGATATATAGAAACGGGTAGATATAAAAAGGTACTGTTAATAGGAGCAGACAAAATGTCCTCCATTATAGATTATACAGATAGAACTACCTGTATCATTTTTGGAGATGGTGCTGGAGCTGTTCTTTTTGAACCAAACACGGAAGGCTTGGGATTGCAAGATGAATATTTAAGAGCAGATGGGTCTGGAAGAAAATTTTTAGGCATGGAGGGCGGAGGTTCACTTATGCCTGCAACAGAGGAATCTGTTAAGAACAGGAAACACTATATTTTCCAAGATGGTAAGTCGGTGTTTAAATTTGCTGTTTCTAATATGGCAGATGTGGCAGAAAAAATTATGAAACAGAACAATCTAGAAGATAAGGACGTGTCATGGTTAGTGCCGCACCAAGCTAATAAACGTATAATAGATGCAACAGCAAATAGAATGGGATTAGACCACTCTAAGGTAATGATGAATATTCAGAGATATGGTAACACCACATCTGCTACCTTGCCTCTTTTATTGAGTGACTATGAGAGTCAGTTAAAAAAAGGGGATAATTTGGTTTTTGCTGCCTTTGGAGGTGGTTTTACATGGGGCGCCATTTATTTAAAATGGGCCTATAATTCATAATTAAATACAACTAACAAAAACTTATTTCATGGACATCAAAGAAATTCAAAGCTTGATTAAATTTGTAGCCAAGTCGGGCGCAAGTGAGGTTAAATTGGAAATGGAGGATATTAAAATCACCATTAGAACTGGATCAGCTGATTATACTCCAGAAACTACTTATGTGCAACAAATTCCTGTAGCATCTGCTCCAGTGGCAGCAGCTCCTGCAGTAGCCGAAGTTGCTGCACCAGCAGTACCAGCATCAGATTCTGATGATGATTCTAAATATATTACAATAAAATCTCCAATAATAGGAACTTTCTATAGAAAGCCCTCTCCAGACAAACCTGCCTTTGTTGAGGTTGGTGACACCATTGGAAAAGGAGATGTTTTATGTGTGATTGAGGCCATGAAACTTTTTAACGATATTGAATCTGAGGTTTCAGGTAAAATTGTAAAAGTATTGGTAGATGATTCATCACCAGTAGAATTTGACCAACCATTATTCTTGGTAGACCCGTCTTAGTAAATTTTAAGTGTTGAATGTCTGAATTTCTAACTTTTTAATATTGAAAATTCAACATACTTAAAACTTAAAAATCACAACTTTAAAATTTTAAAGGATGTTTAAAAAAATACTTATTGCAAATAGGGGAGAGATTGCGCTACGAATCATAAGAACCTGTAAAGAAATGGGAATAAAGACGGTTGCTGTTTATTCCAAAGCAGATGAAGAAAGCTTGCATGTAAGATTTGCAGATGAGGCCGTGTGTATTGGACCAGCCGCAAGTAGTGAATCCTATCTTAAAATACCAAATATTATTGCAGCTGCAGAAATAACCAATGCAGATGCTATTCACCCAGGATATGGGTTTTTATCAGAAAATTCTAAGTTTTCCAAAATTTGTGCTGAACACGACATAAAATTCATTGGAGCTTCTGGAGAACATATTGACAAAATGGGAGATAAGGCGACAGCCAAAGAAACCATGAAAAAAGCTGGTGTGCCTACCATCCCAGGCTCTGAAGGTCTTTTGAAATCTGTTGATGACGCCAAAAAGGTTGCCAAGAAAATGGGTTACCCCGTTATGATAAAAGCTACCGCAGGTGGTGGCGGAAAAGGAATGCGGGCTGTTTGGAAAGAAGAAGAAATGGAAGGCTTATACGAAAGCGCCGTGCAAGAAGCTACAGCGGCTTTTGGAAATGGGGGCATGTATATGGAAAAGTTGATAGAAGAGCCTAGACATATTGAAATCCAAATTGTGGGAGATCAATACGGGAAAGCATGCCATTTATCCGAAAGAGATTGTTCCGTTCAACGTAGGCACCAAAAATTAACGGAAGAAACACCATCTCCTTTTATGACAGACAAGTTAAGGGAAGATATGGGCAAGGCTGCAGTTTTGGCAGCAGAATATATTAAATACGAAGGCGCAGGAACAGTGGAGTTTTTGGTGGATAAGCATCGAAATTTCTACTTTATGGAAATGAACACTCGTATCCAAGTAGAACATCCAATTACAGAACAAGTAATTGATTATGATCTTATTAGAGAGCAGATATTAGTAGCTGGAGGAGTTCCAATTTCGGGAAAAAACTATACGCCTAAATTGCATTCTATAGAATGTAGAATTAATGCAGAAGACCCGTATAATAACTTTAGACCTTCCCCCGGAAAAATTACAACTTTACACACTCCAGGAGGTCATGGAATACGTTTGGACACACATGTGTATAGCGGTTACACCATACCACCTAATTATGATTCTATGATTGCAAAGTTGATTACAACTGCCCAAACAAGGGAAGAGGCTATCAACAAAATGAAAAGGGCGCTGGATGAGTTTGTAATAGAAGGTGTTAAAACTACGATACCGTTTCATAGGCAATTGATGGATCATCCAGATTATTTGGCAGGTAATTATACTACCAAATTCATGGAAGATTTTGAAATGGCACCTATAGAGGAATAAGCATCGTTTTTATACCGCCTCGATTAATATTACTTTATTGAGGGCTGTCGTTAAATAGTGTACGCTCAACGAGATTATTTTTTGTTTGGCTTTCTGTTACATATTTATGTATTTCCCCAAGTTATACCTATCTATTATTTTCTATGGTTTGGAGCGCTATTGCTTTTCATATTTTTTAGGAAATGGTAAAATTTTACAATTGTTTTTTTAGGTATTTACTTTTTGTGCCGTTACTTTTCATTGCTGGTTGCTCAGCAAGCAAATCAAACTTTAATAGAGCGTACCAAGAAGAATGGAAAAAAATAATTAAGTCGCAAGCTTGGTACGATGCTTTGGAGCCCAACGATGCCTTAGTGTCTGTAGGCGCTACTGAGCTTTATATAGATAATCCAAAAAGAGCCTTTAAAAACGTTGATTATGAATCAATTATTAAAATTGATAACATTTTCAATGATGAATATAACTCCTTGGTCTCTAGATCTTATTATAAGATTATCAATGAAGCACAAAAGGCAGATGAGCGACTTAAAGCCGAGTACGACCGATTGAATAAAGAAAAGCACGACCCTATCAACAAGAACAATCAGGAGTTTAAAAACCTTCTGGATTTAGTAAATAAAAAATACAATGCGCATAAAGAAATGTTAGAAGGATTAAAAGCGTGGAACATTTTCAGTGAAAATAGAACTGGGGACTTGGACTCTTTTAAAAGAGAAAATGCCCAAGAGGTTTATAGAAGACATAAGAATGATGAGGCAGAAGACTCCATTATTGCTTTTTTGGTTTATCAACTAGCAGATTTATATCATTTTGAAAATTGATTGACACCAAAAAAGACGCTGAGAAAAATATAAAGGGTAAATTTATACCTGTTCATATTTTATCATAGAAATGACCTTTAGCTATTGGGAGTACAAATCATGGTTGTCCAACATAGATTTCACAATTGTTGGCAGTGGTATTGTTGGACTTAATTGTGCTTTATCCCTTAAAGAAAAACATCCCAATGCTAAAATCCTGATACTGGAAAAGGGAATTCTACCCCAAGGCGCAAGTACTAAAAATGCTGGCTTTGCATGTTTTGGCAGTATTTCTGAAATCATATCAGATTTAAATACCCATACCGAGAATGAAGTTGTGGAACTGGTCCAAAAAAGATGGAACGGCATAAAGTTGTTGCGCAAAACTTTGGGCGACAAGCAAATTGATTTTCAAAATCATGGAGGACATGAATTGTTTATGTACTATGATGAGAAGTTGTTTGACAATTGCATGAACAGGTTAGATGAAGTCAACACCTTATTGACACCTGTTTTTGGAGGAAAAGCATTTAAAAAACAACCCAACACCTATAAGTTTAAAAAAGTAAAAGAAACATACATTACCCATGGTTTTGAATCTCAGATTGATACCGGAATGATGATGAACACTTTTTTAAAGAAAGTATCTAATAGTGGTATACATATTTTAAATTCTATAAAAGTAAAGGAGTTTGAAGAGAATGGGGGTAAAGTTTCTGTTAAGACAGATAAGTTTGATTTTACCACCAATAAATTACTGATTGCCACAAATGGTTTTGCGCCAGATTTAATCTACGAAGAAGTGAAGCCAGCAAGAGCTCAGGTGTTAATTACAAAGCCGATTAAAAACCTAGATATTAAGGGGACATTTCATTTGGATGAAGGCTATTATTATTTTAGAAATATTGATGATAGGATTCTTTTTGGAGGAGGCAGAAACTTAGATTTTAAAACAGAGGAAACCGCAACCTTTGGGGAGACAGAGATAGTTCAAAAAAAACTCAGGGAAATGCTTAAAGAAATGATTTTACCCAATACTCCTTTTGTGGTGGATTATAGCTGGAGCGGAATTATGGGTATTGGCAAAACAAAAAAGCCCATAGTAAAACAACTTTCCAACAATGTCTTTTGTGGAGTGCGTTTAGGCGGAATGGGTATTGCTATTGGCAGTTTTGTTGGAAAAGAACTTTCAGATTTGGTGTAGAACCAAATGTACAAATGCCATCAGTTTTTTGTAGTTTCACAAAGTATAAATTTCTAGAAACTAAATAAACCGACCTAATGAAATCGTTTACTATTCGTGAAATCAATGAAATCCTAAACGGGGAATTGATTGGCACCACTACACAACAAATTACTGGCCCAGAAGAGTTAGGAAAGGCCACCAACAGCCATATAACCTTTATAGGAAGTCCAAAATATGTTCGTTTTTGGAAAGATTCTAATGCTTGTGCTGCTATTGTAAATGAAAAACTAGATGTAGAGCCTGGCGAAAACAGAGCATTGATTAAAGTAAAGAATGCAGATTTGGCCATGGCGAAAATACTAGAAGCCTTTGACCCAGGACCTCCACAGTTTGATGAGGATATTCACCCAACAGCAATCATACACGAATCTGCTACTCTTGGAACAGGCTGTAGAATTGGAGCAGGCTGTTATGTGGGCAAAGATGTGGTTTTAGGAGACTCGGTAACATTATATCCACATGTTTCTGTTTTTGATGAAACCAAAATTGGAAACAATACTACAGTATGGTCTGGAACGGTAATCAGGGAACGAAGTATAATAGGTAGCCATTGTATTTTTCACACCAATGTGAGCATAGGCGCAGACGGTTTTGGTTATCGCCCAAGCGATGATGGCAGAGGGTTGGTCAAAATTCCGCAAATTGGAAATGTAATTATAGGCAATGGCGTTGAAATTGGCGCAAACTCTTGTGTGGATCGGGCAAAGTTTAGCTCTACAGTTGTTGGGGACGGATGTAAAATAGACAACTTTGTGCAGATTGCCCATAATTGTATTATGGGTCGCTCTTGTATCATGGCTGGTCATAGTGGTCTTGCAGGCTCCGTGACTTTGGGAGATGGGGTTATTATTGGCGGAAGTGCATCGATTAAGGACCATACAACCATTCATTCTGGTGCTATTGTGGGAGCAGGGTCAGGAGTTATGAAAGACGTACCAGCAGGCCAAACAGTATTAGGCTACCCAGCAATGGAATCTAGGGAAATGCTAAAGCAGTGGGTTGCCATGCGCAAGCTTACTCAAGAATAAATGGAGCATAAGAGATTGAAGGAAGAGCTATTTAATCATTGCAAGGATTTTGTTGACGATAGAATTTTCAGAATAAAGGGCAATATTGAAGCCACTCAAGAGGCATTGACTTCCGAGACTAAAAGCAGTGCTGGGGATAAGCATGAAACGGGTCGTGCCATGATTCAATTAGAGAGAGAAAAATTGGGACAACAGCTTGCGGAAGCAGAAAAAATAAAACGAGTCTTATATCAGATTCAATTAGATAGTAATATTAAACATGTTGGATTGGGAAGTTTGGTTTACACTAATAAAGCCGCTTATTTTTTAGGAATTTCTGCTGGGGAATATAAAAATGTCTTTTGTATTTCAGCAGGAACACCAATAGGGAGACTATTATTAGGCAAATCAAAGGGTGATATTGTCAGCTTTAACGATAACGATTTCGTAATTAAACAAATTCACTGAACAAATAGTGTTTAAGTAACACGTTGAATAGCCTTTGAATCGAATATTTTCCATAATTTAATTGCTTGTAAAAAGACTAAATCCGTCACATTTAATGGGCAAGAAAAAAGACTTACGTAGTAAGGAATGGTTTGGAGGCAATGACAAAATGGGCTTTGTACACCGTTCATGGCTTAGAAATCAGGGATATCCAGATGATTATTTTAGAGGGAAACCAGTAATAGGTATTTGTAATACATGGTCAGAATTGACACCTTGTAATGGACATTTGCGTGATTTTGCAGAGGTGGTCAAAAGAGGTGTTGCAGAGGCTGGTGGTTTTCCATTGGAATTTCCAGTAATGTCATTGGGAGAGACTATTATGAAACCTAGTACTATGCTTTTCAGGAATTTGGCAAGCATGGACACAGAGGAATCAATTAGGGCCAATCCTTTGGACGGAATTGTTCTTTTAACTGGTTGTGATAAAACAACCCCTTCAACAATAATGGGTGCGTGTAGTGTGGATTTGCCCACTATTGTGGTTCCTGGAGGACCTATGCTCAACGGTCGTTTTAGAGGAGGGACCATAGGTTCTGGTTCCTTTAATTGGATGATTAAGGAAAAGCAAAAAACAGGAGAATATTCCGAGGCCGATTTTACGGAAGCTGAAGTGTGCGCAGCACGTAGTATTGGGCATTGCAATACAATGGGAACCGCATCTACTATGGGAACCATGTCTGAAGCATTGGGCCTTACACTTCCAGGTTTTTCATCAATCCCAGCCGCAGATTCTCGTAAAAAAATGATGGCTCAACTATCTGGCAGGCGTATTGTGGACATGGTACATGAAGATTTAACGCTTTCTAAAATATTGACAAAGGAAGCCTTTGAAAATGCCATTGTAACCAATGCTGCTGTAGGAGGTTCTACCAACTTAATTATTCATTTGATTGCTATTGCAAGAAGAATAGGAGTCGATTTAAAACTTGAAGATTTTGATAGTATTGGCAGTAAAATACCACTTTTGGTAAACTTGATGCCATCCGGTAAATTTTTAATGGAAGATTTTTTCTATGCAGGAGGACTTCCTGTAGTAATGAAGGAATTGGGAAATCTTTTACATAATGATATCATTACAGCTAACGGAAAAACTTTTAAAGATAATTATACCGATGCTATTTGCTATGACAAAGAAGTAATCGCAACCATAGACAAACCACTACAGGATAACGCTGGAATCGCTGTATTAAAAGGAAATATTTGTGAAAATGGAGCTGTAATAAAACCTTCGGCAGCCACGCCTAAATTGATGAAACACAAAGGGAAGGCAGTGGTTTTTGAAAGTATGGAAGATTATCACGAAAGAATAGACCTTCCAGATTTGGACATTGATGAAAATAGTGTGATAGTGCTCAAAGGAGTGGGTCCCAAAGGATATCCAGGGATGCCTGAAGTGGGCAATGTAGACCTTCCTGAAAAACTTATTTTAAAAGGAGTTAAGGATATGGTTCGTATTTCTGATGGCCGTATGAGCGGCACGGCATATGGGACTGTTATACTTCATGTTTCACCTGAATCAACAGTTGGTGGTGCCTTTGCGCTCATACAGAATGGAGACCTTATAGAGTTGGATGTTGAAAACCGACTTCTTAATCTAGATATTTCCGATGAAGAGCTTAAGAAAAGAAAAGATGCATGGGTAGCACCAGAACCTGTTGCCTATAGAGGGTATGCAAGAATTTATATAGACCATGTGGAACAAGCAGATAAAGGAGCAGATTTAGATGTTCTGGTGGGAGGATCAGGCTCAAAAGTGGAAAGAGACCTTCATTAAAACATAAAACTCAACCAAATGAAAATTTATAAAGTAAAAAGCGGAATTATAGTTGAAAAAGGCGTAGCATTCCATTTGTTAAAGAATGAGGAATGGGATAGTTTTATCAACAATGATAATTTATTGGAAATTGTTAGCAGTAAAATTAATGCGTCCAACCAAATTGAAAATGCATCAAGCTATTTGGAAAATGAGCTGTTGGCGCCTGTACAAAACCAAGAGATTTGGGCAAGTGGTGTCACTTATTACAATAGTAAAATGGGTAGGGAAGAAGAGTCCAAAGAAGCTGGCGGGAGCAGTTTTTATTCTAGAGTATATGTAGCAGATAGACCAGAACTTTTTTTCAAAGCAACGGCATATAGAACAGTAGGCTCAGGTGGAAAAGTTAGGAAAAGAGCAGATTCTACTTGGGATGTTCCAGAACCAGAATTAACATTGGTTATTACCTCATCAGGTAAAATAATTGGCTATACTATTGGTAATGACATGAGCTCTAGGAGCATAGAGGGAGAAAATCCGTTATACCTTCCACAAGCAAAAACCTATGATGGTTGTGCAGCGGTAGGGCCATGTATTTTACTTACTAATGACCCATTACCACAATCAACCCAAATAAGACTTACTATTTTACGTGGAGGTAATTCTGTTTTTGCAGATACAATTGGTATTGACCAAATAAAAAGAAAGTTTGAGGACTTAGTAAAATATCTTTACTTGGAATGCTCTTTCCCTTATGGAAGTTTATTGATGACGGGAACGGGCATTGTACCTGGCACCGATTTTAATTTACAAAGTGGTGATGAAATACAGATAACTATTGATGGGGTAGGCACGTTAGTAAACAAGGTGGCTTAATCCAAACCTGGCTTTTGTCTATTTACCTTTTTTTGAGCCATTTTTTGTTTGGATTTTAGGCGTTTTTCAACAGCAGATTTTGATGGTTTTGTCTTTTTGCGTTTTTTGGGAACTTTTAAAGCAGTTTTTATCAGCTCCAAAAAACGTTTGATGACCAATTCTTTGTTTTTATGTTGGCTGCGGGATTCATCGCACTGTAAAAGAAGCGCGTTTTCTTTGGTAAGCTTGCTTTCTAGCTTTCCATAAAGCCTTTCTTTTTCAATCTCTGATAATCCTGAGGAGTTTTCTACATCAAAAACCAGCTCTACTTTGGAGGAAACTTTATTCACATGCTGACCGCCGGCGCCACTGCTTCTAATGGCCTTGAACCTAAGCTCTTTTATAATAATTTCCTTGTCCAAAACTGCTGTTTAATTATCTTTCAGCCGCAAGTTAATGGTTTCTAAGGAAACGTTTAGAAACACTTCTGTATCTGCTTCTAATACTTTGTTTGAATTAAAATAAACAGTATCATTTTCATTCATTTTTGCCTCAACTAGATAATGACTTCCTTTAAAATAGGAATGTTTTACCCACACTTTTAACCCAGAACTATCAGAAATTTTAAATTCATGCGGATACACCATAATAGATTTACTAATCTCTGCATATGGCTTAATCAATTGAATGGGAATAAGACTGGCCTCGCCAAAAAGTGAGGCCACATACATTTCTTTTGGGTTTTGGTATATTGCTTCTGTGGCATCATTAACTAATATATGATGGTTCTTTAAAACAAGTACCCTGTCTGCATACGGCAAAATATCATTATGGTCGTGTGTTGCCGTTAAAACGGTAATTCCTTGTTTTTTAAGAAAAGAAAAAAGGTTTCTTCTTAGGCTATTTTTTCTAAAATTATCTATATGACCAAAAGGCTCATCCAATAATAAAACCTCAGGTTCTTGCGCCAGCACTCTTGCTAAAGCTACGCGTTGCTGTTGCCCACCGCTTAAGTTTTTGACCATGGTTTTTGCCATAGTGGTCATTTCAATCATTTCCAATAACTCATCAGTTCTTTTTTTGAGCTCTTTGGGGTCAAAAACAGATAAAAACTGACTCACATTTTCGGCAACAGTAGTGTAGGGCATTAAATCAAAATCTTGGGAAAGATACTTCATGTAAGATTCCCCTGGAACCAAGTTGTAGTTTGGCCCCATGACTTCAATATCTTTCCAAAACACCTTTCCCTCTTCAACATGTAGAAGACCGTAGATTATTTTTAAAAGGGTGCTTTTTCCACAGCCACTTTCTCCTAAAATGGACACATGTTCACCTTTTTGAACCTTAAAAGAAATGTCTTTTAGGACAGGAAAAGAATCATAAGAAAAAGAAGTGATATCTACTTGCAACATGGTTTTGGATAAATAAAAAGTCCGCCTCAATAGAGAAACGGACTTTATGGTATTGTATGTATATTTAGTCTTTAAATTCTTTTAAAACTGCTTTGTTGGGCAAGTCTTCATAACCCATATTAAAAAGGGTAAACCCAAAAATATCGGCATATTGTTCAATAGTTTTGCTTACGGGAGTTCCTGCCCCATGCCCAGCATTTGTTTCTATTCTAATAAGAGTGGGATTGCTCCCAGCTTGTTTTTCTTGCAGTTCGGCTGCAAATTTAAAACTATGTGCTGGTACTACACGATCATCATGGTCTCCCGTTGTGACCAAAGTGGCAGGGTAAGCTGTTCCCGCTTTGACATTATGCACTGGGGAATAGCCCTTTAAATATTCGAACATTTCTTCGCTTTCCTCAGCAGTTCCATAATCATAGGCCCATCCTGCACCAGCTGTAAAAGTGTGGTAACGCAACATATCCATAACTCCCACTGCTGGCAAGGCTACTTTCATTAAATCTGGTCTTTGTGTCATAGTTGCACCCACCAATAACCCTCCATTGGAGCCTCCTCTTATAGCTAAATATTCTGATGAGGTATATTTGTTTTCAATTAGATATTCTGCTGCGGCAATAAAGTCATCAAAAACATTTTGTTTTTTAGTTTTAGTTCCTGCATCGTGCCATTTTTTACCATACTCACCACCACCGCGTAGATTGGGGACGGCATAGACACCGCCCTGCTCCATCCAAACGGCATTTACAATACTAAAGGACGGGGTTAGACTTACATTGAACCCTCCATACCCATATAGGATTGTGGGGTTTTTACCGTTGAGTTTCAATCCTTTTTTATGGGTAATGATCATAGGGATTTTTGTGCCGTCCTTGGACGTATAGAACACTTGGGTAGATTCATAATCATTTGGATTAAAATCTATTTCCGGTTTCCAATACTGGGTGTATTCCCCTGTTTTTACATTGTATTTAAATGAGGAACCGGGTGTGTTGTAGTTGGTGAACGAGAAATAAAATTCATCTTTTTCCTTTTTGCCACCAAAACCACTGGCACTGCCCACACCGGGCAATTGCACCTCTCGTATTAATGTACCATCATAATCATATTGATATACTTTTGAAATGGCATCTACCATATATTCTGCAAAGAAATAGCCGCCACCAGTATTTGGGGAGAGTACATTTTCTGTTTCAGGAATAAAATCTACCCAATTATCTGGAGCGGGGTTAGATGCATCTACTGTTACAATTTTTTGATTAGGAGCATCCATATTGGTTACAATATATAGTTTGGAGCCTACATTTTCAATAATGTAGCTATCCGTTTCTGTATGGTTTAGAATAGTGACCAACCTGCTGTTGGGCTTAGAAAGGTCTTTTATAAATAGTTTGTTTCCAGAGGTTGATATAGAGGCAGAAATCATTAAATAATTTTCATCCTCTGTTACATAACCACCAACATATCTATGTTTTTCAGATGGCACCCCTCCATAGACCAGTACATCTTCCTTTTGAGAAGTTCCCAATTTATGATAGTAAAGTTTGTGTTGGTCTGTTTTGGCAGAAAGCTCACTTCCTTCGGGCTTATCATAACTAGAGTAATAAAAACCATCATTGCCTTTCCATGAAAGCCCACTAAATTTAATATCTACCAAAGTATCTTCAACAATTTCTTTGGTTTCGGCATTTAATACAATTGCCTTTCTCCAGTCGCTACCACCTTCAGAGATTAAGTAAGCTGCTAAAGAACCGTCTTTTGAAAATCTTAATCCCATTAAAGAAGTGGTGCCGTCCTCTGAAAAGGTATTTGGATCTAAGAAAACCTCTTCTTCACCTTCACCTTTTTTACGATAGACCACATATTGATTTTGCAGTCCATCATTCTTATAAAAATAAGTATAATTGCCTTCCTCAAAAGGAGAACCTAGTTTTTCATAGTTCCATAGTTTTTCCAATCGGTTTTTTAGGTCGTTGCGAAAAGGAATTTGGTCCAAATAACTAAAGGTGGTAACATTTTGCTCTTTTACCCAGGCTTCTGTTTCTTCACTCCTATCATCTTCTAACCAGCGGTAGGGGTCTTTTACTTCTGTTCCAAAATAAGTAGTTACTGTATCTGCTTTTTTAGTTATTGGGTAGTTCACAATAATAGATTCTTTTTTTGTTTCAGTTTGACAAGCTATTAGGAGTAGTGTCATAATAGGTATAAGGAGTAGCTTTTTCATTTTTCACCTGATTTTATGTCTTTAAAAATACCACAAAAGAACCTTTGTGTTTGGCACAAAGGTTCTTAATTATTTTAGAAATATATTAGGAGATAATGTTATACTAAATGATTTTCTACCAAGTACTCAGCAATTTGTACTGCGTTGGTGGCAGCTCCCTTTCTTAGATTGTCGGAAACAATCCACATATTTAGGGTGTGTCTTTGTGTTTCATCCCTACGGAGCCTACCTACAAATACATCATCTTTATCATGTGCATAAATGGGCATAGGATAGGTGTTGGTATCTGGATTGTCCTGTACTACAATACCCGGGGTTTCACTCAATAATTTGCGGATAGCGCTTAAATCAAAATCATTATAAAACTCAACATTTACAGATTCTGAGTGCCCACCAGCGGTAGGAATACGTACTGCTGTTGCTGTTACAGAAAAGGTTCTGTCATCCAATATTTTTTGTGGCTCACGTGCCAACTTCATTTCTTCTTTGGTATAGCCATTTTCTAAGAAAATATCGCAGTGAGGCAGGGCATTTCTTCCAATGGGATAGGGATACGCCATTTCTCCTTGTATTCCTGCAATTTCGTTTTCTAATTGTTGTACAGCTTTTACACCAGTACCAGAAACAGATTGGTAGGTAGAGATTACCACACGCTTCATTTTATATTTTTTGTGCAACGGAGCCAAGGCCATTACTAACTGAATAGTTGAACAATTAGGATTAGCAATTATTTTGTCTTCTTTGGTGAGCTCATTGGCGTTGATTTCTGGTACCACCAATTTTTTACTTGGATCCATTCGCCAAGCAGATGAGTTGTCAATCACCGTTGTTCCAACGTCTGCAAATTTTGGAGCCCATTCTAAAGAGGTGTCTCCACCAGCAGAAAAAATGGCAATGTCTGGTTTTGCCGCAACTGCATCGGCCAAGCCAATTATACTATATTCTTCACCTTTGTATGATAGTTTTTTCCCTACGGAACGCTCTGATGCTACCAACAACAATTCGGTTATTGGGAAATTACGTTCTGCCAATACTTTTAACATCACCTCGCCTACCATTCCTGTAGCGCCTACAATTGCAACTTTCATTGTACTAAGTTTATAAATTTAGAGGGCAAATGTACCACTTATAGCCAGTTTCACAAGCAATCAAATTAAGATTAATTAAAATATAACAAATTGTTACAAAAAAACAAACCATCAATTATGTTTAGCTAACAAATTGATGGTTTTAGGCTGATATATAGTGTAGCGGATGGTTCTATTTAAAATAGAACCACTTATTTCTTTTTCAACAAATCCCTTATTTCTGCCAAAAGATCTTCTTGGCTAGGCCCAGCTGGAGCTTCGGGAGCGGGAGGGGTTTTAGTTTTGTTGTATGCTTTAACAATTAAAAACATAATCCAACCCACAATAATTAAATTTATAATAGTGTTTACCCATGAACCCCACATAATGGCGTTTTCAGGAGTCGCAACGGCACCGGCAGCATCAATTACCGCTTCGTCAAGAATAATTTTCTTGTCAGCAAAATCTACACCACCAGCAAAATGCCCCACAATTGGCATAATAATATCTGAAACAAAGCCTTTAACGACGCTTCCAACGGCACCGGCCATAATTACAGCAACGGCAAATTCGATAACGTTGCCGGTCATGATAAAATTCTTGAATTCTTTAAGCATTTTGTATAGTTTATTGGTTAATAAGCTAGCAAAGTAATTAAAAAATGACTTCCTAACAAGGATATTTTAAGGCTGGGAATTTATAAATACTCTCTTCACCCTTTGGGAGATACCAGTAAGAAGCTCGTACGAAATGGTATTTCCTGCATATGCAAAACTCTCGGCAGATGAATTTTTGCCAAAAACAACAACCTCATCTCCTTCTTTACAATCAATTCCTGTAGCATCTACCATAATCATGTCCATACACACATTGCCAACAATAGGTGCCTTTTTGCCATGTATAAGGACAAAAACTTTGTTATTACCATACTGTCTTCTAATACCATCTGCATGACCAAGGGGAAGGGTTGCAATGGTTCTGTAAGTGTCGGATGTAAAACCCATATTGTACCCCACACTCTCGTTGGGTTCTATTTTATGTAGTTGAGAAATAATGGTCTTTAGGGTTGTAATGGGTCTTAGTTCATTATCAATTTTTTGGTTGTTTCCATACCCATAGAGACCAATTCCACTGCGTACCATATCATATTGAGCTTCAGGATAATTGATAATTCCTGATGTATTCAAAATATGTTTTAGCGGTTTGCACTCTAATTTTTCATCAATCTCTTTAGAAATTTTTTCAAAAGTGACTATTTGTTTTAATGTGAATTCTTTTTCCTTGGCATCTTCTGATGCTGCCAAATGTGAAAAAACAGAGGCGACTTTTACATTTTTGGTTAGATGCTCAACAACATAATCTACATCATTCTCCCAAAACCCTAGTCGGTTGAGACCAGTATTGAATTTTATATGAACAGGATATTCTATAAGATTTTTTTGCTGGGCAACTTCTAAAAAGGACTTAAGAATTTTAGGAGAATATAGGCTGGGCTCTAAACTGTGCTCAATGAGTGTTTCAAAATTTATTGCCTGTGGATGCAATACCAAAATGGGAGTTTTTATTCCAGCATTTCTTAGGGAAACCCCTTCTTTTGTGTAAGCCACAGCAAAATAATGGGTTCCTAAAGAATTTAGTTTTTTAGCAATTTCTATGGCGCCACTACCATAACCATAAGCTTTAACTACAGCAAGGAATTTGGTGTTGCTTTTTAGTTTAGATTTTAAATAACGGTAGTTGTGTTCCAGCGCTTTTAGGTCAATTTCCAGAACGGTTTCTGCGGCTTTAGGCATTGTTGTTTTTTTTCTTTTGGGAAACTTCCTCCGCATCTACATCCATTTCCTTTATTTTTTCTTTTAACATAGCCTTGTAAAAAGCTGCTCTGCTCAATGGTTCGTATTCTTCCGTTTCGCCCAACATTACCAATTTATCATTGTTAGATTTTCTAAAACTGTAATTGGCAAGATTCCCAGTTCGGGTACAAATAGCATGCACTTTTGTTACATATTCTGCAGTCGCCATCAATGCAGGCATGGGACCAAATGGATTGCCTTTAAAATCCATATCGAGTCCAGCAACGACTACACGCACCCCTTTATTGGCCAAGTCATTGCAAACGGATATTATTTCATCATCAAAAAATTGAGCCTCATCTATCGCAACCACATCACAGCCATCAGCTAAAATCCGAATATTTGCGGCTGCGGGCACTGGTGTAGAACGTATTTCATTGGCATCATGTGAGACCACCATATCCTCATGGTAACGGGTATCTACCATGGGTTTAAAAATCTCAACTTTTTGCTTAGCAAACTGTGCTCGTTTCAGTCTACGGATAAGTTCCTCGGTCTTACCAGAGAACATGGAGCCACAGATAACTTCTATCCAGCCAAATTGTTCTTTATGATTAACAGTATTTTCGAGAAACATTTTGTAATTTTAATAGACGAAAAGATTGCTATTTCCGTTTTATAAAAGAAGCTATAAAATTATTAAAAAAGAAGCACCTTTAGAGAATTAGGTTAAATAAAAAAGGATGAAAAGAAAATTGAAAGAAGAATTGGTAAAAATGTCTACAGATATTATTACTTCTAGAAACCTAAAAGAGATTCCAGAATTGTATGAAGCTGCCAAAAGTCTGTATGAAAAATTGGCGGTTCTTAAGTTCATAGATGAGAAACTAAATGATATTGAAATAGACGTGTCCAACAATGTGGTAGCTGCCAAATTTGAGAAAATGGCAAATGCTGTGATGAATGAAAATACGTCGGTCCCAGAAAATAATCCACACGATGAGGACATTATGATTCCAGGTATGGACACCATAAAGGATATGGTTTCCGAAATGCCCAATGATGCAAGCTCAAAAGAGGTGTTGGCAGATTTTTTGTCAACTCCCAATATAATGAAGAATGACATGGAGCTATTTATGCCCGAAACTAAAAATGGAGAAAAGGAGCCAACTCAACCAAAATCTTTGAATGATAGACTCAACAAGGATATGCAGGTAGGATTAAATGATAAATTGGCTTTTATTAAGCATTTATTTAATGACAGTGCAGAGGATTATAATAGGGTGTTGTCCCAACTAAATACAATTGATACAGAGGAACGCTCTCTCTCTTTTATAAATAATTTGGTAAAGCCAGAATATGATAATTGGGCCGGAAAAGAAGAAGTGGAAGCTCGTTTTATAGGGTTAATTACTAGGAAATTTAGTTAAAACAATAAAGAAATTTAAAATATAGGCCGAAAGCTGATGTATCAGCTTTCGGTTTCTTATTTTTAGTACTTACTTAATTCTATGGGAAAATTATATCTTGTTCCTACCCCTATCGGAAATTTGGAGGACATCACTTTTAGAGCTATAAAAGTTTTAAAAGAGGCCGATTTAATATTGGCAGAAGATACCCGAACCAGTGGTAAATTGTTGCAACATTACGGTATAGATACACATATGCAGAGTCACCATATGCACAATGAGCATAAAAAAGTTGAGGGGATTGTAAAAAGGATATTGGCTGGTGAAACAGTTGCCCTTATTTCGGATGCTGGCACACCGGCCATTTCTGACCCAGGATTTTTATTGACACGTGCCTGTGTGGAAAACAATATTGAAGTTGAGTGTTTACCTGGTGCCACGGCTTTTGTGCCAGCATTGGTGAATAGTGGACTCCCAAATGATAAATTTGTATTTGAAGGTTTTTTACCCATAAAAAAAGGCAGACAAACCCGACTGAAATTATTGGCAGAAGAAACCCGGACTCTTATTTTTTATGAATCTCCACATAAATTGGTAAAGACCTTGACCAATTTTGTGGAATATTTTGGGGAGGATAGGCCTATTTCAGTCTCACGAGAACTTACCAAGTTATATGAAGAAACCATTCGCGGAACCGCAAAAGAAGTTATGGAACATTATACTGCGAACCCACCCAAAGGAGAAATTGTGATTGTGGTTGGGGGGAAGAAGTAGTTATTTTCTAAATCTATCCCAAAAACTTGCTTTTTTCTCATATCTGGCAATTGCATCAATTTTTGAGTCATCCAAATGTTTTAGTTTATCTATTCTCTTTTGCTTACATATTTCCTTAATTATTGTGCTACCCCAAACAACTAAAGCATAAATTATCAAATATAAATAATCTTTCATATCCATTTTTTAAAAAAGAGAGAGTTTTGATTCTCTTTAGTTAAAACGGAATTTATTTATTCTTGTCAATTTTTATTGATTAAGTCACTCATAATGTGGTAGATACAAAGATGAAAAATCAATAATAATCATGGAATTAGATTTGATATTCATAGGTGGAAAAGATGGATTCCCCCTCTGCAGGAATGACAAAAAACTGTCTAAAAGCGAAGTGGTCTAATATTCGTTAACGAAAGGCTAAATATGTTTCCCCTTTTCCCATCCATGTTTGCCCAAATACTGTTCGCCACTTTCAACTGCTCCATTTTCAATAGAAGTTCCCATGGAGTCGTTCCAACGGTTAAGATATCCAAAAAGGGAAATTACGCCCAGCATTTCCACAACTTCACCTTCGTTCCAATGTTGGTACAATCGGGTTTTAATTTCATCGTCCACAGCATTGGGAACCTGTGATGCAAGCAGAGAAAAATCTAGCGCAGCACGTTCCGCGTCCGAAAAAGCTGGGTGAGTACGGTACTCCCATATATTGTCTAATTGTTCTTGTTCTGCTCCGTAACGTTCTGCGGCACGTATAGCATGGGCTTGGCAGTACCTACATCCTGTAGCATTACTACTCACCCAAGCAATCATTCTTTTTAGTGCAGAGGTCACCCTGCCTTCATTGGCCATTACTGCTTTGTTGAGATTAATAAAAGCCTTTGAAATGGCAGGCCTATGCTGCATGGTCAATACCGAATTGGGACAGAAACCCAAGGTTTCATTAAAGAATTCGGCTAGTTGTTTTGTTTCAGAATCGTGGTTGGGGTCAAGGGGTTGTACCAATGGCATAATGCAGTCTTTTTATTGTATTTTTATCCTCCACAAGAAACAAAAAATTATGTTATGACAAATCATATTACCACCAAATGGCTGGGTGAAATGGCATTTGAGAGCACCAATACATCTGGAAATACTTTTAAAATTGAAGATAAAGAGGAAAGTGATGGCCTTAGACCAAAATCCTTAATGCTTTCAGCTTTGGCCGGTTGCTCCGGATTGGATGTGGCTTCATTGATAAAAAAAATGAAGTTGGATGTTGATACTTTTAAGATAGATACGATTGCCAATATGACCGAGGAGCATCCTAAACACTATGATGCTGTGGTGGTTGAGTACCATTTTTATGGAAATAATTTAAATGAGGAAAGGTTAAACAGAGCCGTGAGCCTTTCGGTGGATAAATATTGTGGTGTCTTTGAAATGTTTCGTCAGTTTGCTAAAATGGAGACCAAGGTGATGTTTCATCATGGGTAAGCGTCATTGCTAACAAAGTTAAGTAATGACAAACAGAGAGAAATTATGCGCTGGACACTTAAGCCAAAACCACAACAAGAAGAGATAGACCAACTTTCAAATGCATTGAATGTTGACGGGTTGGTTGCACATTTACTTTTACAGAGAGGAATTACTACCTATAAAGAAGCAAAAATCTTTTTTCGACCAGAATTAGCTCATTTGCATGACCCATTCCTCATGAAGGATATGGATGTTGCGGTGGAACGTATTGATAAAGCGATTAACAACGGCGAAAACATTCTTGTTTTTGGGGACTATGATGTAGATGGCACCACGTCGGTGGCATTAATGTCATCCTATTTATTGTCTCATTACCCAAATGTTGCCACCTATATTCCTGATAGATATGATGAGGGATACGGGGTGTCTTTTAAAGGAATCGATTTTGCCGAAGACAATGGTTTTTCCCTAATTATAACGTTGGATTGCGGCGTAAAAGCAATTGATAAAGTTGCTTATGCCAAAGAAAAGGGGATTGATTTTATTATCTGCGATCATCATAGACCTGGGGACAACTTGCCAGATGCGATTGCAGTTTTAGACCCAAAGAGAAATGATTGCTCATATCCTTATGATGAGCTTTGTGGTTGTGGTGTGGGGTTTAAATTGGTGCAAGCCTTAGCTTCAAGAAAAGGGGAAAGTATAAATGAGTTAATTTCGTATTTAGATTTGGTGGCAACAGCCATTGCTGCGGATATTGTTCCTATGACTGGTGAAAATAGGGTGCTGGCGTATTATGGACTTAAGGTAATTAATGACAATCCAAGAATTGGAATAAAGGCAATCATCAATCAAATTAAAAAGACAGAACTCACTATTACCGATGTTGTTTTTGTCATTGCACCACGAATTAATGCTGCCGGGAGAATGGAACATGGACAACATGCGGTGAATTTACTGACTGAAACAAACTTAGACCAAGCAGAAATTTTTGCAAAACAAATAGAAGAGTTCAATACAGATAGAAGGGGATTAGATCAAGAAATTACCAAACAGGCCCTTGTCCAAATTGAAGAGAATAAGGAAGAAAAAGGGTACACTTCTGTAGTGTATAAAGAAGATTGGCACAAAGGTGTCATAGGTATCGTTGCTTCCAGATTGACAGAAACCTACTATAGACCCACATTGGTTTTTACCAAAAGCGGGGATAAGTTGGCCGCGTCTGCTCGCTCCGTTAAGGGATTTGACGTATATAATGCACTAGAGGGTTGTACAGATTATATAGAACAATTTGGAGGACATAAATATGCCGCGGGATTGACTTTGCTTGAAGAACAATACAAAGGTTTTAAAGAGCAATTTGAAAAAGTGGTTTCGGAAACAATTGACCCAAGTTTATTGACACCAGAAATTACAATTGATGCTCAATTGGAACTAAATCAAATTAACCCAAAACTAATGCGAATTATTAATCAATTTGCTCCTTTTGGCCCAGGCAATATGACACCTGTTTTTATGACGGATAGTCTTAAGGATACAGGATATGCAAAAACGGTTGGGCAAGAGGGCAAGCATTTAAAATTTGCAGTAAAAGGAAGCAGGAATATGACGATTGGGGCCATTGGGTTTAACCTCGGCAACAAGAAAAATTTGGTTACTGACAAAAAACCGTTCAGTGCGGCCTATGTTTTGGATGAAAATGAGTGGAATGGTAAAATAAGCCTACAATTAAGGGTAAAAGACATAAAATAGAGTGTTGTAATTATCAATAAATACAAATTAATAACCAAAAAGCATCAAAAATCAAAGACTATTGTATACAAAAAAGGCTGTTTTTATTTCAAAAACAGCCTTTTTGCAAAACTACTAAAAACCTAAAAGTTCAAATAGGATGTTAATTCGCCCCTATTCATTTTTACAATAACTCAAATTCAAATTCTGGATAACCTCTTACACCACTCTCATCTACAAGTGCAGTAAAACGAATTTTATAGATATTACCATCAGCATCTTTTAAAATATAAAATACATCATCTTTAATGGATGGCAAAGTATCTGGGCCACCACCGTTTCTCCAGCCACTACCAATAGCACGTTGGTCTGTTACAAACGATGCTTCATCCACATTGGTCATGGTAAAGTCAGCATACGCTGTTGTAGCCGTTTCTACTTGATATGCTGTAACGCCAGAAAGACTATTAGTGGTAATAAAATCTGAATATCCATAAGATCCAAATCCTGGAATCTCATTGGTAAAGACAGTAAAGTTCATGTCCCATTTACCACTTTCTGGTTGTACGGAAGCTAAATCCTCGGTATCAAAACTAAAATGAGTAAAGTGGTATCCAGTAGTTTTGGGAATAGTTACTTCAGTATGTTCAGAAGCATCTAAATCAGCATATTGTAATACATAGTCATCACCATTGCGCAATACTCTAATCTTCTTCCATCCACGTGGGTCATCACTTACATCCACACTTCCAGCTTCTGGAGTGTCTGTACCTACTTGGTAACCTAAGTTTACCAAGTAAACAGTATTTTCTTCATCTGTTGCAGAAATTTCAGCAATGGCAGTTTTAGTAATATCACCATCTACACCATCCACAAAAGCAATGTTGGCAGCGTCAAAAGTACCTACAGCAACCTGTGCCTGTAACTCTTCAACATCTGTAGGTGTAACTGCATCTATATCTGTTGCTTCAAGTTTAGCAGCGGCCATAAAAATGGAACCATTTAAAACCACTCTAAAATCTGTGCCACTATAGAATCCCAAATCCCAACTATCACGACTAATCGCTTTAGAGGATAAAGAGCTTAAATCTACATATACTTGATTACCCTCATTTGGACCGCCTACCTCTGGAGCAACGCTACCAGCTGTTGCAGCAGTTTCTGTAAAGCTTACTTGCAATGTGGTATTTCCATTGGAGACAGCATCAGTAATACTAATAGATGCTATACTGAAAGTCACAGATTTTGTTGTACCCTCTATGGCGTCTTTTAATTTGTTGAAAGTGAATGAAGCACTGTTTGTTGAAGCTGCAATATCAACAACAATGGAACCATCTGCACCAGATGGAGTAGTTGTAAAATCTTCAGTATCTCCATACGTGGCATTTTCAGTGGTGTAATTTATCGTTGCAGTTCCACTTTCCAACGCAGTGGTGGAGAATACCAGATTTATGGTCTTCTGACTATCTGCCGTATCAAAACTTAATGATGGATTTTCAAAGGCTACTACCAAATTTTCAGGTATTGTTCCACCATCATCACTACTACAACTAACCCCAACAAAGAGTAGGGCAAACATTATTAAATAAAGAATTGGATTTTTCATAAAGAATTGATTTTAAATATTTAGTTTATATAAAAATTTTAGAAAATAAGACCTACCATATCCTATTAAAAGGCCATTGTTTGGAGTGGAATGTATCTGCCCCCCCGTACTGGTCTGCCTATTGATTCGTGTTAAATTGAAAAGATTCCTTGTGCCTAAAGTGAGGTGCAGTTTTTTATTCATGAATGTCTTTTTAACAGATGCATCTGCCCAGCTATAGCCATCCTGTTTTGTTCTAATAAAATTGGAATTATCACCTTGGGTATCCAATACAAATTGATATTCCGGACCATTGTATTTAAAGAACAATGAGAAAACTGTATTAATTTTTGGTGCCGAATAGGCCAAATTGGTGTTGGCCTGTAACGCATAGAGGTAATCATCGTTATATTCCCCATCACTCTCCAAAACCTTACTTTGCCCAGAAAAGGACAACCCTACATTTAATTGCAGATTGTCATAAGAAAACCCATTGGAGAAAGTAAGCCCCCAAGTTTTAAAAAGATCAATATTGTTGTATTGGAAAGCCAATGGACTGGGGTTTACCACAGTAAGCTCAATGCGGTCATCTACCTTAAGATACCACCCAGAGAGCTTGCTATTTATTTGCCAAGCAAGGTCTTTGGAAAAGAATGATTTTTTAAGGTGTAAAAAAGATGAAAAACCGCGTTCTGGTTTTACATTAATATTGCCACGCAAATCATGGTTTACATCCACAAAGTAGGTAAAAAGCTCATCGTAGTTGGGGTTTCGGGGGGAACTACCTACAACAGCACGCAACTGATAATTGTTTTTAAGAATATAGCGCACACTTAAAGAATGTGCTGCCTGTGCATCAAATTGGGAGGAAAGCATTAATCTGCTTCCAGGTTGTATGGATATCTTTTTTCCCAAAGGAATTTCCGCAGTTGCAAAGACATCATAAGACTCTAACCTCCTTTCAATATTATCACCGTCAAAACTCCCTGCCAAGGCTGAAGAATATCCATTAATATTACTCAACTCATAGCCTAATTGAAAATCCAGCTTATCAGTTTCAAAAAAGTTGGTAAACGTCCCTCTGGAATAAATTCCTTTTCTAGATTCATATTCCTGTTTGTCAACATCAAATTTTTCTTTGGCATTTATACGGTAATTGTACTGTTCTATATTTCGTTTTTGCTGTTGGTAAGAAGCTGAAATATCATAATCTAACTGCCCAAACACCTTTCCTGCAATATTTGCATGGTGGTACAATCTAGTAGAAGTAAAAATCTCATCCGTTGAGGTAGGATTGGTAGTTTGTGTTGCAGAATTGTAATTTTCCCTAACAATGGAATCATAACGCTCTATGGTTTCGTCAAAATATTCTAACCGGTAAAAAGCTTGTGTATTTTTAGAGGTATATTTTATTAGTCCTTTCCCAGAATATTGCTCTTTCGGAAGCCACTCAAACCCTCTTTTTCCATCGTTCAATGAATGGTGCTGTCCTAGTTGTTCATTGGAAAATCCAGTAAAGTCATTATGGGTAAACCCTGCATTAACATACCAATTTTTAGAAAGTTTATGGCCTATTGTTAAGGATTGTATGTGCCTGCCTTTGTCAAAAGTGCCATATTCATCACCAATGGTTTCTTCTTGTATGTAGGGAGTAATTTCCCATGTATGCTGGGACTCTTTCTTAGTTATTATGTTTATAATACCCGAAACAGCGTTAGAACCATATTGAACTCCCATAGAGCCCTCCACAATTTCTATTTGCTGAATATCATCTAGGTTTATTTGGGTTAAATCTGTATTGTTACCCAGACCTTCATCGTTAATAAGTGGAATATTATCAACCAATATTTTAAAATACTGGCCATCTAGACCAAAAAGACTTACACTGCTTTTTCCTGTAGAAGGGTTGGGTTCAATGGTAATATTTAAAGATTGGTTTAGGACATCTGCCAAGGTGCTTCCAGCAAGTCGCTCTATAGTTTCTTGATTAATGACCTTAACCTCAAAAACAGATTTATCTACACTTTTCTTATTTATTTGCCCTGTAACAACCACTTCATCTAATTCATTTAGAGGAATACTGTCCTTACTGTTTTCAATCTCTTGTGACAAGAGAAACATTGGAACTAAGCAGGTGAAAAATACTAGTTTTGTTTTCATTTATTATTTAGAACAAATCTTAATAAAAATAATTTTCGACAAATATATTTAGTTATTTTTAATCAATCTAAATAAATTTAATATTTTTGTCAAAGAATTTTATCTATCAACTTTTAAAACAATTATTATGAAAAATTTTAAACCCCTAACCGCACTTTTATTTTTGATTGTGTTCGGGGGGATTGCCCAAGAAGGGAAAAAGCAACAGGACATAGACGCCATTAAGGCTATGTGCGGTTGTTATGACATTACCTTTAAGTACACTGAGACCTTTGCTCCAGAGATTGATTATGAACAGCACCATGATTACACTGCTTCTGCCCACGAACTGGCTTTGTTGATAGAAGATGGTGATAACAAATTGTCTATTCAGCATTTATTGGTTCTCAGGGACACCATGGTTATTAAGCATTGGAGACAGGATTGGTTGTTTGAAGATGACAAAGTATTCCATTACGACAAGGATAACAATTGGGTGTTTTCAGCCGTACCAGAAGAAGAGGTTAAAGGCCAGTGGACGCAGAAGGTATACCAAACCGAGGATAGCCCAAGATATGCAGGTTCCGCTACATGGATTCATGCAGATGGTAAACATTATTGGGAAAACAAGTCCAGTGCTCCATTGCCAAGGAGAGAGTATAGCAAGCGTAGCGATTACAATGTAATGTTCAGGGGAAACCGTCAAGAAATTACAGATTACGGTTGGGTACACGAACAGGACAATGATAAGATAATTAGAGAAGATGGTGCCGAAGATGTATTATTGGCACAAGAAAAGGGGTACAATATTTACAAAAAAGTGCCAGATGAAGAATGTGCTGTTGCCAAGGAATGGTGGAAAAAACACAGTGATTTCTGGGCAAAGGTTCGCACTTCTTGGGAAGAAGTCTATAATAGAGAAGGAGATTTAACGCTTAAAAAAGCTGTGGACGAGAAGCCTTTATTTATGCATTTGTCTACATTACAAAAAGAGAATGGCGATATAGATGATATAAACAAGGTTCTTCAAAGGTTTTTAGATGATAAAGCAACGGCAAGTGTTGAAGGGAAGTAAAACAATAATAGGTACGGTTGTCATTTTTTTGACGACTGTACTTCTTTGCTCTTTTATTGAAGTACAGTTTCCACCACGACTTCAAAAGAAAATAGATAGCGCATTAAAGACCACTTTTATGGTGGAGTCTTATACATTGAAACAAGTAACAGTTTCTGATAAAATAAATAAGTCGACAAAGGCAGAATTATCGGGAGACAATCTTTTTAAGGTTTTGGAAAATGATGAGTTACTGGGATACATGTATGTTGGGGAAGCACCAAGCATGAAAAAAGTATTTGATTATGTTATACTGTTTAATCCAGATTTGACCATTAAAAAAACCAAAGTGCTCATTTATCGCGAGGATTATGGTTTGCAGATAGGTAGTCAGCGTTGGTTAAAGCAATTTATTGGTTTATCTATCTCGGATTCAGCAATTTATGAAGAAAATATTGATGGCATAGCTGGCGCTACCATTTCTGCAAGTAGTATGACGCGCGCTACGGATGATGTGTTAAAGACGTTAAAAAGTCTTCAAGAAAAAGAGCTTTTATAAGTAAGATGAACGACATAGACCACATATACAGTAATAATTTTGGAGTGGCTTTTCAATGGAAAAGAGGTACTGCCAAGCACTATAAAAAAGTACAGGTGGTTTTTAGAGATACGGGTCTGTTATTGTCCAAGGAAGAATTGGTGCAATTTGCCAAGAATATTGAATGTACTAAAGGGGAGAGGGGTCTTTGCGGGCAATGTTCCCAAGATGAAGGTTGTAGAGCTTTGCTTTTGGACACTCCTGCGCCACAAATTACTTTGGCGGTTAGCTATAAAGAACTGCAAGCCATTCAAGATTTGGTTGAGGGAACTTTGTTCCAAATAAATCTTGATAATTATCTGGGAGATATTATTGGGAGTTAGACATTATTTGGGAGTCAATAATAGGCAATAAAGAATACCTTTGCAGCTTTATTTCCCACCAAAATGAGTGTAAAAGACCCATACGCCGCATTACGACATAAAGAATTCAATATTTTTCTGATAGTTCGTTTTGCCATGGTCTTTGCGTGGTCCATGCAATTTATTGTAATAGAATGGCAAGTGTATTCCATGACCAAAGACCCTTTGTCTTTGGGAATTATTGGCCTTATGGAAGTGATACCTGCTGTTTCTATGGCACTCTTTGCAGGTCATATAGTGGACCAAAAGGAAAAGCGAAACCTTTTGGTGAAGTGTATTCTAGGATTTTCGGTCATTAGTTTTGGTCTGTTTTTATTGAGTTGGCCAGTAGTTTTTGATGGGATTCCATCAAAAACTACTTTATATAGCATCTACTTTTTAGTGTTTTTGGGCGGATTTGTTCGCGCTTTTATTGGACCAACAATTTTCTCCTTGGTTGCACTCATTGTTCCTAAAAAAATATATCCCAATGCTGCTACGTGGAGCAGTTCTACCTGGCAAGTAGCGTCTGTTGTGGGACCTGCATTGGCAGGTTTTTCTATTAGTTGGATTGGAGTCCATTGGTCCATGTGCCTAGTCTTTGGTTTTTCCGTTATGGCTCTAATAGCATTGTTTAGAATACCAAAAAAACCAATTTTAAACCCTAAAATTGGCGAACCTGTGGCGCAAAGTTTAAAAGAAGGACTAAAATTTGTTTTTAACACAAAGGCTGTTTTTGGGGCACTGACCTTGGATATGGTGGCAGTTCTTTTTGGTGGAGCAGTGGCATTACTGCCTATTTTTGCTCAGGATATTTTACATGTAGGTTCCCAAGGGTTTGGAGTTTTAAGAGCCGCACCAGCAGTGGGAGCTAGCATAACAATGTTAGGTTCTGCCTATTTTCCGTTGCATAAAAACGCTGGCAAAAAATTGTTGTGGGCCATCCTAGGGTTTGGTATTTGTATAATTGTATTTGGTCTATCCACGTCCTTTTGGATTTCTGTCTTAGCACTTTTTGTAAGCGGTGCCGTGGATGGGGTTTCAATGATTATACGCCAAACAATTCTGCAACTAAAAACACCGGATCATATGAGGGGCAGGGTAGCTTCTGTAAATTCTATGTTTGTGGGTTCATCCAATGAATTGGGTGCTTTTGAAAGTGGATTTACCGCTAAATTAATGGGCACGGTTACCGCGGTTGTTTTTGGAGGAGCCATGACCTTGTTCACGGTAGGACTTACCAGTATTGTATCACCTAGTTTTAGAAAGTTGGATTTGACCAAAGATTTGGAGGAGCATGAAGCTACTCAGTAGTATCAAGTTTTTTTAACTCAAGTTTTTCTCCATCAAAATCAGCATATGTGTAATGCGTTATCCAATCACCAAGATTAATGTATTTGGATTTTTCATTCAGGTTAATGTTTAAAGGTAAATGGCGGTGGCCAAAAATAAAATAATCATAATGTTGGTTTTCTAACTTTCTCTTGGCATATTGTACCAACCATTCGCTTTCTTCACCTAAGAACTTTATATCCTCATCACCAGAAATAAGCTTGTTTTTAATGGAAAGGTACTGCCCAAGCTTTACCCCTAAATCGGGATGCAACCATCTAAATAACCATTTGGCCAATGGATTGGTAAAAACTTTTTTCATTCTTTTGAACCCTTTGTCCCCAGGACCCAAACCGTCACCATGACCAATAAAAAAAGAAGTATTGTTAATTTTGAATTGCTGAGGTTCATGAAAAACAGGGATATTAAGCTCTTCCTCAAAATAGCCGTTCATCCATAAGTCATGATTGCCAACAAAGTAATATATGGGGATGCCTTCATCAGATAATTCAGCTAATTTTCCTAATGTCCGTGTAAAACCTTTTGGGACAACGGTTTTGTATTCGCACCAGAAATCAAAAAGATCGCCCATCAAAAAAATGGCCGCGGCATTTTCTTTTATTTGGTCTAACCAAGCCACAAATTTCTTTTCTCTGGGTAGACTTTGTTCCATTGTGGGGGCACCCAAATGGTTGTCACTTGCGAAATATATTTTTTTGCCTGTTAAAAGGGAAATATTCTTCATTTATCCAACAAATATAATTAAAGATTAAAGAGAACATCATACCTATATTACAGGGGCCCTTTTTATAATGGTTTATTTCATAGTTTTATAACTCAATAAACCATCCATTATGAAATACTGCTTTATTTTTTTCTTGGTTTTTGCATTCTCATGTAATAACGCCCCAGAATATGATACAATAATAAGGAATGGAACTATTTATGATGGTACTGGAGACAAGCCATACATTGGCGATGTGGCCATACATGATGATAGGATTGTTGCCTTGGGAACTTTAAAAGGAGCTGGGCGTGTGGAAATTGATGCAACGGGGAAAGCAGTTTCCCCTGGATTTATTAACATGCTTAGTTGGGCAAATATTAGTCTGTTGGAAGATGGTAGGTCCCAAGGAGAGATTCGCCAAGGTGTTACCTTGTTGGTTATGGGAGAAGGAAGGTCTATGGGGCCTTTGAATGATGAAATGAAGAAAGATATGCTGGATGGTCAGCAAGAAATAAAATTTGATGTTCCGTGGAGTACTCTTGGAGGGTATTTAACACATTTAGAAGAAAAAGGAGTTTCTACCAATGTAAGCTCCTTTGTTGGCAATGGCACCTTGCGAAGCCATGTTATGGGCTATGATAGTAGAAAGCCCACACCTGAAGAACTGGAGCAAATGAAAACTCTTTTGGCAGAAGCCATGGAGGAAGGAGCTGTTGGGGTTTCTTCTTCGTTGTTGTATGCGCCAAGTATGCATTCTGATACTGATGAATTAGTAGAGCTGGCAAAAGTGGCCAGTGCTTATGACGGCATGTATATTTCCCATATTAGAAGTGAAGGAAATGAATTGTTGGAATCTGTTGATGAGGTTCTGACCATTGCCAAAGAAGCAGATATTAGAGCTGAGATTTACCACCTTAAAGCGTCCAGTGCAAATAATTGGCAGAAATTGGACACTGTTTTTAATATGATAAATGAAGCCAGAAGCAGTGGTTTGGAGGTAACAGCAGATATGTATACCTACAATGCAAGTTCTACAGGACTACATGTTATGTTGCCAGAGTGGGTGCGGGAAGGCGGTGTAGAAAATATGTTGGAAAGGTTAACAGACCCCATAAAAAAGAAAAAGGCAATCGAAGATATCTATTGGAGGGTCCCCTCACACGGGGTATTGTTTGTTGGGTTTAAAAATCCTGAATTACGTAAGTTTTTGGGGAAACGTTTGGATGAGGTTGCCAGAGAAATGGACTTGCCCGAAGATGAAGCCATTGTAGAGCTTATTTTACAAGACCAAAGCAGGGTACAAGTGGTGTATTTTTCCATGTCTGAAGAAAATATTGATAAAAAAATTCAGCAACCATGGATGAGCTTTTGTTCGGATGCCGGTTCTTACAGTGCAGAAGGGGTGTTTTTAAAACAAAGTACCCATCCACGTGCTTATGGTTCTTTTGCTCGTGTTTTAGGGCTTTTTAGTAGGGATAAAAACCTTTTTCCTTTGGAAGAAGGTATTAGAAGATTAACATCCTTTCCCGCCAACAACCTAAAAATAAAAGACAGAGGACTATTGAAAGAGAATTATTTTGCGGATGTTGTCATTTTTGACCCATTGACAGTAGCGGATAAAGCAACTTTTGAAAAACCGCACCAATATGCAGTTGGGGTTGAATATGTTTGGGTAAATGGGAAGGCAGTTCTTAAGGATGGCGAACATACAGGTGCAAATGCCGGCAGGTTTGTAAAAGGACCAGGTGCTATAAAGTAAGTTCTTTTTGGCCTAATTCTCAGAAGCAAACCACTCTGCAAAAGCAGTTTCTGTTTCTCTGAGTTTTAAAGAATGAAGCTGTATATTTTTTGGTAAACGCGCTTTTATTTTTTCGGCGAAATCTATCACCATATTTTCACTGGTGGGCTGGTAATCAGCTAAAATAACTTTATGCCCTCTATCGGTCAGTTCTTTTGCGAGCTCCACATGGGGGGTGTTTTTATTAAAAACCGTGGCATGATCAAAAGGGTCTACCACCTCTTCTTCAACAATTTTTTTTAAGTCGCCAAAATCTATTACCATTCCTAATTTTACATCAGAAGTATCCGTAATAGGTTGCCCTATAACAGTTACGGAAAGTTTGTAACTATGGCCATGCACATTTTTACACTTGCCATCATAACCGTAGAGTGCGTGGCCGGTTTCAAAAGTGAATTGTTTGGTAATCCTAATATTGCTCATATAAGCGATTTAAAGGGCAAAGGTAGGAATTCTTTAAATTGAAATTATCACTTTATTTATTCTTCATTTTTAAACCAAATAAAGGTCTCATGAATTTCCATTTTCGAATTAGAAATTCATAAAGAATCCAAGAGCCTAAAAAAGTTCCCAAGACCATTATGGTGAATTTTGTAACAAATCCCCAACTTAAATCCATAAGATAGTACCCAATGATTATCATAATTGTTTGGTGTAAAATATAAAAAGGATAAACAGCTTCATTGGCATAGGACAACATCTTGCTCGGTTTGTTTAGATAAGTTGCGGCATAGCCAAACAATACCATAATCCATGCCCAGATATTAAAGACCTTTACCAATGCTTCGGTAAAATGGCGCAAAGTAGAATCTTCAAAACCAATAACAAGCATCATTAAAATTGAAAAACTGATAAGCCCGGCAACCAAATACCATGTACGATAGTGTTCTACGGTTTTCCAGAAAGTTTCTTTGACCGAAATCAATAAAAACCCATAAAAGAACAATATCATTGAGCTAGTGAAATTGAACCAATCATCAATTAAGGCATGGGTCACATTAAAGAAAGGCTCCAAAAAAGCTTCGCATAAGTACAAAGGAATAATCAACCAAAAGAGGCCAAATGGTTTTGAGGCCAGTTTATTTATCCATTGTTTCAACTTGTTTTCAGGATGTTTTTTTAGGTATAGAAAAGCAGGAATCAAAAGCAGGGAGAATATCAACAAATAGGGTAAGAACCATAGGTGGTGCCAACTAAGGTTTCCCTCTGGATAAACACCCTTAAAGGCTTGCGAAGGCCAATAATCAAAATATCCGCCCAAGAATTGTTTGTTTGCTAATCGCTCAATGTACACTTGTGGCGGAACAATAAGCAACATGCCCACAACCAAAGGAATGCCCAGCCTAATGATACGTTCCCAAGAAAATTGCTTCCCTGTTCTTTTGTTTAGGGCATAGTAGGTGCCCATACCTGATATGACAAAAAGAATGGGCAAACGCCATTGGTTTACAAAAAGCATGGGATACCTTAACCAATCATAAATGACATTATTTTTAATATGAAAACCCCATGGCACAAAGAACATTCCCACATGATAAAAAATAAGTAATCCAAATACCAAAACCCGTAACCAATCTAAATCGTGCCTGCGCATATCTTTTTGTTTTTTGGTCAAATGTAAAGGCTAAACCCCATGAAAAGCAAAGCTTGTGACGGGCGGCAAGCTTTTGGGACAAATAACAAGAAAAAGCTTAAATGACTTTCAATTGGTTTTCGAACTTGGGAATTATGCTTCTCGAAACCGAAATCATTTCTTCGGAATCCTTTAGCTTTATCCTATAACCTTGGGCATTGCCAGAAATTGTTTCAATAAAATGAAGGTTCACCAAGTAAGAACGATGGGTTCTTAGGATATGGGAGACCGAACTTAATTGTGATTCAAGCTCTTTGATGGAAATTCGTTTTAATAATTTGTTCGCTGTTGCACCAGTTTTTAAATAAAGTTCTACATAATTGCCTTCGGCCTTGGCAAAAAGAAAGTCGGTCACATTCAATTCAAAATCATCGCCTTTCAAATGGGTCTTAATAGGGATAATTGATGGAATTTGCTTTTTGTACGAAGTAGTTACATCTAGTTCATGGGCTTTTTTACTGTTTTTTTTGGTCAGTCGGTTATGGTTCCATGGAACAAGAATACACAAGACAAAAGTGCCTGATAAAAAGGTGTTTCTTATTTCCTCAAAAAAGAATTTCCAAGACCAATTATGCGGATTATCATAGATTAAATCTCTGATAAGAAATTGTACAATACCTATTAATAGTAGAAAAATTGCTAAAAGGATAATTTCTTTACCCAATGTCCATTTTTCATCAATCTTTGGATTTCTTAAAAAGGGGATTGCAAGCAAAGCAATTAATATGGGTGTAAAAGAATGAATAAGGCTAATCCAAAAATAATCCATTTTATGCTCAGGAACATAGACATTAAAAGGCTCTAGCAGATAATTGAATGCAAAACTGATTAAAAATGCAACTAAAAGAAAAATGGCCAGACTTTTGCCACGGTAATAGAATGGATATGGTTGTCTTAAAAACGCGTTTATTTTTTTCAACCAAGCCATAGAAAATCTATCGTTTAAACTTTTTGTTTCTTCTTGTTCGGTTAATAAAATAAATAACCACTACAAAAAGGGCAAGCATGGGAAAGATTAAATCTCCATTTAGGAAGTCAAGAATGTTCATAACATGTATTTAGAAAATATAAACGAAAAAGTAACCATTCTATTACTTTTTAAACTTTTGCAAGGCAGTTTTTGTGTTGGGGGAGAGCGCCAATTTTCCGGACATTTCTGCACGTTCCATAAGCAGTCTGTCCCAATGCTCTGTACCCTCCCAAAGAATTTTTTTCATTTCAGCTAAAGCTTCAAAATTATATGTTGCCAGTTTTTCGGTATAAATTTCAAGCTCTTTGTCCATTTCATGGATGCTACCATATACTTTGGAGAACAATCCTTTTTCTTTGGCCCAATAGGCATTTTTCCATTCGGTTGGAGCTAAAGAAAGTTCGGCCAAGCCATCTTTTCCAATTTTACGTTCCACCGCAGGAGCAATAACTAAAGGCGCAATACCAATGGTGAGTTCTGATAGTTTTACAGATGCATTCTCAGTTGCAAAAACATAATCGCATGCCGCCGCCAAACCTACACCACCTCCTACAGCCCTTCCCTGTACACGACCAATAATAGGTTTGGAGCATGTTCTCATGGCGTTGATCACATTGGCAAAACCACTAAAAAACGCTTTTCCTTCCTCTAAATTTGAAATGGCCACCAATTCATCAAAAGAGGCACCTGCACAAAAAGCACGGTCACCTTCGGATTTCAAAACCACGATGGAAACTTTATCATTTTCTGATAGTTGGTGCAACTCATTTGTCAACCTTTCCAAAAGTTCGGAAACAAAGGAATTACTGGCAGGGTGTCCAAATTCCACCGTTGCGATTCGGTTGTGTATGTTGGTGAACAAGCTTCCGTTTTGCCTATTGGTTCCCATGTTTTTTGTTTTATTCAAAATTAAGTCTTTTGCAATAGAGGGCGAAACTTTCGTCTAAACTTCCAGGCCAAAGCCCCACCACGGATAAGCATCCATATAGTAAATGCCACCCAAATTCCATGAATTCCCCAACCTAAATATTTCCCCAGATATAGCATGGGCACAAACCCCAGAAAACTAGCAGAAAGTAATACATTTCTTAAATATTTCATTTCTCCCAAACCTTTAAAAAGGCCATCAAAAATAAAAGCAACACTGTTCATGGGCAATCCCAACAACAGAATAAAAAAGATAGAGTAAAAGGTCTGTAGTACAATGGTTTCTTGGGAAAATAAATGCCCTATGGGTTGATAAAAAACAAAACCTAATAACATTAATACGGTGCTTACTACAATACCGTAAAGCATTGTCTTTTTAGCTAATTTCCATAAACCATTATAATCTTTTGCTCCAAGAAGTTTCCCTCCCATTATATTGCCTGCTGCACCATAACCATCAATAAAAAATGCTGAGAAAAGCCATATATTGGTTGCAATAGTATGTGCGCCAATGTAACGGTCTCCCAAGGAAGTAGCCTCCCTAACAGCTAAAATTAAGGCAACATTAAGAGCCAATGCCCGCACAAAAAGATTTAAGCTCATTAAGGCTAATTTTCCCAATTCTTGATGAAGTGGAAATTTTATTTTTAAACTTATATTGGTTTTTTTGATTAGAAGAATAAACACGATTATAGTCATAACTCCTTGGGATACTAAACTTGCCCATGCCGCTCCTTCCAAATTCATGGGGTTTATAAACCCTTCTATTCCATAAACTAAAATAAAATCCAAAATAATATTCAACAACGCACCAATAATGGCAACAAGCATGGGCCAGAATGTATTTTGTAACCCCCTAAAGATCCCAAAAAGGGCAAAAGTGAAGAGTGTTAGGGGAAACCCCCAAACCCTAATAGAATAATAAGATACACAGTATTCTAATATTTTTCCAGTGGCTTCAAAAAGCATAAAAATATCCTCGACAATAAAAATGGTAGATAAAAGCACAATAACACTAAGCCCCAGATTAAAGAAAATGGCCTGTGCGGGCAGATTTTTGACTTCTTCTAGTTTTCCAGCACCTAAATATTGAGATATAATGGCAGAAATAGCACTTCTAGTTTGCCCCAAGACCCAAATCAACATTGATAGAAAGGAACCAACAATGCCCGCTGCAGCCAATGATTCCAAACCATTTTCTGGAATGTTCCCCACAATGGCAGTGTCGGTAATGGATAAAATGGGTTCTGCTATTCCTGCTATGGTAGCGGGCATGGCCAAATTATTAATACTTCTAAAAGTGATTTTTGTTTTCAAAAAATATTATTTCTATAAGACAAGTTCATAACAATGAAAGGGGTGTTCACTTTGCTTAGGAAAAAAGATATTTCCCAATTTTTGATACCCCCTTGCTTCATAAAACCGTTGATTTCTTTTATTCTGACTAAAAGTATCTAACCTTACTGAAGTAAAACTATTTTCTTTAGCAAAATTTTCTGCGAAAGTCATTAACTGTTGAGCGTATCCTTTTCCTTGCAAATCTGGGTGTACTGCCAATCTATGAATGTACACATTGTTTTTATTGGGTGTTAACCATTCTATGGGAACATATTCTTCATCCATAAAAGTTGAAACAACAACAGTTCCAATAATTTTTGCATCAATCTCTAGAACATACAGTTCTTTTCTTTTTATATCGTTTTTAAAAGCTGCTGCGGATGGGTAATGTTCGTTCCATTGGTATATACCATTGGCAATCATATATGTGGCGCAGGATTTTGAAAGTGATAGAATATCAGGGATTTCCGATATCTTTGCATGTCTTATCATACAACGAAATTAATTTAGTTGTAAATTTATCATATAACGCATAAAATAATATCATGAAAAATATTTTAGTTCCTATAGGTACCTCACCAGATGCTCACGAGACTTTACAGTATGCCGTACATTTTGCTGCTGAATTTTCTGCACAGGTTTATGTGATGGAGGTTTTTAGTGTTTCCGTTGGTGCTGGAAATTTAGCCAATATAGCAGACAAAGTTACTAAAAGCAGTATGGAACACTTAAGGGAGATAATCAACAAAGTTGATGCTGGAAAGGTTGATATAAAAATTGCTACCTATAATGGGGAACTTGTAGATGGTCTTAATAAAATTGATAAGGAACTGGGAATAGATTTATTGATTATGGCTCCTAGAAGTAATGATATTAAAGAAGAACTCTATTTGGGAAACACTTCTGGACCTATTATTAAAAGAACTAATATCCCTACTTTAATAGTACCAAAAGGAACTGCTTTTTCTCCTTTTAAAACCATATTGACAGCTTTTAAGTCTGGAATTGTAAAAAGGAAAAGCACACTTAATCCGTTAGAAAGAATTAGTAAGAGATTTAAATCCACCGTTAATCTTTTGCTGGTGAAAACACCAGGCTATTCGGACAATGATTTAAAAGTAAACCCAGCCTTAATGGATATAAGTTCCAATTTGTCCATAACTGATAATGCTACTACCTATCAAGGAGTTTTGGAGCATTTTCAAGCTCATCAGCCAGATATGTTATGTGTATTTAGAAGAAAACGGGGGTTCTTTAAGAAACTATGGGAAAAAAACACAATCCTAAAGTCAGAGTTCTTTGTAAAAATACCGGTATTGGTACTCCCATCTTTAAAAGATTAAAGCATAGAGATTTAATTTTGATACTTATTTAAAAAGCATTTTCTTTGTCTGGCAAGGGGGATTAGCCTGCCCGACTGAAGTCGTTCAGGCGGGCTCAGCTGGCAACTTTAATTAAAGTGTAATACATGTATTATACATACGTTCTTTATAGTGATAAATACAAAAGTTATTATGTTGGGATTTCTGCTGATGTGAAGAAACGTTTATTTGAACATAATAATGGGAATTCGAAAAGCACAAAACCTTATATTCCTTGGAGAAAATTGTTCATATTGAAGAGTATGATAACAGAGTTTTAGCAAGGAATAGAGAAAAATATTTGAAAACAGCAGCAGGTAGAAGATGGCGAAAAGATAACATTAATTTGGGGGATTAGCTCAGCTGGCTAGAGCGCTTGCCTGGCAGGCAAGAGGTCACCGGTTCGACTCCGGTATTCTCCACCAATAACAGTAAGGCTTCAAGAGTTTTTGACTTTTGAAGCTTTTTTCATTTGCACGCAATTTGCACGCAAAATAGGTGTGAAATTTGGTTTGCTATCATTTGTTACAAATTGATAATTATATACTCTTTGCAGAATGCTTTTTAATTGAGTGGCCCTATTTTTAGGGCTCTCAATCTAGATTTTTAAATTAAAGAAGTAATAACTTAATGAAACAACAGGCAAAATTTAATTCAACTGTCTGTAATCACTTGGCGAATATCCTACACGCTGTTTAAACAATCTTGCGAAATGTTGTGGGTACTTAAACCCTAGTTCATAAGCAATTTCACTAACCGATTTATTAGGGTCAAAAATTTTAGTCTTTGCAACTTCTATCAATTTTACTTGAATATACTCTTGTGCAGATTTTCCCGTTTCCTTTTTTACTAAATCACCAAAATAATTCGAAGACAAATGTAGTTGGTCTGCAAAATAGCTTACAGATGGTAATCCTTGTTTCAGTGGCTTCTTCGAAGAAAAATAATCAGATAATAGAGAATCGAATTTCTCTAATGAATTTTGATTTACAGTTTCTCTGGTTATGAATTGGCGGTCATAAAAACGTGTGCAATAATCTAGAAAAAGTTCAATACTGGATACTATTAACTTTTTACTATGCTTATCTAGATTCTGCTTTAATTCATACTGTATCTTATCAATTAAACTTAATATTATCTTACGTTCTTTTGCAGATAAATGCAATGCTTCATTGTTTGCGTATGAGAAGAAATTGTAGCTATTTATTTTACGGCTCAACTCGGAACCTATTAGTAAATCTGCATGAAATAAAAGTGCATATCCTTTAGGACGAAAATTGGGGTCATCATATGTTAATCCAATAACTTGGTTAGGGCTTACAAAGACCAAAGTTCCATCATCATAATCATAATCTTTCCCCCCATATTTTAATTTACAACCTGTGGCATCCTTTAAGAAAATCGCATAACAATTAAATCGTAACGCGTCATATCTTTCTATAGCCATGCCCGCTTCAACTACTTCATCAAAATCAACCACACCAACCAAAGGGTGCAAGACTTCCTGCTTTCTCAATGCTAGGTAATCTCTAACCATATTTATGTCCAGTATGTTTTCCATTAAACTTTTATTTTTTGTTAAATATAAGTTATTGATTACCAGTAAATCAAACTGCTATTCTTAAATCTGTAATAATGGTTGGTTAAACCGTAAAACGGGTAGGTTAATTAAAATGAGTACTTCATACTTTTGGGTAATCGAGATTGATATAAATGAATTGTGCAATTACCACAATCAACAAATTATCATAATTATGAAAAGCTTAGCAATAAATATTTTTTACATTTTAGGAGTAGTTATATTGACAACCTCTTCTGTCTATGGGCAAAAAAAACCTATGATTATTCAAGATCAGGGCAGTTTTGCTGTGGGTGGTACCGTAAAAAGTAATCCTGGAACTTTTGATGCCATCAAGAGAACACCAGAAGGGCAAACTTTTCACGGTGACCACGCTTATGTTTTTTATCAAATTCCGGCAGAAGCTCGTAAATACCCATTAATCATGTGGCATGGTATTGGTCAGTTTTCAAAAACATGGGAGACTACCCCAGACGGACGGGATGGCTATCAAAATATTTTTTTAAGACGTAGGTTTAGTACATACATACTGGATCAACCCAGACGAGGTAGAGCAAGTCGTAGCATGGAAGAAGCAACAATAACTCCCAATCCTGATGAGCAGTTTTGGTTTAACATCTTTCGTGTAGGAGTATGGCCAGAATATTTTCCTGGCGTACAGTTTGCTAAGGACGAGGAATCATTGAATCAATATTTTAGGCAAATGGTTCCCAATATGGGTGGTTTTGATACTGAAGTAATTACCGATGCAGCATCACAACTTTTCGACAAAATCGGGGAGGGAATTTTGGTAACCCACTCCCATTCAGGAGGATTTGGATGGTCTACTGCCATGAAAAACGAAAAAGTAAAAGCCATTGTATCCTATGAGCCGGGATCCGGTTTTCCTTTCCCGGAAGGAGAAGTGCCAGAGCCCATAGCAAGCTCATCAGGAGCATTGCAAGCGGTTGGTGTTTCAAAAGCAAATTTTTTAAAGCTGACCAAGATTCCAATTATCATTTATTATGGAGATTTTATTCCTGAAAATTATGACTCAAATCCTGGTACCGATGGTTGGCGAGTTCGCTTAGAAATGGCACGTAAATGGTGTGATGTTGTAAATAAAAATGGTGGTGATGTTACTGTGGTTCATTTGCCAGAAATTGGTATCAAAGGAAATACCCATTTTCCATTTTCTGATCTGAACAATATTGAAATTGCCGATTTGATGTCTGAATGGTTGAAGAAAAAAAAGTTGAATTAAATCATAATAACTTTAAAATAGAACACAAATGAAAAACTCAAAGTTACATACACAATTAATGACCTTATTTTGCCTGATTTTCGCCATTCAAAGTTCTTTTGCGCAAAATAATACTGTTGAACAAGAAATTAAGGAACTCTCTAAAGCCAAATGGCAATGGATGGCAGATAAAAATGTAGAAAAACTGGCCGAGCTATTTCATGACAAATCCAAATTCGTACACATGAGCGGATCCTGGAAAAAGGAAAGGGAACTTGAAATAATTAAAACAGGAAGCATTTGGTACAAGCAGGCGGATGTTCATGACGTTGCGGTAGAGACATTTGGAGACAATACCGCTGTACTATGGAACCGTATTACGCTAACTGCCCACGTGAGAGGAAACGATGTTCAAAATGAATTTACCGTAACCGAATTCTATAAAAAGGAAGGGAACGATTGGAAATTGCTTGACCTGACCTTTAGCAGTGTACGGGATACACACGAAATAGAACACTAAATAAAAACACTATGATAAACAAGAAACTGATTTTAGTTGTACTGATTGCTTTTTTAAGCATGCCTATGGCTATGGCGCAATCCGCGGATATTGAACAGGAAATCAAGGAACTCTCCACCAAAAAATGGCAATGGATGGCGGATAAAAATGCTGACAAGCTTGAGGGACTTTTTCACGACAAGGCTAAGTTCGTTCATATGGGCGGCACTTGGGGAAAAGAACGTGAAGTGGATATAATTAGACAAGGCTTCATCCACTATAAAAAAGCCGATGTACACGAAGTCATGATTGAAGTATTGAACGAGAACACAGTCATATTGTGGAACAGAATCACCTTATTGGCCGTTGTTGGCCCTAATGAGGTTACCAACCCCTTTATGGTCACTGAAGTATATGCAAAAGAAGATAATGAATGGAAATTGGCTGACCTGACTTTTAGCAAACTGATGACCAGGAATTAGGCAATATAACTACCAATTAATTCATAGTAAGAAATTAAAATTAAATAACATGAAAAATATTTTTACGGTATTTGTAACTTTCATTTGTTGCGTATCATGTGCTCAGAAAACAATTTATAATTCGTCTTCCTCTTTAGATGCCTTAAAGGTGAAAACGGAAGCTGGTTTGATTCGTGGAGCTAGCGAGGAAGATGTAGTTAGCTTTAAAGGAATTCCTTTTGCTGCTCCTCCAGTTGGTGAGTTTAGATGGCGCCCACCGCAACCTGTTGAACCATGGGAAGGAATACGTGACGCAACCGATTATGGGGCCAACTGCGCTCAGTCTGGCTGGGGAGGAGCTCCCGGAAGCATAGTTGAAGGATCATCGGAAGACTGCCTTTACCTTAATTTATGGAAACCTACAGGTATTAAACAAAATGCAGAATTGCCGGTCATGGTATGGATACATGGCGGCGGCTTTGTTGGCGGTAGTGGTTCCGGACCGGGTATTGCTGGTAATAATTTTGCAAAACAAGGGGTAATTCTGATTACAATTAATTATCGTTTGGGTCGTTTGGGTCACTTTGCATTCCCTGCATTGAGTGCCGAACACCCTGAAGAACCCAAAGGCAGCTATGCCTATATGGACCAAATTGCAGCCCTTCAATGGGTTCAAAAGAATGTTTCAGATTTCGGAGGTAATCCTGATAATGTAACGATTTTTGGTTTTTCTGCAGGTGGCGTGTCTGTTCATTCCCTTATGAGCATACCAGATGCGAAAGGGCTTTTTCATAAGGCTATAAGTGAGTCTGGAGGTGGTAGGGATGGTGTACTTACAGGTAGGCCAATACGAGATGAAGACACCGATATCTTTTACAAGGTTTCAGCCGAAACCATTGGTGTCAACTTTGCAAAAAAACATGGAATTGAAGGTGTTGATTCCGATGCGCTAGCCAAGCTTCGTGCGCTAAGTGTAGAAGAAATAGTGGATGGTGGACAGGAATCGAATGGTGAGGGAGGCCTTCGTATCTATTCTGGCCCAATCTTAGATGGAAGGTTGGTTGTAGAAACAGCAGAAAGTGCTTATAATAATGGGAATCAAATGAAAGTCCCCTTAATGATCGGTTCAAATAGTGCAGAGATAGGTGGCAGTTTTGTCAACGCCAGTACTACAAAAGAAGAGCTTTTTGCCCTTTTTGGAGATCTTAAAGAGGAAGCAAAGGCAGCTTATGATTCAGATGGTACCAAAGACTTTACCGAAATCATCACAAAGTTCAATACAGACTGGGTTTGGGGCGAACCTGGCCGTTTTGCTGCCAAAGCCATGTCAGAACAGGGTGAACCCACATTCTTTTACCATTTTGGTTTTGTCCCAGATCCGATGAAAGCAATGATGCCATATGGAGCTGGACACGGCTCTGAAGTAGGTTATGTTTTTAAAAACCTCAATGCCCGTTTTGGTAACCCTGAAACAACACCTGAGGATATATCTGTTTCGGAGATAATGAATGCCTATTGGGTAAATTTTGCCAAAACTGGCGACCCTAACGGTGACGGACTTCCCAAATGGCCCTTGTACAACCAAAAGGATGACCGAATTCTAGATGTGCAATTGGACGGTAAACCTGTAGGGAAGCCAGATCCTAGAAAAGCTAGGCTAGATGTAATTGAAAAAGCCATTAAAATAAGAGATCAACTACAATCACGTGGAATTTAAAAGGAATTGTTCAGAAAACGGAAAATAAATTGCCAATATGACAATAAAAATTGTACATAATTATATTCATCACTCCATGTATATTGGTCTTCTTTCAATGTTGTTATTGACCAATTGTACTGAGGAAACCAAGGAAAACCATAATAGCTGGACCACCTATAAGGCTGATAACAAGGCTTCAAGCTATTCCCCATTGGACCAAATAAACGTGTCGAATGTTAAGCAATTACAAAACGTTTGGACATTACATGCCAAAGATGTTCCTGATGGGGAAGAACCTGCGCCCTCGAGTCAGTCCAATCCCATCATAATTGATGGTACCATGTATGCGAATTCAAGGAACCAAACCGTATATGCTATTAATGCTAAAACAGGTGAGCAACTTTGGGAATTTATGGCCTTGGAAGAGGGTGCGCCAAGTGCGGCCAGTAGAGGTGTTACATATTGGGCAGATGGGGAAGATAAACGTATACTATACTCTGCGGGAAATTATTTGATGGCCATCAATGCAAAAACTGGTGAGTTGGTCCCCACTTTTGGTGAAAGTGGAAAAGTAAACCTTAATGTAGGTGTTCGTGACAATCCTGAAGAAATTTCGGTAACGTTGACAACACCTGGAAGCATTTTTAAAGACCTGGTGATTATAGGTTCAAGATTGCCCGATTTTTATGGAGCCCCTCCCGGTTATGTTCGTGCCTATAATGTAAAAACTGGAGAATTGGCTTGGACTTTCCATACAATTCCCCATCCAGGTGAACCAGGTTATGAGACATGGCCTCCAGATGCCTACAAATATGCAGGAGGAGTTAATTGTTGGGCAGGAATGAGTATAGATAATGAAAGAGGAACGGTTTATCTGGCTTTAGGCTCACCTTCCTATGATTTTTATGGAGCCGATAGAATAGGTGCCAATCTTTATGGGAACTGTGTTTTGGCATTGGATGCAGCCACAGGTACTTATAAATGGCATTTTCAAACAGTACACCATGATATATGGGATTATGATTTACCTGCACCTCCAAGTTTGGTGACATTTCAAAAAGAAGGTAAAGAAGTTGATGCGGTAGTTCAAACAACAAAACACGGTTTTGTTTTTGTGCTTGACCGTGATACAGGAGAACCAATTTATCCAGTGGAAGAGCGTAAAGTACCTGCCTCCAATCTTCCTGGAGAAGTAGCTTTTGAGACACAACCTTTTCCATTAAAACCAAAACCTTTCGTAAAGCAATTTATGACCGAAGACGACCTTAATAATTATTCCCTTGAAGATCATGCAGCAATCTTAAAAACATTTCGTTCGGTGCGTTATGAAGGTTTGTTCACCCCACCAGATTTAAAAGGAACTCTTTCGTTACCAGCCACAAGAGGGGGAGCCAACTGGGGAGGTTCTGCCTATGACCCCGATACCGATTATCTATATATCAGGGGAAATAATCTTCCTGAAATCCAGACCATCGTTGATGCCGATGAACATTTCAAGGCCCAAAACAATACGCGTTTTGAGTTGGGCCGGGTAACCTATGAAAAACATTGTGTGGCTTGTCATGGTGCTGAAAAACAAGGAATGATGGCAGACGTACCTTCTTTGGTTAATTTGAAAGACAAGCTTTCTGAAAATGAAACCCTACAAAAAATTCAGCAAGGTGGAGGTAAAATGCCAGGTTACAAAGGTGTGATTACTATCGAAGAGGAAAGGGGAATCATTGCCTTTTTGTACGAAATGAAAAACACCACTATTGCTTCCACTGAGGCAATTGATGACCACGATAAACCGACAAGGTATATGAATATAACTCCTTATCGAACATGGAGCGACCCCAGTGGAAATCCGGCACTAAAGTCCCCATGGAACACTTTGAATGCATTGAATCTATCCACAGGAGAATATGAATGGCAAATTCCGCTGGGCAATGATGAAAGCTTACAAGAGGAAGGGGCTCCACCCACGGGATTATTGGCTCGTTCGGGACCTATGGTAACCGCAGGTGGCTTGGTTTTTATAAGTGGTGCGGCCGATAAAAAACTTTGGGCCTTTGACAAGAAAACAGGAGTACTTGTTTGGGAAAAAGAATTGCCTGCCGCAAATAACGCAAATGTGTGCTCTTATGTGATTGATGGCAAACAATATATTGCACTTTGGGTAGGTGGTTCAAAGGAAAACCCTTCAGGGTCTATAATGGCATTTGCATTGTATGATAGTGAATAAAAGGGATATATGAAACTTTAACATAAACCTCATAAATGCCCAATTTTAATTTTATAATTTCAAGCAAACAATAAAATCATGGCAACATTTAAACTGAATATCAACGGAAAAATAAAAGAAGTTGACGTTGACCCGAGCACTCCAATACTTTGGGTTTTACGTGATCACGTTAAACTTGTCGGTACTAAATACGGTTGTGGCATTGCTCAGTGCGGTGCCTGTACCATCCATTTAGGAGATAATGCGGTTCGTTCTTGCCAATTGCCGGTTTCAGCAGTAGGTGAACAAGAAATTACGACTATAGAAGGTCTTTCAGAACAAGGTGACCACCCTGTACAAAAAGCTTGGTTGGACATTGATGTGCCCCAATGCGGTTATTGCCAAGCGGGGCAGATTATGACCGCTTCCGCATTATTGAAAAGAAACCCGAGTCCCTCAGATGCCGAAATTGAATCTGCAATGAATGGTAATATTTGTCGTTGCGGCACATACATTAGAATCAAGAAAGCTATAAAAGCAGCTGCAGAATCTTAATCTAAAAAAGACACGAAAATGGCCTCTATAAAAACAAAAATAGGAAGACGCACATTCATTAAAAACACCAGTTTGGCAAGTGGCGGACTTGTGCTAGGCTTTAGCATTTTAAACTCTTGTAAGCCAAAACAAGCTACTGAAATGGCAGTCAGGGAAATGCCCAAAGAATGGTTCGAGATAAATGCATATTTGAAAATTGGTGATAATAGTTTGGTGACTATCCAATGTCCAAATCCAGAATTTGGGCAAGGTGTAATGACTTCCATGCCTATGATTGTTGCAGATGAGTTGGACGTTTCTTGGGGGGATGTGCTTGTTGAACAAGCTACGTTCAATTCCGAATTATATGGCAATCAATTTACGGGAGGAAGCCGGGGCATAATGTCTCGATGGAACGGTTTAAGAATGGCTGGAGCATCGGCAAGACAAATGCTCGTAATTGCTGCCGCTCAGGTCTGGAAAGTTCCAGCAAGTGAAATAACAACGGCAAATGGTGTTTTGAAACACGAAGCTTCTGGTAAATCGGCTGGTTATGGTGAGATGGCGGCCGCTGCCGCACAAATTCCGGTTCCGGAAGAAATCACCCTTAAAGAGGTAAAGGATTTTAATATTATCGGTCACTCCAAAAGGGATGTGGAAACACATAAAATCATAACGGGACAACCTTTGTTCGGGATAGATTACCAATATGACAATGCTTTGATTGCAATGGCAGCCCATCCTCCGGCCTTTGGATTAAAACTAAAATCATTTGATGATTCGAAGGTGCGAACTATGCCTGGAATTGTGGTTGTCTTTGAAATCAAGACTTTGGAAGATGATTATGAACGAAATTACTTTGACACCGATACATTTACAAATTTGGTGGTAATCGTTGGAAAATCTACTTGGGAGGTCATGAACGCCAAAAAGGAATTACAAGTGGAATGGGAGCCTATTTCAGATACCACTTTTATGATGAATATGTTCGGAAATAAGAGAGAGGTAGTCGTACCCAAAGGTTTGGAAAGTACGGAAAAGCACAATGCAATGATGGCCGAGTATGCTTTAAAACCTGGAAAGGTGGCGAGAAAAGATGGAAATCCTGAAACGGAATTTAAAAATGCGTCCAAGGTTATTGAACGTTCCTACAGTTGCCCATTTTTAGCACATAATTGTATGGAACCCATGAACTTTTTTGCCTATGTTACGGAAGATTCAGCCAAACTGGCCGGGCCGTTACAAGCGCCAGGATTCATTGAGGGTACGTTAGCTGCCCGTTTGGGATTGCCATTAGAAAAAATTGAGATTGAAATGACCCGTATGGGTGGTGGTTTTGGTAGAAGGGCCTATTCACACTATGCCGTAGAAGCTGCGGTGATATCAAAACAATTGAAAGCACCCGTAAAACTGGTCTATACAAGGGAGGACGATATGACTTTTGGTATTTACCGACCTTCTTATCATGCCACATATAAAGCCGCGTTGGATGAAAACAACAACTTAGTTGCTTTTCATGTAAAAGCAGGAGGCATTCCAGAAACGCCACTTTTCGCCAACCGCTTCCCTGCTGGTGCCGTTGACAATTATTTGGCCGAGCAATGGGAGATTAACTCTAATATTACTATTGGAGCTTTCAGGGCACCGCGTTCTAATTTTATGGCAGGTGTGGAACAAGCATTTTTGGATGAAATTGCCGAGGAAATGGGAAAAGATCCAATTGATTTTAGATTGGAGTTATTGAAAAAAGCCAAGGATAATCCAGTTGGCGAAAATAATGATTATGACCCTGACCGTTTGGCAGGGGTGTTGAAACTGACGCGTGAAAAGTCGAATTGGGGAACATCGAGACCAGGGGTTCACCGTGGGGTTTCGGCCTATTTTTGCCATAACAGTTATGCTGCCCATGTGTTGGATATCGTAATGGAAGGAAATACTCCAAAAGTGGAAAGCGTAGTTTGTGCATTGGATTGTGGTATAGTGGTAAACCCTGATGCTGCCTCAAATATGGCTGAAGGTGCCATTGTAGATGGTGTAGGAAATGCCATGTATGGAGAGCTTACTTTTAAAGATGGTAGTACGGAACAGACCAATTTTGACACCTATAAAATGATTCGCCATAGCGAGGCTCCAAAAAATATAGAAGTGCATTTTGTTAAGAACGAAATTGACCCAACTGGATTGGGTGAACCACCTTTTCCACCCGTTATGGGTGCTCTGGCAAATGCGCTGTACAAAGCCACGGGAAGAAGGCACTACCATCAACCTTTTGGCACGGACAAACCACCCTTGGTGGGATAGTTGATTTAATAAAATGCATACCAAAATTTGAACTAAAAAGAAATATCATGAATACCATCGTAAAAACCAAAATCGGTCGTCGTGCCTTTATCAAAAACACAAGCTTGGCAAGTGGCGGTCTGGTTTTGGGTTTTAGTTGGTTAAATTCCTGTAAACCAAAAGAAGTTGAAAGGTTATTGCCTTTAGAAATGCCCGATGAATGGTTTGACATGAACGGGTATCTTAAAATTGGAGATAATGGTTTGGTGACCATTATGTCTCCCAATCCAGAAGGGGGACAAAATGTGAAAACATCCATGCCCATGATTGTGGCCGACGAGCTTGATGTTGATTGGCAACATGTCATTGTAGAACAAGCTCACTTAAATACGGAGCTGTATACGCGCCAATTCATTGGTGGTAGTCAGGCTATACGGCATGGTTGGAGCGGACTTAGAACGGCAGGGGCAACGGCACGGCAAATGCTCAAACAAGCCGCAGCGCAAATTTGGGAAGTGCCTGTTGCTGATATTACCACTTCCGAGGGTGTGATAATGCATGAACCCAGTAAAAAATCAGCATCTTATGGTGAAATGGCATCCATAGCGGCCCAAGTTCCTGTTCCAGAAGAGGTATCCCTTAAAAGTATTGATGATTTTAAGATTATTGGGACTTCCCAAAAGAATGTTGATGGACAAAAAATCGTGACCGGTAAACCATTGTTTGGCATAGATACATATCAAAATGGGATGCTTACTGCAATGATTGTACACCCACCTGCATTTGGGTTACAATTTAAATCTATGGAAGACGCCGAAGCTAAAAGAATGCCAGGTATTCTCGATATTTTTCCTATTAAGGTGTTGAACGATGATTATGTAAGGCAGCATTTTGACACCTGTACCTTTCTTGAGGTAGTTGCCATTGTGGGTACATCTACTTGGGAAGTAATGCAGGCCAAAAAAGCAGTACAAGTTACGTGGGAACCCTTTGAAACATATTCTGAAGAACGAGTACCTTATGGTAGGTCTCAAATTACTATGACCATACCTGTAGGATTGGAAAATACAGACATTCATACGGCTGAAATGGCTAAAATGGCAACCAAGAAAACTACTGTAGTACGGAAAGACGGTAACCCAGAGGCAGCACTTAAAAAAGCTGTCAAAATAATTGAACGTACCTATACAGCTCCTTTTTTAGCTCATAATTGCATGGAGCCGATGAACTTTTTTGCTGATGTTAAAGAAAACAGCGCGCAACTAGCTGGCCCATTACAAAAAGCAGAACTTACAGAACACACCATTGCTGCACAATTAGGAATTCCTGAAGAGCAGATTGATATTCAATTAACCCGACTTGGAGGCGGGTATGGCAGGCGCTCTTACGCACATTGGGCAGTGGAGGCAGCACTTATCTCCCAAAAAATGAAGGCCCCTGTGAAGCTAGTATATTCCCGTGAAGATGATATGACCGGAGGCATTTATCGTTCTGCGTATCATGTGTGTTATAAAGCAGCATTGGATGCAGACAATAACTTAACAGCGGTACATGTAAATGCTGGTGGTATTCCTGAAAGTCCTTTATATGCTAACAGATTCCCAGCAGGAGCCGTTGAGAATTACCTAGCAGAAAGTTGGACAATAAATTCCAATATTACGATAGGATCTTTTAGAGCACCACGCTCCAACTTTATGGCCAGTGCAGAACAATCTTTTTTGGATGAAGTAGCCGAAGTTGCTGGGAAGGACCCTATAGATTTTAGATTGGAACTGCTAGAGCAAGCTAAAAACAATCCCGTCGGGGAACGTAACGATTATGATGCGGAACGCTATGCAGGAGTATTAAAATTGGTGAAGGAAAAATCGAATTGGGGCAATGGGGATACTGGTCTTAGCAGGGGTGTATCTGCCTATTTTTGCCACAACTCCTATGCAGCTCAAGTTCTGGATGTAAGGGTCGAAAATGGTAAACCAATTATTCTAAAAGTTACTTGTGCCATTGACTGTGGAATTGTGATAAATCCAGATGCAGCTACCAACTTGTGTGAAGGCGGAATTGTGGATGGGATTGGAAATGCGCTTTTTGGTGAGCTTCCCTTTAAGGATGGTGTACCACAAAAGTCGAATTTTGATAAATATCGTATGATTCGTATGACTGAGGTACCCAAGGAAATTGATATCCATTTTGTACAGAACAACATTGATCCAACAGGATTAGGTGAACCGACCTTTCCGCCGATTTTTGCAGCAGTGGCCAATGCATTCTATAAGTCGACTGGTAAGAGGCTGTACCATCAACCATTTTTAGATAATCCCATGAATGGATAGTATAATCATTCTTTTCGTTTGATGAGAGACTATTCGATAGAGGTTATTCTGTTGTAGGTTACCCCCTGATAAATTGACGAATCCATAAAATAAACGTTTTAAGGAACAGCTTTTAAATAGAATGTCAATTTTTCTTCAATCTGTACTTTTTAAAGCCCTTATTTTTCTGTTTCTTCAAATTTAATTGTTCATAACTCTGTTTTTTCTATTAAACCATCTATTTGTTAATATTCAAACTAGTGTCATTTAGTATTTAATGAAACTAAATAAAATGAAGAATCAGAATAGTTTATTCTATTTAATAGAAATTGAATCAACTTGTTGATTGTCAATTATTTGTGAACAAATAATTATTTTCCCTAGTTTATTTCTTTGCTTATTTTATTAAATTCTTTTCATGAAAGTGAAAGGAAAACTAAGTTGTGAAAAAGCCCGCAATCTTTCAATTTTAGAGGCATTGAAAAGATTGGGGCATTTCCCCAAGAGGGAATCGGAAAAAGAAGCTTGGTTCCTAAGTCCTTTCAGGTCAGAGACCCAAGCCTCTTTAAAGGTCTGCAAAACGTTGTACCGTTGGTACGACCATGGAGCTGGCATGGGCGGGAACGTCATTGACCTTGTTTGCCTAATCACAAAATCCACGGTCAAAGAAGCACTACAGTTTTTAAGTGAAGACAGACCTTCTTTTTCTTTTCACCAGCAGCCCTTTTTCAGTCCCGATACAGAGCATCTAATACAAATCATTAAAATAAAGAAATTGTCCCATATTGCTTTGACCCAATATCTACAATCAAGAAGGATTCAATTAAAGACCGCTTTGAGATTGTGCAAAGAGGTGCATTACCGCCATAAAGGGAAAAACTATTTCGCCATTGGATTAAAAAATGATTCAGGCGGTTGGGAACTACGGAACAAATACTATAAAAATTCCTCTTCACCAAAAGACATTGCCCACATTAAAAACGAAAACAAAAAGCTCATCATAACAGAGGGCATGTTCGATATGCTTTCCTTAATGGAGGATAATATGGAACTGGAAAAGAACAATGATTTGCTGATTCTGAACTCCACAGCATTCATAGAAAGGGCAAAGAAAATTTGTAGTGAATATGATACTGTTGAGCTCTATTTGGATAATGATATAACAGGAAAAAGAATGACCAAAGTACTGATGGAACATTCAAAAAAATGTATTGATAATTCAAACCAATATGAAGGTTATAAAGATGTAAATGAGAAGAAAATGGTTTGTGCTAATCTATCCGTTTGAGTGAGCAATTCAAGATGTGTCTTTGTTGCCACAAAGACCACTTGCTTTGCTCCCGATGGTCGCAAAGAAAACAAAAAAAATGAAAAGAGACTATATCAAATTCAGATGTTCCATCTATGAAAAGAAATTACTCAAGATAAAGGCAAAAAAAGCAGGCATGTCCCTATCGGAATATTGCAGGAGTTCAGCTTTTGAGAACAATATTGTGGAAAGGCTCACAAAAGAACAATTGGAACATTATGCCATGTTGGTTAAATATAAGAACAACTTTAAGAGCATCAGCAATATGTTCAAAAAGCGCAATCCAAAACTGGCAAAAGAAGTAGAACAATTGGCAGAAGAAATTCGAACACATTTATACAATTTCAAGAAATGATAGGTAAGGGAAAATCCATATCGCATACAAGAGCTTCCATCAGTTACGGATGGAACCAGGAGAAAGATGCCGAAATGGTATATACCCAACATCTGGCAGGAGAATCTCCAAATGAAATTACGGACGAGTTCAAAATCATCCAAGAGCAGAACATAAGATGCAAGAACAACACCCTGAGTTTTGTGCTGAGCCCCACCATAGAGGACGGACAAAAATTGAGAAAAGAAGAACTAAAAGAGCTTACTCAAAGTTTTATAAAGAAAATGGAATTGAAGGAACACCAAGGCATTGCATTTGTCCATAGGGACAAACAACATACCCATGTCCATTTGTACGTGAACAGGATAGGCTTTGATGGCAAGGCATACAATGACAGCTTCATTGGAAAAAAAAGCCAACATGTAGCCCATGAGGTCGCCAAGGAAATGGGTTTGACCACAGCAAGGGAAGTACAACAAGAAAAGCTGAACGAAATAAGTAATATCAGAAATGAAATTAAAAAGGCCAATGAACGAGTCATGGCAGAAATGAGGCCAAAGGATTTTGACCAATACATTAAATACATGAAGCAAAATGAAATAGAAGTCATTCCCAGTATCAACAAATCAAACAAGCTGCAAGGGTTTAGGTTTGAATACAAGGGACATAACCTAAAGGGAAGCGAAGTGCACCGTTCCATGTCCGGCAACAAACTGGCCATACAAATATCCAATAATAACCAAAAAGGAATTGAACTGCCAGAGAACAACACTATCAAACTATTGGGGAAGACCACAGAACTCAGTATCAATTTAGCTGCAAGCTTGGCCAAGAAGGCCATAAAAATGACAATCAAAAAAGCCTTGGACCATGGGATGGGGATTTAACAAACAAAGAAAAGCACTATGAAAAAATTGGATGACATAATGGAACTGTTGACAGAAGAGATAGATGGGTTCAACAAGTCAATAACAAAACTGGAAAAGCTTTCTGAGAATATAAGGAACACAAGAATCACAGCAGATTCTTCAGGGATAGAAACCATGATGAATAATTATATAAACAGGGAAGAAGTGACTTCCATATATTATAAAAAACAACTAGAAGAAATAAACAAGAAACTTAAATGGGGGAAGGTACTTCTCATCCTGTTTTGTATAACATCTGGAATAACAGTATTGACCATGGGGTACTTTGGATACCAGAACATCAAACTTGAAAACGAAAAGGAGATTTATTACAGTGAAGGAAAAGAAGAAACCATGGGACAGTTTCAAGGGTATTTTAATGAATACCCAGAGGCTTATGAAGATTACAATTTGTGGTTAAAGAAACAAAGTCCTGCTGCCAACAAAGAGTAGTGTGCGCCCTATGGGGTTTTTGCTCAACGCTTATCTACCTGAACACTACAAAAACCCCACAGGATCCATGCGCAAAGTTTAGGGGTAAGATATGGGGATTAAATATGTTCTATTTTTATAATCTTAGTTGATGATATATAATCCATGTGGTTTTGGACAGGAATTTTTAAATTCTTTATGAAATCACTTTTTAAGTTTACTTGGTAAATAACCCAACGTTCGTTTGAAGGCATTGGTGAAATGTTGTGGGTTGGTATATCCTACCTCATGAGCAGCTTGAGCTATCGTAAAATCTTCGTTACGTATAAGTGCACTTGCCTTTTCCATGCGTAATCTTGTAATGTATTTGAATATTGTAGTATCATAGACTAGTTTAAAATCCCTCTTTAGTTTTGATTCGTTAAACCCGGCTATAATAGCTAGTTCTTTGATAGGTAGAGTTTTACCTAGGTTTGATTTTATATGTTTCTCTACAATACTCAAACTGGCTATGTCGGTTTTAGGTAAATTAATTTTTTGATAAGGGCTCAACTTCCCATTGGCTTCAACTAATATATCAACCAAGAGAGTCGTAATTTTTGATTGTAGATACGTTTTTTTTAAATGACTGGCTAAGGGGCAAGCTATGATTTCTTCCAAAATTTGGCCATATTCTGGAGAAATTGCACGAGGCTGTTTCCAGAACACAAAAGGTTTACCCTTTTCAACTACATTGTTAATTCTTTTCAATATTTGATCATAGTTGTCCCCTGCTAGTTTTTTAATCAAGCCAATAGTGAATATAATTTCAAGCGTGCGTCTAGGAGAACCCTTATATTCGAGAAGACCATTTGTTATTGGCAAGTAAAACATGTTATAATGAAAATCTGATATTTGCACAAGCGGTTTATGCTGCTCTTTTGGGGTATATTTATAGTTTCCGGCAATTTCAAAATGCAATTTCAACATTGGAAAATTATTTAACACTTGAATACTATAGCCTCCTGGAGCGTTCATATTGTTAATAATAATAAACATTCCATCGAGTTGAAGCTCCTTGATTACACCTGAAACTTGGGGGGTATTTACGATAATATTGTTTTCAATCAGTTTCTTGGTCAAGAAGTCCTTATTGTATTTTTTTCTATAAATACTATTCTTAAAAATATCGCTTTTTAAAGTTGACTCCATTACTTCCTTTTGCGTATATAAAAATTCTTTTCACGGTATTTCACCTTGCAATTCTATTTTAGATTTGCAAAGTTATTTATTTAGACTAAATCTAAATAAAAATAATTACACTTTTTTTATTCATATGAAAATATTTTTTACGGCATTCTTGCTCATAATTTTCTTATCTGCTCAAGGACAAGAAGCATTAGGAACAATATCGGGTTCAGTAATTGATGCTTTAGGAAAGCCTTTGCCTCATGCAAGTGTTATTATAGAAGATCTAAAACTTGGTGTTGTTGCAGACGATAAAGGGTCATACTTCATTAGTAAAGTGCCATTTGGAAAGCACAGGGTCGTAGTTTCCTTTATCGGCTACGGTACGAGCTCAAAGACCATTGATATCAATGAAAGTGCGAGAGATATTAAGATTGGTTTTACTTTAAGGGAAACCGCCGAGAACTTAGATGAGGTAACGGTAAGCGGTAAATCAAACAAAACGGCCATAGAAACCAAAGGTTTTGCAGTAAATGCCATAGAAACCAAGGAGGCTGGGCTTAGAAGCATTCAAACCAATGAATTGTTGAACACCACGGTCGGGGTCAAAATACGTCAAAATGGGGGCTTGGGCTCAAACGTTCAATACAGCTTAAATGGTCTTTCTGGCCGTTCAGTCAGTATTTTTATAGATGGTATTCCAATTGCTGTTTACGGTTCTTCCTTTAACTTAAATAGCATCCCTCCTTCAATGATAAAGAATATTGAAGTTTATAAAGGGGTAGTTCCTGGTCACTTGTCCAGCGATGCAGTCGGCGGGGTCATTAATATTGAGCTTCATGATGGGGCCAGAAACAATCTGAACGCCTCCGCTTCCTATGGGTCGTTCAACACTTTACAAACTAATTTGAATGGCGCCTATAGATTGGAAAAATCCGGATTCACCGTAAAAGCATCCGCATTTCATAACTACTCGGATAATGATTATAAAATTTCAGGTAGAACTATAGTGGATATTGCCCCCAACGGAGTACAAACGCCTATTACTGCCAGAAGATTCAATGATGCCTACCGTTCTTCTGGAGGGACGGTACAATTTGGATATACCAACGTTAATTGGGCAAATCAATTTTTGGTGGGCATTACTGCCTCCGATGAATATAATGAGGTACAGCACGGTACTTTTGTGACCATATCACCGTACAAAGGTCGATTTTTGGAGTCGGATGCCTTTCTAGGAAACCTAACATACCAAAAAAAGGATTTCTTTATTAAAAAACTTGACCTAACCGTCAATGGGGTTTACGGCAAGCGTAACCGCACTATAAATGATACAGTTGCACAAGCATATACTTGGGCAGGGGAGAGACTGGTCGGGTTTGATGGCGAGTATCTTGATTATATTTGGGGTTCCCAAAACGAAAATGGCCCAACGTTGGCCAAAATTGTTCGTAATGTAGCATCAGTGCGATCTGGTCTTACCTATGCCATCAACGACAACCACAAAATTTTATTGAACCATGTTTACAGTGGCATAGACAGGGAAGACAGTGATGAAATGGTGTCCCTATTGGAAAACACCTTTCAACAAACCAGTGATTTGTACAAAAACATAGTTTCCCTGAGCTATGATCTCAATGCATTTAATGATAAGTTTAAGTTAAATGTTTTTGGGAAACACTATTTACAGAAAGTGCTGAACACCAAACCTGTATTCAATGATGATAATACTGAAGTAATAGATGAGGTTTACGAAAGTGACAAGGATTATACAGGATATGGGTTTGCCTCCTCTTACATTGTTATTCCTGAAATTACGTTGTTGTTATCGGCAGAGAAAGCCATTCGGCTACCCAGTGAAAACGAAGTTTTTGGGGATGCCGGGGATAACTTGCTTCCCAACCTGACCATTCAGCCCGAAACTAGTGATAATTTGAATATTGGTTTTCGTTTTGGAAAGTTTTACATTAAAAAACACGGGCTTACCCTGACAACCAACGTCTTTGCCCGTAATATTGAAAACAGAATTGGGTTACCAGCAAATGCCGATGGTCTTAGGGAAAGTGATGAGTTTATACAATATACGAACTTAGAGAATACTGCTGAATCCAAAGGAATTGAAGCCGAATTCAATTATACGTACGATAACAACCTTGGCTTCAACTTTAACTTGACCCGTATGAGTTTGACCACGGTAAATTCGGGGTTGAAAAGCAATGTCCCCAATGTGCCCTTGTTTACCATGAATGCGGGTTTGCGGTATACCCTTAAAGACTTTATTCAATCCAATTCTTTGATCAATCTGTTTTACAATGCCTACTATACCGACGAGTTTACCTTCAAATTCGCCGCAGGTACAAATACGTCGGGCGAAGAAGAATTTTTAATTCCAGAACAAATATCCCATGACTTTGGGTTGAGTTATACATTCCCTAAAAAGGATTTTATCCTAAGCTTCGATGTCAAAAATATTTTTGACCAAGCAGTCTATGACAATCTATCCGTACAAAAACCGGGCAGAGCTTTTTATGTGAAACTTAATTATATAATCAACAATTTTTAATCTTAATAAATCAAATTGAATATGAAACGTACCTTTTTAAATTTTAAAACTTTAATGGTCCTTTTTTTAGCTATAGGACTTATGACTGCCTGTAGCAGTGATGACAATGGTGGGGAAAACCCTGTGATTGTTGACACCGATGGCGATGGTATTGCAGATGCAAGTGACGAATGCCCTTCAGTGGTGGGAACAACTGCTAACAATGGATGCCCTGAAGAGGAATCCCGATGGATTACAATAGCTGGTGCCAAAATGGGCGATAACCCTGGTGATGGAAATGGAGGAACATTAATCTATTCCGTGACTGATGCTGAGGCCAAAGACCCAACCGTACAAATAGACCCTTTTAACAACGGTTTTGTAGCACCATCCAACAGAACGGCCAGATTACAGGCTTCGGAAGATGGCAATACTATTTTCAACATCAGTTACGCAGGTGATACCGGAGGAAACTACAGTAAATATATTGTAAATGGTGGTAATGATTTTGAACAAACAGGATCAGAGATAAGCATCGCACCTTATGTAGGTACTGCTCCAAGATGGATCAAGTTATTTGATGGGGACAAAACGGGTTCTGCCGTTTACGTATCTACCGAACACCAAGTTGATGACAATGGTACCCCGGATGATGTGGTTGATGACACCTACATCCGTACAAGACAGACCATTGGTATTGTAACTTTGAATTTAGTCGATTCCCAAATCAACAATTTCCAAGAACATGAAATTGGTTTGTCTGAAGAAGAGGAGGCCTTGGGGTATTACATCTCAAGGATTGACATGCCTACCTTAAATGCAGCTGGAGATAAATTATATATAGGCGCACGTGTAAGCAAGGTTGACCCTGAAACTGTTGAAAGAGATAGTGATTATGAAATTTTAGGTTCTAAAACCATTGTAGTGGATTACCCTTCATTGTTGAACCCTACAATCATTACTTCTGGTATAAGTCATGGTAATACCAACGGTTACCGTAGTATTAATTCTTTTGAATATGGTGGTGCCGTTTACCAAGCTAACCAAAGCGACCCTGAAGGTTCCCATATCCTAAAAATCACTGCTGACAACCAATATGATGATTCTTATGATTTTAATCTGGACGATGCCTTGGGTGTAACCGGTGCTTACGTATTGGCGTGGAGACCTGCTGCTAACGGAAAAGCAGTTTTGGCCTATCGCCACGATGGATCAGAAGAAGGTGTTGCCGGTCAGCAAGGTTTCTTTGCCCTAGTTGATCTAAATGCAACGACAGCCGTAACTATTGACGAAATTCCGTACGAGGCAGATTTTTACTTGTTCCAATACCAAGGATATGCGGTTGATGGGAGCGAAATTTACTTGACACAAGCCCCAGTTGGGAAGAATGGAAATATTTATATCGTTGACACCGAAACAGGTGAAGTTACCAAAGGTGCCGAACTTATTAATGCTGAAGGAAGCCACTTTATAGGGGCTTGGTAAAGCTATAAAATCATTAGCTTTGAAATACCATTATCGGGCCTATTGCCCGGTAATGGTATTGATAATTTAGAAACTAAAATTCACGAAAATGAAAAATAATTTTAATAGAACATTTGTTTTGGTTCTCACTTTGGCGTTTGTTTCCTTAGGAGTTATGGCGCAACGAAACGCTCCACGAGACCCAAATCCATTTTTGAACAGGGACTACTGGGAAAAACAACCTAGTATCAGCAGTATAGAAGCGACCATAAAAGAAGGGCATTCTCCTACTGTAGCAAATAGAGGTGGGTTCGATGCCACTACCTTTGCAATTTTTGGCAAAAATCCAATCAGTACCATTGAATTTTTATTGGATCAGGGCAACGATGTGAACAAAAGAACCCATGATTCACGAACCTATGTTTTCTGGGCGGCATCTAGCGGAGACTTGGATTTGGTGAAATATTTGATAGACAAGGGATCAAAATTAGATGTAGTAGATTCCCATGGATATGGACCTATATCCTTTGCCGCCGCAACAGGACAGCAGAACACGGCTATTTATGACGCATTTATTGCAGGAGGTGCCGATTTGCAGAATGAAAAAGACCACCATGGTAAAAACGCACTCTTGGTTGCCATTTCTCGAGCAAAGGATTTAAAATTGGTAGATTACTTTGTTAAAAAGGGTTTGGATATCCATAGTACAGATGATCACGGCAACGGTATTTTCCATTATGCCGCCCAAGGGGGGAATATTGAAATTTTAAAACAATTGATTGCTCGTGGCATTTCTACCAAAAAGAATGAGGAAACAGGAGAAAATGCAATATTCTTTGCCAGTAAAGGCGGTAGAGGTTCCAGTAACGCACTCGAGGTTTTTCAGTATTTGGAAGGTTTAGGCCTTAATGCCAATGTAGCCACCAAAGAAGGAATTACCCCTTTGCACAATTTGGCAAGGACTACGGACGACATTAAATTATTTGACTATTTCGCTGCCAAAGGCGTTGATTCAAATACCGCTGATAAAGAAGGTAATACGGCCTTAAGCAACTCGGCCCAAAGAAACAAGCTTACCGTCGTAAAGTACTTTGTGGAAAAGGCAGAGGATATAGACCATATGGATAAAGAAGGAAAAACAGCTCTATCCATAGCAATCCAAAACAACAATGCAGATGTAGTCTCCTATTTAATATCCAAGGGAGCCAATGTAAATGCTGTGGACAGTAAAAAAAGGAACTTGGTATTTTATTTATTTGATACAAGAGGAGTTCCCAGAGATTTTGATGCTAAAGTTGAAGCCCTAAAAACGGCTGGAATTGACTTTACGAAATCTCAACCTGACCAAAGAACGGTATGGCATATGGCCATGGAGAAAAATGATTTGGGCTTGCTTAAAAAAGTGCAAGCTTTCGGAGCAGATATCAATGCAAAGGACGAACAAGGAAACACTGTTTTGCACTATGCGGCCATGAAATCTACAGACACAGAAATTCTTAAGTATCTAATTGCCAATGGTGCGGATATCAACTCAACTACAGAGTTTGGTGAAACCGCATACGAGTTGGCCCAAGAAAACGAACTTTTGGCCAAAACCAATGTGAATTTGGATTTTCTAAATTAATTAAACTATGAAAAGATTATTGAATCACACTGCAGCAATAGTTACATTGGTCCTTGTTTTTTTTACCGTTTCATCCTATATGCAAGCACCATCCCCAGTATCCTATAAGTGTATGATACAGATGGCTAACTATACAGGAGAAAAAGCCTATGTGGTTGTTTCTCTTATGAATGCCGAAGGAGAATATGTAAAAACCCTCTATGTGCAAGGGGATGACCCGGAATGGTTCCCCGACCTTAAAAATTGGTGGGGTTTTAGCCATGGTACAAACGAGAATATTGATGCTATTGCGGGAGCGACCGTGGGCAATGGCCAAAGAAACATTATTTCTTTGACCGTAGATGCCTCTCAAGTTGACAGTGGCTATAAAATTCGTTTTGAATCTGCTGTGGAAAATCAGGAATACTATACCATTGATGCTGAGATAGACCTAAATTCAGCTACCATTAAGAATAAAGTTGATGGGAAAGGTTATATCCGGTATATCCGAATGATGCCAAATTAATATTCTATGGCCCTTTCAATATGGCGCTATAGCCACTTGATCTTGGCACTGGTATCATCCCTGTTTCTACTGGTAGCATCCATTACAGGAGTAATTTTGGTCGTAGAACCTATATCGAACAAAGTACAGCCCTATCGTATTGCTGATGCAGATGAGCTTACCTTGGCCCAGACACTGGAGAACCTAAATGCGAAGTACGATGAGATTCTTTCCATCTCGCGAGATCGTAATGGGTTCATCAGTGTTTCGGTCATCATAGAAGGTGAGAACAAGCAATTTTATGTGGACCCCTTCACCGGACAAGAGTTGAGCCCGCTCATTGAAAAAGCCCCAATTTTTCAATTCAGTACAAACCTACACCGCTCCTTGTTCCTAAAATCTACAGGACGGTTCTTGATAGGCCTTGTATCCTTTCTTCTTTTTTTAATTGCCATTTCTGGCATAATGCTCATTGCCAAACGTCAAGGAGGTATCCGATATTTTTTCGCCAAAGCGGTACGTGAAAATTTTTACCAATTCAATCATGTTGTTTATTCTCGTATAGCATTACTGCCAATTCTGGTGTTGTCATTGACAGGTGTATACTTGTCGTTGCTACGTTTTAATTTAATTCCAGAGGAAAAGATAGTGTATGAAGTGGATTATGATTCCTTACAGGAAATCCCCAACTTATCCATACAAGAATTTGAGCTGCTCCAGAATACAACTTTGGGACAACTTCGGAAATTAGAATACCCTTTTTCTGAGTTTGTGGAGGATTATTATACCATCCGCCTCAAGAATAGTGAGATTTTGCTTAACCAGTTTACAGGCGAGGTCATTACGGAAAAGAAACAACCGCTTGTTACGACAATCTCCTCATGGTCAACTGTACTGCATACAGGGGAAGGCAGTATCATTTGGAGTACCATTTTGGGACTGGGCAGTCTTTCCATTCCCTTTTTAATGGTTACGGGTTTTGTTGTTTATTTTAAGCGGCCCAAGATTCGTATTAAAAATAAGTTTCCAAAAAATGAGTGCGACCATATCATATTGGTTGGTACTGAAGGCGGCACGACACTTTTATATGCTCAAGAATTTCACAAGCAATTGCTAAAGACTGGGAAAAAAAGCTATTTGGGAATGATGAACGAATACAATGTATTTCCGCAAATGAAACAGCTTACCATCCTAACAGCAACCTACGGACAGGGGGAGGCACCTTCCAGTGCCTCAAAATTTATGCAATTGGTTGTAGAGCATCTTCAAAAACATCCATTCTCTTTTTCTGTGGTCGGATTTGGTTCTACATCCTATCCAAATTTTTGTGAATTTGCTTATGAAGCATATAAATCTCTCAAAAATCAATCGAATTCTACGGCTTTTGGGGACGTTTTTACCATAAACAACCAATCTTTTGAAGCGTTTTCCAACTGGACAAATCAATGGGCCGTATTGCAAGGAACAACACTTCAGCTTGAAAAGCCCAAAATAAGCCTTTCCAAAAAACATGTCATGGATTTTGAGGTTATGGACAGAGTAGATTTTAATAAAGATGACACCTTTCTACTTACTTTAAAGAGCAAAGATGTAACAAGGGCTGTTTCAGGTGACCTTTTATCCATTACTCCGAAAGAGGACGGTCGAGAACGTCTATATTCAATAGGCAACATAGGTAAACGAATGTTGGTCATCAGTGTAAAAAAGCACCCCAATGGAATTTGTTCAACCTGGCTAGGGCAGCTGAATAAGGGTAAAATCTTGTCGGCTGGAGTGGTCAAAAACAAACATTTTCATCTTCCAAGAAATTCTAAAGATACCGTGCTGATTGCTACGGGAACTGGCATCGGCCCTTTTTTGGGCATGATTTCTTCCAACTCAGCTAAAAGAAAATTAAGGCTTTATTGGGGTGGTAGAACTCCAGAATCGCTCCATATATACCAATCATATATAGATGATGCCCTCTCAAAAAACTATTTGGAAGACTTTATCCCTGCTTATTCACGAAACCAAGAAGAAAAGGTCTATGTTCAACACTTGATTAAAAGAGACGGCAGTGAAATAGCCGAGGTCTTACGTAAAGGCGGTTGTGTGATGGTGTGCGGGTCAATTGCAATGCAGGGCGAGGTTATAAGTGAGTTGAAAAACATTTGTAGCATCTATCTTGACAAAGACTTGAGCTATTACCAAAATCGTGAACAGATTAAGATGGATTGTTATTGAAAGAAATGTAAAAGATTCAGTAGCGAACCTGTATAATGAGATAAAAATTATAGGCAAAAATGCCCAATGTGTAATAGCTAGGTGTAAAAAGCCACAATGGAATTATATATCAACTAGTTTTTTATTATAACCATTATAATTTCCCCCAATATTAGGACAGCGATTTAAGTTAGATTATTAGCCTTAAATTACTGTCAAATAAGCAGAAGAAAACTCACATCGCAGTTCAAGTTCAAGGTCGTTCTGGAGGTCTTGTCCGAACGTTACAGCATCCAGAAACTGGGGAGGAAGCACGAACTTCACCCGACCCATATTACTACATGGAAAAGCCAGTTTTGAGTGGCAGGCAAGAGGTCACTGGTTCGACTCCGGTATTCTCCACCAAGTATGACATGGCTTCAAGAGTTTTTAACTTTTGGAGCTTTTATATTTTGCATGGAATACATCAATAACTCCTTTTGAGACAAAATATAAAGGAGCAAAGAGTATTTTAATTATATTACGACTCATTTTCTTTTCCTCAAAAATAAATATATGAGCTTCTTGTGTTTTGGAGAAATAATGCTTCGGTTAACCCCTAATAGCAAACAGAACAAAATATTTAAATCCACCTTGTTTCAAGTAAATTATGCGGGTTCAGAATCCAATGTTGCATCATCACTAGCACTACTTGGAAATAAAGTTCAATTTGTAACTAAACTTCCAAATAACCAATTGGGCGATTCTGCGGTTAGTTCTTTGCAAGAATATGGTGTGGATACAAGTTCTATAATTATGGGAGGGAATAGAATAGGAACGTATTTTATTGAGCTTGGAGCATCTATAAGACCTTCTAAAGTCATTTATGATAGAGTAGGTTCTGCTATTAGTGAAATTAAAGAGAATGAATTTGATTGGAGTACTATCCTTAAAGAAAAGAAATATCTTTTCATTTCTGGAATAACACCAGCATTGTCCACCCAATGTTTGTCAGAAACCATTAAATTGGTAAAAATGGCTAAGGAAGCGGGGGTTTTGGTCTGTTTTGACATGAACTATAGAAGAACTTTGTGGCCCAATGCAAAACAGGCACATGCCTGTTTTGACAAAATTCTTGAATCTACGGATGTCTTATTTGGGAATAGCGGTGTATTAAAAGATGTTTATGATATGAATTTTGAGGGTTCTAGTGATGAAGAAAAAACAATAAGGGCAATATCTATGGCAAAAAAACAATTTGGAACACAACACTTAGTTTTTACAAGTAGAACCCATATATCTGCTTCTACAAATGAACTTTCAGGAGTTTACTTGGGAGAAGAGGGAGTAATTGCCTCCAAAAAATATATGATTGATGTTCTTGACAGATTTGGGTCTGGCGATTCTTTTGCAGCTGCATTTCTTCACGCAATGGAAAAAAACTGGAACTCCAAAAAAGCATTGGAATTTGCCGTTGCTGCTTTTGCATTAAAACATACCATTAACGGGGACCAGCATTTAAGCAACGAAAGTGAAATCATGTATATAATGAATGGTAATATATCTGGGCACGTAATACGATGAATAAAGAAGACATTGTAAATAAAATATCGCACGAAAAAATTGTTGCCATAATACGTCTCCAAGATGTTTCTAAAATCGGGGATATTGTACAAAGTCTGGTTTCTGCTGGAATCAAAACAATAGAAATAACCTCAAACACCCCAGGATTCTTAACCGAAATTAAAAAAGCTAAAAAGCTATTTCCCAAAACACTTATTGGAGCAGGAACAATTACTAACTCAATAGTTGGGAAAAAGGCAATAGATGCTGGAGCCCAATTTTTGGTTACTCCAAATTGTGACATTAAAATTATAGAACTGGCCCACAAAAACAATATCCCAGTATTAATGGGGGCACTTACCCCCACTGAAATTAATATAGCTGTTGAAGCAGGTGCGGATTTTATAAAATTATTTCCTGCAGGAGTTTTGGGATTAAATTATTTTAAAGCCATTAAAGCTCCATTTGATAAAGTAAAGTTCATTCCTGTGGGTGGTATTGAAATTAAAGATACTGAACAATGGATTTCTGCTGGAGCAGTTGCAGTAGGTCTTGGCAATAGTTTGATAAGACCATTGGGGGAAAAGGAAAACACTGAATTCATTGAAGCTACATTAAAGAAAATCAATAAGTTATAACGTTAAAGATTATTTTACACTTCATATTTTCCTATTTTTATAGAACATCTTTTATATCATGAAACCAACCACCAGAAGAAGCTTTCTTAAAAATGCCGCCGTACTTCCTGTAGGACTGTCTGTTCCCACATTAAATTATGCCAATAAGCAGTCAACAATTGATAGTAGTGCAAAAATAAAACTGAGTTTAAACGCTTGGTCTTACAATGTACCCCTCTATAAATATAAAAATGGAGAGGATGGCGGGATGAGTCTTTTTGATATGCTCGAAGAATGCGCGCGATTGGATTTTGATGCTGTTGACCCCACAGGATATTTTTTCCCTGAATATCCTGAAGTACCCAAAACAAAATTTATTAATGCTTTTAAACGCAGGGCTTTTTCCTTGGGTTTGGATATTAGCGGAACTGGTATTAGAAATGACTTTGCAACTCCTGATGCAATGAAAAGAAAGGCCGATGTGGAATTGGCCAAACGTTGGATTGAGGCAGCAGCAGAAATGGGGGCTCCTGTTTTACGGGTTTTTGCGGGGAACCAACCCGAAGGACATTCATGGGAAGAAACAGCTAAATGGATGACAGAAGCTTTGGTACAATGTGCAGAACATGGGGAAAAGCACGGTGTTTTGGTTGGTGTTCAAAACCATGGAGATATGCTTAAAAGTGCTGATGAGGTTTTAAAAATTATGGAACTAGCACAAAACGATTGGTTGGGAACTATCGTTGATACAGGATTTATGCTAACTCCCGACCCATATGATGATATTGCACGTGTGATACCCTATGCAGTAAACTGGCAAGTAAAAGCATTGCTTAATGCAAGAAAAGGACCAGAAATAGATATGGATAAATTAGTAGAAGTTATTAAAGATTCAGGCTATCGAGGGTATGTGCCTATTGAAACACTCCCATTGCTTGATCAAAAAGATGAAGATTACGATGCTTATAAAAAAGTCCCTGAATTATTGAACAAACTCAAAAAAGCATTGTAAACAAAAAAACCGACGTAATAAGCGTCGGTTTTAAAACTAACTCACACAAGATTAACTCAAACATGAATCTTCAATATTTTTAGTTCTTTCTATAAGTAAGGGGGTTTCCTTTCATATTATTTTTGTCAATTTCTAGACCTAAAAGCTCCATAATTGTAGGAGCAATCTGGTTGCTATATAGTTGCTCACTTTTATCTACTTCGCCTAAAGCCGTAACACCTTTTCCAAAGACAACCATCCAAACCTGGCCTGCATTGTGGATTTGGCTTCCATGATGTTTCCAAGTCTCCAAGGGCTCGGTTCCTCTACCATGATCTGTTGTAATAATAAATATAGTATTGTCTTTATAAAAAGTATCATTTTGAGTAAACTCCCACAATTCTTTTATCATGCCATCTGTTGTATGAGCAGATTTTAAATAAGCATCATATTCTCCGTCGTGGGCAAAGTCATCAGTCTCACCATAAGAGATAAAAACCAAGCTAGGATGCTCTTTTTTCATATGCTCCAAGGCATAGTAGTGGGTAAAGGCATCCAGCCTTACGGTGCCCCAAGGGCTTGGGACTTTGGGTTGTAATTCGTTGAGGAATTTTTCGCGTTCAGTTAAACCATTTCCTTTTGCCAACTCAAAACCTGCATTTACGGGAACTCCAGAACGTTCTTCGTTTACAATAAAAGGGAACACATCCCAACTACCAAAAGCTGCAACTTTGTCCTTATATATTGGGGTATTATTTGCCAGTTCTAATATGGTAACGTTGGGATTGTTTATTTTATCATTACTGGTAATACGCTTATCATCTGCTTTCCCAGTTAAAATTTCGTTGTATCCTGGGTAAGAAAACCACATGGTATTGGTTAGGTTTACATTGCTTCCCAAAACTCTATTTCCATGTAATTGACCCATTTTGGAGACTTCTTTCCAAAGAAAAGGAAACAATAGCTCTCTTCTTTCTGTTGGGGTTTCCTTCCAAAAGACGGATTTTAATTGAGTAGTATCATGGACATATTCTTTGTTGGCAATCAATAGGGAATCTGCACCTGTATAAAGCTCTTGCCAACGAAGTCCGTCTAAGGTGATTAAAATTACTTTGGATTTTTCTGAATTTTGACTCCATAGATTAATAGAAAAAGCACCTACCAATAAACTCGCTAATCCAATTTTTAACTTTCTCATTATTCAATAGTCTTTTCTAACTTACCTCAGGGACCAATAAGTATTGGTGACAATTGTAATACATTTACGTTGTATACCTTAAAGCTAAGACTTTTTTAAGTATTTGCACATTATTTCTTAGTCTTCATATACCGCTTTTTCTTTATGAACCACCTATTCTATGTCCCGTAAAATTTTCTCTTTGTATTTTCCTGTTATAATTGTGCCAATTAAGAACTATTCCAATAGCAGGGCTTCAGGGGTTATAAAGCCTATTTAGACCTGATGAGCATAACAAGATTAACTTATCTATAAAAGCATAGCAGGTTCGTTAGTGTAATGTTTAGGAGAAAGACAATCTAAATTTTAAGGGTTATTAGATTCTATCCCTTTTCCTATATATGCCTAGACAAAAAACAATCAGGCTGTCTTGATTCTGTCCAACGGATTTTCTTGCTATCGTTTAAATTTGAAAAGTGAGTGAACCTTTTAGAATCCATGGGTGATTGATTGATGAATGATTTCATAGTTAAGGTTTTAATATTGTTAAACTATCAAAAGAGACTTAACGGTTAAAATTTCTGTACTGAGCCCATTGTGCTCTTTTGCTATTTCTAAATGATGAGAAATACTGTCCTGTTTTTGATTCTGTTGCTGTTCTGTTACTTGATGCTTGCATAATTTTATATTTTGTTTATTAATTTATTATGGTACAAAGATGTTTAGTTTTACTTATTGGATGAAATAGTTATGACCCAACTGTCATTTTTATAGAGTAAGTTGTAATATTTCTATATTAAACCCATTTAAAGCAATTGTTTTTGTTTCATATTCGCAAATAGTCAATAGATAGGCGTAATTCAACGAACCCGTCATAAGTTCTCTCTCTAGTTTTGTCTTGTTAAATGATAAATACCATTATAATATGAAGACAAAATATTTAATATTGGGTGCAACAGGAGGCATTGGATATGGATTAGTTAAAGCACTACTTAACCAAAAGGTTGATATAACTATTTTAGTAAGAAATCATAAAACTGCTTTTAGACTTTTTGGTGATGATAAGCATTTAACCATAGTAGAAGGTGATGCAACAAATAATGAGCTACTTAACCGTATAAGCAAAAATGTAACACATATTTTTCACGGTTTAAATGTAAGTTATGAGAAATGGGGAGCGGTAATGCCGTTACTAACAAAAAAAGTAATTGATGCAGCAAGCACAAATAAAGCAACACTTATATTTCCTGGAAATATATATAATTATGGAAATACAAGAGAACCTATTTCCGAAGTAACACCATTTTATGCAACTACAGAATTAGGAAAAGTACGTGTCTCTTTGGAACTAATGCTTCAGGAAGCTACAAATCAAAAGAGAATAAAAACGATGGTTGTAAGATTGCCAGAAATTTGGGGGCCCAATGTTACAAACAAATCTTTTGAGTCTGTTTTTACAAATGCGATAAAAGGAAGCAAAATCCCTTGGCTTTATAACGTTGATATACCACAGCAATTAATCTATAATCTTGATGCAGGGAGAGCTATAACAAAATTATCACTCAATAATTCAGCAAAACAAGATTACTCTGTTATAAATGTGGGCGGAGAATTATATAATTCAATGCGAGATTTTTTTAAGAAGGTTAGTAATGAATCCAATACATCATTAAAAATTCAGGTTGTAAGCCAAAATTTCATAAAAATGCTTGGTTTGTTTAACCCAACAATAAAAACTATTCAGAGTTTAAAATATAAATATGAAAAGACGATTCTTCTTGATGACAATAAGTTTAAAAAAATATTTCCTGCTTTTGAATATACACCAAATAAAGTAGCATTAAAAGAAACAATAAACTGGTATAAAGAGCATATTGTGGCACCTAAGAAAGCTCTTAAAAAGCAAAATTTAAAAAGAAGAGTGTTAGATTTTATTGCTGATAATCTATCCATAGGAATATTCCCATTTATTATTGCTGGCCTTATTATTTTATTTCCGAAACTACAAGCAATAAACGTATTACTTGGTGTTGTTGCTGGGATTTATTGGTCTCCATTAATACGAACTCTTTTCAGAAAATTATTTTCAATTAAAAGCTAAAATGATGAAGTTATTATTATTCTTCTTTTCAATTGTTGGTATGCTTACTATGATTTATGGAATTGTGGGTATGGTAATAGATATTACATCTTTTGACCAAACAAAAGGAGGTTATCAATATCCTTATGAAGGGTGGACAGGAAAACCAGTAGACTGGGATAGTATGGATATAACAAAAACGGGTTTGGTAAAACGGGGTTATGTTGTTGATGTATTGGTAAATGGAAGAACGGGAATGATAAGCTTTAAAGTTTTAGGCACAACATTTGACTGGCAAACATTTTCAGACAGAGCTTTAATGGTGCATAAGCCAAAAGAGGCTTTACTAAAAAAAGGATTTAAACCAGAATTTTAAATATTTTAAAAATAAAAACACTAAAAACATATTTATTAATAAACAGTATATTCTCTTTATTAAGTGGAGTAATAATGGCTGAATTTTCAAGCAAATTTCTTGAGTTTTTTGATATTGTTACTGAAAAAAACAGATATCTTTTTGATGTTATAGGATTAGCACTAATTATATTTTCAATTTTTGTTGGAATAGTTTCCTTTAAATATTTGTCAAACAAAATATTAGTGAACATAATAAGTGCTCTTGATATTCTTTGGGTTTTGGGAAGTTTTATTATTGTGATTTTCGGATTGTTTAATTTATCTAAAGAAGGAAATATTCTTATTGCAATTGTTGCCGTTTGGATTGGATTTTTAGCTTACAAACAAATGAAACATAACCAGTAGCTTATTTTACAGGGTATTCGCTTGGCGAATATCCTGTCCATTTTTTAAAGTTTCTAGAAAACACCGAAAGTTCTGAAAACCCTAAAAGAAAAGCAATTTCAGATTTATTAAAAACAGCTTTTTTTAGATAATCTATTGCTAGCTCTTTTCTTATATCATTTAATAATTTTTGGTAACTGGTTCCTTCAGTTTTTAATACTTTTTGGAGTGTTCTAACTCCTAATGCCATTTTTGAGGCAACAGCTTCAATTGAAAGTAATTCATCACTAATATGTTCTACAATAATCTTTTTTACTTTTTCTGAAGTTGTATCTGTTCCTTCAAATTGGTGGTACAATTCATTTACTTGCTTATCAAAAAAATGAAACATTTCTTCATTCTGCGATAGCAAAGGCAAATCCATATCCTTTTTATTATAAATTAGATAGCTCTTTTCCACACCAAATTCAACTGGCGCTGGAAAAAATGTATCACGGTATACTTGATGGTTTGAAGGTTGCTGATAGTTAAGACCAACACGTATTGGACGAATGGGTTTTATAGTATTTTTTTCTGACCACGAAAGACATGCATTTAGAAAAATATCTATTGTGTAGCGCAGTTCTTCATGCCAATCGCTCCATAAATCTATAAAAAGAGTAAAATAATCCTCGTCCTCCTCAACTCGCATTCCCATGGAATCTCCAACAAGCTTTTGATAACGACAAAATTTATGAAAAGCAGTACCTATAGTTGCAGAATTCATCATAACATAACCAATAAGCCCTGTAGCTTGAATAGGAAAGTTTAAACCACAAACAACACCAATATCTTCTCTATTGGTTTCTGAAATCATAGCTCTCCACAAAGTGCGTTCTTGTTCTAATGTTACCAAAGATTTATTGTCCGCTAACAATTGAGGAGAAATACCAACTTTCTGTAAAATAGTATTTTTATTTGCTCCTAATCGTTCAGCAATACTCAACCTATAATTAATAATAGAAACGCTTAAATATTTTGTTTTGGTAGGGTTCAATTTGAATAAAAATTAATTGCTGTTTAATTTACTAATTATAATTAATACAAAAATTAATTCGTTCTTAAAGCTTTCGTAAATAGTCAATTAAACTACGTATATGGTCTAATTGAATGTAGTAATTGAGGATACATTTGTCCTATCAATTAATCAATTAAATCAACAAACAAATGAAACATTTATCAATTAAAAACGGACAGTTATTTTTTAAACTAATTCTTTTAGCCTTATTATTAAGCACAACATTTACGAAAGCACAAAATAATGATGGCAAAACCTTTAATGAAACTAAAATTTTTGATGGTTTTTATTTAGGAATAAATGCAGGAAATCAAAATATTTTCGGAGGTGCTTTTATAGATGACCTTGATGTTTTAGCTCAAGAATCAAAGTTTGTATTTGAGTTTACACCAGGCTACAGGGCACAATTTTTAAACAACAGATTAGTTGTTGGGGGAGAACTTTTATTTGGATTAACAGACGGAAATTTATCTACTATAGATAATAGAAACCAAAAAATTGTAAACTATGAGAACAACAAGCAAAAAGGGTATGGTTTTAATCTTGGCACAACGTTGGGGAAGCAAAAAAAGCTACTTATGTACACTTTTCTACAAGTAATTAATAGAGATTTTGAGGTAGCTATTATAGACCCAGACGGTACGACATTTAATCAAAAAGATGGACAAAAGTTTGGTAGATATGGTTTAGGTTTTGAATTTCCTATCTACAAAAGATTCCACATTAAAAGTACTTTAGCCTTAACAACAGTAGATTTTGGAGACTTGGAAACAAACATAGATGTAGAAGACAAAATGGATTTTAATATCGGAATTAATTATCAATTTTAAAGTAACAAACAATGATACGAGAATATAAAAACTCAGATTTAGAAACAATAATGAAAATATGGTATAATGCCCAGACCTTGGCACATCCATTTCTTAATAAAGACTTTGTGGAAAAAGTAAAGGTTATGATGAAAGAAATGTTTATACCTAACTCAAAAACTTGGGTGCTAGAAGAGAATGGAGAAGTAAAAGGGTTTATTGCTATGATGAATAATGAAATTGGAGGATTATTTGTTAACCCAAAACAACACTCTAAAGGTATAGGAACACAACTAGTAAATCATGTATTGTCATTTTATAACACCTTAGAAGTTGAAGTTTTTAAAGAAAACACTATAGGTAAATCGTTCTATAACAAATATGGCTTTACTTTTAGTAAGGAATATCTACATGAGGAAACACAAGAAACAGTTTTAAGATTAAAATTTGAGAGATGAGAAAAACCTATTTCATATTTATTCTGTTTATATCATTAATTTCTTGCAAAAAAAATTTAGGGCAATTGTCAAAAACAGGAAGTTATACAGGTCTTTTTAAATCTGGTAATTTTTCTGATAACATTAAATTTGAAATAGAAAAAGACTCAACAAATTGGAATGTGTTTTTTACAAGTTTAGAACAAAATGCTAACAGAATACCATTCCAAAATGTTGAAGAAAAAGGAGACTCAATAAATTTTAAGTTACAAAGTGATTTTTATGCCTATATCTTTAAAAATAAATGGGTAGATGATTATACAAAGCTTAAAGGCTCTCTTACTGTTGATATGGTTACAGTGCAATATATTTTAGAGAAAGAATCTTATTTACAGCAAAATGAAAAAAGTGAAGATGTTAGCTTTACATCAAATGGGTTAAATTTAAATGGTACTATTTGGCATCCAAAAAATGATAACAATAAAGCATTAGTTATTTTAACATCTTCAGGTAATGTAGACAGGAGTGCATCTAGAGCTGAAGCTATTTTGTTTTCTCAAATGGGGTATACAACATTTCATTATGACAAAAGAGGAACAGGAAATTCTGAAGGTGGTTGGGCAACTGCTACAATGCAAGAATTAATATCAGACGATATTAATGCCATACAATTTTTTTCAACAAAAACAGGTATTCCAATTTCAAGTATAGGTATTAAAGGAAGCAGCCAAGGAGCAACTAAAGTACCTTATGTGTTGAATGAACTATCAGCGTTAAAGTATGGAATTGTGGTTAGTTGTCCAGGAACAACCTTACTAGAGAGCGATTTAAATTATTGGAAAAATAGAAACTCTGAATTACTTGGCGAAAACATGAATGATGCTGAAGTGTTGCAAAGAAATGTTTTTAGGCATATTGCAGGGCAACTCACAAGGGCGGATTTGGAGAATGAAATAGCTAAAAAAGAAAACAAAACTTGGTTTAAAAATATTTGGATTCCAAATCTTGATGAGGTTCAAATAGATAGGAAGCTCAACTACAGCCCAATACCCTATTTTGAACAAACAATACAACCAATTCTTGTTATTCATGGAACTTTAGATGAGATTATTCCAATGAATAGCTATAGGGCAATTTCAAAAGCACTTACTAAAGCTAATAACTTTAATCATGAAATTATCAAATTAAATGGCGCTTCTCATTCCATGTATTATGTAGGAGAAAGTGATTTTCCATACTGGTCAAAACTGCACCCAAACTATATGAATACAATTGAAAATTGGTTAAATAATGTTCATAAAGAAAATTAAAACATTAAATGGGCAAGAAACTCCTAAAATAAAATTCTTATTCCTCATAAAAAACCAAATCCTGGGTTGCCATTTCTAATGTGACCAGTTTCACATAATCTTTTATTGTTTTGTTAATGTTTACAGGATCTTCTACTTCTACAATCCCTCTCCAAATAAGTTCTCTTTCTTTGCCGACACAGATACAGTAAAGGGATGTTTCTATATCATAAATAGTGAAGTTGTCATAATATTCATCATCAAAATATATGGTTTGATGGTCTAAATAGTCATCTTTAAAGTTTCCATAAAGATTATTGATTTCTGACAACCTTGTCTTAAAGGTTTGCCTGTTTTTGGAACCAACTACTTTTGTGAAAAGAATGGCATCAAAATCTTTTTGGAGCAATTGCTCTTCCACCTCTGTAAGCTCTTCCTCAGACTTGGAAGAATCAACAAAGGCAACATCAAATAAATCTATACTTCTAAAAGCTTCTACATCTCTTTTTGTGAATTCATTTTTTAGCTTGGTTTCAAAATCCAATCGAGCTTTTTCATTTTGGGTCATGCCCACTATAAGTACTTTATTGGCATGAAAAAGGACTATGTCTGGATTTTTCCAATTACTGACCAATTGAGTAGACGCGCAGCTACTTAATAAAATCCCTATAAGCAATACTATTTTTTTCATGTTATTATTTTTTTCTTTTTTTGAGAATGCTTCCAGCATATTCAAAAATCTCTGTTTTTATTTTTTGAAAATCCAATAAGTATTCCGCTACGGAATCTCCAACTTCTTTATGCTTTTGGTAATATTCCATATCACAAGCCTCATTTTTACACTCTAGTATACCGCCAAGGATTTTTTCATGAGTTAGGATTTGTTCTTTTACATCTTTTGTTCTTGCAATAATGGTTTTAAGATGCTCCAAATATTCCTGAAGCCTTTCAAAGAGATTATGGGTGTCTGGTTCAAATATATAAGAGTCTAATAAATGCTGTATAAAAACAATCTCATCTTCTATAAAATGAATTTTGGACATCCATATCTGTGATTCGTTATAAAGGGTGTCTGCCTTTCTGTTTTGTACATTTTTTTTATCCATAAATTATATATCATCGATTCAATTATTCTGAATAAAAGTACATTCAAATGTAAATTGAGAACATGATTTTTATCATGGTTTTTGTGATAATATGGAGCTTACTTTGTGTAACATAAAAGTAAAATCTATGTGCAATTTAGTCCAAAAGTATAATATCTCAGGACCTAGGTATACTAGTTATCCAACAGTTCCATATTGGGATATGAGCACTTTTTCTGGCAAAAAATGGGAGGAAACTTTAAAATATAGTTTTAAGGAGAGTAATGAAAAAGATGGCATTAGTCTTTATATCCATTTACCATTTTGTGAGAGTATGTGTACTTTTTGCGGTTGCCATAAGAGAATTACAAAACGGCATGAAGTTGAGATTCCCTACATTCAATCAGTATTGAAAGAATGGAATTTGTATTGTAGTCTTTTTGATGGTAAACCAAAAATCAAAGAACTTCATTTAGGGGGCGGCACACCAACGTTTTTCACTTCTGAAAATTTAATTATGTTGGTTGGCGGTCTTTTTGAGCACGCCACGAAGGACAAAGATGCTGTTTTTAGTTTTGAAGGACACCCAAACAATACAACAAAAAAGCATCTACAGACATTGTATAATGTGGGTTTTTCTAAAGTTAGTTTTGGAATACAGGATTATAATGAAGAAGTTCAAAAAGCAATCCATAGAACACAGCCTTTTGTTAATGTAAAAAATGTTACGCAATGGGCTCGTGAAATAGGGTATACATCTATAGGGCATGATATAATTTTTGGACTTCCTTTTCAAAAAACAAAGCATATAGAAGAAACTATTACAAAAACAAAGGAACTATTACCAGACCGATTGGCATTTTATAGCTATGCTCATGTACCATGGCTAAAAGGAAATGGACAACGGGGATATAAAGATGAAGATTTGCCAACCCCCAGCGAGAAAAGAAGGCAATATGAAAGAGGTAAAGAACTTTTAATTGATGCTGGCTACCATGAAATAGGAATGGACCATTTTGCTCTTGATAAGGACACCTTGTTTGAATCTATGATGAATGGCAGTTTACATAGAAATTTTATGGGCTATACGTCATCCAAAACGCAGTTAATGATTGGGTTGGGAGTTTCTAGCATAAGTGACAGTTGGTACAGTTTTGCTCAGAATGTAAAGGGTTTGGAAGAATACAATCATTTGGTGAATAACAATATAATACCTATTTATAGAGGTCATATTCTTACAGAGGATGACCAAATAATAAGGAGACATATCTTGAATTTAATGTGCAACTTTAAAACTTCTTGGCATCAAGAAAGTGAAGGTTTTTTTGGGTTGCAAGAAGTTCTTACAAGGCTTAAGGAAATGGAAAAAGACAACCTGATACAAATTCTGGAAAAGGAAATAGTAGTTAAGGAACAGGGAAGGCCTTTTATTAGAAATATATGTATGGCTTTTGATTTATTATTACATAAAAATCAGCCAGAAAAAAGGTTGTTTTCTATGACTATTTAAAGATTAACCTAAAATAATTTATACTATGAAATCAATAATTGTCCCAGTCGATTTTTCTGAACAATCAGAAAACGCTTTAAAAGTGGCAGCATCAATGGCCAAAGAGCATAAGTCAGAAATCATTGTTCTCCATATGCTAGAGCTGTCCACAGCTATGATTTCTTCTGCTGAAGGAGTACATATAGATCAATCGGTTTTTTTTATGAAACTAGCAGAGCAACAGTTTGATACTTTTTTGGATAAGCCCTATTTAAAGGACGTGCAGATTACCCCAATTATAAAGCATTATAAGGTTTTTAACGAGGTAAATGAAATTGCGGAAAAGCATAGTGCAGATTTAATAATTATGGGCTCCCATGGGACTGATGGGCTAAAGGAAATGTTTATTGGCTCCAATACAGAGAAAATGGTACGTTATTCCAATATTCCTGTTTTGGTGATAAAAGAGGACATGCCCAATTTTAAAATAAATAACATTGTTTTTGCCAGTAATTTTGAACAAGAAAACCTAATGGCCTATGAAAGGGCTGCTGATTTTGCCAATACACTTTCTGCAAAATTAGAATTGGTATATATAAATGTTCCTGGAGATAATTTTTTAAGTACGCAAGATGCCTATAAAAAGATTTCCAAATTCCTTAATTGGGTAGGTGTAGGGAAGTCTGTAGAAATTTATAATGATTATAGTGTAGAAAAAGGAATATTAAATTATAGTGATATGGTAAATGCAGACCTTATAGCCATACCCACACACGGTAGAAAAGGACTGTCACATTTCTTTATGGGAAGTATTGGAGAAGATATTGCCAACCATTCTAAAATACCAGTGGTAACTTTTAAAATTTAGTTGTTTATAGGTTAATAACGGGAATAGGGGATGCTTTTTATGGCATCCCTTATTTTTTAATTACCTATACATCTTTTCCCTTCATCATTTTATTCCAATACAAATAGGGAAGGCCATATTTTTTGAGCATCCATAGACGCCAATGTTCTTTGGCGCTATTGAACACCAACATTAATTTTAATTTGGGGTCGGGGATAAAATTATTTTTATAATCGAATTCTGCCAATACCATTTTACCATAACCGGTCACCAATGGACAAGAGGAGTAGCCATTATATGACTTATTTGTTGCCTCTTGACTTTTTAACAGCTTAAGAATATTATCTACTACTACCGGAACTTGTTTTCTAATGGCCGCTCCTGTCTTGGCAGTTGGCAAAGCCGCTACATCTCCAAGACCAAATATATTTTTATAGGAATTGTGTTGTAACGAGTGGTGGTCTACATCTAACCAACCAGCATCATTTACCAAAATGGACTCTTTTACAAATTTTGGAGCTGTTTGTGGTGGTGCTAAATGAAGCATATCATAAGGCATCTCAATTATTGCTTCTCCAGACATGGTTTCACCAAGAGAATTGTCTTCTGTAATTACACATTGATTTTCCCCTTTGGCAGTATTTTTAAAATAGATGATTTTCTTATCAGCATCAATTTTAAAAGGAGCGTAGAAAGGTTTAAAGTGAATGCCATAACGATCAATGACCTTCATTAAGGTATCTTTAATGGGCTTCACCCCAAAAATCACAGTTCCAGGAGTCGCAAAAATCACATTGGTTTTACGTGCTATTTTATTTTTTCTAAAATAGTCAGCCGCTAAATAGGCTATTTTTTGTGGTGCACCTCCACATTTTATAGGAGTTGTGGGTTGTGTAAAAATAGCATTTCCACCTTTAAAGTTTTTTATTACCTCCCAAGTATGTCTAGGGTTGGTATAATTACTACAGACTACACCTTTTCCTAATGCTTCTGGCAACCCTTCAATCAAGGAAAGATCCATTACAAGGCCAGGGGAAACAACCAAATAATCATACGTAATATTCCCATTTGATTTTGTGGCCACACTATTGTTTTCTGGGTCAAAACCTGTGGCATAATCCTTAATCCAAGTTACTTCTTTTGGAATAAGGTCTGCCATTGGTCTAGCAGTTTTATCATAGTTATATGTGCCAGCACCTACCAAAGTCCAAGCTGGTTGATAATAATGAGTTTCTGAGGGCTCAATAATGGCAATGCTTAACCTATTATTTTTTTTGAGCAGTTGCGAAACAGTCATTATGCCTCCTGTTCCACCTCCTATAATTAAAATTTGATGATGCGTATTCATGTTTAAGTATTTAGTAATTTACTAAATATACATATCAAAAATGATGGCTCCTGTAACCAAAGTTACAGAAGCCAAAATACAGGAAGTGAATATGTTATAATTTTTCTAAAAGTTTTCCAGCTCCACAACTGATATATGATTTTGCCTTTGTCAAAACACCGTTTTCATCATTAATGGATGGATATCCAATAGATTTTAAAGTGTTTTTTACCAATGAAACAGCTTCTCTTTCTTCACAATAAAATGAAATGGTTGAGGCTTCAATATTTATATCAATTTCGCTAACACCATCCATTTTTTCAAGATCTGTAAGAATGGTTTTGGAGCAACCGCCACATTTTAAATTTTGCACTTGAATAACAATTCTCATATCTTATAACATTGTTGTAGGAGCAACATAGTTTGAGAGTTTTACACTTCCTTTTTTTATTTCATCAAAACCCCCAATAATGTCTTCAAAGTTGTCCCAACCTCTTTGTTTTAATATTGATGAAGCTATCATGCTTCTATAACCTCCAGCACAATGAAGCACAAAGGGATTGTTTTTAGGAAATTGAGATAAATGTTGGTTAATTTCATTCAATGGAATATTGATGGCCCCAATAATATGCTCAGAATCATATTCACTTTTCTTCCTTACATCAAACACCAAAGTATTCTCTATTGATTTTTTTTCAAAATCTTCTGCAGAGATTCTATTTATGGTTTCGTATTCTTTTTTAGAGGCTTTCCAACTTTCGAAACCTCCTTTTAGAAAACCAATGGTATTGTCATACCCGACTCTGGATAGACGAGTTATGGCCTCTTCCTCTTTGTCTGGATAAGTAATTAATAGGATTTCTTGTTTTACGTCAGTAATCATTTCGCCTACCCATTGTGCAAAACTACCATCTAACCCTATATTTATGCTGTTAGGAATAAATCCTATAGCAAAATCTGCGGCATCCCTTGTATCTAACATCAAAGCTTGAGTTTCGTTGGCAACAGCTTCAAAAGCTTCAACAGATAAGGCTTTTGCGCCTCTTTCCATGACGGTGTCTAAACTTTCATATCCTTTTATATTCATTAATACATTTTGAGGAAAATATCCGGGAGGTGCTGTAAGACCTGTAAGAAGTTCTTTAATGAATTCCTCCTTTGTCATATCTGCTCTTAGCGCATAATTAGTTTTCTTTTGATGCCCTAAAGTGTCTGAAGTTTCTTTGCTCATCATTTTCCCACAAGCGGAACCTGCTCCGTGATTGGGATATACTATTAAATCATCATTAAGGGGCATAATCCTGTTCCTCAGAGAATCAAAAAGGTGTGCTGCCAACTTTTCTTCTGTAAGCTCAGATATTACATGCTGTGCTAAGTCTGGCCTACCAACATCACCAATGAACAAGGTGTCTCCTGTAATGATACCGTGCTCCTTTCCATTTTCATCAATAATAAGGTAGGTTGTACTTTCCATAGTATGCCCCGGAGTATGGATGACCTTAACTTTATAATCACCAATGGTAAATATCTGATTGTCTTCTGCAATTATGGCATCGTAACTTGGTTTTGCTGTTGGCCCAAAAACTATTTGCGCTCCGGTTTTGGCTTTAAGATCTAAATGTCCACTAACAAAATCAGCATGAAAATGTGTTTCGAAGACATATTTAATTTGTGCTTTGTCGTTTTTAGCTCTATCAATATAGGGTTGTACCTCCCTTAACGGGTCAAAAATGGCCGCCTCACCATTACTTTCTATATAGTAAGCTGCATGCGCCAAACATCCTGTGTAAATTTGCTCTATTTTCATAATTAGATACTTTAAAAAGTTATACACTAAAGATATAACCCATTAATAATGTGTACAGTAACCTATGTTACAGAGTAGAGCTTTTTAAAAATATTTATTGAATGAAATTCTAAAAGGGTTTTTAGTAAATTTTTTTTAAACTAATTTCATTGTTTTGGGATTCCAGTTCACAGGTTTTTGCTGGTAGAAACTTTCATTTGCCAAAAGGGCTGCTCCTGCAGCTCTTAATCCAAATGTGGCATTTTCAATAATTTTCTTTTTGCCACGAATTCCTTGAAAGAAATTATAGAAGTGGTCATAGTGCCCTCCTTTGTAATCTGATGGGGCTTTAAAAGTGGTTTCACCAAGGTTCAAAGAGGAGTTTCTATTATTTAGATTTTCAAGAGCATATGTTTCTTTTATTTTCTTTTGATTCTCCTCGGTATATGCTATTAATGAATAGCCACTTGGTTGCATACCCAATTTGGAACGCGTAAGCTTTACGGAGTTAGAACCCACCTCCATTACGCCCTCTGTACCCACCAAACGAAATCCACCACCACCACCAGAACCAGCAATAAAATTAACACGGAAAGAAGCATTAAAGGCCGCATGAGTTTCTGTTTTTGGATAATCGTAAAAAGTAAGGGTAACATCGGGGACATCTCGACCATCGTTCCAATATCTTAATCCACCTGTTGATAAAGCCCTATTTGGTCCTTCAGAGCTAAGAATAAAGTTTAAAGTAGAAAAAGCATGTACAAATAGGTCGCCAGCTACGCCTGTCCCGTAATCTTTATAGTTTCTCCATCTAAAAAAGCGTGTAGCATCATATGGCGTTTTTGGTGCACTTCCTAAAAAAGTGTCAAAGTCTATTGTATTAGGGTTGGCATCTGGAGGAATAGGATATTGCCAGGCTCCTTCAGAAGAGAAACGATCATTATACATATCTAACATAACCATTTCTCCAATAGCTCCATCCTCATATAATTGTTTGGCCTTTTCATTTCCTAAGGATGACATTCCTTGGCTGCCCACTTGGCAAACCATACCTGTTTCTTTTTGAATTTTAATAATTTCATGACCCTCATCAAAATTTTGAACCATAGGCTTTTCGCAATAAACAGCCTTGCCAGCTTTCATGGCATCAATCGTGATTTTTTTATGCCAGTGATCAGGTACTGCCACAATTACAGCATCAATATCTTTTCTTTCAAGAATTTTACGATAGTCACTTGTGGTAAATAAATCATTTCCCCAAAGTTCTTTTGCGCGGTCCAACCTTCCTGTATATAGATCGCAAACACCAACTAACTTAACACCGCTTACTTTTAATGCCGAGGATGTGTCGTATATTCCTTGGATTCCAGAGCCTATCAACGCCAAATTTATTTGGTCATTGGCAGTATATTCATTGTGCTCATATATTCTTTTTAGAAGTAATTCTTGTTTATATGAAGAGGCATATATGTTAGGGATTGATGTTATTGCTGCAGAACCTAGTGCTGCTTTTTTTAGAAAAGACCTTCTGGTTTTACCATTGCCCATATGCTTTCTGTATTATTTAGTTGGAATGAAATAGAAAAGTACACTTTTATTTACGGATGCCAAAATAATGGAAATCCAATGAATGTAAGAATTAGTGGCACTCCATAGAGCTAGATGCCATTTCCATTGTTGGAGGAGGAGGTGATATATAGGGAATGCCCAATCCCATTCCTCTTAGGATAAAAAGAGCACCAATAATAATTACAAAAACGGGAATTAATTTTTGGACTCTTTTACGAGTGACTCCTTTAAGGAATCCACTAAAATAAATTACAGATGTCATTAAAGGAATGGTTCCTAGACCAAACAGAATCATATATAGCGAACCTTTCCATGGGCTACCAAGTGCAACAGCCCCAAAAAGCGCCATATAAACTAAGCCACAAGGTAAGAATCCATTTAAAAAACCAATGGTCAAGAACGTATCTGGGGTTTTCTTTTTAAGCTCTTTTCCCAGCCTACTTTTTATTTTGGAGATAAGTTTATAAACTGGTTTTGAAAGATTGTACCTATTAAAGGTTTTTAAAGGAATTAACACAACAACAATCATAAGGACACCAATGATTATGGATAGTTTTTGCTGAATTCCAAAAACAAAAAGCCCTTTGCCCAACAAGCCAAACACCAATCCTATTACTCCATAAGACAATAACCTGCCAAAATGATAAATAAATATTTGTGCGCCTTTTTTTAAATTATTGGTCCTATCTAAAGGTAGCATAAATGCAATGGGTCCGCACATGCCCACACAGTGCAGACTTCCCATAAGACCTAATATTAGTGCTGCCCAAAACATTCTTAATATGTTATGCTTTCTTTGTATAGATAGTCTTTTCCGTTTTCTTGCCAGGATATTCTAATATCCCAACGACCATCCAATAAACGTTTGTCAGGTATGAGCAAATGTGTAGTGGATAAACTTACGGGTAAGTTAAAATCCAAGTGTTTATTAGATGGTCTATATAGGGATATTGTTCCTTTTATTTGTTTGTAGCCTGGACTATTGGGAAATGTCACCATCAATCCTTCATCGGTTTTTTTAAGGGTGATTTTTTCAGATAGCTTACTTGCGTTGTTTGAAGCATCAATTTCTTTTTGATACCCTAGTTCAGCCGTATAATATTCTTCGGTCACCAAATCATGGTTGGCACTATCATCAGTACTCATTTTAACCACAAAGAATAGAATAAACCCTATAAAGGCTATAAATGACAACACTATACCTGTTCCCCAATTTATTTTCATGTTAATTCTTTTTTATGTCATCACAAATCTGCGTAAACGGATTCATAATGGCAGTTATTTATAACTCCTAGGCGCCAAAAATCTCGCTGTGGTAGTTTCAATTAATTTATCACCGCTATAAACGCCAATTTTGAGTTTGTCTTTATCGCCGTTCAATGCTGAATTGTTAATTTCAATAAACAAGGTGCCCTCTGCCAGCTTTTCTGCTGGCACTATAAAGTTTTGATGTGTTACCAACTCTATTTCTCCTTTATGGGATAACAATTTAAAGTTCACATCCTCAACATCCTTTGTTGTTTTATTTATCAATTTATAAGTATATACATTACTGATAATGTTTCCTTCTTTGTGTTCATACAATTGCCCAGGCAACCTTAAAATATTTGCTTCTAAGTCATTTCTTAAGAAAAGCATACCCACTAAAATCCCTATTAGAATAAATAAAACAGCTGTATATCCTTTTAACCTTGGAGTAAACTTAAATTTTTCTTTTTTCTGGATTTCATCTTCACTGGCATAACGAATCAATCCTTTTGGCAAATTAATTTTCTCCATTATGGTATCACATTCGTCAATACAAGCGGTACAGTTTACACATTCTAACTGTGTTCCGTTTCTAATGTCAATACCCGTGGGGCATACATTTACACATTGGTTGCAGTCAATACAATCTCCATTGCCCAAGGCAGCTCTATCTTCATTTTTTCTAAATTTTTTCCGACCACTTTTCCCTTCTCCGCGTTTGTGGTCATAGGCCACGATGATAGATTTATTGTCTAACAATACACCTTGCAATCGTCCATAAGGACAAGCAATAATACATACCTGTTCTCTAAACCATGCAAAAACAAAATAGAAAACGGCAGTAAATATCAACAAGGAAATAAGGGTGCTAATGTGTTCTAAAGGACCCTCATAAATATATTCCAGTAGTTTATCGCTGCCAATGAGATATGCCAGAAATACATTGGCAATTAAAAATGAAATAATAAAGAAGATAATCCATTTTAATACCCTTTTTCTTATTTTTTCGGCATTCCAAGGCTGTCTGTCCAAACGTATTTGTGCGCCACGGTCACCATCAATCCAATATTCAATTCGGCGAAAAACCATTTCAAGGAAAATAGTTTGGGGACACATCCAACCACAGAAAATACGACCAAATGCCACAGTAAAAAGTGTAATAAATATGACACCAGTTATCATGGAGATTACAAAAAGGTGAAAATCTTGAGGCCAAAATGGAAAGCCAAAAATATTGAAACGACGCTCCAGCACATTGAACATTAAGAACTGGTTCCCATTTATTTTTACAAATGGAGCCAGCACCAGGAATAACAATAGGCCATAACTTACCCACTTGCGGTATTTGTAAAATTTACCACTTGGCTTTTTGGGATAGACCCAAGCCCGCTTACCTTCTTTATTGATGGTGCCTATCGAATCTCTAAAATTTTCTTCTTCTTCCATCTTCGTTTTTCGACTTAATGTAAGTTCGAAAGAATATGCGTTTTGAGTGTGTTTATTCTTCAACTACTGTTTCAATAGAATCGGTAACTTGTTCCATGGACTCTATAGCTTCTTCAACAGCTGGTGCATTTTCGTCTACCCAAATATCTCCTTCAGCTGCTTTGGGGTTGGCTGGTGTTGTACCTTGTAATGATAATACATAGCTTGCCACTTGAGCTATTTGTGCTGGCTTTAAGCTTTGTTTCCAAGCAATCATACCCTTACCATCTCGCCCTCCTTCAGAAATGGTGTTGAAAACATTTTTAATGCCACCACCTAAAATCCAATATTCATCAGTAATATTAGGACCAATTCCTCCACCTCCATCTGCCAAGTGGCAGGCTACACAATTTGCCGTGAAAACATTTTCGCCAACTTTTAAATCAGAAGCATCTGTCAATAATTCAACTGTATTAATATCAACTAGGTCTTTTGCAGTTTTTTTATATTCCTCAATTTCCAATTGGGCCTGTGCCACTTCCTGTTCATATTCCAATTTTTGGTCGTAATCATTAAAAACGTGGAAACGCACTAAATAAACTACTGCAAAAATGATAGTGGCATAGAACATATAGACCCACCAGGGAGGTAGCGTATTATCCAGCTCCCGAATACCATCATAATTGTGGTCTAATACTACTTCTCCCTCTTGCTCAATACGTTTAACACCAGTAAGTTTTTTATATAGATTTTTACCCCATGTCCATTCCCAATTTTCAGATTTTGAAGCCAAATACTTTTCTTTGGCCTCTTCGGAAAGGGTTTGAAACATGACATTTTCTATTGATTTTACAATAAGCTCTATTGCAACCAATATCATTAACACCAGGATTAAGAAAAACTGAGTTATGGGATATTCTATAAATGCGGGCTTATCGCCAGAGTCTATAAAGTATTCCATCAATCCAAAAATGACGAAAAAAAGAAGTGGAATGCGTATCCACCAAGGACCTAGATTTTTCATAATTGATCAGTTTTAGTATTATCGTTTAAGGGAAGTTCACTTACTTCTTTGATGTACTCTTTTTTTGCGGTAAATACCCACCAGAAAAGCAGTGCAAAAAAGACAAAGAATATTAATAATGATATCATGGGATAAGTTGCAACCCCATCGATACTTTCCATATGGTTTTTTACAAATTTTAGCATGGCTTAATTATTTTCTGATATTATTTCTCCAGTTTCTTTTATTTTGATATCGGTACCTAATCGCTGTAGGTAGGCAATCAAGGCTACAATTTCCCTATCCCTCATTTCTACAAAAGGTTCTCCGTTTTCCTGTGCATATTTTTTGTCCTCCTCATAACTTTTTGCAAAATCTGGATCAGAATACAGGTTTTTTTCTATCTGTGTGGCCTGTCTATCCATAGCCTCTTTTGCATTGGAAATATCGGCTTCCGTATAAGGGACACCCAATGTGACCATGGCATTCATTTTTGTTTCAATGTTGCCGCGATTGTGTTCATTGCGTACTAGCCATTGATAGGCAGGCATAATGGAACCAGATGAGGTGCTTTGTGGATCATACATATGGTTTAAATGCCAATTGTCTGAATATTTTCCTCCAATTCTAGCTAAATCTGGCCCGGTTCGTTTGCTTCCCCAAAGGAAAGGATGATCATAAACATATTCCCCAGCTTTAGAGTATTCTCCGTATCGTTCTACTTCACTTCGGAAAGGGCGAATCATTTGCGAGTGACAACCCACACAACCTTCACGTATATATAGATCTCTACCTTCCAATTCTAATGGGGTATAAGGTTTTACACTAGTAATGGTAGGAATGTTGGATTTCACCAAAATAGTAGGTACAATCTGAATGATTCCACCAATAAGAATAGCAACAGTGGCTAGTATGGTCAATTGCACAGGCTTACGCTCTAACCAAGTATGGAAAGTTTCACCAGCTGTCCTTTTTTTGGATACTTTGGTTAATGCAGCAGCCTCAGCCAATTCATCCTCTACTTTGCTACCAGAACGTATTGTTTGCACCACGTTGTAAAGCATTACAATGAACCCAACTATGTATAAGGAACCTCCAATGGCACGCATCCAATACATTGGAATAATTTGAGATACTGTTTCAAGGAAGTTACCATATACCAAAGTGCCATCTGGATTAAAATCTTTCCACATTAAGGCTTGTGTAAAACCAGCTACATACATTGGAAGCGTATAGAGAATTATACCCAAAGTGCCTATCCAGAAATGGAAGTTGGCCAAACCTCTAGAAAACAGCCTTGTTTTGAACATTTTTGGCACCAACCAATACACCATTCCAAAGGTTAGAAAGCCATTCCAGGCCAAAGCACCTACATGTACGTGTGCAATAATCCAATCACTAAAGTGGGCAATGGCATTCACATTTTTAAGAGAAAGCATTGGTCCTTCAAAAGTTGCCATACCATAACCTGTTATGGCCACAACCATAAATTTTAATGTAGGATCTGTTCTTACTTTGTCCCAAGCACCTCTCAACGTTAATAATCCGTTTATCATACCACCCCAAGAAGGAGCTATTAGCATAACAGAAAAAGCAACACCTAAATTTTGTGCCCAATCTGGAAGGGCAGAATATAATAAGTGATGAGGACCAGCCCAGATGTAAATAAATATCAATGACCAAAAGTGAACAATGGATAGTTTATAAGAATAAACAGGCCTGTTTGCAGCTTTTGGCACAAAATAGTACATAAGCCCCAAGAACGGTGTGGTCAAGAAAAAAGCAACAGCATTATGACCATACCACCATTGAACCAAGGCATCTTGTACTCCTGCATAAACAGAATAACTTTTAAAAGCACTTACCGGAAGCTCTAAACTATTAAAAATATGAAGTACGGCAACAGTTACAAATGTGGCTAAATAGAACCAAATGGCAACGTACATATGTCGCTGTCTTCTTTTAATAATTGTGCCAATTAAATTCCAGCCAAAGGCTACCCATACCAAGGCAATGGCTAAATCTATAGGCCATTCCAACTCAGCATATTCTTTAGAAGTTGTGTATCCCAATGGTAATGTAATGGCAGCGGCAACAATTATGGCTTGCCAACCCCAAAAATTAAAATTACTCAAGGCATCACTAAACATACGTGCTTTGAGCAATCGCTGTGTAGAATAATAAACACCAGCAAAAATGGCATTGCCCACAAATGCAAAAATCACGGCATTTGTATGTAGTGGTCGTAAACGACCAAAACTAAGCCATGATATACCATCCGTTACATTTGGAAAAAGAAACATGAATGCTAAGAGTAGTCCCACTAGCATTCCAATAATACCCCAAAAGAGGGTGGCGTAGAGGAATTTCTTTACGATTTTATTATCGTAATAAAACTGTTGTACTTCCATAATTACAATTTTTGACTTTTATTTAGTTGGATTTCTTTCTTATTCTTTTTAGGAGAGGTCGTTTTTACCAATTCATCTTCAAAAAGCATGCGCACAGATGGTGTATAGGAATCATCATATTGCCCATTTTTTACCGAAACGATAAATGCAACAAAAAAGATGACGGCTACAACAATGCTAATTGCCAGCAACACATAAATAACACTCATACCTACCTGAATTATATTGTAAAAATATTCCGTTCTATTTCCTTAAAAAATGACATTTATCAGCTTTTATATTTATTTCAATTTTCTTCCAATAATGTTAGTAGCAATAGTTGTAAAAGCCACAACACTAATAGAACTCAATGGCATTAAAATGGCTGCTACAACAGGTTGTAATTGCCCTGTGACAGCAAAATAGAGCCCTACTAAGTTGTACAATAGCGAAAGCATAAAACTTGTTTTTATGATTTTCATGGCTTTTTTAGAAGCCATAATATATTTGTACAGTTCTTTAAATTTTAAGGCATCTAGAATACCATCACAAGCGGGAGAAAACACATTGACATTTTCTGATATGGCAATACCTACATTACTCTGAGCCAAAGCCCCAGCATCATTAAGCCCGTCACCAACCATCATCACTTTTTTATCTTGGCTTTGTAATTCTTTTATGTAGTTTAATTTGTCTTCTGGTTTTTGATTGAATAAAAGAGGCGTGTTTTTTGGGAGTAATTTTGTTAATCTTGATTTTTCCCCATCATTGTCTCCAGAAAGTATGGCCACATTCATTTTTTTTGCCATAACCTTAAAAAAGGATGTGACCCCCTCTCTATATTCATTTTTAAAAACAAAACGCCCTTTATATTCTTCATTACTACTAATGTGTACAGATGTATTTTGTTGATTATCTGATAGATTTTTGCCTATAAAAGAGGCAGAACCAATCTTTATACTATCTTTTTCCTTTACTCCCACAATACCTTTACCAAGATATTCGTGATAATCATCTAAAGTCAAAATGTCTTGCTCTTTGAGAATACTGTATAAAGACCGACTCAATGGATGGTTGGATGCACGCAAGGTGTTTTTTAGCAGGGATTCTTCCTGGGGCGTAAGGGTTAACCCTTCATAAGAAACAGCATTTTTCTTGGCTGTAGTTATGGTTCCTGTTTTATCAAAAATAGCAGTATTTATTTGTGCTAATTGTTCAATAGTTGCTGTATCCTTGAGGTAAAACTTCTTTTTTCCAAGAATTCGAAGCATATTTCCCAAAGTAAAGGGAGCAGCTAAAGCAATTGCGCAAGGGCATGCAATAATAAGTACAGCGGTAAATACATTTAAAGCCTTACTACTGTCATTGAATAGCCAAAAAACGGTGGCAATAAAAGCAATGGTAAGCACAGCAATAGTAAAACGTTTTCCAATACTATCAGTTATAGTTTGGAACGTACTGGTTTTATTTTTTTGAAAAACAGCATTGCTCCAGAGTTGAGTTAGATAACTTTGGGAAATGGTTTTTAAAACACCAATTTCAATAGAGCCAGATAGTTGTTTTCCCCCTGCAAAAACCTTTTCTCCTAACTTTAAATTTACTGGCGCAGATTCTCCCGTAACAAAACTGTAATCTATTTGGGCATTTCCACGGATTAATATACCATCTACAGGAATTAATTCTTCATTCCTAATAAGCAGTTGATCTCCTTTTTTTATGTTGTAGACCTGTACATTCTCTTCCTTATTCCCTTTAATGATTCGGGTAACAGCAATAGGAAAATATGATTTGTAATCTCGCTCAAACGAAAGAAAAGAATAAGTTTTTTGTTGAAAAAACTTCCCAAGCAGTAGAAAAAAAACCAGTCCTGTAAGACTATCAAAGAAACCAGAACCCCAATCAAAAATTATTTCTAGGGTGCTTCTAATAAATAGAACCGTAATACCGAGAGCAATGGGCACATCAATATTTAAAATTTTAGAACGGAGCCCTTTGTAGGCCGAAATAAAATAATCTTGAGCCGCATAGAAAACCACGGGCAAGGAAAAGGCAAACATTAGCCAGCGAAAAAGTGTTTTGTACTGATCTATCCAAAAACCACTTACCTGAAAATATTCTGGAAAGGACAAGAACATCACATTCCCAAAGGCAAAACCTGCAACGCCTACTTTGTAAATAAGACTATGATTTGTTTTCTTTTTTGCTTTGCCATAATCATCCAAAGAGATATAGGGTTCATACCCAATTTTGGACAGTAGCAACACCAATTCTTTTAAAGACAGATATTGATTTTTATATGTAATTCTAATGGTTTTTTTTGGAAAATCAACATAAGAACTTACTATGGAACCATGCAGTTTATTGAGATTCTCTAATACCCAAATACAGGAACTACAATGAATATGAGGAATGTAAAGATTAATAATTTGTAAGTTACCATCATTAAATTCCAACAACTTTTCCTGTATAGTCTCTTCTTCCAGAAAGTTATACTTTCCTTCTACTATATTTGGTGTTGCGCCTGCTGAAGTTTGTAAATCATAATAATAGGATAAATTATTGCTTGAAAAAATGTCATAGACCGTTTTGCACCCATTGCAACAAAAGGGTTTATCATCAAAAATAATTGGGGTTGTATCACATTGGTCACCACAGTGGTAACATAGGACCTTATCCATAATTTTGCTCTTATACCTAAGAGCAAAGGTTTAGATTTATACTATAATAAAATATGATAATTATCAGGTTTTGTGCAGGCATATGTGTAAATTTATGGTATGAGTAAGTGTGAGCAATGTATTGTAAGACAGTTGAACGCTATGAGGGCTATGAACAAGGAGGAGCTCAAGGAAATCTCACATTCTAAAATAACCAAGACCATAAAAAAAGGAGAAATAATATTTGATGAAGGGGAAAAATTAAATGGTGTTTTTTGCGTACGTAACGGGGTTTCCAAACTTTCAAAATTAAGCCCTAATGGAAAGGATCAGATTGTTAAGTTGGTTGCCAAAGGAGAAGTGTTGGGGCAACGGTCTGTCATTGCTGAAGAACACACCAATCTTAGCGCTGTAGCTGTAGATGATATGGAGGTTTGTTTTATTCCCAAAGAGAAAGTGGTTAATTCTTTACGAAACAATCCGGAATTTGCTGTAGTTATGCTGAAGCAATTGGCGCACGACTTAAAAGATGCAGACGATGTAATTGTTAACATGTCCCAAATGAATGTAAAGCAGCGAATAGCTGAAGCTTTTATGTATATTAAAAATAATTTTGGAGAAGATGAAAATGGTTTTTTGCTTTTAACCTTATCTCGAGAAAATATTGGAAATGTTGTGGGAACAGCCACAGAATCTGCGATTAGAATTATTTCTGAATTCAAAAAGAAAGGTTGGATTAAGACTTCTGGAAAAAAGATAGGAATTACCAACTTACAGCAATTAAAAGAGCTAGTGGCGGGGTTTAAAAATGATTGAAGAGAAGATGAACTTAAAAAACAAAGTAGTTTATATTACAGGAGGGAGTAAGGGAATAGGACTTGGTGTTGCCAAAAAGTTATTGGAGGTTGGAATGAAGGTTGCCATAAGCGGTAGATCACAAAAATCTTTGGATGAGGCTATGGATTATTTGAACTCAGAAGATAATATTTTGACTTTAAGCTCTGATGTTTCAAAAATTGATGATGAAATTAACGCTATAGCACAAATTTTGGATAAATGGGGACAATTGGATGTGGTTTTGGCAAACGCTGGCGTGGGTCATTTTGCTCCAATAGATGAATTGTCTATTGATAATTGGCACCAAATGATTGATACCAATCTAAATGGAGTGTTCCATACCTTGAAGGCATCTATGGATGCATTAAAGAAAGCGCAGGGTTATTATATAACACTGGCAAGCTTGGCGGGGACAAACTTCTTTCCTACAGCTGCGGGCTATAATGCCACTAAGTTTGGTGTGGTTGGTTTTACTCAGGCCGCAATGTTGGATTTAAGAAAATACGGCATTAAGGTATCTACTATAATGCCTGGCTCTGTTGCCACACATTTTAACAGTCATGAACCGTCTGAAGCTGATGCTTGGAAGATACAACCAGAAGATATAGGGGATTTGGTGTTAGATTTATTAAAAATGCACCCAAGAACGTTGCCTAGTAAAATAGAAGTGCGCCCTACAAGACCAGATTTAAAGTAATTATACTTCTTTTTCTATAAATGGAATTTCTGGATTGCAGATTTCCATAACAAGCTCTTTTAAATATTTTTCAAAAGTATTTAGGGTATCCACATCAATAAAATTGCTTTCAGCCTTAAATTGAAGAAATCCGCTTTTTAAATTTTTAAAGGAAAAAATTCCAGCTTCAATCTCTTTAAAGGATTCTTTATCATTATACATTAAGGCATAACATAAAAGTTGAAAAGCCTTGCTTTTATTGTAACTAGTGGCAATTTCTGTCCAATGGGTTACTTTAACATCTCTAGCATCAACCTTTCCAGTTTTGTAATCAATGATTCTAAGTATTCCGTCTTTTTCATCTATTCGGTCTAATTTTCCTTTTAAGAGTACAGGAAAATCAAGTTCAGGAATGTTAAGCTTCATTTTTAGGTTTTTCTCTAATCCTAAAATTTTTATTTGATGCTTTTCCGCTTCGGTTATTTCCATATGGATAAACGTATCAACATACTTTAGGACAACATTATATGCGATTAAATTTTTACCACTTGTAATATCACCATCAGAATAATTTTTCTTAAAATGAGAGGTTACCACTTTTGGAATGGACGGCTTTAATCGTAACAGATTGTCCTTGGTTAAAAATGTACCTATAAAGGGAGTATATAGCTCTTCTAGGGTGTCATGGACAATGGTGCCAAATGTATTGGAAGCCACATTTTCTTCCACTTCTAGAGCATCGTATATTTTTAAAATACTTTGTTTGTAAAAATCAATGGGATTTCTGATATAATTAGAAAGAGAAGATGGTGAAAATCCTGATGCCGCTACTTCTTGTATACGGGTTAGTAAACCCTTGTTTTTTGGAATTTCCTTAAGGGAAATTAATGCGGGTTGTATTTTTGGGGATGCTATAATTTGTGTAATATCCTGTATTTTGTTTTCATCCGTCAATAATTGGGTGATTAATCTACTTTTTTCTCCACCTTCAAGAACGTCAGGCTCTGTATTATAGAGTATATATATATTCTTTGCACGATGTAACAGTCTATAGAAGTGATAGGTGTAAACAGCATCCTTTTCTTTATAGGTTGGCAGATCATATTCTTTTTTAACATCAAAAGGGATAAATGAATTGTTAGATTTACCTGATGGCAAAATACCCTCATTAACTGAAGTAATGATAACCGTTTCAAAATCTAAGTTTCTACTCTCCAACATTCCCATTATTTGAAGACCTTGCAATGGTTCCCCTTGAAAATCTAAAGTTTCTGAAGTGATTAATTCTTTATAGAGTCCGTAAAGCGTTTTTAAGTCTTGTATAAAAGAATGTTTAAGGACAAGTTCTCCCAGTTGATTGAACAACCTATGGAAGCGATATAAATACTCAAGGCCCAGCGAGTTTTCGTTTTCAATAAAGGCCTTTTTAAGTTCCTCAATAAAGAGCAAACATTTTTCTATAAACTCATAGGGAGAGTTTGAATGTGTAAAAAAAATGAAGGATGCGGGTGAAGATTGCTCGCCTATTATACGTCTTATTTTTTCAAGATTTATATACACCCAGTTTCTAAGGCTAATTTCCTCGCCAATTTTGGAGGAATTATTGATTTTTTCATTGGAAAGGAGAATTTGAACATATGGATGCGAGAGAATGTCTAAAACATTTTTATAGTACCACCCCCTAGGATTGTTGATTATGTACAATTCAAATAATTGAGAAAACAAACTAGATACTGGGGTTTTGTTTATAGGATAACCCATAGTAATGTTTATTCCCTCTATTTCTTTTGGAATAGAATTTATTATTGGGTTTAGCAGGCTTTCATCCCCCAAAACTACAGCTGTGTTTTTTAAGAAACCTGAATTGACTTCCTTTAAATTGTTTAGCAAAGTGCCTACATATTTTGTTTGCGAAACACTTTTTGGAACTCCAATGATTTGGATTTTCTTTTCGGACAAATAAATGTTGCTGAGCCCTTTAATGGGGTTTTTTCTAAAAAAAGGCCAATTCTTTTTATGCTCTCTAATAAAGTAACCAGCATCATGGACTGGATCTTCAAGAAAATAAGAATCAATATCCCAGTAAATGTCCCCATTTCCATTTTTCAGGATTTTTTGAATGATGTAGTCTTCTGCTTTGTTTAGCGCATTAAAACCTATGAAAATGAATTTCTGCGCATTGTATTCTTCTAAAAAACCACCTACATTGTATGTAGCTTGTCTATAAACCAATCCTTGATGACCTATTCCTTTTTCTAAAAGGCCAGTATTGAAATGTGTGTATAGTTGTTCCAAATTTTTCCAAAAGTGAATGTAGGATTTCATCATTGGAGTTTTATCCCAATAATCCAATTCTTTTATGGCTAAGAGGTAGGAAAATATTTGTTTTGGGTCAACTAAGTAACGGTCTATTTCATTGATATCTTGTAAGAGTGTTTGTCCCCACTTGGAAAAAGTGTAAAATTCATCCTTTTCACCATCAAAGGTTTTTAAATAACTATTATAGAGATCAAAGAGTTGTTGGGTATTGGAAGCATAAGAGACTCCTGCAATCTTCTCTACAAAACTTTCAATAGAATAAATTTTTGGGGAAAAAAAGGTTTTTTTGGCAGTTTTTGCCAAGATGCTTTTTAGGAAAGTGCCAGCACGTTTACTGGGTAGAATAAATACTATGTTGTCAAAGCTTTTGTATTTACGCCATATATCACTAAGTACTTCTTCTAAAAAACTTTGCATGTCTAAAAATAAAAAAAGCTCCGCATTATGCGGAGCTTTTAATTTTATTAAAAAGGTTTGTTACTTCTTGATTATTTTACCAAGTTGATTTCTACCCTTCTGTTTTGAGCTCTACCAGCTCTTGTATTATTTGTAGCGATTGGCTTGTCTTCACCGTAACCGATGGCAGTCAATCTATCAGCACCAATTCCTTCGTTGATTAAGAAATCTCTAACTGAATTAGCTCTTGAATCAGATAATTTCTGGTTCAATGTAGCACTACCAACACTATCAGTGTGTCCTTCAACAGTAAATTTAGCAGTTGGGTACTCACTCAATATTTGAATGATATCAACCATTACTGAAGTTGACTCAGCTTTGATAGAAGATTTACCTGTATCAAACAAGATAGTTCTTGCATAGTCATTCAATTGTTTTTGAACTTCTTCTGTTACTTCTGGGCAACCATTGTTAGCAACAGTACCAGCAACTTCTGGACAAGCATCATCTTTATCCAATACTCCGTCACCGTCAGCATCAGGCCAAGGACATCCTTTGTTTTCAGCAGGGCCAGCTTCGCTTGGACAAGCATCATCTTTATCAGCAACACCGTCACCGTCAGCATCAGGACAACCAGCCAATGCAGCTAAACCAGCTTCGCTTGGACAAGCATCATCTTTATCAGCAACACCATCACCGTCAGCATCAGGACAACCGTTCATTTCTTTAGAACCTGCAGCATTAGGACAAGCATCTTTGCTATCCTCTATACCATCACCATCAGCATCAGGACAACCGTTGAAAGCTTCTAAGCCCGCAACTTCTGGACAAGCATCATCCTTGTCGTAGATACCATCACCATCTGTGTCAGTTCCACCAAATTTGATTGCAAGACCAGCCAAGTGCTGAAAATGAGGAGCAAGATAATCCTCAAAAGCATGCTTGTATTGAGTTTGTAAAGTAAGTCCCATATTTTCTGAAAACCAGAAATTAAGACCTACACCACCATTTACAGTACCAGCACCAACTTCATCGATCCATGTGTAACCACCACCGATTTCAATAAATGGGTCAATAGTTGTGTTTTTTAGTAGATTGTACTTAATTGTACCGTCTACGGCATAATATGATAAATCATCTACTGCAACATCGCCCCATTTGCTGATTCTATTTAAAGAACCTCTTGCGCCTACAGAAAAACCATCACCTACAGACTTGGATACACCAACATAAGAGATAGAAGGCAAAATGTTCCAGTGGTCAGTTGCATTGAAGAATTCATTACCAAATGAACTTACATCACTAGTTGGGTAAACGTCAACTGCGTTTACACCAAAGCTAATCTGCCATGGGTTGTTTTCGTCTTGCGCTTGTACGTTGCTAAAACCTACAAGAAGTAAGGCAACAACTAATAATTTGCTAAGATGTTTCATGTTTAAAAATTTAAGTTTTAAGTGTTTATTAGCTGCAAATGTAAGTTGTTAAATATTATTAACAAAATCAATTTCCTATTTTTTTTAACGCATTTTATGCTATAAAAGATGCATTTTAACGATTTTTATTGCTTTTCTTACTTCAAAAAAGAGTGAATTTTGTCTTTTTAAAGTGTAACGTGATTATCTCTAAGGGATTAAAACGGTGAAATAATTATATAAATTCTGGGATAATCATATCATTTATATATACAATAATTTTATTCTCAATATAGAATCCCATATCCTCCAAGGCATCTGCATAAGAAAACAGCTGTTGTTTGTATTTAGGATTCTTAAGTCCAGTCTTATAATCAATGATAGTTGCTTTGTCATCAATTAGTACAACTCTATCTGGGCGTAGTACAATACCATCTTTAGTTATAATATCAGCCTCATTTTCAACTTTAATTCCCAGACTATAAAAATCTATTAATAAAGGATGATTTATAATTTGTAATACTCTGTGTCTGAGCAATTCAATATCACTATTTACTATATCTCCATTTCTAATCAAGGTTTCAAAAGCATCCTCTATATCATTTTCTGTTTTTATAAACCCCATAATATGATGGAGCATATTGCCTTTTGAGATAGCAGCTTCTCTATCTGTCCCCCACAGTGCACCAGATTTAGTTAGAATATTAAAACTTGGTCTTTCTTTATATGAGTATTGATAAGTGATATGCTGCTCTTGATTTTCTGACTTATTCACAACAAGCGAATCGTTTAAAGCCCCAAAAGAATAACTACCAATAGTATTATCCCAAAGCCCTTTATGTATTAAGTAGTCTATAAAGAGACCAGAATAGTAGTCTGTTTTATGTAAACCTTTAGTTGTTAAATCTTTTTTAGATATAATAATTAACCCTTTTATAGCTCTTGTTAAAGCTACATATAGAACATTAAATGCATCAAGTTCTAATTTGGCCTGCTCCTCTAAATACAATTCTTTGGCCACATCACTGTAATGTTCCATCTCTTGTTTTTTGTTTAACAGCAAATCTTTAAAACCATTCATATTATTATCTACTGTTGGAACCCAAAGTTTTTTATCAATCTCCTTATAAATGTGGGAATTGGCAAAAGGAAAAATTACAATGGGAAACTCCAACCCTTTTGCCTTGTGCACGCTCATTATTTGGACGGCATTTACATTTTCGGGAGAAGGAATGCTTAGTTTTTCATTTTTCTTTTCCCAATATGATAAAAAGGTATGGATGCCAGCCCCTTCTTTTTGTTCTACTTCAAGAACGGTGTCCAATAAATAGGTTACATGTGCATTAGACTCATTAATTAAGGAAAACTGTTTTATAGCATATTCCAACCCATCATAAACAGATGTTTGTTTAATCCATTCCATATTAAAATCAAAAGAATTTAATAAAAGGACCTCTAACTTATTTAAGTGTTCATATATATAAGTGTGTTTGTTTTCATCACCGTTTGCTAGATAATATAATACTAGGTAGGCATTGTTTAAATCATCTGGATTTGCAGAGTACTTTAATAGATTTATTAAAAACCGCACTTCTTTACTGCTGACCAACAAAAGAGAATCGGCTGAAATGATAGGAATATTATTTTGAACAAGAAAATCTGCTAATAAAATTCCTTTTTTGTTTTCTCGTACTAGAATACAGATATCTTTATAGGAATATTTTTTTTCTAAAATTGAATAAATAGTATTTAAAACTTCAAGACAATAAAGAGAATCCTCATTTTCTTTATCCTCATTTTCTAAAAATGTAAGTTGCACAAATCCCTTTTCTATGGAATTGAAACTTTGTTTATTTCCTTCAACAAACAACGAGTTGAAACTTTGCTTATTTAGGAAGGACGATGTATGTGTAAAGAAATCATTGTTGAACTTCACAATTTCTTTATGACTTCTATAATTTGAAGGAAGATTTTGTACGTTTGGGGCAACAACAAAAGGATTGTTCTTTAAAGTGATGAGGTTTAAAAATTGCTCAGTTTTCCCTCCTCTCCAACGATAAATGGCTTGTTTGGCATCCCCAACTAAGAAAAGAGAGCCTTTTTCACCTTTAAGGTTTTCACCTTCTAAGGCGTTACCAATTAGGGGAATTAGATTTTTCCACTGCATTTGTGATGTGTCCTGGAACTCATCTATAAAATAGTGACGGTGTTTTTCTCCCAATCTTTCATAAATAAATGGAGCAGGTTGGTTCTTTATTTCTTTTGAAATAATAGAGTTGAAGGCAGAAATATGGATTTGGTTTCTTTCTTCCTCAATTTCTTTAATCTCTTTTTGTATGGCATTTAGAACTGTTAATGGGACAATGTTCCCATATACGTTTTTTAAGAAAGCAATTTCACATATGTTTTTTTTGATGGACAAATAGGAATCCAATAATTTGGGCAGCATTTGGTCAATGATGCTTTTTTTTCCAGAATCCAGTGTTTTATTGTAAATACTTCCTTCAACTAAGTTTTCCTCTAACTTATTGTTATATAATGCTACATAGTCAACCGTATTGTTGGCTAGTTTTAAAAAATGGTTCGGCAAGGTTTTTCTGGTAAAATTTTCATGTTCCAAACCATTGTCTTCGATTGATTGCAGAACTTTTTTTGCTTTTTCAACACATTCTTTTTGACAGAAACTTATTTTGCCCTTCAACTTTTTTTGTAAACCCAAAAAATCTTCAATGCTTTTGTCTTTTATATCTTCAAGGTGGGAAGCATGTGTTTCATCAAATAATAATTTTCCTATTTTGTTTAAATCAAATGAAACATCCCAACTTTTATCACCATTAATTTTCTCCAATGTAAAATCAATTAAAACTTGGGTAAGTTTTTTATCACTACCAGCTTTGCTTATTAGTCTGTCGACAGCTTCACCTAGCAATAGCTCTGTGTCCATCACCACTTCAAAATTCTGGGGAAGATTTAGGTCTTTTGCAAAAGTTCTTATAAGTCTATGCGTAAATTTATCTATCGTGGAAATATCAAAAAAAGCATAGTTGTGCAGAATATCTTTTAATATCCTTTTTGACCTTTTTTTTAGTTCATCTGGCTGAATTTCCAAGTCCAGTGTAAGATCCTTAAATAAGGATGGAGCTTTATCATAATCAACAATCCTACTAAACCCATAAAGATTATCAAGAATTCTATTTTTCATTTCGCTTACCGCTTTGTTGGTAAACGTAATGGCCAAAATATATTGATATGCCCAATTGTTTTTTGATGAAAGAGCTATCTTAAGGTACTCCCTAACAAGAGTATAGGTCTTACCGGAACCGGCAGAAGCATTGTAGATTTTATAAGTACCTTCTTGCGCTTGCATGTATATGCAAATTAAGCATTCTCAGAGAGTTCTTAACAAAGAATTAGTGGAATTTATCTTATAAAAGTGTAAATTTGAGTTCCTATATTTTTTAATCTAAAAACACAATAATTATGTCTTTTGAATTACCAAAATTACCATATGCATATGATGCATTGGAACCACATATTGACGCTAGGACCATGGAAATTCACCATACCAAGCACCATAATGGATACACTAGTAAGCTTAATGGAGCTATAGAGGGAACCGATTTGGAAGGAAAATCTATAGATGAAATTTTAACTGGGTTGGATATGTCCAACGGAGCAGTTCGTAATAATGGTGGTGGATTTTATAACCATTCTTTGTTTTGGGAAATAATGTCTCCAAATGGTGGAGGAACACCCTCTGGAGAGCTAGGAGATGCTATAGATAGTGCTTATGGCTCCTTTGATGGATTTAAAGATGCTTTTTCAAAAGCTGCCGCAACAAGATTTGGCTCTGGTTGGGCTTGGCTTTGTGTTCATAAAGATGGTAAAGTAGAGGTTTGCTCTACACCCAATCAAGATAATCCAATTATGCCAGGAATTGGCTGTGGAGGTTCTCCAATATTAGGGTTAGATGTTTGGGAACATGCATATTATTTAAATTATCAAAATAGAAGACCAGATTATATTAATGCTTTTTTTAGTGTTATAAACTGGGACAAAGTTGCGGAGTTGTACAGCGCAAATAAATAAAGTAATAGTATATAAGCTATTAAAAAACCGCTTTCTTAACAAAGGCGGTTTTTTTGTGGATTTTACTTAAATAGAAAAGGGTGGAGAAGTCTCCACCCTTTTCGTCCCAAATCTTACCATAAACTTAACCTACTTATGCTATGGCAGGACTAAATTACTGGTATTGTGAGAAATAACAAAGAAATTTTAGGAAATTTTAATTTTTTAGGTGCGATTATTTAAATTATAATAACGTTAAATGGAAGGAAAATACTTACTAATAGGTTGATTTTCAGCAATAAAAAAGGCGGAAATTAATCCGCCTTTTTTCCCCAAATCTTACCATGAACTTAACCTACTTATGCTATGGTCCTCCAAAGATAAGGTGAGACTTAACGTTAATGAAAGTTTTCGGATGAATACCATTATAATTGGTTGAAATACCAATTAAAAATAATTGCATTATAAAAGGTGGAGAAAACGCTTACACAAAAAGAGGAGTAAATAAAAAAGGTGGAGAAGTCTCCACCTTTTTTGCCCCAAATCTTACCATGAACTTAACCTACTTATGCTATGGCAAGTCTAAAATAGTTGAGCTTGGTACAGTAGAAACTAAAAGTCCGATGAAATGCATTTTTTACCGATGAAATGCGTTTATTTAAACATTTCATCGAGCATCGTCAGTAAGCTCTTACGTTTTTTCCTTCATAAAAGTTAATGAAAGCTCTATTGACCACCTTATTTCCTCCTGGTGTAGGATAGTTTCCAGTGAAGTACCAATCACCTAAATTTTTTGGACATGCCAAATGCAGATTTTCAATAGTTTGATAGATGATTTCAACTTCAGCATTAATATCTTCTGGACTCAATAATTCTCCAATCTTTTTGGAGATTTGCACAGCTGTAAAGGGAGAATAGAATTCTTTTACATAATTAATGACATCCTTGTCTTTTGAGCTTACTTGCTCAATACACTTTTTGTAAATATCATCTACTAGGTTCATAGTATTGGCATCTTTGTGTAAATCCAAAGCTGCTCTAAAGGCTATAAAATCTTCCAATTTTGCCATATCTATACCATAGCAATCAGGATATCTTATTTGTGGTGCAGAAGAAACCACAACTATTTTTTTAGGAGATAATCTATCCAATATCCTTAAAATACTCTTTTTAAGCGTAGTTCCACGAACAATACTGTCATCTATAATAACTAAATTGTCATTTTCTTTTACAGAACCATATGAAATGTCATAGACATGCGTCACTAAATCATCTCTACTACTGTCTTGGGTAATAAAAGTCCTTAATTTGGCATCCTTGATGGCAACTTTCTCTATTCTGGGGCGAACATCCAAAATTTTATGTAATTCTTCTTTGGTTATTTTTGACCCTATAGATAATATTTGCTCTTCTTTTTTATTGTTTAAATAGTTTTGGGCTTCTTTTACCATGCCAAAGAAAGAAGTCTCAGCAGTATTGGGGATATACGAAAACACAGTATTTTTTATATCACCGTCAATGGAAGTGAGTATTTGTGGAAAAATGAATTTCCCTAAGTTCTTACGCTCTTGATAGATTTCTTTATCGCTCCCTCTGGAAAAATAAATACGTTCAAAGGAACAAGCTTTGCGTTCTACAGGAGGCAATATTTCTTTAATGTAAAAATCGCCACTCTTTTTTACAACGATGGCATGGCCTGGATCAAGTTCTTTAACGCTTTCATATTTTACATTGAATACTGTCTGTATTGCCGGTCTTTCTGATGCAACCACAACTACTTCATCATCTTGGTAGTAATACGCTGGCCTAATACCAGCAGGATCGCGGAGCACAAAAGCATCACCGTGACCCAACATTCCTGCCATGGCGTACCCACCATCCCAATTTTTGGAGGCTCTTTTTAAAATTTTGGAAAGTTTTAATCTTTCGGCAATCAAAGGGGAGGCGTCTTTTTTATTTACCCCTTCTTTTTTTATTTCCTTATAAAGTTTTGCAACGGCGTCATCTAAAAAATGGCCTATCTTTTCCATTACCGTTACGGTATCCGCCATTTCTTTTGGATGTTGTCCCAATTGTACAAGATTGTCAAAAAGCTCATTAACATTAGTCATGTTAAAATTACCAGCTACAATGATATTACGATGCATCCAGTTATTCTGCCTAAGAAAAGGATGAACACTTTCAATACTGTTCTTCCCAAAAGTACCATAGCGAACATGCCCCAAAAGTACTTCTCCTATATAAGGAATGTTCTCTTTTTGCAGTGCCACATCATCAATATATTCTGGATGTTCCTGTAATGTGCTACTTATTCTATTATTTATTTGCGCAAATATATCTTGAATAGGTTGTTGAGCTATAGAGCGAACTCTACTCATATATCTTTCGCCTGGATCCATGTCCAATTTAATACTTGCAAAACCAGCACCGTCTTGCCCACGATTGTGCTGTTTCTCCATCATAAGGTACATTTTGTTTACACCATAAAAAGCAGTGCCGTACTTTTCTTTATAATATTCTAGTGGTTTTAGCAACCTAATTAGGGAAATTCCACATTCATGTTTAATGGCGTCACTCATTTACTATCCAAATTAAAAAAGCCCTGAAAATTCAGGGCATGGGGTTATTCTAATTCTATATCAAACTGCGTCAATTGCTTAAATTGTAGCAGTCGTTGTTTTACTTCTTTTGAATCCAAATTTTCCAAACGTTCGGTACCAAATCTTTCCACACTAAACGATGCCAGGTTGGATCCGTGTATAATAGCATTCTTTAAGTTGTTAAAAGAAACGTTTTGAGTTGCCGTAATGTGCCCCACAAAACCACCAGCAAATGTATCACCAGCACCAGTTGGGTCAAAAACTTCCTCTAAGGGTAAGGCAGGTGCAAAAAATACATTCTCATCATGAAAGAGCAGAGCTCCATGCTCTCCTTTTTTTATGACTACATATTTAGGCCCCATTTTATGAATTTTTTCCGCAGCTTTCACCAATGAATATTCATTAGTTAATTGTCTTGCTTCTTCATCGTTTATCGTAATAACATCTATGTGTTGTATAACCTGTAACAATTCTTCCAATGCATTGTCCATCCAATAGTTCATGGTGTCTAGAGCAATTAGTTTTGGTTTTGTTGTCATTTGATTAATGACGCTCATTTGGGTATTTGGGTGCAAGTTTCCCAGCATTACCACATCTGCATCTTTATAGTTGTCTGGAACAATGGGATTAAAATCTGCAAGAACATTTAATTCTGTTGCTAAGGTATCTCTAGAATTTAAATCGTTGTGGTATTTGCCACTCCAAAAGAAGGTTTTGCCCCCTGCAACAATTTCCAAGGAGGAAATATCTATTTTTTTACTGATGAGCAAATCCAGATATTCTTGCGGAAAATCATCCCCAACCACAGATACTATAGCAGCATCTACATTTTGAAATTGTGAAGCGGCAAGACCAATAAATGTAGCTGCACCGCCCAATATCTTATCCGTTTTTCCGAAAGGAGTTTCAATGGCATCAAAGGCTACAGTGCCCACAATTACAAGTTTGCCCATGCAAAGATAATTTTGGTGCAAATATACGGTAATGAAAAGTCATTAGTCAAATTCAAAAGGGGAATTATTTCCTCCCAAAATCTGCGGGAATTTCTCCCCAAGCCTTGGTTTCCCATTTTACAATTTTAGTATTGTACGTATTGGCTTCTAGCCAATCAACAGCTCTTCGGACCAAATCAAAAATGGGTTTGTTTTTTGGACTTTCTTTAAGTTTGGTATTACAGTTTTTTTTTCGAATCCAGCTCATGGCAGTTCTAGAATCAGTATAAAGGATTCTATCGCTATGCTGTTTTTTTAAGAATGCCAAACCATGTACAAGTGCCAAGAACTCACCTATATTGTTGGTCCCTTGTTCAAAAGGGCCTTGTTTAAAAAGTTCTTTACCCGTTTTGGTGTCCACACCTCTATATTCCATAATACCTGGGTTTCCACTGGATGCTGCATCAACCGATATAGAATTATAATTTGGCTTCCCTATTTTAATTAGCTCTTCTTTTGAAAGTGTTGGCTTGGAGGTTTTTTTACCTTTATAATCATTATAATTGCCATTATAAGCTTTTTTAGCTTCGGCAAAGGACAAAAAGGATTTATACTCGGCTCCTTTATAACCTTCAATGGCGGCTTTGCAATCCGCCCATTTTTCATAAACGCCAGGTTTATTACCTTTCCATACGGTGTAGAATTTCTTTTTTTTGGACATTAGACGTCTAACAATTTTGCGATTGTTTTTGGAAAATGCTCATATTCTAATTGGTGTACCTTTTCAGCAATTGATTCTGCACTATCCTTTGGAGTTATTTTTGTTTTTACCTGATTAATTATAGCACCTTCGTCATAATTTTCGGTAACATAATGTATTGTTATACCTGTTTCAGTCTCTTTTGCCTCTTTTACAGCTTCATGGACATTCATTCCATACATTCCTTTTCCTCCATATTTTGGCAAGAGTGCAGGATGAATATTTATTATTTTTTTTGGGAAACGTTCCACTATTTTAATAGGTACTTTTAAGAGAAAACCTGCGAGTATTATTAAATCTGGATTCAGGGATTCAAGAACATTTAGCACACAGTCCGTGGTTGAAAAAGCAGTTTTGTTGAAATATAACGAGCTGATATTTAGCCTATTGCATCTATCCAAAACTTTGGCATCTCTTTTGTTAGTAAGAACACTGGCAATGGTAACGTTGGCATTATCTTGAAAGTAATGTACTATGTTTTCAACATTAGAACCAGAACCAGAAGCAAAAAGAACAATACGTTTCATGCGGTATAACAACGTTATCTTAGTAGAGAATTTGGGCTAAATTACTACTCTTTGAGGATTAATTTTATTAAATTACAATACATTTTATCGACAAATAGCGTTATTAATCCAAAGTTTTTTATTTTTGCCAACGATTAAATTTTTTAAAACAAATATTATTATGTCAGACATTGCATCAAGAGTAAAAGCTATCATCGTAGACAAATTAGGTGTTGATGAGAACGAAGTTGTAGCCGAAGCTAGCTTTACCAACGACTTAGGAGCAGATTCATTAGATACTGTTGAGTTGATTATGGAATTCGAAAAAGAATTTGATATTCAGATTCCAGACGATCAAGCAGAGAATATTGCTACTGTAGGTCAAGCTATAAATTATATAGAAGAAGCCAAGTAATTTTATGATATCTTGCTAAGATTATAAATTATCCATGCGGTAACAATGCTGCATGGATATTTTTTTTTAATTTCACCTGACTTAGGTTTTAAATAAAAGTAAGTTCCATGCAGTTAAAACGAGTTGTGGTTACAGGATTGGGAGCCTTAACACCTATAGGTAACAATATAGAGGAGTATTGGGAAGCATTGAAAATTGGAAAAAGTGGATGTGCGCCTATAACCTATTTTGACAATGAAAAGTTCAAGACCAAATTTGCTTGTGAGCTAAAAAACTATAACCCAGAGGATTATTTTGATAGAAAAGAGGGTCGTAAACTAGATAGGTTTGCGCAATATGCTTTGGTTTCATCAGATGAGGCCATCAAAGATTCCAATATGGATTTGGAGAAAGTGGACAAGTTCCGTGTAGGCGTCATTTGGGGCGCAGGTATTGGTGGCTTGGAAACATTTCAGAATGAGGTTTTAAACTTTGCTGCCGGTGATGGCACACCAAGGTTTAACCCTTTCTTTATCCCTAAAATGATTGCAGACATTGCCCCAGGAAATATATCCATAAAACATGGATTTATGGGGCCTAACTATACTACGGTTTCCGCTTGTGCGTCATCGGCAAATGCTATGATAGATGCGCTGAATTATATTCGCTTGGGCCATTGTGACATAATTGTTACGGGCGGAAGTGAAGCTGCAGTCACCATTGCTGGTATGGGCGGTTTTAATGCCATGCATGCCCTATCTACAAGAAACGAAAGTCCAGAAACGGCATCAAGACCTTTTGATGCAACTAGGGACGGTTTTGTACTAGGAGAGGGTGCAGGTGCATTGGTATTAGAAGAATATGAACATGCCAAAGCCAGAGGTGCTAAAATATATGCTGAGGTTGTTGGTGGCGGAATGTCTAGTGATGCTTATCATATGACTGCTCCTCACCCAGACGGTATAGGGGTAGTAAAAGTTATGGAAAATTGCTTGCGGGATGCTGGTTTAAAACCAGAAGATGTAGATGCAATTAACACACATGGTACTTCCACTCCGTTAGGTGATGTTGCAGAATTAAAGGCAATTACCCAAATTTTTGGAGAACATGCCCCAAACATTAATATAAATTCTACCAAGTCCATGACAGGGCATTTGTTGGGTGCTGCCGGCGCTATTGAGGCCATTGCATCCTTGCTTTCCATGAAATATGGCATTGTTCCACCAACGATAAACCATACAACTGTAGATGAAAATATAGATCCAAAATTAAATCTTACACTTAACAAAGCCCAAAAACGAGAAGTTAATGTGGCAATGAGTAATACTTTTGGATTTGGAGGACATAATGCTTGTGTCCTGTTTAAAAAAATGAGCTAGATTTATATGAATTTCCCACCAAAAATATTTAATTCCCATTCAAAGGAGGATGGGGATTTTTTTTTGGGAATAACAAAGATTTTAGGGTTTAAACCTAAGAACCTCCAGTTTTTTAAGAAAGCATTTCTCCATAGGTCTTTAAATATAAAAGATGAAGAGGGCAACCCCATGAACTACGAACGATTGGAGTTTTTGGGAGATTCTATGCTAGGTACCATTATCTCAAAATATTTATATAATATGGTTCCAGAAGGAGATGAGGGCTATTTAACTAAAATGCGCTCTAAAATAGTAAGTAGGGAACATTTAAATGAACTTGGCAAGGACTTAAACCTTATTAGCTATGTAGAAAGTAGAATACCAAAATCTCATTTTGGAAACAATATCCATGGCAATGTTTTTGAGGCTTTGGTAGGAGCAATTTATTTGGACAGAGGCTATAAGTATTGTGAGAAATTCATTAACAAAAGAGTTATTGAACCTTATGTGGATATAGAGCAGTTAGAGGGGAAAGTCATTAGTTATAAGAGTTTGGTAATAGAATGGTGCCAAAAAATGAAGAAGGATTTTGATTATAATGTTTATGAAGACACGGGGAATGATACCGTAAAGCATTTTGCCGTAAAACTCTCTATAGAGCATAATGTGATTGCCAAAGCAAGAGCAACATCCAAGAAAAAAGCAGAGGAGAGAGCATCTAAAAGAGCCTATTATGCCTTACAGCACCAAATTGATAAATTGTAACAAAGCACCTATATTTTATATAAAATACTATCTAAACCCATTGCAAGACTAGGCAGGTTGGGGGATTAGTTATATCTTTGCCGCTTGCAAAGACGAGATATGGCAACAGTGCACAAAATATCTGGAGATTTCTACGAAGATTCTTTTGCTTTAATTGCCTTGCACAGTAGCATGGAAGATTATGCACTTGCATACGCCATTAACTTAACGTTAAATTCTAGTTTTAAAAGGACAAAAGAAGATTTGGACGTATCCCAGAACATATCTTTTCCTATTTTTGAATGGAAGGATAAGGTGAATGATAGGGATTTTACTTTAATTGCAAATAGTAGTATTAAGGAGGAAAAAGAAGAACAAAATGGACTTTTTCAATTTGAACCCTCTTTTACAAAATACCATTTAATCCCAGAATATAAAGAAGTGGATTATTTGTTAAAAATAGAACAAGACGATAGTGATGATGTAGAAGTAGATATAATAGAATCAATTTTATCCATTCCCAGAGTAGTTACAGCATATGTACTGGATGTGGAAAATATAAAATCAAAAAAGAACTTAATATTTTAAATAATGCCGACCAATAAAAAGACTAAAATAGTAGCGACCCTAGGACCTGCAACAAGCAAAAAAGAGGTATTGCGAGATATGATTAATGCGGGGGTGGATGTCTTTAGAATTAATTTTTCGCATGCAGATTATAAAGATGTGGAAGAGCGTGTTAAAATGATTCGTGAATTAAGTAAAGAATTAGGGGTTAACACATCTATTCTTGGAGATCTTCAGGGACCAAAATTAAGAGTTGGTGTAATGGCAGGAGAAGTTGTTGTTGCTCCTGGAGACGAAATAACTTTTGTAACAGGTAAACCTTTTGAAGGGACTGCTGAAAAAGTTTATATGAACTATGCTTCTTTTCCACAAGACGTAAAGGCAGGTGAGAATATTCTATTAGATGATGGAAAATTGATGTTTGAGGTTGTTTCCACGAACGGGAAAGACCAAGTAAAAGCAAAGGTTATCCAAGGAGGGCCTTTAAAATCGAAAAAAGGAGTCAATTTGCCCAATACAAATATCTCATTACCAGCACTTACGGAAAAGGATGTAAAGGATGCTATTTTTGCTGTATCCATGAAAGTAGATTGGATTGCCCTTTCATTTGTTCGTTTTAGCCAAGATTTAATTGATCTGCAGAACTTAATTAAAGAGCATTCAGAATTTAAAATTCCTATTGTTGCCAAGATTGAGAAGCCCGAGGCAGTTGAAAATATAGATAAAATAGTTGCTTATTGTGATGGACTAATGGTTGCCAGGGGAGACCTTGGGGTTGAAATTCCCGCACATGAAGTTCCATTGATTCAAAAGCAATTGGTATTAAAGGCCAAAAAAGCAAGAATCCCTGTAATCATTGCAACGCAGATGATGGAAACAATGATTACTAGCCTTACTCCAACGAGGGCAGAGGTAAACGATGTTGCCAACTCCGTTATGGATGGTGCCGATGCGGTTATGTTGTCTGGAGAAACTTCTGTTGGAAATTACCCAGTGCAGGTTATAGAAAAAATGGCTAGTATATGTAAGAGTGTGGAAGACTCATCATTAATTCAAGTGCCACATGAGCCACCACATATTCGTACAAAAAGATACATTACAAAATCAGTATGTTACCATGCAGCCATTATGGCTAATGAAATTGGGGCAAAAGCAATTTCTACATTGACTAATAGTGGGTATACTGCATTCCAGATTTCGGCTTGGCGTCCAAGCGCGCATATTTTGGTGTTTACATCTAACCAGAGAATTTTAACGCAGTTAAATCTTCTTTGGGGTGTAAAAGCATATTATTACGACAGAGATGTTTCTACTGATGAAACTATAGAAGACGTAAATAAAATTGCTTGCCAAAAGGGCTTTTTGGATGTAGGTGATATGTTAATTAGTCTTGCAGCTATGCCTATGAAGGACAAGGGAATGGTAAACACCCTTAGGGTTACAGAAATAGAAAGCTGTAATTTTTAAATTGAACTTAGCAAGCCAAGTATCTTTATTCTCTTAAATTTTTTCAGCAAGGGCTAATTACTATTTAGTATTCTATTATTCATATTCATAACATGTTTTAGGACTATTATGATTATTTTTAGTAGCGATGGCTTTATTGACGTTTCTTTTATTTACAGGATTTGTGGCCTTTTATGCCACATATAAACTTAGAAAGGATAAACTGAACACCAAGGATGGTTATTTTCTTGGAGGAAGATCCTTAACGGGGATAGTAATTGCGGGATCCTTATTGCTTACAAATATATCTACAGAACACTTGGTGGGAATGAACGGCTCTTCCTATAAAAATGGAGCTATTGTTATTGCCTGGGAGGTAACATCGGCTTTAGCTTTGGTTATTGCGGCACTATATTTTGCTCCTAAATATTTAAAAATGGGATTGACCACTATTCCCGAGTTTCTTGAAAAAAGATTTGATGGATTAACACGAACACTTGTTGCTCTATTACTAATAATATCCTTTGTAGCAACATTACTCCCCATAGTTTTATATACTGGAGCATTAAATATCGAGGCCATTTTTGAGATTTCTGATTTATTGAATGTGAGCCAAAAAGAAGGAATTTGGATTACTATTTTAATTGTGGGCTCCCTTGGGGCTGTATATGCAATTTTCGGCGGGTTAAAAATGGTAGCCTATACAGATACAATAAATGGTTTTGGACTTTTGGTCGCGGGTTTGTTGGTTCCAATTATGGCACTTTTAAGCATAGGTAATGGAAACCTTTTTCAAGGGATGAATATAGTTTTTCAGAATAGTCCAGAGAAGTTTAATGTTATTAGTAAAGAATCTGGAGTTGGTGAAGGAGCAAGAACTGCTATATTGCCTTTTGAGGTTTTATTTACGGGTTTAATGGTAAATCAGATTTATTTCTGGACGATGCATCAATCTATAATTCAAAGAGTTTTAGGAGCGGTTAACCTAAAAGAAGCACAAAAAGGCTTGCTTTTTACTGGATTGTTAAAAATTTTAGTCCCCCTGATTATTGTTCTGCCCGGCTTAATTGGGTTCTATTATTTTGGGGAAGACCTTTACGATAACCCAGACAATGTATATCCTCTTTTAGTTAAGAAAGTACTTCCTTTATGGCTTACTGGGTTTTTTGTAGCAGTAATGATGGGGGCAATTCTAAGCACCTTCAATAGTGCTTTAAATAGTGCGGCCACTGTATTTAGTTTGGGAATTTTTAAAAGATATATACGAAAGGATGCCAACGAGAAGAAATTGGTAAAAATAGGGAAGTTAACGTCAGCCATATTGGCCATTTTTGCAATATCAATAGCACCTTTCGTTGCAAATGCTCCTGAAGGATTATATCAATTGCTGCAGCAGTTGAATGGTATATTTTTTATCCCCATTGCAAGTGTAATCATCGCTGGATTTTTATTTAAAAAAATATCTGCTGCGGGAGCTAAAATTGGATTGTTGTTTGGTTTGTTGTTCTATGTGATTATGTATTATTTGTTGGAAGTAAACCTACATTTTGTGCACATATGGGGAATAGAATTTGTCTTAAATATTGTGGTTATGCATATAGCTACTTGGATGCTACCTAAAGATGCTCCATTTATAATGGAAGATGTTGGCGTACTTAACCTTAACCCTTGGAAATATGCAAAACCCTTTAGTTTATTTTTAATTGTTGTCACCATAATTTTGTACTTTGTACTTGGAAATGTATAGGTATGGAAGAAAAAAAATTTAGGAATTATGAAGCTGCAGATGTATCCGTGGCAGTGAAAGAACATTACCGTAAAATGCGTAAGAATCAAACAGTGGATTTTGTAAAACGCATGCATAAAAAGTATCTCACTTTTGATAAACCAATGAATTTATGGGAGGCCATGGGTCATCTTAATGCATTGATTGATGTAAGTGACCCTGATTTAGACCTCCCCAATGTGCAACATTTAATTCAAAGCGCGGAAGCAATCCGATTTGAAGGGAGACCAGATTGGATGCAACTAACTGGACTTATCCATGATTTGGGCAAGGTAATGTACCTCTGGGGCAGTGATGAAGATGGCACAAGCCAGGCAGAGCAATGGGGTATGGTTGGAGATGTATTTGTAGTTGGTTGCGCCCTTCCAAATAGTTGTGTGTATCCAGAGTTTAATATGCTTAATTCTGATATGCAAAATAAAGAATATAGCACACCCACAGGGATTTATGAAGACGCTTGCGGATTGGATAATCTTAATTTGGCATGGGGTCACGATGAGTATCTTTATCAGGTTTTATTGAACCATAAAGAAAACAACTTACCAGAAGAGGCTATGGTAATGATAAGATACCATTCTTTTTACCCTTGGCATACAGGAGGCAGTTATAAGGAGCTTTTGAATGAAAAGGATCAAGAATATTTGAAATGGATCAAGGATTTCAACAAGTATGATCTCTATACCAAAAGCCCAAAAATATATGATTTGGAAGATGTAAAGGATTATTATACGCCAATTGCCGAAAAATACTTGGGAAAAGAACCTATTTATTGGTAATCAAATAGATTTGGCAGCAACGACTTAAATATTACAAATCAAATTTTAATTGTACGGTTACAGCCTCTTTTTGAGGCTGCTTCTCTTTTTTCTCTGTATTAAGATTGGCCAAGGAAATACCTAGCAATCTAACTGAGTTTTCCATTTTTTCTTGATAAAGCAGTTCTTTGGCAGTTTCCAGAATCAAGTTTTTATCGGATATAAAATAAGTCAACGTTTTACTTCTGGTCTTAAGTGTAAAATCACTGTATTTAATTTTAAGAGTTATTGTTTTTCCCGCAACTTTATACTTTTTTAAACGCCGTTCTAACTCATTGGCAATACTCTCTAAGCGTTCTAGCATAAAAATTTCACTGCTTAGGTTTTCATTAAATGTTCTTTCTGCACCAACAGATTTGGCAATTCTAGTAGATTTAACAACACTGTTATGAATGCCCCGGACTACATGGTAGAAATAACCTCCACTCTTACCAAAATGGTCTTCTAAAAACTCCAAAGATTTAGCCTTAAGGTCTTTTCCTGTAAAAACCCCTAGGCGGTACATTTTTTCAGTGGTGACTTTACCTACGCCATAGAATTTCCGAATTTCCAAATCTTCTAAAAATTGGATTACCTCTTCTGGATTTACAGTTTTTTGTCCATTGGGTTTGTTATAATCACTGGCCACTTTGGCTATAAATTTATTGATTGAGATTCCAGCTGATGCTGTTAATCCTAGCTCATTAAAAATACGCTCCCTAATTTCTTTGGCCAGTAAAGTGGCAGATGGATTTCCTTTTTTGTTTACTGTCACATCCAGATAGGCTTCATCTAAGGATAAAGGTTCTACCATATCTGTATAATCAAAAAAGATGCTTCTTATTTTTTTGGAAATTTCAGTATATCTAGAAAATCTGGGTTTTACAAAGATGAGTCCTGGGCAATTCTTTTGTGCCAAGTAACCACTCATGGCACTGCGAACCCCAAATTTTCTGGCCTCGTAGCTGGCAGCAGAAACAACACCACGTTTAGACCCACCACCAACGGCAATGGGCTTTCCCTTAAGGGTTGGGTCATCTAATTGTTCCACCGAAGCATAGAAGGCATCCATATCTACATGAATAATTTTTCGCAATGGCATATTCATTTCCATATGATAAATTTATAATAACTTAGTCAACATATATGATTGAAATAGAACGAAAATTTTTGGTGAAGTCAGACGCCTATAAAAAAGAGGCTACTTCAAAAAATCTTATTGTACAAGGTTTTTTGAACACACACCCAAGTCGTACTGTTAGGATTCGTATAAATGGGGATTTTGGATATTTAACAGTGAAGGGAAAGTCAAATAAAACTGGGACATCTCGTTTTGAATGGGAAAAAGAGATTGAAGTAGAAGAGGCAAAAGCATTATTGGATTTGTGCGAAGAAGGAGTATTGAAAAAAACCAGATATTTAATTCCCCGAAACCAACATGTTTTTGAAGTAGATGAGTTTTTTGGCCCTAATGAAGGATTGGTTATAGGAGAAATTGAATTGAATTCTGAAAATGAGCTTTTTGAAAAACCAGACTGGCTTGGTGAAGAAGTAACGGGAGATGTAAAATATTACAATTCACAATTAAGTAAAAACCCATATAAAGAATGGATAAAATGAGATATGCAATATTTATTTTAGGAATACTTTTCATAGTATCATGTAAAGAGCAACCAGTTGATAGGGTTGAAAAGGAGGTAGTAAAAAAAGCCAAAAGCATTTCTAAAATTAAAGAAGAACTATCTCAAAAAGGATATCAAATCTTTGATTATGTGGATGAGACAACAAAAGATACAGTTATTATGCAGGAGTATTATATTGCTTTTTTAAAAAGAGGCCCAAATCGTTCACAAAACAAGGAAGAAGCGGATAGCCTCCAAGCATTGCATATGGCTCATTTAGGGAAAATGTATGAAGAAGGTTGGGCAGATATTTCTGGACCTTTTGGTGATGATGGAGAAATACGAGGCATTACCATTTACAATACACCAACACAGAAAATGGCAGATAGTTTGGCGAATGCTGATCCTATGGTAAAAGCAGGTAGATTGGTTATTGAAACACACCCATGGTGGGCAGCAAAAGGATTTCCTTTAAGATGATATTGTTTTTATAGAGCACTTTTAAATTGCTCCAAAAAGCGGATATCATTTTCACTTAATAAACGAATATCAGAAATTTGGTGTAGCAATAAGGCAATACGGTCAATGCCCATTCCAAAGGCAAATCCTGAGTATTCATTGGAATCTATTCCACAATTGTCTAGTACATTTGGGTCTACCATACCGCAACCCATAATTTCTAACCAACCTGTTCCCTTGGTCATTTTATAATCGGTCTCTGTTTCAAGACCCCAATACACATCTACCTCCGCGCTTGGCTCAGTAAATGGAAAATACGAAGGTCTTAACCTAATTTTGGATTTTCCAAAAAGCTCGGTTGTAAAGAATTGTAACGTTTGTTTTAAATCGGCAAAAGAAACGTCTTTGTCAATGTATAACCCTTCTACTTGATGAAAGAAACAATGTGAACGTGCCGAAATGGCTTCATTTCTATACACCCGTCCAGGAGAAATAGTACGGATGGGAGGCTTGTTATTTTCCATATACCGTACTTGTACTGATGAAGTATGAGTACGTAATAGAATATCTGGATTGGTTTGTATAAAGAAAGTATCCTGCATGTCTCTTGCAGGGTGATATTCAGGAAGGTTCAAGGCAGTAAAATTGTGCCAATCGTCTTCAATTTCTGGGCCTTCAGAAACATTGAAACCTATTCTAGAAAAAATATCAATAATTTGATTTTTTACAATAGAAATTGGGTGTCTAGCTCCAATTTCTATTGGCTCACCAGGACGGGTTAAGTCTCCATAGATGCCTTTCTCCTCAGTCTTGTTCTCCAGAGCTTCTTTTAAGGAATTAATTTTTTCTGTAGCACTATTTTTTAAATGATTGATAGTTTGCCCAAATTCTTTCTTTTGGTCATTGGGAACATTTTTAAAGTCTGCAAAAAAGTCATTCAACAATCCTTTCTTGCCTAAATACTTAATACGGAAAACTTCAATTTCTTCAGGGTTTTTACTCTGAAACTCTTCAACTAATGCTATATGTTCCTTAATCTTGTTTATCATACTAAAAAACTATGGAAAAGCAAATTTAAAATAATTCTTTGCTACAAAGGGTAGATTTTGAACAATGTTTTAGTTGCAGATTACAAGGGAAGGAATTTAAATCTAAAAATCCTTTAATATTTTGATGTCGGAGGAAGGAACCCAACCTGTTTTGCCATCGAGAATCTTTATTTTTTTCCAATCATTCAATTGCTCAAGGACATTTACTTTAGTGCCTTGGTGCAATCTAAAAACCTCTTCACTTCTATTGTTGGGTTCGGATTGTATAATAGCTTCTTCTGCAAATACAATAGCTGGTTGATGGTTGTTAAAATCATTGTACTGTAAATATGCCATTACAATGGAAAAAACGGATAAAATTAAAGCAACAACACTTGTAATAAATGCAATGCGCTTGTGAGTGGCATATCTAAAATAGTAAAAAGCGACATACATCAAAACAAACAAAATCATTAAACCAACAGCAGCATAGGCCCATTGGTCAAAAGAAAGAAAACCGGTAAGTTTTTTATAAATTTTGGAAAACCCAGTTTCTGGCATTTCCTCAATGGCATCCAAAGTCATATTCTGGGCATAACCTAAATTGGCTTTAATTTCTGGGTCATTGGGTTTTAACAACAATGCTTTTTCATAATAATAAATACTTGGTGCTATTTGGTTTAGTTTATAATGGGCGTTACCAAGATTAAAATATAAAGCAGCTGAATGTTCACCATTTTCTAGAATTTTTTGATAATTCTCTATGGCTTTTTCGTAATTTCCATCATTATACGCTGTTGTGGCATTATTGAACAAGGCCTCACTTTGGGCAGTTACCAAAAGAGAAAACAATAGTGCTACTAAAGTCATTAATTGTTTCATTACCTATAATTGTTTATCCAAATAAGAAATTACCTCACTTGCTTTATCATAATCTTCTTGCATCTGTACATCAGAAAAAGGACTGTAACGAGCCATTTCACAGTTTTTCAATAAACCAATGAAACCTTCAGTGGTTTCTTCATCAACTTGTTTTTTTGTTAAGATAGAAGCTATTTTATCCTTACTGAACTCAGATGTTTCAATTTTCAATTTGGCCTTTAGATAGTTGTGTAGTGCTTTTTCCAAGGCTATATAAAAAGCCTCTTTTTTGCCTAGCGTTTTCTTTGCCTCAGATAAATATTTTTTGGCTAATTTATTCGCTTTTCTAACTTTATTTCCAGCTATATCACTTGTATATTCCTCTCTTTTTTTCCTAAATAGAATAAATAATGGAATTAACAATAAAGGAAGCAACAACCATAGGTAAAAGCATTTGGAACCAAAAAAGTAATTTGTTCCTATTGCGGAAAGATTGGGTTTCAACTTAATAAAACCAAATTCGTTTCCAGAACCAACTACAGTTTGCCTATTTGCAGCTGTAGGGATAGAAGATGTCACATTAGAATCCGTGGGCCCTTCCAATACATTAACCACAATTTCATTGGAATTTAGAGTGTGGTACTTTTCTGTTGAGGGGTTAAAATAACTAAAAGAGATACTTGGAACGGGATATTTTCCTTTAAATGATGGAACTACTGTATACGTGTCATTCACTTTTCCCTGCATTCCTGCTAAGGTCGTGCGTACACTTTCATCATGTTCTGGATCATATACCTCCAAGGAACTTGGGAAATTAGGTTTTGGCAATTGAAAAAGCTTTAAGTTTCCCTTGCCGCTTACCTCTACCTTTGCCTGTAAAGATTCACTAGCATTTAAATGTGTTTTACTGGTAGTTACAAAGAAATTAAAATCGCCTACTGCACCACTAAAATCTGCTGGTTTTCCTGTAGTGGGCAATGCTTTTACTTTGATAGTGCGCTTCCCAGCTGAAACAGTCTTATTGGTAGATTGATAGATACGACCCCCAAAGAAATCCCTTTTGTTGGTAGGAACATCTACAACTACATCTAAGGATAGAGGCTCTAATTCTAACTCTCCAGTTTTTTGAGGGTATAAAACCACTCTTTTTAGAATTACATATCTATAAGACTGCCCTCTATAAGTAGCATTTTCTGCGTTGTATTTTGTGACTGGCATATCCTGACTCCAAAAATTATTGTACTTGGGATTGTCCAATGCTCTAAAATTAGAGACACTAACATACGGGCTAAAGTATAATTTGTACACAACAGTCACCGCTTCATTTAAATAAGGATTCCCTTTTGAAACTTCAGCTACCAAGTGTAAACTTTCATCAGCAACATCATCCACTGTCATTTGGTCACTTGGTTTATCAACTGCAGCAGTAACTTCTATATTCTTTGCGAGTGACTTATAAGTTTTCCCATCAATTTCAATGGTAGCTTGTTTTATGGAAAATTTCCCCCTAGCAGTAGGCGCCAACGTATATGAATAGGTTTTTGAATATGATCTTTTACCATTAATCCAAGAGGAGCTAATGGCTTGGGAAGGTCCCATTAAAACTCTAAATCCTTCAAAATCAGGAGGGTTAAAATTATCTCCGTCTTTGTTCATGACAAAATCTACCCTTAGCCGTTCATTAAGCCCAAGCTTGGGCTTGCTGACTTTTAGCTCAAAAGTAATTCCTGAGTCTTGTGCTTTTACCACAAAGCAAAAAAGCAATAGGGGAATAAAGAATATATATTTTTTAATTGCCAACAACATTACCAATCTTTCTCATTTTTTGTTTTAACACCCTTTACCTTTTGGGCATCTATTTTTTCTTGCACCTTTTTTTCCTCATTCTGCATAGCTTCTAATAGGTTCTGTACTTGTTGAGGAGATAGTTGGTTAGGTCTTGGTTGATCTTCTTGGGGTTGTTTTTTCTCCTCTTCTTTTTTATCACCATCACCTTCTTTATTTTCTTCAGGCTTTTCATCACCTTTATCACCTTCGTCACCCTTGTCCTTATTTTCATCTTCTTTCTGCTCGCCCTCATCGTCTTTTTCTTGATTTCCTTCGTCTTTTTTATCCTCGTCTTGGTCTTTTTTATCTTCTTGGTTTTCGTCTTCCTTGTTCTCGTCGTTTTTCTTTTCTTCGTCCTGCTGTTTTTTTAGTAGCTCTTTAGCCAAAGCTAAATTATATCGGGTTTCTTCATCTGTAGGATTGTTTCGTAAGGCTTCTTTATAGGCTTCTACAGCTTTCTCATACTCTTTCTTTTTCATAAAAACATTGCCCATATTATGATAGGCCTGATGTTTTTCTTCCTTTGTTGATGCTAGTTCCCCAGCTTGTTTAAAACGGCCAAAAGCTTCACTATAGGTTTCTTTACTATAATAAGCATTCCCCAAATTATAGGATGCAGCAGAATTCTTATTACTTTTTGATATAGCTTTTCTGTAATTGCCTTCTGCATTTATAAAATCATTTTCTGCAATATCTTTATTGCCTTCCCATGTAAGATTTTGAGAAGCTTGCAATGTTTTTTTGTCTATTTTTTCCTCATCGGATTCTTGGGAGAAACCAAAAAACCCAAATACAAAAACAATGTAAAGTATCTTTTTCATTTTATTCAATTTCTTCCTCGTTAAACAAGTTTAATTTCTTTAACCACTTGGTTTTTCTGTCCAATAGAAAGATGTCTAAAAATAGAAATAATAAACCCAAGCCCAAAAACCATTGAAATTGGTCTTTATATTCTGCAAATTGCTTGGCTTCAAACTCCTTTTTGTCCATTTGCCCTAATTGCTCTTTTATAATTTCTACCGCTTCTTCTGTATTGGAGCCATTGATATATTCCCCATTTCCTTCATCAGCAATATCAGTTAAGACAACTTCATTCAATTTTGTAATAACAACTTCACCTTGTGCATCTTTTTTAAGACTTTCTACAACTCCGTTTCTTTTGATAGGAATGGGAGCGCCCTTTGGTTTCCCAACCCCTATGGTATAAACTCTAATTCCTTCTTCAACAGCTTTTTCCACAGCATCCAAAGTGGTGCCTTCCGAATGATCTTCACCGTCTGAGATAATAAATAAGACCCTATTTGTCTGTTCTTCGTCATCGTAATAAGTTGATGCCAATTCTATAGCTTCATTGATTGCTGTTCCTTGGGAGGATAACATATCTGTATTCATTCCTTGCAGAAACATTTTAGCGGCACCATAGTCAGTGGTGATAGGTAATTGGGGAAAAGCTTGACCAGCATAAGCAATAATCCCAATCCTGTCACTTGCTAATTGATTGATAATTTCTGACACCAAACGTTTAGATTTTTCCAATCGGTTGGGAGCAATATCCTCGGCTAACATACTTTTAGAAACATCAACTGCAAAAACAATATCCACACCCTCTCGTTTAACTGTTTCTAGTTTTGTGCCAATTTTAGGATTTACCAAAGCCAAAATTAGAAAGGACAGGCCCAATAAGAGGAATATCAATTTTAAAGTTGATTTAAAACTGGATTTATTCGGGGTTAACCGCTTTAAAAGAGACAAATCCCCAAATTTTTTCTGTGTTCTTACTTTCCAAATTTGATGTAGTACAAAAACCACAATCATTACGGGTATAATGAACAGCAAATAGAAATATATTTTTTCGTCGAATTGAATCATTGTTTATATAAAACTCTTAAATAATGTGTTTCTCAACACCCATTCTAATAATAGTAAAGCCCCTGCCAAAAGGACCCAAGGTCTAAATTTTTCTTCGTATTTATAATACTTAAATTCTTCTACTTCGGTTTTTTCCAGTTTATTTATTTCGTCATAGATTTCTTCCAGTTTTTCATTGTCCGTAGCTCTAAAGTATTGCCCGCCAGTAACTTTGGCGATATCTTCTAACAGCGCTTCATCTATTTCTACTTGTCTCATCCCATATCTAAAAGAACCATCAGCATTATAAGCAACAGGGGAAAGGGCGTTTCCATTGGTGCCTAACCCAATTGTGTATGTTTTAATGTCAAATTCCACTGCTAAATCTGCAGCTGTTTGTGGTTCTATAAAACCAGAATTGTTTACACCATCAGTAAGTAGAATTATTACTTTACTAATTGCCTTGCTTTCTTTTAATCGGTTTACCGATGTTGCCAATCCCATCCCAATAGCCGTACCATCATTTAACTGTCCATAAGTGATTTCCTTTAACGCATTAAGTACAATGGATTTATCGCTAGTGATGGGTGTTTTGGTATAACTTTCCCCAGCATAGGCCACTACACCGATTCTGTCATTTGGTCGCTGACGGATAAAATCTCCAGCTACTTCCTTCAGCGCAGATAGTCTATTAGGTTTTAGGTCACGTGCCAACATACTTGATGAAACATCAATGGCCATTACAATATCTATTCCCTTTGTGGTTTTTGTTCTGGTTGAAATATCTTCTGTTTGTGGGCGGGCTAAGGCTGTAATTACTGCTGCCAAAGCCAACAATCTAAGAACAAACAATAAAGGCTTTAGTTTTGGAAGGAAGTTGTTAATAGCAAATCCTTTTATACTTGAAATTTTAAGTGATGCCGTTTCTTCTTTTCGTTTAAAGAAGTACCATAGCAAAGCCAATGGAAGTATTAAAAACAACCAAAAGAATTGTGGGTTTGCAAATGAAATATCTTTAAACATTTAAACTTCGTTTTTTACTTCTACAGATTGTAATATTCTTTCTGCAATTTCCTCGGCATAGGTGTCACCATCCAACCAGGAAATTAATATTTGTTGTTGAAATCCTTTACCGCCAAAGCTCAGGATAACATACTTGCCTTTTATTAATTCTTTAGATTCTGGCACAGCAAAATTCCCCGAACCATAAGTTTTTAGACCTTTTGTGCCAGTAATTGTGCTGAATTCCTCTTGTTTGGTAATAATATTTTTAGCCCCCTTATCCTCAAAGCTTTTAATAATCTGTTCTATTGTTTTTTCAAAGTCGGGCTCTACTTCTTCCGTAAAAGAGGTAGAAGTGGTGGCAACAGTAAACAATGCCTCAGAATCACGGTACATAAAGGTTTGCAATTCTTTTAATGTAGCCATTGCCTCTGGAGGTAATTTAACCTCTTGTCTTAAAAGCACCTCAGGAGTTTCTATACTCACAGGAGGGAAACCGTACGAGCTAGAGACCCATTCTCCTTCTAACAACTCTTTGGACGGATGGCCGAATACGGTATCTTTTACATAAGTAAAGCCATATTTTGCCACGGCAAAAGCCAAGGTAAAAAAGAGAACACCCGTTACAATACTAGCAGCGAGATACCATTTTTTCTTTTGTTGTTTTTTGGCAAGTTCTTCCAAATATTCCTCATTCTGCAATAATTCCTCTTCTGTTGGTTCTGGCAGGGCATCATGGGTTTTTATTACGATTTCCTCTACCGCTTTTCTGTCTTGTTCCGCTACAGTTGTAGGAGGTTTGGATTTGGCAAATTTTACCAAATCTGCCGTCTGCAATATTTGTTTAAACTGTTGTATAGTTTCTTCCTCTAAATCCAATTCGCCAGCTTCCTTTAGCATTTCTAACCTATCAATCAATTGATCTGTGGTGCTTTCTAATGCAGAAACATGAACATCTTCCTCTAAATAAGAACGTACAATATCCGTAAGCTCAGAATAATACTGCTTATATTCATCTTGAATAAGATATTTTGAATTCTCTAACCGTTTTAATTCCAAAAGAGCTTTGTCAAATGGGGGCAATAGAGCTTCTTTTTCTTCTTCGGACAGGGGTTTTTTCCTAAAAACGAACCAATAAAGAAGTCCAGCTATAATCAATAATGGGATAAGTATCCATAAAAGAGTTTTCCAAAATTCAGAATTGCTTTTGTCCACATTGATCAGGGGTTTAATGTCGTACATCTTTTGGGCGATGGTGTCCACAGGAACTGTGGCAACATTTACTCTGACCGAATCCGTAAAGTAGGGCTTTTCATTGATAGTAATTCGCTGGGGAGGTATTGTATATGCGCCAGAATCAAATTGAGTAAGGGCATAAATCCTTTGCAATGTTATTCTATTCTTCTTCTTAGTAGTATCAATAGCCAGGGCTTCAACCATTTCCAATGGTGAGAACGTTTGGTCTTCAGGAAAAAATACGGTGTCCGTAGAATCTGCCTCAACGGTAATGGTGTATTTTATTTGTTCTCCAATTTTAATATAAGTAGTATCAATTTCTGAAGAAACTTGGGCATGGGAGAAAAAGGGAAACAAAAAGATACCGGCAAATAGGAGGAATATCCTTATTTGGAAAGAAATACAATTTTTATTTTTTAATTGATATTTGTTCATTATTATTTATCCTCTTCGCTTAAAATAACCCAACAGTTTTTTAACGTAACTCTCGTCTACCCGACAACTAATAACACCACAACCAGATTTTGTAAAGGTTTCATTAAAATAATCCACACGTTCTTTATGGTATTTACCATACCCTAGACGTACTTTTTTGGATTGGGTATTAACCAATTGTACATCACCAGTTTCTGCATCTAACATTTGTACCATGCCCAAATTGGGAATGCTTTCCTCTCTTTGGTCATAGACCCTAATCCCCGTAACATCATGTTTGTTTCCAGTAATTTTTAGCGTACGTTCATAATCTTCGGCAATAAAATCTGAGAGCACAAACACAATGGCTTTCTTTTTCATAACACTGGTTAAGTACTTTAATGCCTCTGCAATATCCGTTTTGTTACTTTTAGGCTTAAACTCCAACAACTCTCTAATGATACGGAGTACATGGCTTTTTCCTTTTTTAGGCGGAATAAAAAGTTCTACCTCATCAGAAAATAAAATGAGCCCAGCTTTGTCATTGTTTTGCATGGCTGAAAAAGCCAACGTGGCGGATATTTCGGTGATAATTTCTTTTTTAAACTGATTGCTGGACCCAAAAAGTTCTGACCCACTTACATCTACCATCAACATCATGGTGAGTTCCCGCTCTTCCTCAAAAACTTTTATGTATGGTTCATTATACCTGGCAGTAACGTTCCAATCAATACTCCTTACATCATCTCCATATTGGTACTGGCGTACTTCACTAAAAGTCATACCCCGCCCTTTGAAAGTAGAATGGTATTCTCCTCCAAAAATGTGATCGGAAAGACGACGTGTCTTTATCTCAATCTTACGGACTTTTTTAAGTAATTCTTTAGTATCCATTTTTTCAGTATGCAGTATACAGTAATCAATATACAGCAGCAAAATCTAAATTGTGCCAACTGTAGACTAAATACTAAGGACTGATTTAAGGCACTTCTATTTCGTTTACAATCTTATTGATGATTTCTTCAGAAGTAATATTTTCGGCCTCAGCTTCATAGGTAATGCCAATTCTATGACGTAATACATCATGAACAATAGCTCTAACATCTTCTGGCACTACATACCCTCTTCGCTTTATAAAGGCATAACATTTTGCAGCATTTGCCAAGTTAATACTTCCACGAGGTGATGCACCAAAACTAATAAGTGGTTTTAAGTTTTCTAAATTGTATTTTTCTGGATAACGAGTTGCAAAAACAATATCAAGAATATATTTTTCAATCTTCTCATCCATGTATACTTCTCTTACCGCTTTTTGAGCTGATAAAATTTGCTTGGTGGTCACAACAGGCTTTACTTCCTCGTAGGCACCTTTAAGATTTTGACGGATGATTAATTGTTCCTCATTCAATTTAGGATAATCAATAACTGTTTTTAACATAAAACGGTCAACTTGGGCTTCAGGTAATGGATATGTTCCTTCTTGCTCAACAGGATTTTGTGTTGCCATGACCAAAAATGGTTTATCTAGGATAAAAGTTTCGTCGCCAATGGTCACTTGTTTTTCTTGCATGGCCTCCAAAAGAGCGGATTGTACTTTTGCTGGTGCTCTGTTTATTTCATCTGCCAATACAAAATTGGCGAAAATGGGTCCCTTTTTAATGGAGAAATCATTCTCTTTAATATTGTAAATCATGGTTCCCACAACATCTGCAGGTAATAAATCAGGAGTAAATTGTATTCTGCTGAAACTTCCCTTTACAGCTTTTGCCAAAGTATTGATAGCCAATGTTTTTGCCAGCCCCGGCACACCTTCCAATAAGATGTGACCCTGACCCAAAAGACCAATTAAAAGACGTTCTACCATGTGCTTTTGGCCCACGATAACCTTGTTCATTTCCAATACAAGTAGATCGATAAAAGCGCTTTCTTTGGCAATTTTCTCGTTCACAGCACTGATATCAATTGTAGTGTTTTCCTCCATAGAAGTTATAGTTTGATTTTATGCAAATTAAATAAGCTTTTTAATAAAATGCAAAGTGAAAATTTATTTACTCATGGGCTGTTAATAATTGGTTAAAAAACGCATAAAGACCCAAGTTTTATGAATGATTTAAGGGATTTATTTTTTATTTTCACAAACCTATGAAAGAAAAGACTGCATTAATCACTGGAGCAACAAGTGGCATAGGAAAATCTACAGCAGAACTGTTTGCTAAAAACGGCATAAAATTGGTTGTCTGTGGTAGAAGAAAAGACAGGCTGGAGGAATTAAAAATGGAGTTGTCTGCCCAAACCAAAATTCACATACTAAACTTTGATATTAGAGAAAAAAAAGAAGTGTTCAAAGCCATTGAATCTTTGCCCAATGATTTTTCTAAAATTGATATTCTAATTAATAACGCAGGGAATGCTCATGGCTTAGAACCCATACAAGAGGGCAATACAGATGATTGGGACGCCATGTTGGATATCAATGTAAAAGGGTTGCTTTATATATCCAAGGCCATTATTCCAAAAATGGTAGAAAGGGAGTCAGGACATATTATCAATATAGGATCTACAGCTGGCAAAGAAGTATACCCCAACGGCAATGTATATTGCGCCAGTAAACATGCGGTGGATGCATTAAATCAGGCTATGCGAATAGATTTAAATAGGCACGGAATTAGGGTTGGTGCCGTAAACCCCGGGATGGTGGAGACTGAGTTTAGTAATGTACGTTTTAAGGGAGATACAGCACGTGCCGATAATGTGTACAAAGGTTTTCAACCGTTAAAGCCAATAGATATTGCAGATATTATACACTTTGTGGTTACACGCCCCTATCATGTAAATATTGCAGATTTAGTTGTTATGTCTACCGCCCAAGCAAGTAGTACTATTGTGAACAAACAACTATGATTAACAAACGCCTACTAGTTAAAAATCTACTTGCCCATAATGATGAAAATAGTTTTTATGATAAAAAACGCTTTATAGATATTGGGCAAAAAGAAGGGAAAGGCAAATTTTTAAAGCATGTTTGTGCATTAGCCAATAGCAATCCAAAAAACAATTCTTTTATTGTCATTGGTGTAGAAGATGAGGACAATAAAATTGTTGGAGTCGATTTTTTTGATGACAGCAAAATCCAAAATCTTGTAAATGCCTATTTGGATAACCCTCCCTTAATTTCTTATGAAAATATACCGTTTCCCAATTTACCAGAAGGCAAGGTTGTTGGTTTGGTGACCATAAAATCCAATGGAAAAATATGTTCTTTAAGGAGAAACATATGGAAGTATTATGGTGGTTCTGTCTTTTTTAGGGAAGGTAGTATAAGTATGCCCAAGGTATTTGATATTGAGATGAAGGACATTAACGCTGCAACAGTGGCTACCATTGAGCAACATGCCCGTAACAACATTCAATTTACTCTGGATGGAGTCATAGATTTTATTAATAATAGGCATGCAGATTTAAGTAGCAGTTACAAGGTTTTTAAGGAACAATTTGTGGTCTGTTGGGCCGGGAATCTTAAAAAGGTAAAAAAGCAAGAATATTATTCCAGATTGGATATAGAACTGATTAACGAACAGGTAAAACTATTTTATTCTGCGTTGGATGAGGTAACCATTGCTTTTGATGAAGACTCTTTTACTACCATGGAATATGTGCAATTGGGGCTAGGGAAACAACAAAAATATTACCCTTTGGAAAAGGTGGTCATTACTTTTTCAGAAAATGGGACATACCAGATTCAAAGCGATTTAATTTTTGAAGCCCCGCAGTATGACAAAAAAACGCTGCATCATATTTTTAATGCCAACAATGCGCTGTTGGACAAATTAAACAAAGGAATAACACTTGCCCCAACCGAAAAAGAGGATTTAAAGCACCTGCCAGCTACTTATTTAATATGTTTTTTAAATGGTTTTGAAGAAGCCAAAGAAAAACTCACCAACGCCAGAGCCATTCTTAAAAAGCACAATGAAAAAGTCTATCAATCCGTAAAGGAATCATTAAGGATTTTAAGGAAAGTACAGTATAATTAGTATTCTAAATAGACAATGTGGTTAGGATTGGAGCGTGTTTCGGATATTTTAAAATCATAGCTGCCAACAATTTTAAAACCGCATTTTTTGTAGAAATTAACCGCTCTATAGTTTTCTGTCCAAACATATAGCCAAAGACCTTTTTGTTCGTTATTTTTAGATAGCTCAATGTTGAAATCCATTAGCTTAGCACCAAGATTTTGCCCATAAAATTCCTTTAACAAGTACAATCTATCCAATTTGGTTATGTTTGGTTCTATTACACTGTTATTGGGAGCATTCAACACAATTTTGGAAAACCCGGCAACTTCATTATTGTAATAGAGAATATGATAATTAATGTTTGGATTGCTTAATTCTTTTTTTAATATTTCTTGGTTAAAATTTTTAGTTGCATAGGTGTCGATTTCATCATTATCGGCACCTCCTCCATAAGCATCTAGAAAGGTTTGTTGGGCTAGGGTTGCCAGCAATTCTAGATTTTTGAGGGTACATTTAACAATATTGGTCATTGTTTTTTAATACTAATCTTTGTTTTATGTAATTACTTTTCATAGTTAAACTGTATTTCAATTTTTTCTTCTTTTAATGATGCTGACACCCAAGGTAAATTTCCAATTTGGTTTAGGTTAGTATAGAATTCAAAAAATATTGTCTTTCCGTCACAAAATAAATTCTTTTTTAGATAATTGATTAAAATTTCTATTTCTGACCTATTTAGTTCTTGTTTCAACATAATTCCAAATTCTCCAATTTCTGAAAAGTTGTAAATCTTTTGTTTTAAGATTTCAAATGCTATAATTTTTCCATTTGTAATAGAAGTTGGCAATTGTTTTAAATAATTGGATTCCAGTCCTGTTTTGGTTTCAAGTTCTATAGCTTTAAATAAATAGCTATTTTTTTCTAATACAATTTGATAAAAATTAACACCTCTTTGTAATAGGTTTATGATTTGATTTTTGTCTGATTGCTTAATTTTTAAACCAAAATAGATTGATTTTAATGCTTTAGGATTATAGGAATTCAATCCAATTTTACTTGTTACAATTCTATGCTCTTGTTCATATTCCCATCTTTTTGATTTATGAAAAGCGAACTTTTTTATCATACTATTTTGTTCATTCCTAATAATGTCCAAAAAACCGATACTTTGGGGTTTTTTTGAATATAAAACAGGAAAAGAATGGATATGATTACTTCCGTCGTTTTTCAGTAAAACGTCTAAATCATATTCTATACAGAATCCTTTATGTGAATTAGCGTAATGAGCCCAAAGTAATTCATCTAATGGTGTTTTAGAAAGTGAATAAATACCCATTTTTTTGTCCATTGATAGAACCTCGTCGGTATTATTATTAAATAACTCAAAATCTTCTTTGGTTTTAGCTCCAACTTTTTGTCCAATATAATTCAGAAATCGTTTGACTTTTTTTGTGTCGGTAGTTGCTTCACAAGGGTCGTTCAATTGTTCAATAGAAGATGACCAATATTGATTGTTCTCAAGAGCTTTTATATCATTGGGAGTTCCACTTCTATATTTATATACGAGCATTGAATTCTTACGTTATGTGGAACTAAGGTAAGAAATCCTCCTTTGTAGGCAAAGAGTCTATAGCCCCATAACCAGTTGTGGTAATAGCCCCTGCCTTATTGGCTTTTGTGACCATTTGTAACAATAACTGGTTGTTTTCTAAAATGTCAAAAGGGCTGTTTAAAGCTGCTATTTGTAAAAGCAAGCAGCCAATAAAAGCATCGCCAGCACCTGTGGTGTCAAGAGGTTGTACCTTTATACTTGGCACCGTTAATTTTAGATTGGGTGCACTAATATAAGTGCCTTGACTTCCTAGTGTAACCGCAATAATTTTTGTGCCAACTTCATGTAAAACATCACAAGCATCGTCTAGGGTATTCTTTTCGGATAATAAATATGCCTCTTCCAAGCTAAATTTACATAGATGGGCTTTTTCAACAAAAATCAAGCTTTTTTTAATAAAAGTGGCTTCATCATCTTTCCATAAATCTGCCCTAAAATTAGGGTCAAAACTTATAAAGGCTTCTTGGGTCAAAGCATCAAAATAATAACGTCCATAAGCTTCTTCTAAATTGCCTCCCAAAAAGGCAGTGGCAGCCCCAAAATGAATCAAGCTGCCCTTAAATTCTTTTTTCAAGGATGAATCGTATTTTAGTTCTTTGTCCGCCCCACGGCTAAAGACAAAATCCCGTTCTCCTTCATCGCCAATAGAAACATAGGCCAAGGTGGTAAAGGTTTTGGATTGTTGTGCCAAGGAAATATCTACATCGTTTTTTTCTAAAACCTCTAACAAAAATTTACCAAAAGGATCTTTGCCCACACAACCCACAAAAAAACTTTTGCCACCAAGTTTTGCAATGGCACAAGCAACATTTGCTGGGGCGCCGCCAGCTTTTTTTGTGAAAATGGTTGCTTTTGACAAATCACTTCCTTGATTTTCGGCCACAAAATCTATCAAAAGTTCGCCAATGCAAAATACCTTGTTTGTCATAGTCCTTAAAAGTTGTTCCAAGGTAATCAGAAATGCACAGGTTTACCAAAAGTTTACTACAATTTATTAGCTATTACATGTAAATTTAGTACCTTTTTAAAAATTATAAACACTACTAAAATGAACCTATTTGATGAAATAAAAAAGAAACTCAGTCATGAATTTATAGACATAATTGAGTGGTTGGACAATACAAACGATACCATTGTCCATCGTTTTGAGCGCTATCAAAATGAAATAAAAAACAATGCAAAACTTGTAGTTAGGGAAGGGCAAACCGCCGTATTTGTAAATGAAGGACAATTGGCCGATGTGTTTACTCCTGGAACCTACACTTTAAACACCAAAAACCTACCTATTTTAACCACATTAAAAGGGTGGAAGTATGGTTTTGACAGTCCTTTTAAAGCGGAGGTGTATTATGTAAACACGCGTTTGTTTACCGATGAAAAATGGGGAACTAAAAACCCTGTAATGTTGAGTGATGAACGTTTTGGATTAACAGAAATAAGAGCTTTTGGAACGTATAGTTTTAGAATAAGTGATGCAGGGAAATTTGTCATAGATGTTGTAGGAACGGATGGGAACTTTACCAACTATGAGGTAAATGAACATTTAAAAAGTTTAATAGTTACTCGCTTTACGGATACCGTGGGTGAAGCCAACCTTCCTATTGAGCTGTACGCTGCAAATACAACAGAATTATCGGAGACTTGCCAAGAAGTAATGCAACCAGAGTTTGGCAGAGTGGGGATTGAGTTAGAGAAATTCTACATTGAAAATGTTTCCATGCCTGAAGAGCTTAAAAAGGAAATCTTTGAATATTCTCGTTTGGATAAACTAGACATGGGTAAATTGGCACAGTTTAAAGCTGCCAAAGCCATGGAAGAAGCTGCTAAAAATGAAGGAGGTACTGCAGGAGCAGGTATGGGAATGGGAATGGGCTTTGTGTTGGCACAGCAAATGGGCAATATGATGAATCCAAATGCAGCCCAGCAACCCTTTGCACAACCCGCTCAAGGAGCAGCTGTTCCGCCACCAATGCCAATACAGGTATTGTATCACTATGCTATGGATGGCCAACAATTGGGTCCCGTATCTTTTGATAAGCTTAAAGAGCTTTTTGCCAATAGAACCATCAATAGAGATACCTTGGTTTGGAAACAGGGAATGCAAAATTGGACTTCCTTAAAAGAAGTTGAAGAATTAAAAGCATTTTTAGGAGGAAGTACACCACCGCCTTTACCAACTGCTTAAATCAACTAATTTGTTTTATAAGGGGTTCCCATTTTTGTGGGAATGACACGTAGTGTTCATGGAAGAAACTCTAAAATCCGAAGAAAAAAGACCTTGTGCCAATTGTGGTGCAGAGTTAAAATTTAAGCCAGGCTCGCATCAATTAAAATGTGGGTACTGTGGTTATGAGGAATTTATTGAACAGACCAAAAGTAGTTTTGAGGAGCTAGAACTGGAGCATTATTTAAAAGTTGTTGGGGAGAATGCCTATACAGAAACCATAGACTTGCTACATTGTAAAAACTGTGGGGCAAACCAACATGTGGAAGAAAATTATAAATCTTTGGCATGCGTGTATTGTGGCGAACCATTAATAAAAGAAGATGTAGAAAAAGAGGGGTGGATTTTGCCCGGCGCCTTAATTCCTTTTCAAATGGATGTCAACAAAGCAAGGAGTATTTTTAAGAACTGGGTCGGCAAGATATGGTTTGCACCAGATAAATTAAAAAGAGCAGCTCTGGATCCAGAGGGAATACATGGTTTGTATCTTCCTTATTGGACGTTTGATGCACAGCTTTTTGCTTCCTACCAAGGGCAAAGAGGGGATTATTATTACGAAACCAGAACTTACAGAAGTAGAAAAGGAAATAGAACCCAACGCGTGCGAAAAACCAGATGGTCCCATGCTTCGGGTTCTGTAGATGGTTTTTTGGATGATATATTGATTAATGCATCAGAAAAAAAACGAAGGGAGATTCCATCTAAAATTGCATTTTGGAACTTAAAAGAATTGGTGGTTTTTAATACCAAATATTTGTCTGGTTTTGTAACGGAAAAATATACAGTTTCCTTAAAGGAAGGCCACCATCAATCTTTTCAGGAAGCAAAACATATTGGTTACAGTTGGATTCGTAGGGACATAGGAGGAGATACGCAGCGTATTCATAATGCAGATATCAAATTGTCCAAAGAGACCTTTAAGCACATTCTTCTTCCTATATATATAAGCTCCTATGAATATAATGGGAAAGACTACCACTTTTATATTAATGGACAAACAGGAACTATTAGTGGTACTCATCCATATTCTTTCTGGAAAATCTTTTTCTTAATATTGTTTATTGTGATAATTATTGCTGGAATTGCGATTTTTGCACAATGAGAACATTGGTAATTGGGGATATTCATTCAGGATTAAAGGCATTACAACAAGTTTTAAAAAAAGCGGAGGTTTCTACAAGGGATACCCTTATTTTTTTGGGAGATTATGTGGACGGTTGGAGCGAAGCCGTTGAAACAGTAAATTTTCTAATGGAGTTGGCAAAAACCCATACATGTATTTTTATTCGTGGAAATCATGATGATCTTAGTTATGATTGGCTAACTAAACGGGAAGACAATCCAACGTGGTTGGCACATGGTGGTACCGCAACATTGAACTCTTACGCAAAGATTGACAAGTCTGTATTGGAACACCACCTTTCTTTTTATGAAAACTTACAGAACTACTATTTGGATTCAGAAAACAGATTGTTTTTACATGCTGGGTTTACAAACCTTAAAGGAGTAGAGGCAGAGTATTTTTCCAAAACCTTTTATTGGGACAGGACCTTATGGGAGCTGGCATTGTCCGTACATCCAAAAATGGGACAAGACCATCAATTTTACCCAAAGCGATTATTGTGCTATAAAGAAATATTTATTGGGCACACACCCGTAACAAGAATAGGAAAAACAGTTCCTGTTAATGCCACTAATGTGTGGAATGTAGATACTGGCGCAGCGTTTATGGGCCCTTTGACAATTATGGATGTAGATTCTAAAGAATTTTGGCAAAGTGAGCCGGTATATACTTTTTATCCCACTGAAAGTGGTAGGAATTAATAACTATCTTTGCTTTTAAACACTAAAATATGTCTGCTAAGAATATTAGAATTGAAGTAATGAAGGCCATAGAGGGTAAAGTTGATGGGTTTATTGAAACCTATTTAACGCCTATTGAAAAAATATGGCAGCCCACAGATTTTTTACCAGACCCACAAAGCGATAATTTTTTAGAACATGTAGAACAAATTCGTGAAGAGTCCAAAGAATTGGGATACGATTTTTGGGTAACCATGGTAGCAGATACCATTACCGAAGAAGCATTGCCAACATACGAATCTTGGTTAATGGATGTTGAAGGAATAGATCAGCATGGTGGTTATGGAGAGAAACAGAACGGATGGTCTAAATGGGTTCGCCAATGGACGGCCGAAGAGAACCGTCATGGAGATGTGCTCAACAAGTATCTTTATCTGTCAGGGAGAGTAAACATGCGGGAGGTTGAAATTACTACCCAACATTTAATTGCCGATGGTTTTGATATTGGCACCGATAGAGATCCCTATAAGAATTTTGTTTATACCTCTTTCCAAGAACTGGCAACCAATATTTCCCACAAAAGGGTGGGGCAAATGGCTAAGCAGAAAGGAAATAAACTACTTGGTAAAATGTGTACCATTATTGCAGGTGACGAAATGAGACACCACTTGGCCTACAGAGAGTTTATAAAAACCATTTTTGAGCATGATCCAAGCCAAATGATGTTAGCCTTTGCTGATATGATGAAAAAGAAGATTGTAATGCCCGCTCATTTCTTAAGGGAAACAGGGGAAAGAGCAGGAGTTGCATTTGAAAACTTTTCTGAATGTGCGCAAAAATTAGGAGTATATACAGCACAAGATTATATAGATATTCTTAGTAAGTTGAATGACTATTGGGAAATAGGTAGCATTAGAGCTTTAAATGATGAAGCTGAAAAAGCTAGAGACTATTTAATGAAACTCCCAGATAGATTACAACGTATTTCTGAAAGAATGAAACTCCCAAATGTTGACCATCATTTTAAATGGGTAGAAGCTAATGGAGTGATATAAAAAAAACCGGTTCCATTTGGAACCGGTTTTTTAATTTTACAACTTACCGTGTTTGTGTTCTTCTTGCCATTTATGGAGTTTTTTCCATTCTCCTTTATAGCACATTTTAGCTTGCATAGGCCATGATGCTGGGTCATGAATTTTATAACGGTCTCCACCAGATTCCAGTACTTCTTTACATTTTGCAACCTTGGTTTCAGAAAGAGCTTTCCATGTCTTAATTCCAAAATTATGGAAAAGACCTTCAATCTTAGGTCCAATGCCTTCCACAATTTTGAGGTCATCCTGTTTAATGGTTTTTCCAAAAATGCTCTTTGCAAGTTTGGCGTCAAAAGGAATAGCTGCCAAGGAAGCTACAGGGGCTGCCTTTTTAGTGGGGGCTTTAACTGTTAGTTTTTTGTTACAGGCATCAAGATCGGCCTTTAATTTGGCATTTTTATCGGTCAGAACTTTAAGTTCTGCAGAATTGTCTATAACAGTTTCTTTGCCTTTACCTAATAAGTAACCAAAAAGAGCTCCCAATAATGTGCACAGTAATGGAATTAACCAGCACCAAATGTTTATATTTTCAAAATCCATGTTTTATAATTTAATAGTTAATGTTTTAGTTTAAAGTGACAACCGTTCTTCTGTTAAGTGCTTTGCCTTCTTCAGTATCGTTAGTGGAAATAGGTTCTGTCTGCCCCTTGGAACTGGTCATTAATTTTGCATCAGAAATACCATTTCTAATAAAATATGCTTTAGCAAAATCTGCCCTACTCTGCCCAAGACCCATATTGGTTTCGGCATCACCAGTATTATCTGTGTGGCCCACTAAGGAAGCGGTAGCACCTTCTACTTTGTCCAAGTACCTGGAAATATCTGCAACCTTTTGTCTTTGTTCTGGAGTCAATGCAATAGAAGCTTCACCAGTATCAAAATAAAGAACAAGAGGATTATCTACTATCTTATCATGAAGTGCTTGTAGTTGTTCAGCAGAATCTTCAACCTCTCCATCTATTCCATATCCTAAAGGCCCTAAATACACATTCTCTTTTGGAGCCATTCCTTCTTTTAGCTCTCCATAAATGTTGATGAGGCGAGAAGAAATGCCATTAGAAACCAAATAATTTTTTACATCATTGGCGCGTGCCAGTCCCAAATTTGGAAAGATTGAGTTATTGGTTTCATCAGCAGTATAATAGCCGGTAATATTCACCTCTTTCCCAGGATTATCAGTCAGGAAAGTTTTTAAACTGGTAATACCATCTAATACCTTTTCAGATACGGGAGTCAAAATAGAGGAAGATGACACATTAAAATTAAAGTTGTCATTCGCACTATAAGAGAAATCACCATCACTCAAGGCAAAAGGGTAAGACGTTGCTTCGGGAATAACCTCTTCTACAACAGGAGCCATCTCTTCTTCTGCACCTGTGCCGCATTCACTGCACAAACAGACATAGAAATAGGTTCCTGCGATAATAGTTATCAGGATTCCCAACAGATTTGTTGTTGTTTTTGTCATTGTTAATAAAGGATTTAGTGTTTACGTTACAATGTATTAAAAAAAAGTTAAAAACGTTAAATTGAAATCATTAAATCTTGATTATCAATTGTTCAACGGCGCTGTGGATGGCAAGAATAATATTGAAAAGACTTTGAAAATGACCAGATATACAATATTTGGAACCATTTACAACTTTATAATACCTCCCAAGAAATATTATACTGTACTTCGTATAAGATTTAGAATAGAAACCCGATTTCTCCCAGCAAGGTTTGGCATTGAAATGGGACTATCAAATATTTTGAGTTAGTTTGTTTAGTTTATTAAAACCCGCTATTACTTCTTCCATCTAATTTGCGGGTTTTTTTATAGGTTAAATTTTATGCCTTGTGCTAAAGGCAATTCCGTTGTATAATTTATAGTATTGGTTTGTCTGCGCATATATACTTTCCATGCATCGGAGCCAGATTCACGACCGCCACCAGTTTCTTTTTCGCCACCAAATGCACCACCAATTTCTGCGCCACTGGTTCCAATATTTACATTGGCAATACCACAGTCACTACCAGAAACAGATAAAAACCGTTCAGCTTCCCTTAAATTATTGGTCATAATAGCGGAAGATAGTCCTTGCACTACATTGTTTTGTATGGCGATGGCATTTTCTACTTCACCACTATATTTAAGTAAATACAAAATTGGGGCAAATGTTTCTTCTTGCACAATGGAATATTCGTTTTTGGCTTCAGCAATTGCCGGTCTTACATAGCATCCACTCTCATAACCTTCTCCTTTTAGAACACCTCCCTCAATCAGTAGATTTCCTCCTTCATCTACTATTTTCTTTAATGCTTTTTCATACATTTCTACTGCTTGTATATCTATTAAAGGACCAATATGGTTTTTTTCATCCAAAGGATTCCCAATAGATAATTGCTGGTAGGCATTCACCAAAGCATCTTTTACCTTGTCATATAAAGATTCATGAATAATTAATCTACGGGTGGAAGTACACCGCTGCCCTGCAGTACCAACGGCTCCAAAAACAGCGCCAATAATGGTCATTTTTATATCTGCATCTGGTGTAACTATAATGGCGTTGTTACCGCCCAATTCTAATAATGATTTTCCCAAACGCGCTGCAACTGCTTGAGCCACAATTTTTCCCATTCTAATGGAACCTGTTGCAGAGATAAGAGGGATTCGGCTATCATTGGTCATAAATTCGCCAATTTTATAGTCGCCATTTATAAGACAGGAAATACCTTCGGGAAGGTTATTTTCTTTTAAAACTTCTGCAATAATATTTTGACATGCAATTCCACAAAGAGGTGTTTTTTCTGATGGCTTCCAAATACAAACATCACCACAAATCCATGCTAAAGCTGTGTTCCATGCCCAAACAGCTACAGGAAAATTAAAAGCCGAAATAATGCCTACAACGCCCAAGGAATGATATTGTTCATACATACGATGACCTGGTCTTTCCGAGTGCATCGTAAGTCCGTGTAATTGTCTGGATAAGCCCACGGCAAAATCACAGATATCTATCATTTCTTGAACTTCACCTAAACCCTCTTGATAGGATTTCCCCATTTCATAGGACACCAATTTTCCTAAGGATTCTTTATGTTCTCTTAGTTTTTCACCAAATTGACGTACAACTTCACCTCGTAGGGGAGCTGGTTTTGTTCTCCAAGACTTAAAAGCTTCAGTCGCAGTTTCCATTGTTTTTTCATAGTCGGCTTTGGAAGTCGTTTTTACTTTGCCAATAAGGGAACCATCAACGGGAGAAAACGATTCTATTAATTCCCCAGAACCAAAGTTATTTAAACCTGTTGAAGTACCATTATTTATGCCTAAAACGCCTAATTGTTTTAGGGCTTTTTGTATTCCAAAATCCTGAATAGAAATGTTCATTATATAACTTTTAGATATGTAATTGTTACGATTATTACAAAACTACAAATTAATAGTGGTTTTGTGCAGGGGATTATATTCAATATTTTTTATTGAACAAGTATTAATAAGAGGGCAATTAAAGCAGGGAGTGCTTGTACAAAAAATATTTTTTTGCTAGCAGTAAGAGCTCCATATATTCCAGCTACTGCAACACAACCTAGAAAAAAAATAGCAACATTGTTTTTCCAAATGGGGTCTTCAATAAAAAAAGACCAAATGAGACCAGCTGCTAAAAAGCCATTGTACAAACCTTGGTTGGCGGCCAATGTTTTGGTAGGTTCAAATAGATCTGAAGGAAAATTTTTAAAAACCTTTTTAGCTTTTGTGGTCCATGCAAACATTTCTAGCCAAAGAAAATAAAGGTGTAATAGAGCTACAATTCCGATTAATACATTAATTAATATGTTCATATGTTTTTAATTTATTCTTCAGCTAGAAACCTATCATCCATTGGCATTACTGTGCCACAGTCGTTACATGTTCGTAATTCTTCGGAACTGTAAAAATCTTTGAAATGACCTAAAAAATCCTTTTCAATATCTTCTAATGGAAAATAGACTTCATGCAATAAATTATTACAAGTATCACAGAACCAAAGAAGCCCATCTTTACCTTCTAAATCTGTACGCTTACGTTCTATTACCAAACCAATAGAACCCTCATGCCTTACGGGAGAATGTGGCACTCCAGCAGGATGAAGGTACATATCTCCTGGCCCTAATTGCATGGTTTTTTTGGTACGGTCTTCCTGTATGTGTACTTCTATAGTTCCCTCTAGTTGATAGAAAAGCTCTTCAGTTTCATTGTAATGATAATCTTTCCTAGCATTGGGCCCGGCAACAATCATAACAATATAGTCACCAGCATCTTTGTAGAGGTTTTTATTGCCAACAGGTGGTTTTAGGGAATCCCTGTTCTCTTCAATCCACTTATTTAGATTAAAAGGAGTTTGTATAGGCATAGACTTTTCTTTTGAAATTACTTGGGTTTAACACCAATCAATCAAATTTAAGAAAAGAAAATGGCTTATGGGATTCTTTTAGCGGTAGAACAATTGTGTAAAGTAGAGCTTTCCCTCAGAATTTTTCTTTACACTCACGGCGGTATGGGTAAATTCACCTTCCATTGTTTTGCGGTGATCGGAACTTTTTAACCAATTTTCAAATGCCTTTAAAGCTGATGGGTAATCTTTGGCCACATTTTCTGCCACGTATTGCGCACTTACTTCAGAAGAAATTTTGGAAGCTCTGGAGTTAAAATTATCGTGATTAATATCCCCAATAGATATCATATAATCGGTATGTAAATTGGCATATTCGTATGCCACGGAACTAAAGTCCAATGAATTTTGACCCAGTGAATTTCTATGGTCATTTACAATCGTTAATAACTCCGATTCTACTGCCGTAACATTTACCGCCTCAACACTTATTGTATTTGTATCATCCAAAGGCTCCGTTGTACAAGAGCAAAAAATAATTACAAATAAAACAAGGATAGCATAATGCAATCTCATTTTCATATAATGTTCTATTTGTAAGTAGGAAAGTCATTAGAGTTGGGGGGATACTCTAATTATAAATACGGGTGTTCATATCCGTTAGAGCAAATATTAAAAAAAAAATTAAGCAACCGATGTAGTTGTCTTTTTTTTCGATAATGTGTGCGGTTATGGCTATTATATGCAAGAATTATCGATGAACGGTATTTTTAGGGAAATGCAAAAAAAAGCATGCTTAAACATGCAAATCAGACGTATCTTCTCCCTTGTCTTTCAACACTTTACTAAAGATAAAAGCTCCAATTTCTTTTACAGGCTCATAAAGAATAGATTCTTTTTTAGTGTCTTCAGAAACAATATTTATGGTATTGTTCAATCGGTCAAAAAAGACAAGAATGGCACCCAAGATAACAGCAACTTTTAATGCTCCAAAGATAGCACCCGCAATTTTGTTTATTAATCCTAACAAAACAATATTGGCAACTTTGGTAAGCAATCTCCCGGCAAAGTGCACTACAATTACAATAATTATAAAAGTGATGATAAATGCAGTTGTGTTAATATAGCGTTCATTCCATTCCATATTTTTAGAAAGGTAATCACCAGCAATATAAGAGAAGTGAATAGCACCGTAAATACCAGCAATTAAAGCAAGAATGGCAGCAACTTCAACAAGGAGCCCATTTTTAAAACCTTTATAAAGACCCCAAATAAGGAATATACCTAAAACGATATCCAAGAAACTCATACTCTATTGTTTTGGGCAAATATAGAACTTTGATTTGTACCTTTGAATAGGATTAAAAAGCATAAAAAATGTCCAGAGATACACAGCTTAAAGAAAGGTGGAAAGAATTGGTGGAGAAGCTATCTAGTCAGTTTTCTGATGGAGATATGCTAGAGTTGGATTCCATCATCTATTTAGTGGGTGTACAGGAGTTGGGGCAGTACCATAAAAAATACAAAAAGGATGAAAAACTAAACCTGATGCATATTGCTATTTGTAGGTTGTTGGAGCCTTATGGGTATTATGAGTTTGATTATTTTGATGATGATAAGTGGCCACACTATAAAATAAAACAAGAATTGCCACCCTTAAAAGCCGGAGAGCAAAGTGTACTTATGAAAGAGGCGTTAGTTAATTATTTTATTGAAAAAGAATATATAGAGTAACATGGGCAGTACAAAACCATATTATGCAGTAATTTTTACAAACACTAGAACCAAACAGGATGAAGGTTATTCTGAAATGGCTCAACAGATGGAAGATTTAGCAAGGCAGCAACCTGGTTTTATAGATTTTGAAAGTGCTCGTGATGAAATTGGAATTAGTATAAGCTATTGGGAAACGCTTGATGATATTGCTAAATGGAAAACCAATGTAGACCACAAATTTGCACAAGATAGGGGAAGAAAAGATTGGTATACTTGGTACAAAACAAGAATATGTCTTGTAGAGAGGGAATACGAGTTTGTTAAAACAAAAAAGGAATGAAAGAATGCATACGGTTTTCCAATTTAGACAGAGAGAAAAACATACAGAAACTTTCTAAAGACCCGTATGACCTTATCATAATTGGTGGGGGAATTACGGGAGGTGGAATTGCATTGGATGCTGCTTCTAGAGGTCTAAAAGTTGCGTTGGTAGAAAAAGGGGATTTTGCCTCTGGCACTAGCAGCAAATCTACCAAACTTATCCATGGCGGATTGCGTTATTTAAAGCAGTTTGATTTTTGGCTGGTGAAAGAAGTGGGTTCAGAACGTGCCATTGTACATAAATTGGCACCGCATTTGGTCTTGCCAGAAAAAATGTTGCTTCCTTTAATTGAACATGGTTCGTATGGAAAATGGTTGACCTCAATAGGATTAAAAGTCTATGATATTCTAGCACAAGTGGAAGGTGATGATCAAAGGCGAATGTTAGAAAAGAAGGAAGCTCTAAAATTGGAACCACTTTTACCTAAAAAAATACTAAAAGGGGCAGGATATTATGCAGAATATAGGACGGATGATGCCCGGCTAACCATTGAGAATATAAAAACAAGTCTTAATTATGGAACAGTTGCCTTAAACTACGTTCAAGTTGAGGAATTTGTTTATGAAAATGAAATGATTGCGGGTGTTATAGCCAAGGATGTACTTTCTGGAAAGGAATTCGAGATTAAATCAAAATATGTAATAAATGCAGCTGGTCCATGGGTAGATGAGTTGCGGACTATAAATAAATCCAACCAAGGAAAAAGGCTGCACTTAACCAAGGGAGTGCATTTGGTTTTCCCTTTTGAAAAACTACCAGTTAAACAATCTGTTTATTTTGATATTCCCGACGGTCGCATGATGTTTGCGATTCCAAGAGGAAAGGTGACCTATATTGGCACAACGGATACAAATTACACACTGGATAAAAACAAGGTGAAGGTTGATATTGCGGATGCTATTTATTTGATTTCTGCGGTGAATAATATGTTTCCGGAGATTAATCTAGAAATGAGTGATATTATTTCCTCATGGGCAGGATTACGACCTTTAATTCATGAAGAGGGAAAATCGGCCTCTGAACTTTCTAGAAAAGATGAAATTTTTGTGTCCAAAACAGGACTCATTAGTATTGCTGGCGGAAAACTTACGGGATATAGAAAAATGGCAGAACGTACTGTGGACCAAATTGCAAAAAGAATGAATGAAGAACATAAGATGGAGCTAGAACCTTGTACTACAGATAAAATTCCCTTATGTGGTAGTGATTTTAAAAAGTACAAGCATGTAAAAAGATACATCTCTGAGGTTTTTCAGCGAATTGAAAAGGAAGGTTTTACGGAATATGATGCATGGTTCTTGGTTACCAACTATGGAAAGCAAACGGAAGTGATTCTTGAGATTTTTAACTCAATTAAAGAAGAGGATGTTCATATTAAAATGGTAAAAGCCGAGCTTCACTTTTGTTCTATCTACGAAATGATTCAAACCCCAATGGATTTCTTTATTAGAAGAACAGGGCGGCTCTATTTTGATATTGAAGAAATGAAAAAAATGACGAATTCTATTCTGGAGGAATTTCAAAACATATTCAATACCAAAGATTCAGAGATTTTAGAATATAGAAAAGAGTTGCAAAGTGCAATTGAGGAGCACTCTAACTTCATTATTGCCCGCGCTTAATTTATTTGGTCCGTAAGTTGTTCAAATGTTTTTTTTGGTGATTTGTTCTCATACAAAATCTTGTACACTGCATCTATAATAGGTGTTTTGGATTTCTTTTTATGCTTTTGGTTTAAAAGATGAGCGCTTTTGGTTGCATAGTATCCTTCGGCTACCATACTCATTTCCATCATGGCGCTTTTTACTGTGTAGCCTTTCCCAATCATATTGCCAAACATTCTATTTCGGCTAAAAGTAGAGTATCCAGTAACTAGCAAGTCACCTAAATAAGCAGAATTGTTAATGTTGCGTTTCATTTTGTGAACGCGACCAATAAAGCGTTTCATTTCTCTTATGGCATTGCTCATTAAAACGCTTTGAAAATTATCACCATATCCCAACCCATGTGCAATACCAGCAGCAATAGCATAGATATTCTTTAGCATAGCGGCATATTCGGTTCCAATAATATCATCAGAAATTTTGGTCTTTATATAATCGCTATTTAGGTTACTTGCCACAAGCTCTGCTTTGGCCTCATCGGCACAAGCTATTGTTAGGTAAGATAGTCGCTCTAATGCCACCTCTTCTGCATGGCACGGACCGGTAATAACCCCAATGTTTTTAAACGGAATGTTGTATTTTTCATGAAAATGTTCGCCAACAATCAATCCAGTTTCAGGGACAATTCCCTTAATTGCAGAAAAAATGATTTTATCTTTTATTGAAACTGATAATTTCTGTAATTCAGTTTCCAAAAAAGCAGATGGAATGGCAAAAATTAATACTTCGGCATTGGAAACAGTGGTATTTATATTACTTGTTAAATCCAACTGATTTGTATTGAACTCTACAGAACTTAAATAGTTGGGGTTGTGTTTTTCAATTTTTATATGGTTTAATGCATCTTCATTGCGCATATACCATGTAATGGTATCAAGATTTTCGGCAAGTATTTTAACCAAGGCTGTTGCCCAACTTCCACCGCCTAAAACTGCATATCTCACTTCTTCTTCCATTGAATACTAGTATCACCCAAAAGTAATTAAAAAAAGAAAGACACTAATAGCTATTGATTATCATTAAAAACGATATGATAAGAAAATTAGAATCCATGAGTAAGGGTATTTTTATGGATTACGTTAGGAATGTAGATTATTTACGACCATAAAGGTATTGGTTGGTTATTTAGTTAGAAACCGTCGCGAAATCTCACTATCGGGGCGGTTTTTTATTGATAAGAATTTGAAACCTTTGATTTAAATTTTGAAGGATTTACGCTTGTAATTTTTTTAAAAGTCCGGTTAAAATAGGAAAGGCTTTCAAACCCACATTCGTAGCAGGTTTCCCCCACATTTTTTCCTGATAATAGTAATCGTTTAGCCTGTCCTACTCTATATTGGTTTAAAAAATCTATAAATGTGTTGTTGGTGGCTTTTTTAAAATATCTACAGAAGGCAGCTTTTCCTAAGTTACATATAGAAGCTACTTCAATAAGTTCTATTTTTCTTTGATAATTATCATCTATAAAGGCATATACTTTCCTTAAGCGCTCTTGCTCCTTTTTGTTGTATTTGTTTTTAACTGGATGATCATGTAGCAAAACATACTCATCAGAAGTGGAGAGAATTTCAAAAATGTGTAGGATTTCCAAAAATTGTTGAAATGGGGAGAGGGTATATAGTCTCTTCATACGCTCCCCTATAATTTCTTTCGTCACACCTTTAAAAGCAATGCCATGCTGGGATTTTTCAAAAAGAGCAAATATTTTTGATAGCTCGGGAATTTCATTAAAAAACTTGTTCTTAAAGTTTGATCCTATTTGTAGGACTTCTTTTTTATATTCGGTTTGAATGCCGTAGTCAAAATTTAAATGAGGAATGTTAGAACCAATAAGAACCAAATCACTTTCTTTAAACGGACTAATATGGTTTCCCACATGCCGAGTTCCATCGGCCCCTTCAATATAAACTAGCTCAAATTCTGGATGGAAATGCCAAAAGAATAGGTGATTCAGCTTGGGATTATGTAATAACCTGAATGAACTTTTATCATCTGGACTAATATTTTCAAGTTGAATTTTCACAATTAAATTTAACTAAATTATCGTTATGAAGTAATATATGGTCAAAAAAATCAATATTGTTCAAATAATGGTCAAAATCAAGAATAGACATGTACACAATGAAATATACTTTTACTACATCAATTTAATATGAACCTAGAAGTAATATTCATATGGAAAAAATGAAGACTAAAATAGAAATGGCCAATAAGGCGCATGAAGATATACCTGGAAACCCCTCCACGGCTACAAGCAGTAAAATAAAATTGAACGACCGCTCTAATGGGAAACCTTTGCGGGTTTTAAGTGAAGAGGATTGGGATTTTTGGATAGAAAATGGATATATAGTTATAAAGAATGCAGTTCCAAAGAATCAGGTAAAAGCTACAGCAGATTTTTTGTGGGAATTTGAAGAAAAGGACCCTAATAATCCAAAAACGTGGTATGCTCCACCAAGAGCTGAAATGAAAATGAAAGAATTAACAGGCACGGGCATGGTAGAGGCGTATAATAATCAGCATTTATGGAACAACAGACAAATGCCAAAAGTGTATGATGCTTTTGTAGATGTTTGGGGTACTGAAAAGCTTTGGGTTACAATCGATAGAGCAAACTTAAATTTCCCCATGCGACCAGGACATGAGTATAAGGGTTTTATTCATTGGGACTATGACCCAGAAACTAAACCACAAAATGTACAAGGTGTTTTGGCTTTGGCTGATCAGACTGATGAAAATATGGGGGGGTTTCAATGTATTCCATGGTTATATAGAAATTATGATTCATGGAAATTAACGCAACCAGAGGATAGAGACCATTTTAAACCAAATGTTTCTGGTTTGGAAGACAAGATTGTAAAAGTAAAAATGGAAGCTGGAGATTTATTGATTTTCAATAGTACAGAGCCACATGGCATTAGACCAAACAAATCTGATGATAAAATACGTATGGCCCAATATATTTCTATGATGCCAGCTGAAGAAGACAATAAAGAATTAAAGGAATGGCGTGTAAACTCATGGAAAAATCGCATTGCTCCAGAGGGTTATGCTTTCCCTGGAGACCCTAGGAATTGGGAGCAAACTAAATACGAAACAGCTGTATTAACGGAATTGGGAGAAAAATTATTGGGATTAAAAACATGGTAAATATTTAATATAGTAGATTACTAATCAGACAACTAAACTATGCTAACAAGCCTCGGTATTTGGGATATCGCCATTATTGTTTTTTATTTTATAATAATTTTATGGATTGCCCAATGGGCCTCCAGAAGTAAATCTAAATCTCAGAGCGCAGTAGATTATTTCTTGGCCGGAAAAAATCAAGGGTGGCTTGTGGTAGGCGCTTCCTTGTTTGCTTCAAATATTGGATCGGAAATAATCTTAGGCGTTTCAGGAGCCGGAGCACGCGCCAATATGCCCATGGCCAATTTTGAGATTATTGCAGCATTGGTTTTGATCTTACTGGGGTGGGTATTTGTTCCTTTTTATCTAAGAACAGGAGTGTATACCATGCCAGAGTTTTTAGAAAAACGGTACTCAAAAGCATGTAGAACCTATCTTTCCGTGATTTCTATTTTAGCCTATGTTATCACTAAAATTTCATTAATCATTTTCGCAGGTGCCTTGGTTTTTGAAACCATTGGGGTTCCTTTTTGGACAGGTGCTATAATTACAGTAATTGCCACCGGATTATATACTGTACTTGGCGGACTTAAGGCAGTTATATACACAGATATGGTCCAAGCGGTAATCTTGTTGATTGGAACTATTGCGGTGACTTTGTTCGGACTTCATCATTTGGGTGGTTGGGACGAAATGATCAATACCATATCGCTTGCATCTGAATTGCCAGAAAATCCTCCTGTAGAACGCTTTTTTAACCTATGGAGACCAATGACAGACACTGAATATCCTTGGACAGGAATGCTATTTGGCGCGCCTATTTTAGGAGTTTGGTATTGGTGTACGGACCAATATATTGTTCAAAGAACTTTATCGGCAAAGGATGTAAGTAATGCCAGAAAAGGAGCTCTTTTTGCAGGATATTTAAAATTATTACCAGTTTTCATCTTTTTTATTCCAGGGGTTATTGCCTATGCTTTATTGCAAAAAGGAGAAATTAATTTCTCTATGGAAAATGCTGACCAAGCATTACCAGCCATGATTAATGGTTTTCTTCCCATGGGATTAAAAGGATTGGCAATTGCCGGATTATTAGCAGCCTTAATGAGCTCCTTGTCATCTGCTTTTAACTCTAGTTCTACACTGTTGACCATTGATTTTTATCAAAAATACAGACCCAAAGCCTCACAAAAAGACTTGGTGCGTTTTGGGCAATTAGCCACGGTTATTTTGGTAATCGTGAGCCTGGGGTGGATTCCTTTTATGAGATCTTTGATGGGCGGAGGAATCTTTCATTACCTACAAAGTGTACAGGCATATATTTCCCCACCGATTGCAGCCGTATTTCTTTTTGGATTGCTTTATAAATGGATAAATGCTAGAGGCGCCATTGTGGCTTTATGGACAGGATTCGCAATTGGAATCTTTAGATTGGTCACAGAGTTTCTTGCGAATGAAGGCACTATAATGGTACAAGATGCTTCTTTTCTTGGAATGTTTTTAGGAATCAACTTTTTACATTTTGCTTTGTTCTTGTTTATATTTTCTGCAACTGTACTAATGGTAGTTAGTAAAATGGGTGAGCAACAATCGGAAGCAGTCTTAAAACTGGTTACTTTTCAAAAGAAGGAGAAAAAAACTCCTTTTAAATGGACAAGTGATGTTATATTGACTATTATTTTAATTGTTCTAGTCCTTATTCTATGGTGGATTTTTAGCACATGGGGAATAGCGGGGTAAGAAAAAGCACAGCGGATGGATTTAAAATTAGAAGGAAAAACAGCATTTATTTCAGGATCTACAGCAGGTATTGGTTTTGCAACAGCTAAATTATTATTGAAAGAAGGTGTTAGCGTAATTGTTAATGGAAGAACCCAAAAAGGAGTTGATGCCGCCGTGGAAAAATTGAAGTTGAAGTTTCCAGAGGCAACTATTTTAGGCTTAGCTGCTGATTTTGGGAATGCAATGGAGGTACAATCTTTACTAAAAGAACTACCAAAAATTGATATTCTCATAAACAATGTAGGTATTTATAAATCCGAATCATTTTTTGATTCCACAGATGAGGATTGGTATAATCAGTTTGAAGTCAATATTATGAGTGGTGTTAGGCTATCCAGACATTGTTTGCCCAAAATGTTGAATGCTAATTGGGGACGTATTTTATTTATTTCTAGTGAATGTGCCACCTTGGTGCCAGTTGATTTAATAGGGTATAGCATGACGAAGACCGCCATGTTAGCTGTTTCTAGAGGCTTGGCACAATTGACCAAAGGCACCAATGTTACCGTAAATACGGTTCTTCCAGGCTCTACACTTTCTGAAGGAGCTGAACAATTTTTAAAAGATGCAGCCAAAAAAGAAGAAAAAACAAAAGCTGAAGTAGAAAAAGATTTTTTTACTAATGTCCGTACTTCATCCCTAATACAACGTTTTGCTACAGTGGATGAAGTAGCAAATACCATTACTTATTTGGTGAGCCCACTAGCATCAGCCACCAATGGTGCAGCAATTAAAGTAGATGGTGGTAGTACTGGCGGAATTCTATAAAATTGTTATTTTCTTCTGATAAAATGTCCAAAAAGGTCAAATAGCCCTATTTTTGCGGCTTCTAAGGAAGAAACCAATGAAAAAGTATCTCAACCTTTTTGACTTTTCACAAAAAGTAAACTATAAAACTGAAATTTTATCGGGTTTAACTGTTGCATTGGCACTAGTTCCGGAGGCTATTGCTTTTGCTTTGATTCCAGGATTTTCACCATTAACAGGATTATACGCTGCTTTTATTTTGGCTTTAGTCACCTCTATTTTAGGAGGTAGACCTGGAATGATATCTGGAGCTACAGGAGCCGTGGCTGTAATTTTTGTGGGATTGATTCTTGAATTAAAAAGGAACTTCCCTGGAATAGAACCAGAATCTATTTTGCACTACGTTTTTGCAACTGTGATTCTCGCAGGAGTTTTGCAAATAGCCGCAGGGTTTTTAAAATTGGGAAAATTCATAAGACTGGTACCGCATCCCGTAATGTTTGGATTTGTAAACGGATTGGCGATTATAATTTTTATGGCACAGTTCCCTAACTTTTATCAGAAAGGGACTGAGAATCTTTTGGCAGGAATGGATTTTGGAATTATGCTTGGATTAACACTGTTGACCATGCTCATTATTTGGGGATTACCAAAATTGACCAAAGCCGTACCATCTTCATTAGTTGCTATTTTAGTGGTTTCAGCCATTGTAATTGGTTTTGGTATAGATACGCTGACCGTTGCTGATACCATGAATGAAGGCGAAAGTATAAAAGGTGGTTTTCCTCCTATATCAATTCCTAATATTCCTTTGACGTTGGCCTCTTTAAAAATAGTATTGCCTTATGCTGCTATTGTTGCCGGAGTAGGATTAATAGAAAGTTTATTGACACTTAATATCATTGATGAAATTACCGAAACCCGTGGTAGTGGTAATCGTGAATGTGTTGCGCAAGGAACCGCAAATATCCTCTCTGGGTTTTTATCTGGAATGGGTGGTTGTGCTATGATTGGTCAAAGTTTAATTAACACATCATCTGGCGCTAGAGCTCGCTTATCTGGTATTACCGCAGCTGTAATGTTATTGGTATTTATCATGTTTGGTTCTGGCTTAATAGAACAATTGCCTATGGCAGCATTAGTAGGCCTTATGTTTATGGTGGCAATTGGTACTTTTGAGTGGGCAAGTTTTAGAACCTTTAAAAAAATGCCAACATCTGATGTTATTGTAATGATTTTAGTAACGTTGATAACAGCAATCACTCATAATTTAGCGGTTGCAGTTTTATTGGGAGTTATTATATCTGCATTAGCATATTCCTGGGAAAATGCAAAACGTATTCGTGCAAGAAAGCATTTTGATGATAATGGGGCCAAACATTATGAAATTTATGGGCCTTTATTTTTTGGTTCTGTTACTGCTTTTAATGAAAAGTTTGATGTACAGAATGACCCCGATGAGGTTTTTATAGATTTTAAGGAAAGCCGTGTAGCAGATATGTCAGCTATTGAAGCTTTAAATAAACTTACTGAGCGTTACCAAAAAGTTGGTAAAAAGATTCACTTAAAACATTTAAGCCGAGACTGCATTAAGCTTCTAAAAAATGCCAATGACATTATTGAAGTGAACGTATTGGAAGATCCAACCTATAAAGTTGCGGCGGACCAGATTAGAGAAGGGTATAAAATACTCTAATTAAGACGTAGTTATATTTTAGGCCATTTCCATGCATGCCATACAATTAATAATGTAATTATACTTTCTAAAATTGCTAGAAATACATAAAAGGAATACCAAGCAGAAATAGATGTAAAAGCAATTAATAACATCATTAAGGTATATAACACTCCAAAAATAATATTGAGCCACTTATTAAGCGTTGGTTTTAAGAGAACAGATAGAGCAATCATTATGGCAGGAATTGCCAAGACTACTGATGCCATAAACAATTTAGTAGGGCTGTCTAATATATTTATACCACTTACAAGCCCTTCTACTTTTTTGGGAACGTACAGTTCAAAATAATCTCCATACACATAACAAAACATAACTGATGTCCATAAGACAGCAAGTTTAATTTTAACATCTATTTTCTTATTCTCTAACATTTTAACCCCTTCTTTCTTATAAGACGAATTAATCAAAGAAAAGGTTGCCTGCACTATAAAAATGTATTTTGAATATTATTTTATTTCATGGTCCATTTTCTGGAAACTACTTCTTTATCAGTAGGAAAATCTTCTGGAATAGCTTGTGTAACATTGCCGGTGGCAACCCATTCCGCACCTCTTTGTAGCACGGTAATAAACCCTGAGCATTCTTGGGAATAGTCAAAATGTCCTAGTGTGGTATGAAACACACGCCCTTCTCCATAATTAATTGCCATTAAAGAGGGTACATGCTGCCCCATTCCTTTTACCGCTGGGTTCCAAGGTGGTGCATTGCCTTCAACATCAGAGAAGGCAGTTGCCAAAACCGTTGCGTTTTCAAAAGGACCTCTCATACGCTCGTACATTTCATCTTGAGCATGCATCCATTCCGTTGGTAATCCTTTCATAATAGGGTGTTCTGGCGCGCGTGTTGTAATAACAAAAGGATATTCAGCACCATGCGATCCACTTGGTCCTTGGGAATAGTCTTTTTCCAGTTCACCAGCATCATTGTAATATACGTATGGACCCGTAATACTATCGCGACCACCCCATGCACCAATGCCAATCATTTTATTAAACTCATCCCAGTCTCCCCAAGCATTATCAGCGGCATGCACAACAACCAAGCCGCCACCTTCGCTCATATATTTTTCAAAACTCTTTTCAGTTGCTTCGGGCCAACGTGGTGTGGCTGCGCCCAAATTGGATATAACTAGGTCATATTTGCTAAAATCAATAGAGAAACGAGATGTTTTTATGGGTTTATGAGAAATACCATATTTAGTAGAATCTAAAGGATAGGTTTCTATAAAAGAAGTATAAGGTTCTGGTCTATGTTCTTGGTATTTGGTACCCAACCAAACGGAATCCATTCTATGAATATCCACATCAAAAAGAGCAGTTTCTTCCAAATAATCCTGCATCATCATGGTGGTTTTTGGCCAAACATAATGGTTGTTTTGACCATCTATAATTAGAGCTTTTAGCTTTTCTGGCTGTGGTTCTTCTTTTTCCTTTTTTTGACCGCATGCAGTCACTAATAGTACTACGGCAACAATCCAGATTAATTTTTTCATTTTGTTTTGATTTAATGAGTCTAGTCTGATACTAGAAAGATACGGATAAAATTAAAGAAGGCTAGTCCAGAATGAGAAGTATAGCAACATAAGTGAACCTCAATAAAATTAGATATAGTTTATTTATTGTTGTTTTTTTCCAGAAATGTATATTTTCCAAGTCTTAAAATACAGAAAAAAACTAGTGTGACTGCCTGTAAATTATAGTCCGAATATTGTAAAAATGAATGAGCAATATTATTTCTCAAATTCTTTCCTTTTTGAGTAAAAGTGTATTTAAATAATTCGATGTCCTTTTCCGTAAAATGTTTCTTAGTTGTTGAATTATCTAATAGTTCTTCAAGAAGTTGTTCTTTTATTTCTCCTCTTTTCGAAGTACAAGTATTACCTCCAGATAAACGAATAAAATCTCTTAAAGCTCCTTCAAATTTGATTGTCAATGAATCCATTGCAAGTATGAAATTGTTGATTTTATTAGTGTTCATTAAAATTGAAAGTTCAAATTGAGCAAACAAATTATGAATCCCAGGGGCAAGCATTGTCAACCAAGATGAGTTTTCATCAATTTCATTATCTGTCATTCCTCTTTTGAATTTCATTCCATACCAAGTTTGGGTTTCTAAAAATTCAAATATTTTATAATAGTTTAATTTGCCTGTTAAAATTCCATCAACGAATACTTTTAGGAAAAGACTAAAACATTTTACTCCATGAGCAATTGCATAGCTTTGAATTATTTCTTTATCAATTTTCTCAGAATCTTTAAGGTTTTTAAAATTGCTATTTATATCAAAAACACTAGCGCTAAATAAACTACTAATTGAGTTTTTTATAGATTTTTTTGCATTTTCTTCATTTTCAAGAGGGTCTACCAAAATATCTTCGTTCATTGAAAAAAAAGCAAGTATTTCATCAGTTGTCATATCCAAAATGATTTTTGATTTCATATTTAGATATTCGTTAAACATTTCTGTTTCTTTCTCACCAAGTTGCCAACTTACTTTTCCAAGTTTTACTGTTTGCTTTAATCTATTGTATTCTTTAAGATTTTCTTCAGCTTCCTCTATTTTGCCAGCAAGCCTTAAATATTTTGCCTTTGTACCAATTGTGGTAAACTTGACAAAATTAGTGTCTTCTTGATGTTGCTGTAAAATTAAATCTTCGTTTTTTGCCAATAATTCATATAACTTATTAATCGGAAGTCCAATCAAATTATAAAGTCTTAAACCAATTTCTAATTTGTTTTTGTTTGAGAAATATGAAACTGGTTTATCATCTTCTATCCATTTCGGCAATTTATCAGCTATATCATTCAACTCTAGATTTGAAAGAATATTATTGTCCAAAATAGAACTTAGAATATTTGATTTAAACCAATTCGGTAAATCATTTACCAATGTTATAGCTGTCTCCTTAGCTACTTCTAATTTCTTCTTTGATTTTTTTGATATATATAATATAGCAGAGAGAACAATAGGTAATTCACGAATTTCATCCGCTTTAATTCTATTTATTATTTGAATATAATTATCAATTGCAATTTCAGCATATTTGTTATGCCTTGTTCCTTGCCATAATAAATGTGAATATCTAGATTTGAGCCAAGTATTTTCAGTTACTTCTAATCTGTCTTTTAAATATTCAAAGTCACTTTTATCTAATCCAATACTCACTATTTGACCATTAGTGTCAGTAACTTGAACATTAGTTATTAGTTCTCCTTTATTTAAATTATAGTTTAATGACTTTCTCTCAACGATTAGTTTTTTTTCCCAATCACCATCGATTTTTTTTATTGGCTTAAGCTCCCTTTGAATATTCCAAATACTCAATGAATGAAGATTTTCAATAGAGTTGTAAAAATCAGTTAGTTCTTTTGGAATTTCATTCATATGAGTTTTGTCAAACTTACATCTAGTTTAGGGATAGAGAGTATATGCTCTTTACCTTGTCAAGGCATTAATTCTCTGAATTAATCAATCTTAAAAGCCTTAAACGAATGTGGCAGGATTGTTATATTATAACTATACTTTTCAGGAGCAATAACACGCCCAAAAAACTCAATTTTTGGGATAATTGTTTCCGTAACTTCTGTATTGCCCGTTAAATCGGTAATGGCTTTTTTCTTTTCCTTAAATACTACTTGAACTTCTATGACCTCGTCATTAAATGATTCCAACACAAAAGTGTTGTTATCATAAAGAAACAGTGATGTCTTTGCTGGGCCGTGCAAGGTCATTCCTAGGTGCCCCGTAATTTCATCTCTTAACCTGTTTAATACAGGCACTGGCATTTTGTACAAATCAGTAAAATTTTCGGGGATTACCCAAAGGTACAAATTGCCCTCGCCGTAATCGGCTTGGTGCAACAAGGGCCAGCCCAATTCATCGTCCATACCAGAGATAACCTCCCAAGAATCGTTGGTGGAATATTGTATTTGTGGAATGGTCATACGATGCTCTCCCTCAAGGGCAGACCAACCCATTAAATAATCTTTAATCTCAGCCTTTCTAGTGGTGTATTCCAGATTCACAATGTTTCTGATGCCTCTATCTTGTAGCGCTTCTAAAAGACCAGAAGTAATGACCACATCTTTACCGTTAATTAAACGTTGTTCTATTTTTTGAACGAGCTCTGGGTCTTTGCTAGCGTGTTCGGTCAGAATAATGAGCTCATCTTCCATGGGAAATTCGGGCACCAAATCCATAGGAATACCCATAGTGCCAAAATAGTTTTCTAAAAAGTCCTCTCCGCTGGAATGGTAAGGTTTGTAACTTTTTATTCCGTAAGGTTCTCCCAATTTACCCGCAACTTCATCAACAATTTCCAAGGCATGACCTGCCGCTGCCGCCCAAGTACCACCTTCTTTTAAAGGTAAGAAAGAATCATAATCAAAACTAGTGGTCTCATTTTTCCACGCGGGAATTACATTTTCAGTTAAGGGTGAAAGAATACCACGATAATCGAACAAGGTCTGTTCCGGGGCTTTTGCCAAAATAGTAAGCCACAATTGCTCAGCATAACGGTCTAAATGACTAGAACCATAAATATCTACCCATCCGCCGCCATTACCACCAGGTTTTAGGTTGTTAAAATATCTGTATGCCAAATAACCCAAATAGGGTTGTAAGTGTTGGTTGCTGTTTACGGCATCGCGAGTCTCGGTACCTGTATGTACTCCATCGAACATTTTGGGCTGCGTTTCTAGGTTAAACCCAAGTTCATGAAAATGGTCGTACCAGTTTGGGTATTTTACCACCACTTTTACATTGGGGTTTACCGCCTTGGCGGGATTGATTATGACGTTCTCGGCCGTTTCGGTCATCATTTCCAGTCGGTAATCAGCCCAACTTCGGTCTCCTTTTTTCTCAATGCAGACATTGCATTTGCAACTGGTAAAAAAGAAATCATCTAAAATTAGTTCATCAAATAGGGAAGCTGAGTATTCCACGATTTCCTGTACTTTTTTACGGTCTTCGGGCTTGGAATAGCAAAAGGTTTCAAAATTGTTGCTCTCGTCAATGGTCAAGGTAATTCCCGTAGCTACTTCTAACCCTTTGCTTTCAAAGAATTTTTTTGCCTTTTTCATTGTTCTTTCGTCGACAATCAATAAATCGCGATGCGATTCCAAATAAATTTTATCGACTTTTAATTGCGAAGAAATAGTTTCCCAAGAGTCCTTCATCCATTGGGTGTCTTCCATTTGCTGTACCTCGTAGGCACGTGTGTAAATGGCTACTTTAAAATTATCGTAGTTGTTTTGCGCTGCTATTGGTGTGGTCAAATACAAGCACAAGAGTAAGAAAAAAAATGTTTGTAGTGTTTTCATTAGTTAAGTGTTTTAGTTGAAATATTTCCTAGCAAATTCAATAAAGGTAGCCCAATTTGGAGCTGGAGTGTGCCCTTCGGTATGCTGTCTAAAAGCAACATCACCATCTATTAAAGCGGTTTCAATCTTAGGAAATTCATCTGTACCGACACCTTTTTCCCCCAATAGTTCATATACAGGGCTGGCCATCGCTGCTGCCATAAACATGCCTCTAGAATCTACCCAATGGTCACCATCATTACCACCACCAATAAACACAGGTTTTGGTGCGCAAACCGCTATTAAATGATGCGCATCTACAGGGAGGTCGTTCCAACCCAATGGCCCAGCATATTTTATAAAGTTACCCGCCATCCAATGATACTCGCCAGAACCAGCAACGTTTTCTACAATTTCACCATAGTTTCTACGGAAAAGACTTGCGCCACCCGCTCCCGAGGAAGAAATATACCCGATAGCAAATCGGCTATCATAAGCCAAGGTTACAAGAGCCGCTTTTCCAAAACGGGAATGCCCAGTAATACCAACCTTGGTGCCATCAACCAAATCATCGGTTTCAAAATAATCCAAAGCTCTGCCAGCTCCCCAAGCCCAAGCTTTTAAAGAACCCCAATCATCTGGTTTTCTATTTTTGCCTTTATTGGCAAGACCTATAATACCAGAAGTAAGCCCAGCACCATTATCATCTTGGATACTTCCAGCTTTTAAATCAGCAAAGCCCCAACCTTGTTCAAGCAATTGCATTTGCCATTTAGGCACTTCATTTTGTTCTCTTCTTGGAAACCATGAAGGCCAGCTAAAACCAAATTGCATCATAATTGGAACGGCAGATTTTGCGTTTTCTGGAACCGTTAAGGTTAAATCTATGTCAACCGAAATTTCGGGATACATACTATTATCAACATGACCTATCAGTTTTTTTGTAATGACTTTTATATTTTCTTTTTTCTCTTTTATTTCTTCAACAAGTTCCCATGTAACTCCAGGAAGGTTTTCAGGAGTTCGCCCATACATTTCTCGGTCTAGTTGTTCATAAATTTCCTTTTCTCTGGCCGGCCAATCTTCAATGGAGTTCACCATTTTACCATCATTAAATTGAAGAGGATTGGGGTAATGTGGAAAAGGATTGGCTTTTTCTTCGTCATAATTGGCAGCATTTGAGGCTTCTGGGTCACGACCATTGGCTCCATGGCGCGCTTCGGTAATATGCAATTGAGCAGTCATGTTTTTATAATCCACTTGGGTGCGTGCATTTAATTCATCACGCTGTTTTTGCTGTTCAGGAGTCAATTGAAATTGTGCCGAGGATAAATGAGTGGTGAATATCAACAAGACAAAGAGTAAAGGTTTCATATTTTTAGTTTTATGGTTTAAAGGTTAGATATTAATTGATTGAGTAGTAAGTTAATACAAAAAATTCAGAATACAATTTTGAGCGTTAGAACCTCCTAAAGTGTTAAAATAAGTTATATTTAAAGACACAAACAACCAATTATCATGATTAGAAAGCTTAGAATTATACAAAAGAGTATATATCTACTATTAGTTGTTTTCACTTTTTCTTCTTGTGGAGATAAAGAAGAGAAAACAGTTAAGGAAGTAGTGGATGGTAAAATATATACAAGAGCACAATTACAAACCATGATGGAAGATTACATTGATGCCATGGTGGCTCACGACCCTAGTGCAATTCCCTTGTCGGATAATGTAAAATTCACGGAAAACACCTCTGAAATTAAAGTGGGTGAAGGCTTGTGGGTAGGTGCATCGAAAGCACCAAGTGATTTTAAAATTTTTGCAATTGATTCGGTGAGCAACCAAGTTGGGTTTTATGGTATTATGGAAGAGCGTAATAATCCTGTCATCGCTGCAATTCGGTTAAAAATTGAGCATGATGAAATTACTGAAATAGAGCAAGTGATTTCTCGTAGAATAGGTGATATGAGCACTAAGAAGTTTGATGCTCCAAGAGCTGCATTTTCAACACCAGTTCCTAAAGACCAACGAAACACACGTGAAGAATTATTTAAAATCGCAGACTCTTATTTTGATGCCTTGGAACAGGATGATAGTAGTGTTGCCCCTTTTGCTGATGACTGTGTGCGTCATGAAAATGGCACGCAAACTACAACGAATGAACGCCCAAACCCTGCTGATTTTGGTGATAGTCCAGAAGAGCAAGCTAGATTAGATATGGCCTATGTAGATGCTTGCGGATGTGCGAAGCAGATAGATATTCAAAGCTTGTCTTATATTACTAAGATTCAGCCTAGAAGACTTCATATTATTGATGAGAAACTAGGGTTGGTATTTGGCTTTCCCATGTTTGTACATTTAAGTGATATACAGGCTATAAAATTGGAAGGGCTGCCAGAAGTAGATTCAATTCCAAAACCTTTTCCACCGTTTAATTTACCTGCTGGGGAAATCTTTAAAATTTATGGAGGTCAACTTCATGAAATTGAAGCAAATGGTGTTATGGCTCCCTACGGAATTAAAAGCGGCTGGGACGATTAAGGGTCTATTCTATAATAGTAAGCACTTTAATTAATTCTTTATTTGATTTTTCTGGGTCTGGTAAATGTTCAGAGTCAAAATAGGCGGCATAGGTATCTTCATGGTATGCATGGCACGTATAACTTAATTGGTGTTCATTCGCAATGTCTAAAATGTCTTTTATCCATTGCAACCCTCCTTTGTTATTTTTAAAAGTATGTACACAAGTGCCAAATTCGCCCATATATAGAGGAACTTGCTTTTGGTTAGACCAATTAACATAGCGATCTAAAACAGCTTGCAGATAATTCTTATCTCTTTTGTACGCGGTGTTTTTTGAGTTATCATAACCTTCTGTTTCAATGATGTATTCCGAAATGTTTGTGTCAGGATAACGACCTTCATCACCTAAGCCAGCCCAATCTATTAATTGATGGGTATACAAGTAAGGCTGATAGGTATGAAATTCATAAACCACATTATCATCTTCAATAATTGGAAAGTTTAGGTTTTCATCCTCGATAAAATCCCCTTTTATGTGCTTTGTTCTTTCCACAAAAATGATGTGATTTTTATCAACTGTCCTAATATCGTCTACAAGCCGTTGTGCAAATTGTTGCCATTGAAGAATTGATTTTGTGGGAACAGGTTCGTTTAACAAACCATACCCAGCAATTTGAGGTTCTTCATGATATCTCTTTGCTATTTTGAGCCAAAAAGCAGCGATTCTATCTTGGTAATTGGTTTCATTCCAAATGCCATCACCATCTCCCAAAGATTGGAATCCGCCTGGAGCAATATGTAAATTTAAAACGAGATAAATGCCATATTTTTTTGCCCAGGCAATGTTTTGGTCTAGCCATTTCCATCCTTCAGCTTTATCAGTATAAGGAGCTATATCTTCTTCAAAAGTTCTGTAATTAAGGTAAAACCTAATGGCATTCATTCCCATGCCTTGCAATCGCTCATAGTCAATTTCTGAATGATGGTTTAAAGGAACTTCATCTGTATTCCAAACCTCATTTCCAAAAGCAAAACCTTGCAATCTAATGGGTAGGTTGTCTGCATTTACAATTTTTGTTCCTGAGGCGTGAAGAAACTGAGTCATAGAAAAATTAAGATAAATAAAAAGTGCTTTTACTCCTTAATAAAAAGAATAAAAGCACTTCTATAGGATAATAAATAAAATTACAATGTTCTTAAATACTCAGCAATAGACCTAGCTTCGTCTTCATTAAGATTTTGGTTGAGCATAACGGCATTGTTATATTCTTTAAGAAGCGCTTTTGCAATAGGGTCTTCTTTAATCATCCCATCAGGATTCATAATCATGTTCATAACCCATTCTGGACTTCTTCTATCATAAACACCGGCTAGAGCAGGACCAATCATTCTTTGGTCAGCTAAGTGACATGCAGTACATATTGCCTTAAACTTTTCTTCTCCTTTTGCTGCCATTTCGGTATTTACTACATCACCAAAAGCTACAGCTTTAATTGGACCAACCCCTTTGTTTTCAAGATCCACAGGAACACCCTCAGCTTCCACTACTTTAGGCTCCTCTTTGGTACGGTTAATTTCAAAACCTTCTTTTTTCTCTTCTTTCTTTTCCCCGCAACTTACAATTAGTGTTGCAAGTGCCATTAGGGCGAATATTTTTTTCATTTGTTAAGATTATTTAGCTTATAAATATATGAAATACATGATTCTAAAATGACTCTTGTAGAAACTTTATCACCCTTTTTTCTGTATATGTTATATTATGGCGACCATAAAAGCCTACGTGACCTCCATATTTAGGGACTTCTAAAAACAAATTGGCATTGTTTTCTGCTTCGTGAAAAGGATAGCATTCTGTTCCTAAAAAGCTATCATTCAGAGAATTGACAATTAATGTAGGTACTTTTATATGAGGTAAAAACTGTAGGGAACTGCATTGTTCGTAATAATCCAGCGCATCCTTAAATCCATGTGCTTTGCTGGTATAGATATCATCAAAATCTTTTAATGTTTTAATAGCTTCAATATCAGCATTGGATATCTTATCTGGGAACTTTTGTTGTTTAAGTTTCAATTTTTCTATTAAATGCTTTCTAAACCGGTTTGAATAGAGAATGTTTTCAAACGACATTAACTTCTTAAGAGAACTATAAAGTGAGCACGGAGCTGAAATTGCAAGACCTGCTTTGACTTCTTTTGGAACCTTATCCCTTTCACCTAAATATTTTAGTAGAAGGTTTCCTCCCAAACTAAACCCTTTCAAATATATTTCTGAGTACTCTTTTGTTTCAAGTATATGCTGAATTACAGCTTTTAAATCTTCGGTAGCACCAGAATGGTATGAGCGAAATAAATTGTTGGATTCCCCGCTGCAAGCTCTGTAATTTATAGCACAAGCATCTACCCCTTCCAAATTAAATTGTTTGGCGCTACCTGTTATATAGTGACGTTGCCCATCTCCCTCTAAACCATGCAACAGAATAACTACTTTATTGCTTTCTTTTTTTGCAAAACTCCAATCTAAATCCAGGAAATCTCTATCCTGGAGTAGAATCCGTTCTCTTTCTTGCTTAATCCCATGCACTTGCCTAAAAAGGCCAGCATAGATAGTAGACAAATGCCCGTTTTTAAAAAAAAGGGGAGGATTATAGGTTGATGATATAAGTGGCATTTTTGGGTTTTATGATAAATCTTCCAATAATTTTGCCTGTTCTTCTATAGCCGATTTGTATTCCGATTTTAACTGAGCCACAAGTTCTGATACACTCAAAACATTATCAATAGTTGCCACGCCTTGGCCAGCAGACCATATTGTTTTCCATGCTTTAGCTTCTGTGTCCAATTCCTTTCCAAAATCTATTTTCGTATCTTTTTTTAGGTCTTCGGGCGTAAGACCAGCAGCACTTAAACTAGCACCCAAGAAATTGGCATGTACTCCAGAAATGGCTGCAGTGTAGACTACATCACTTGCACCAGCTTCAATAATCATTTTACGATATTCTTCTGGAGCCTTGCTTTCTTTTGTGTTGATAAAACGGGTGCCCATATAGGCCAAATCTGCTCCCATTTGTTTGGCAGATGCGATATCTCTACCAGTACTAATACAACCGGAAAGTATAATAGTTTTTTTAAAGATTTTTTTAATTTCTGCAACTAAGGTCATAGGGTTTATGGTACCTGCATGACCTCCTGCACCAGCAGCCACAAGAATTAATCCGTCTACTCCAGCTTCAGATGCCTTTTCAGCATGTCTTTTTTTAACAATATCATGAAAAACCAAACCACCATAACTGTGTATGGCATCTACCACCATGGCCACCGCCCCTAAAGAAGTTATAACCAATGGTACTTTATGTTTCATACATAATTTTACATCGGCTTCCAATCTAGGATTGGTTGGGTGTACAATAAGATTTACACCAAAAGGAGCAGCTTTTTTCCCTGTTTCCTCTTCAAATTTTTTAAGTTCTGTTTTTATTTCAACAAGCCATTCTTCAAAACCCTCGCTGGTTCTTTGGTTAAGGGCTGGGAAAGTTCCTACAATACCATTTTTACAACATTCTGTAACCATTTTTGGGTTGGACAGTAAAAACATAGGTGCCGCTATGGCTGGTAAGGAAAGGTCTTTAATAAATGCTGCTTTATTGCTCATTTGCTTGAAAATTAGGTGGACTTAAATTTAGTGATAATCATCAAAATTTAATCTGTTGATACTGTTTCTTCTTCAAAACTATGCTATTTTTGAATATATTATGCACGCATAACAATTAAATATTTTTGATTTATGTATTTAAAAGAGTTTGAAATCCGTTGGAACGATGTTGATGCAAATAGGCATTTGGCCAATTCTGCCTACATCAATTTTATGAGCCATACTAGAATGTCGTTTCTTACTGAAATTGGTTTTGGGCATAAAGAATTTCTTGAATATGGTATTGGGCCAGTCGTTTTTTATGAACACATCTATTATTTTAAGGAAGTCTTTCCTGGGAAACCTGTTAGAGTTTCTTTGGAATTGATGGGAATGAGTGAGGATGGAAAATTCTTTGAATTTCATCATAATTTTTATGATGTTAAAGGGCGAAATGTTGCGCATTGCGAAATGATGGGTGCATGGATAGATATGAAAAGTAGAGCCTTGATGATGCTACCAGATGCTATTCTAAATATTTTTAATCAGATAGAAAAAGCGGAAGGTTTTAAATGGCTTACAAAAGAAGATACCAGAAAATTTGCCAAGCAACCTAAGGACTTGGTTTAGGTCTTTTGCTTGCCAAGTAAACCCCTATCAGCACTAAAGAAGCAGCTACAACTTTTACAATAGTGAGATGGTCCATTCCCATTATTAAGGCAAATACAATACCAATAACGGGTTGCAAATAGGAAAAAGAACCTACTGTAGATGCTTTTAATTGAGTTAGTGCAAATATGTTAAACAAGTATGTTAAAAATGTAGTGCATATTATAACGTATGCAATAGAACCAATAGCTTTTAATGGAAGTTCCGTCCATTGAATTTGGGAAACCTCTGAAAAAGTAATAGGAAAATTAATGACTACGGCGATGGTAAAAAGCCATTTCATAAAAGTAAAAGGATGATACTTCTCAATTAGTTTTTTTGCTAGTATCAAGTAGGTTCCATAACAGATGGAGTTTATAATAAACAAAGTGTTTCCCAAAGGAATGTTTGGTGCATCTTGCCTTATCTCGCTTCCAAAAAGTATCAACGCCAGAGCCCCAATAAAACCAATTATAATACCCGATGCCTTGTATCCTGTAATTTTTTCTTTGATAAGAAAAGCGGATAGGATAACCACAATAATAGGTGTGATGGTGACCAAAACAGAACTGTTAATCGGGGTAGAAAGCTCCAAGCCTTTAAAAAAGGACAGCATATTTATAACCATTCCAAAAACCGCACATATAACTAAGCGCCCCCAATCTTTTTTCTCTATTTTCTCTTTTGGACCAAAAATGGAAACAATCCAAAATAAAATGGCCGCTCCCGTAACCCGAAGCATAATAAAGCCAAAAGGTTTTATATAGGTAGGCATAACCCCTTTTGCAATAGAATGGTTAAGCCCATAAATGGTTGTTGCCCCAATGGCGGCTAATATGGCTAGGGTTCTTTTATTCAAGAGTGGATGACTTCTTTTGCGGCAGCAACTACATTTTTACTATTCCCAATAAATATTTGTTCGTTGACCAAAATTACGGGGCGTTTTAAAAAAGTATATTGTTCTAGAATAAGGTTTTTATAATCGGTTTCGGTAAGCTTTTTTTCATGCAATCCTCGTTGCCTAAAAAGCATCGCCTTTCTACTAAAAAGAGATTCATAACTACCCGCCAAAGCTTTCATTTCTTCCAATTGCGTTAGTGTAATAGGGTCTGTCTTAATGTTCTGTAACTTAAAATCATCTACTGGAGCCAATTCTTTTAAAATTCTTTGACAGGTAGAACAGGTTTTTAGGTAGTATATTTTTTTCATAAAGTGTAAAAGTTGATAGATACAAAGTAACCCATTTAGTGCCAATTGTACTATTTTTATCAGCCTTTAAACAAAGAACATGGAAAAACTATTTGATATCACAGAAAAGAATCGGATTATACTTCATAGGTTCCTAACAGGAACACATAAAGAGCAGTTGTTGAAGATCCCAGAAGGCTTTAATAACAATATGTGGTGGAATATTGCCCATGTTGTTGTTACGGAACAGTTGTTGGTTTATAAAATGAGTGGTCTTCCAATGAATATTGATGACGTTTTTGTGGACAAGTTTAGAAAAGGAACAGCTCCAGATGGTAAGGCAACAGACGAAGAAATAAAGAAAATGGAAACACTACTATTTTCACTTCCAGAGCAGACCAAGAAAGATTATGAAAAAGGTCTTTTTAAAGAGTTTGCAGAGTACACCACATCGCCCAATATTACTTTAACAAGCGTGGAAGATGCCATAGCTTTTAATGCCTTTCATGAAGGTTTACATTTAGGCTCTCTTTTAGCATTGAGACGAGCAACTGCTAATTAAGACTTAATTTTAAAAGAAAGGTAATTTTTCACCTCGTTGAAAGGAATAATTAGAACAATGGGACCATCCGCATAGGATGCTACTTCGTATTGGTTGTAAAGTAGAACAAGACCTTCTTTAGTAAAACCCATATTTTCTGGTAGATGAAATGCATCATCCTCAAACATAAAACCTGTATTGTTAATAGCTCCGTCTTGTGGTATGTTTTCTTGGATTCGAAATTTGGTTTCAGCAAATTTCATAAAATGTTCACTATCCCTAAAAAGCTCCCAATTCTCCAATTCAGTTCCTTTTTTCTTGTCAAAAGTTAAATATCTATTGGAGTTATACCCATGTGCACCGCCGGTGAACATGAAAGAATTGAGTTGTATGGAGAGCAAATTTTTGTCTTCATAAGTTATTTCGCCGGTTATTTCTGCTTCCCAATTTTCGCTTTCATCATGAAATATCTTCTTTATGTCTAAATATCCATTGTTAAAAGATGCAAGGGCTTCCTTAATTGTGGTAATATCTATTTCCTCATCAAAAGTCAATAAAGAAATCAACTCTTCTCTTATGGATGTGTTTACTGTTTGAGCTATTTTGGAGTTATCTAATGCCTTGGGAATATCAATTATAACTTTTGGACAATCTTTACAAGAATCATTGGAAAGATTTAAAGACTCAAACGTTAGCTGATTTTCATTTTTACAACCAAAAACTAGTAGTAATAAAACTAAAAGCAGTGATGTTTTGTACATAAATTTGGGGTATTTTTAACAAAGGTAGTGTTGTAAATGAGATAAATAAAAAGAGCACGATATGAAATCTATCTATTAGAAAAATAATTTTTAGAATAGTTCAAAAAAAAGATAAAAAACAAGCATCAAATTATATTATTAACATAATTTTGCCGTTGTGTTATCAATTTAACAAAATCATACACTAAATAAAGTCTTTTATGGAAGAAAAAATTAAAGGGTTTATGGATGAGGTGAAGGCCCGTAATGGTCATGAACCCGAATTTATACAAGCGGTACAAGAAGTAGCCGAAACAGTTATTCCTTACATAGTGCAGCACGATATCTATTATGGTAAGAACATTCTTCTTAGAATGGTAGAACCAGAGCGGTTGATTTCTTTTAGAGTAGCATGGGTAGATGATAAAGGGGAAATACATGTAAACCGTGGGTATAGAATACAAATGAATTCTGCTATTGGACCTTATAAAGGGGGATTGCGTTTTCATCCTACAGTAAATGCCAGTGTTTTAAAATTCTTGGCTTTTGAGCAGGTTTTTAAAAATAGCCTTACAACACTTCCTATGGGAGGTGGTAAAGGAGGCTCGGATTTTGATCCAAAAGGAAAGTCAGATGATGAGGTAATGCGTTTTTGCCATGCTTTTATGTTAGAATTAAACCGCCATATTGGTCCTAATACAGATGTTCCCGCTGGGGATATAGGTGTGGGAGCAAGAGAGATTGGTTTCTTGTTTGGCATGTATAAAAAAATTAGGAACGAGTTCACAGGTGTTTTAACGGGTAAAGGTCGTTCTTGGGGCGGGTCGTTAATTCGTCCAGAAGCAACAGGTTATGGCACGGTATACTTTGCTCATAGTATGCTACAGACTCAAGGTAAAGATTTTTTGGATAAAAATGTTGTGATTTCTGGCTCAGGAAATGTAGCGCAATATGCGGCCCAAAAGGCAATTCAATTGGGTGCTAAAGTGTTGACGCTATCTGATTCTCAGGGATATATATATGATAAAGATGGAATTGACGAAGAGAAATTAGAGTTTGTAATGAACTTAAAAAACAATAAGAGAGGCCGTATTTCTGAATATGCAGACAAATATAAATCTGCTACTTTTCATAAAGGAAAAACCCCTTGGGAAGTATCATGTGATATTGCATTGCCATGTGCTACGCAAAATGAATTGAATGGGGATGATGCAAAAGCATTGATAAAAAATGGGTGCGTTTGCGTGGCAGAAGGTGCCAATATGCCTTCCACACCAGAAGCAATCCATGAGTTCCATGAAGCCAAAATATTATTTGCTCCTGGAAAAGCATCCAATGCTGGTGGGGTAGCAACTTCAGGTCTTGAAATGTCTCAGAATTCATTGCGAATTAGTTGGACTAGAGAAGAAGTAGATGGTCGTTTAAAAGATATTATGAATGATATTCATGATTCTTGTATTCAATATGGAAAGGATGAAGATGGGTATTGTAATTACGTAAAAGGAGCTAATATTGCTGGTTTTGTGAAAGTTGCGGACGCTATGTTAGCGCAGGGAGTAATTTAAACCGCTTAATAAATTATTTAAAAGGCTTTCCAAGTTTGTTGGAAAGCCTTTTTGTTTTAGCACAAGTTCATTAGGATACTTTTATCTTTGAATATCCAACAATAAATATGCAAGTAACCACCAAGGCCATTGTTCTATCTTCTTTAAAGTATGGAGACACCAGTTTAATTGTAAAGGCATTTACAGAATCTAATGGGTTAAAATCCTATATGCTCAAGGGGATTATGTCATCCAAAAAAGGAAGGTTAAAAACGGCTTATTTTCAACCATTGACACAATTAGAACTAGTAGCCATACATAGGGACAAAGGGACTTTGGAAAGTATTAGAGAGGCAAAAGTAAATTACCACTATAAAAGTTTGCATACGGATATTTCTAAAAATGCAATGACCATGTTTTTGTCTGAAATGTTGGGAAGTAGCATTCATGAGGAGGAGCAAAACCAAGGGCTTTTTCATTTTTTGGAAGCCTCTTTCCAGTGGCTGGACACCCATGATGAAATCTCCAATTTTCACATCTTTTTTTTATTGACTTTAACGAGGTATTTGGGATTCAGCCCCGATACATTGAACAGTGATGCGCCTTATTTTGACCTACAGGAAGGAGAGTTTACGCACTCCATTTCATTGAACCCTATTCTGCAAGGTGAAAATCTGGAATATTTCAAAAGGTTTTTAGGCATAAATTTTGATGCTATACATACAATCAAAATGATGAAAACCAATAGGCAAGAGCTGTTACAATCACTCATTCTTTATTTTGAATTACATTTGCAGGGATTTAGAAAGCCCAAGTCCCTGGCTATTTTGAACAAAGTTTTCAGTTAGCATGCGCAAGTTAAGTTTCTTCATAATTTTGTTATTATTTCAACTGACTTTGGCTCAGGAAGTAACCATTTTAGATGCTGAAACTAAACAACCAATTCCCAATGTCGCTGCTTTTAATTTAGATAAATCCAAAACGGCGATTTCAGATTTTGACGGCAAATGCGACCTTTCCATTTTTAATACAAACGAGCGGATTGTCCTTGCCCATATAAGCTATGAAAATAGACGAACAACAAAAGCCAATTTACTACAGCGAGGAGGTAAAATACACCTTAATTTAAAGGCCGAACAATTAGACGAGGTGGTTATGTCCATTTCTAAATGGGAGCAACAAAAAAAGCACATTCCCCAAAAAATAACTTCTGTTAACGCAAGAACAATTGAGTTTACTAACCCACAGACTTCGGCTGATTTATTGCAGAACAGCGGAAAAGTATTTGTACAAAAAAGTCAATTAGGAGGTGGCAGCCCTATGATTAGGGGATTTGCTACCAATAGATTGTTATTAATTGTGGATGGGGTTCGCATGAACAATGCCATTTTTAGGGGAGGAAACATTCAAAATATTATATCTATAGACCCTTTTACCATTAAAAATACAGAAGTGATTTTTGGACCTGGCTCTGTAATTTACGGTAGTGATGCCATTGGCGGAGTTATGAACTTTTATACAAAAGACCCACAATTTTCTAATAATGATAGTTTATCTTTTTCTGGAAACTCTAAATATAGATATGCTTCGGCGAACAATGAGAGTACAGCACATATAGATTTTGCAATTGGCAAGAAAAAATGGGCATTTTTGACTAGTGTGACTTATAATGATTTTGGGGATTTAACAATGGGAAGTAGTGGCCCAGATTCTTATTTGCGAAACAGATATGTTTCTAAGCAGAATGGACAAGATGTTTTAGAAACCAATAACAACCCTAAAAAGCAAGTTACAACTGGTTACAATCAAATGAACCTAATGCAAAAAGTTGTATATAGCCCCAACCGCAGTTGGAATTATAATATGGGACTATATTATTCTGAAACCTCAGATTATTCTAGATATGATAGATTAATTCGCCCTTCTAGTGATGGCCTGGGACTTCGTTCAGGGGAATGGTATTATGGTCCACAAAAGTGGTTTATGGGAAATTTTCAAATATCTCAAAAGGGAAAAGGAAAGTTTTATGACGGATTAAAAATAACAACTGCCTATCAAAATTTTGAAGAAAGTAGAAATAATCGTGGTTTTGGGAACCCCATTTTATTTTCTACCAAGGAGCAAGTGGATGCCATATCAATGAACGTGGATTTTGAAAACAAAAGAATCGGCAACCTTAGATTATATTATGGAGGGGAATATGTATTTAACAAGGTGCATTCTGATGGAAGTCAAAAAAACATAGAAACAAACCTTATTTCTAATGGGGCTTCCAGATATCCTGATGGCGCTACTTGGCAGACCATGGCAGGCTACATAAATGGAGAATATAAAGCAAAACCCAACCTTACATTTTTGTCGGGTTTACGATACAGTCATGTTTGGATAGATGCCGTTTTTGACAAAACTTTTTTCCCTTTCCCGTTTGATAATGCTGATTTAAGTACTGGCGCACTAACTGGGAGTATAGGATTAAGCTGGTTTCCTAAAGCTAACTTACAATTTACTTGGAATGGCTCTACAGGTTTTAGAGCACCAAATATTGATGATGTGGGAAAAGTGTTTGATTCTGAACCCGGTTCTGTTGTAGTGCCTAATCCCAATTTGGAGCCGGAGTATGTTTACAATACCGAGTTGGGGATACAAAAAAATTTCAATGATAAGGTGGTTTTAAAAGGAACAACATTTTACACATATATGGTGGATGCTTTGGTGCGTAGAGATTATCAATTCAATGGAGAGCCCCAAATAGATTATAATGGGGAACTAAGCAATGTACAAGCAATACAGAATGCAGCAAAAGCGTATGTTTATGGTTTTGAGCTTGGTTTGGAAGCTTTCCTAACTGAGAATTTATCAGTTACATCCAACCTAACAATTACTAAAGGAATTGAAGAGGAAGAAGATGGAACGGATTCTCCCGGACGACATGTGGCACCAGCTTTTGGAGATTTTCATGTAGTTTGGAAAAATCAAAAATTACAAGCAGATATGTTTATTAACTATAATGGGGAAATCACAAATGAAGATTTGGCGCCATCGGAGCAAAGCAAGGACTATATTTATGCTTTGAACACAGATGGCAACCCATATTCACCTTCTTGGCACACTATAAATTTTCGTTCCCAATACAATATTTCAAATTCATTAAAAGTGTCTTTGGGAGTTGAAAATATTACGGATAAAAGATACCGTTCCTACTCATCTGGAATAGTTGCCCCGGGAATTAATCTGATTATGGGATTGGGATATACCTTTTAAAAAGCAAAAAGCCCAGTCATATGACTGGGCTTTTTATATCAAAATAGTGAATAAAACTAGTTGTTGTCCTTTACAACATCTTTTACCTCTTTAGCCGTTTCTTTGGCTTTGTCGATAGCTTTTTCACCTGCTTCTTTTACATCTTTTCCAACTTCCTTGGCAGCATCTACCGCATCACCTGCAGCTTCTTTTGTTGCGTCCACTGCATCACCAGCTGCGTCCACAGCGTCATTTGCAGCTTCTTTTGTTGCGTCAACAGCATCGTCTATGGTGTTCCCAGCAGCATCTACCGCCTCACCTGCAGCATCCATTACGTCTTCACCTGCTTCTTGGAGATCATCCCCAGCCTCTTCCAAAGCTTCACCCGTTTCTTCAACGGCATCTTTGGTTTTGTCTGTACAGTTGTTACAAGATTGAAATGAAAACCCTAGAGCTATCATTAAAACTGAACCTAAAATTACTTTTTTCATTTTGTTTAATGTTTAGTGTTAAAAATTATAGTTAATGTAGATACGAAGTTAATGGAAATTTAGACGACACATAAATATTTCTGTTTTTTGTAAACATTTAGTAATGAAGATTTCATCATGTTATTCAACCGATAATTCAATCTAAATTTATAATTTTGCACCCTTATTTGGAATAAGGAAGGACTATATGAAGTTTGCAGAATATAAAGGGTTGGATTTACCAAAAGTAGCCGAGGAAACTCTAGGCTATTGGAAAGACCACCACATTTTTGAAAAAAGCATTTCTAGCAGAGAAGGCAAAGAGGCGTACGTTTTTTATGAAGGTCCGCCATCCGCAAATGGTATGCCTGGAATTCATCATGTAATGGCTCGTACCATAAAGGACATTTTTCCTAGGTATAAGACCATGAAAGGCTTTCAAGTAAAAAGAAAAGCGGGCTGGGATACACATGGACTTCCTATAGAGTTGGGGGTTGAGAAAGAACTAGGAATAACAAAAGAAGATATTGGCACCAAAATATCTGTAGAAGAATACAATGCAGCTTGTAAAAAAGCTGTAATGCGCTATACGGATGTTTGGAATTCCATGACAGAAAAGGTGGGGTATTGGGTAGATATGGATGACCCTTATATTACCTACAAGTCAAAATATATGGAATCTGTTTGGTGGTTGCTTAAGCAGATATATGATAAAGGGTTAATTTATAAGGGATATACCATTCAGCCCTATTCTCCCAAAGCGGGTACTGGGTTGAGCTCACATGAGCTAAATCAACCTGGAACCTACCAAGATGTAACGGATACTACTGTTACAGCTCAGTTTAAGGCCAAAAGGGAAACCTTACCATCAATATTTGATAAGATTGATGGCGACATTTATTTTCTTGCTTGGACGACCACTCCATGGACTTTGCCAAGCAATACTGCATTGACAGTTGGTCCTAAGATTGAGTATGTTTTGGTTGAATCTTACAATCAATACACTTTTGAACCAATAAGCGTAATTCTTGCCAAGGCCTTAGTGGGGAAACAATTTGCAGGAAAATATGTAGAAGTTGAAAGCAAAGAAGAGTTAAAGGGGTATAAAAAAGAAGATAAGAAAATTCCTTTTATTGTTGGTAGAACTACTTTGGGCAAAGATTTGGTTGGAATCAAATACGAGCAATTATTACCATATACATTACCATATCAAAATCCTGAAAATGCCTTTAGGGTCATAGCAGGGGATTTTGTGACTACCGAGGATGGTACTGGAATAGTGCATACAGCCCCAACTTTTGGAGCAGATGATGCCTTGGTTGCAAAACAAGCAACACCAGAGGTACCGCCCATGCTAATTTTGGATGAGAATGGCAACCCAGTTCCTTTGGTAGATTTGCAAGGAAAATTTAGACCAGAATTACAGGTGTTTGGGGGCAAATATGTAAAGAATGAATATTACGATGAAGGCGAAGCACCGGAAAGGTCCATAGATGTTGAGATTGCCATCAAACTAAAAGAAGAGAATAAAGCATTTAAGGTAGAAAAGTATGTACACAGTTACCCTAACTGTTGGCGTACGGATAAGCCTATTCTGTATTATCCCCTGGATTCTTGGTTTATTAAGATTACAGATGTTAAGGATAGAATGTTTGATTTAAACCAGACCATCAATTGGAAACCTAAGGCCACAGGAGAAGGCCGTTTTGGTAATTGGTTGTCCAATGCCAATGATTGGAACCTTTCTCGTTCTCGTTACTGGGGAATTCCATTACCTATTTGGAGAACGGAAGATGGTAAGGAGGAAATTATCATTGGCTCTGTTACCGAGCTTAAACAAGAAATGAAAAAAGCTTTGGACGTAGGAGTTCTTAAAGAAGATATTTTTGCTGATTTTGTTGTGGGCGATATGAGTGATGAGAACTATGATAAAATAGACTTACATAAAAATATTGTTGATCAAATTACTTTGGTTTCTCCATCTGGAAAACCCATGAAACGGGAAAGCGATTTAATAGATGTTTGGTTCGATAGTGGTTCCATGCCCTATGCACAATGGCACTATCCTTTTGAGAACTCAGATTTTATTGATAAAGGAGAAACTTTTCCGGCCAACTTTATTGCAGAAGGAGTGGATCAGACCAGAGGTTGGTTTTATACGCTTCATGCCATTGCCACTATGGTCTTTGATTCAGTTGCCTATAAAAATGTAGTGTCCAATGGCTTGGTGCTAGATAAGGAAGGCAAAAAAATGTCCAAACGTTTAGGAAATGCTGCAGATCCTTTTGAAACTATGGATAAGCATGGGGCAGATGCAACGCGTTGGTATATGATTTCCAATGCAAACCCTTGGGACAATTTAAAATTTGATGTTGATGGGATTGTTGAGGTAAAACGTAAATTCTTCGGCACACTTTATAATACTTATTCATTCTTTGGATTGTATGCAAATATTGATGAATTTAAATATGAGGAAGCGGACATTCCTTTAAATGAACGACCGGAGATAGATCAATGGATTTTAAGTGAACTACATACGCTTATTAAGAAAGTTGATGAGGCCTATGCAGATTACGAGCCTACTAGAGCCACAAGAATGATATCGGATTATGTTCAAGAAAATTTGAGCAACTGGTATGTTAGGTTATGTAGAAGACGTTTTTGGAAAGGAGATTATGAAAAAGATAAAATATCTGCCTATCAAACTCTATATACTTGTTTGGAAACAGTAGCTAAGTTATCGGCTCCTGTTGCACCATTTTTTATGGATAGGCTTTATAGGGATTTAACCAATACTACTCAAAAAGAGACTTTTGAAAGTGTGCATTTAGCAAACTTTCCAGAATATGATAATTCGTATGTGAATCAAGAACTAGAGGGTAAAATGCAGAAAGCACAGATTATATCTTCTTTGGTATTATCCATTCGTCAGAAGGAAAAAATAAAAGTGCGTCAGCCTTTACAAAAAATAATGATTCCTATTTTAGACCAAAAGCAAAGATTGGAAATTGAAGCAGTTGCAGATTTGATAAAATCGGAAGTGAATGTAAAAGAGATAGATTTATTGGATGATGCTTCAGGAATCTTGGTTAAGCAGATAAAGCCTAATTTCAAGACTTTGGGACCAAAATTTGGTAAAGATATGAAGCAAATTGCGCAAGCAGTTGCAGGATTTAACCAAGAAGATATCCAAAAAATTGAACAGGAAGGCGAAATATCATTAAATATTGAAAATAAAACCATTAATTTACAGTTAGATGATGTAGAGATTTCTTCTCAAGATATAGAAGGTTGGTTAGTTGCTAGTTCAGGCCCTTTAACAGTTGCCTTGGACATTACTATAAATAATGAGTTAAGGGAAGAAGGAATCGCCAGAGAACTTGTAAACAGAATTCAAAATCTTAGAAAAGATTCTGGCTTAGAAGTTACTGATAAGATAGATGTTAAAATAATGAAAGATGGTTTAGTAGAAAGAGCCATCCAAAGCAATATAAATTATATAAAAGCTGAAACATTGACAGCTGAATTAAATTTTGAAGAAAAATTGGAAAAAGGCATAGAAATTGCCTTTGATGAAGTAAATACTAAATTGTTTATCCAAAAACATTAAAACTATGGCACAAGATTTAAAAATAAGATATTCTGATAAAGATTTAGAAGAATTTAAAGTTCTAATAGAAGAGAAAATAAAAAAAGCGAATAGTCATTTAGAGTTGCTTAAAAGCGCCTATATGAATGATGGCAACAATGGTACAGATGATACCTCTCCTACCTTTAAAGCTTTTGAAGAAGGTTCGGAGACCATGAGCAAGGAAGCTAATACTCAACTTGCGATAAGACAAGAAAAATTCATTAGAGATTTAAAGAATGCCTTGTTACGTATTGAAAATAAGACGTATGGAATATGTAGAGTTACTGGTAAGCTCATTAACAAAGAGCGATTAAAGCTAGTGCCACATGCTACACTAAGCATAGAGGCAAAAAATATGCAATAAAATAATCAAAACGCCTTTAGGGGCGTTTTTTTATGTCTATGGTTAAGAGAACAGGAATTTTTATTTGTTGTTTGTTGGCTATTAATTATGTTGAGTCTCAGAAAATTGTAAAGAGGTCTATAATTAATCCTGAGACAAATTTTATTCAGATTGATGTTACTAAGTGTTTTCAATTGAATATGGAAACTAGTGAGTTAGACGAACTAATGGTAGAAGCCATTATTGATGGGGAATATCAAAAAGATTTATTGTTAGATGTTATTGAAGATGGACAAACAGTTAAAGTGAACACAGAGTTTCAACCAAGTTTCATCAATCCAAATGACAAGCTAAGTGCCCACAAAGTAATATCCATAGCTTTGAACATTAAAGTCCCAAAAAACATGAAAGTCCAAATATTTGGCTCTAGTTGTAATGTGGAAATTAGTGGAAATTATAGAAGTTTGTCTGTTACACTAGGAGATGGAAAATGTACTTTAGACAAAGTAGGAGAAGAAGTATTTGTCGCTACGCAGAGCGGGGATATAAATATAAAAAATCCAAAAGGCGAGGTTGATGCCACTACAAAGTATGGAAAAGTATTTAAGAAGATAAACCAAGAAGGAGACAACCATTATAAGGTGAGTTCTGTAACAGGAAACATCTACTTAAGCAAAACCGAATAATATCCTTATTTTTGCGCAATCGATATTTTAAGAATGAATTTAAAAAAGTCTTTGTTGCTGATTGCGGCAATTTTAATAATTGACCAAGTAAGCAAAATATATATAAAAACACACTTTCAACTGGGTGAATCAGTCACCGTTTTTAGTTGGTTCAAAATACTTTTTATAGAAAATGAAGGTGCAGCGTGGGGCACAAAACTAAGTGATTTGTTGCCTATTTCCGACTCCGTTGGAAAACTAGTGCTAACGATTTTTAGACTTTTTGCCATTGCAGGGATTGGTTATTGGTTGTATGACATTATTAATAAAAAAGCATCTAGAACGTTAATATTGGCTTTGTCACTTATTTTTGCAGGGGCTTTAGGTAATATTCTGGACTCGGTTTTTTATGGAGTGCTATTTAACGACAGTTACAATCAAGTAGCCACCTTGTTTTCTAATGAACCTTATGGAAGCGTTTTCTATGGTAAGGTTGTAGATATGCTATATTTTCCAATGATTGACACTACATGGCCAGAGTGGGTCCCTTATTTTGGAGGGAACAATTTTCGCTTTTTTGAACCTGTTTTCAATATTGCGGATACAGCAATTAGCACAGGTGTGGGTATTTTGATAGTATTCAACAAAAAAGCTTTTGGAAAGAAAGAAGAAGAAAATCAGAATTTATAGATTTTGTCGGGAGTCACGCAATAATCCAAAGGAAAATCATACTCATTAATATCAGAAATTTTGTCTTCTGGCTTAAAGAGAGATAACCCTATTTTTATTACGTTGGGTATACATTCTTTTAGAAAAGTATCATAAAACCCTTTTCCATAACCGACCCTATTTCCAAATTTATCGTAGGCAAGCAAGGGAACAAAAACGACATCTATTTTTTCTGACGGAATTTCAATTCCATTTTCCGGTTCGGGCACCCCCCAACTATTTTTTCGAATAATGGTACTATCTGTTAACAGTATATTTGTTAGGGTATTTTGGAAATTAATTTTAGGTAGAATTACATTTTTATCCTTACCATGGAGAATAGATAAAATGAAGCTGGTGTCAATTTCATTTTTTTCTGGGATAGGTAAAAAAATATGATAATTACCATAAAACCAAATAGGAAGTTCTAAGAGGTTGTTGGCAATTTTAATACTTAAATCTCGTAAATTTTCTGAAGATATTTTTCTTCTTTGCTGAATATAGTTTAATCGCAAGTCTTTTTTGAGCATTGGTATTGACTAAACTAGATAATATGGGGAACTGATATATAAACTATTCTTTAACCGATACGGCAACGTATATTTTAAAGAAAAGCATCAAAATCAGGTACATTCCCAAAACGATAACATAATTTTCCATCTGACATTCAATTTTGATGAAATAAATATAACTAAAATATCATTACAAATTCCACGAAAAGCACCCTTTTCTCGACGAAATACACTTTTTTACAAAAAATTTAACGTTAAGAAAATTTATGGCACTTAAATTATTTTTTAGATAAACACGACTATAACGTTGATTATATGTAAATTAACTCCTTTTAATTATCAAAAAAATATTAATTTTTATCCTTTTAAATTTTTACTTTTTTTAACAAAAATCAAAGATTTGAAAAGAAATTATAACACATTTATTCAATTTTTTTTAGGATTTTAAAAATAAGACTAATCATTTTGAGAATATCACATTTAAAAACCACTTAATTTTAAATTTGAAAACCTTTTTTGTTGAAGTTAAAATTAAATATATGTCTATGCATTTTCATAAAAACAAAGTAATTTAACTGTCAGGTATTAATATAAAAATATTCTTCCTAAAGTTACATGACAGATATTCCCATTAAAGTACAACTTGTTAGTTTACCCAGCGGCCCTGGGGTATATCAATTTTATGACAAAGAACATGTAATTCTTTATGTAGGGAAAGCCAAAAATTTAAAAAAGAGAGTATCCTCTTATTTTAATAAAAAACATGAGTATGGTAAGACTAGGGTATTAGTAAAGAGAATAGTAACCATAAAACACATTGTTGTACCTACAGAGTCAGACGCTCTTTTATTGGAGAATAACTTAATTAAAAAATACCAGCCCAGATATAATGTAATGCTTAAGGATGATAAATCCTATCCATGGATTTGCATTAAGAATGAACGTTTTCCAAGAATATTTCCCACAAGAAGGCTTATTAAAGATGGTTCCGAATATTATGGCCCTTATACTAGTATGCATACTGTTAAAACACTTTTAGACCTTATAAAAAGTGTATATCCATTAAGAACATGCAATTATGATTTGTCAAGAGAGAAAATCCAAGCAAAGAAATACAAAGTATGTTTGGAGTATCATCTGGGAAACTGTCTAGGTGGTTGCGAAGGTTTGCAGAAAGAGGAAGACTATCATAAACAGATAGATGATATAAGACAGATTGTTAAGGGTAATTTTAAATCTTCCCTAACTTATTTTAAAAAACAAATGGAGTCACTGGCTAATGAGATGAGATTTGAAGATGCCCAGCGAATAAAAGAAAAGGTGGAGGTCTTGGAAAATTACCAGTCAAAATCTACAATTGTCAATCCGAAAATTAACAATGTGGATGTTTTTTCTATTATTTCTGATGAAAGTCATGCATACATTAATTTTTTACAACTTTCCCATGGTTCAGTAATTAGGTCACATACGGCTGAAATAAAGAAAAAGTTAAATGAAACAGATGAAGAATTACTTCAACTAGGGATAATAGATATTCGGCAACGGTTTAATTCACAATCAAATGAACTTTATTTACCATTTAGAGTTGTTTTGGAACCTCATTTGAAAATTACAGTTCCCAAACTAGGGGATAAAAAGAAGATTTTAGACCTATCAGAGAGAAATGCAAAATTTTATAGGTTAGAAAGGTTTAAACAAATTAAAATTACCGATCCAGATAAACACACAAATAGAATAATGGCGCAAATGAAGAAGGATATAAGACTTTCTGAAGAGCCTAGGCATATTGAGTGTTTTGATAATTCTAACATACAAGGAACATACCCGGTGGCTGCATGTGTTGTTTTTAAAAATGGGAAGCCGTCAAAAAAGGAATACAGGCATTATAATATAAAAACAGTAGAAGGGCCAGATGATTTTGCATCCATGGAGGAAGTGGTCTTTAGGCGCTATAAAAGATTATTGGAAGAAGATCAATCGTTACCCCAACTCATTGTCATAGATGGCGGAAAAGGACAATTGTCATCGGCCTTAAAAAGCTTGGATGTTTTAGGTCTAAGAGGAAAAATAGCCATTGTAGGAATTGCAAAGAGACTGGAAGAAATTTATTTCCCAGGGGACTCCATACCACTTTATTTGGATAAAAAATCTGAAAGCCTAAAAATAATTCAACATTTAAGAAATGAAGCTCACCGTTTTGGAATAACCTTTCATAGAAATAAAAGAAGCAAAGCCGCTATAAATTCTGAATTGGAAAATATTGATGGAATTGGAGGAAAAACAGCAGAGCAATTGCTGAAAAAATTTAAGTCGGTCAAAAGAGTTAAAGAGGCATCTGTTGAAAATTTGGCAGAAGTAATAGGAATGACAAAAGCAATGAAAGTATATGCAACCTTTCACTAAAAATGTATCTTAATTATATGAAAAGCATACTACTACTTTTTACATTTTTGTTTTCAACTATATTATGGAGCCAAGATGTTAAAGATGAGAACATTAAGGTGGGCCTTGTGTTGAGCGGTGGTGGCGCAAAAGGGCTTGCACATATTGGAGCCTTAAAAATTATGGAAGATGCAGGTGTTAAGATAGATTATATAGGAGGTACAAGCATGGGAGCAATTATTGGGGCGCTGTACGCCTCAGGATATTCTGCTAATGAGCTGGACTCGCTTTTTACAAATGTAGATTTCTCCAAACTTATTCAGGATGATTTACCAAGAGACGCCAAAACATTTTATGAAAAGGAAGATGCGGAAAGATATGCGTTAACACTACCCTTCAATAATTTTAAAATTTCATTTCCAGAGGCTATATCTGGGGGACAAAATATTTATAATGAATTGGTGAAAGCATTGTATCATGTAAAGGATATAAGCAATTTTAAGGAACTGCCAATTCCCTTCTTTTGTATAGCAACTAATGTAGAAACAGGTGAACAGGTAATGTTGGACAAGGGATATTTGCCAGAGGCCATTATGGCAAGCGGTACATTTCCTTCACTATTTGAGCCTTCAGAAATTAATGGGCAAATATTGATTGATGGAGGAGTAACAAATAATTATCCAATAAAAGAACTAAAAGATTTAGGGGCCAATTACATCATAGGAGTTGATGTACAACACGGACTTTCTAATAGAGAAGCATTATCGTCTGCAACAGAGGTTTTACTACAAATAAATAATTATAGAACTGTAAGTGATATGGTGGAAAAATCCAAACAAACCGATATTTACATTAAGCCCGATATAGAAAAATTCTCCGTTATAGATTTTGATTTAACTGAAGAAATAATTCAAAGTGGGCAAATTGCTGCTATGGAGAAGTTTGAAGTATTAAAGGAAATTGCTATCAAACAAAATATAAAAGAAAAAAAGGAAAACACCATAACACCAACAGATTCTATAACAATTAATAGATTAAGGTTAACAGGGAACAATAATTATAGTAGGGGTTATATAAAAGGGAAGCTAAGGTTTGATCTTTCAGAAAAGACAACTTTTGAAAAATTGCAAAAAGGGATTGGTAATTTGGCCGCCACAGGAAACTTTAAAACTATAAGATATCACTTAAAATCTAATGGAGCAGGTGAAGACTTAATAATGAGATTAAGTGAAAACCCAAACAAAACATTTATTAGACTAGGAGTACATTATGATGATTTGTTTAAAAGTGCAGCACTTATAAACCTTACTAAGAAAAATTTTTTAATGAAAGACGATGTTGCTTCTTTTGACTTTATTCTTGGCGATAATCTTAGATATAATATGCAGTATTATGTTGATAAAGGTTCCTATTGGAGCTTTGGGGTAAACTCCAAATACAACAGTTTTGACCAAGAAATTAATTATGATTTAATACAGTCCAATTTTAATGTTCCCATTGATGATAATATTAATAATATCAATTTAGATGTAACGGATCTTACTAACCAATTTTACTTACAAACAGTTTGGCAAGAAGAATTTGCCTTTACTGTTGGCATAGAGCATAGGTTTTTAAAATATAGCACTAGAACTTTGGATGAATTTCAAGAAAATAGTCTTCCTCAAAGTTTAACATCTTCTAGTAGTAGAACAATTTTTGATAAAAGTCATTATTATAGTACTTACGGACAATTGACCTTGGATACATATAATGACAAATATTTTCCTTCAAAAGGATTATACTTCAGTGGAAATTTTCATGTATACCTTTTATCTACTGATTTTAATGATAATTTTAAAGAATTCTCTATTGGAAAAGCTAGAATGGGAGCAGCTTTTAAAGTAGCTAAAAATTTGTCTTTGAATGTAGAAACAGAAGGTGGGTTTAAATGGGGAGACTCTAGAGTGACTTCTATGGATTTTATATTAGGAGGTTATGGTAGTACAATGGTAAATAATTTTGTTCCTTTTTTAGGGTATGACTTTCTTTCTTTACCAGGGAACAGTTTTGTAAAGGCCTATAGTAAATTAGATTTTGAATTTGCCCCTGAGAATCATTTAATGTTTGCCGCCAACTTTTCCAATGTGGATGATGATCTTTTTAGAACGGGTGAGTGGTTTACCGCACCAGATTTTTCTGGCTATGGCATAGGTTATGGATGGGAATCTTTTTTTGGACCTGTCCAAGTTATATACTCATGGTCTCCAGAGGTAGATTCTTCAATAGCATTTTTTAGTATAGGGTATTGGTTTTAGACGTGTTCTGGAATGAAAAACTGCATTTAAAACATCATCATTCCTAACAAATCCTTAAATTTTAAATGTAAAATATAAATTACTGTTAAGGCAATAGTTAAAGTACGTTAAAACAGTTTTTGATGTCAAAAGTTACATTATATTTGTGTAAACGTAAGGGGTGGTTCCCTTATAACTTTAAGTATTGGTTTTTCATAATTTAAAGTTTGGTTGGTTATTTAGGAAAAGCCCAGTTTTATAGCTGGGCTTTTTTTATACAATACTTTGGCTTAAATTTTGTTTAAATAATTGTAAACCAGAATTAGTTTAATAAGGTTTTAGTACTTTTAATCTAAGTATTTGCTATGAAAAAGATTTCAATCATACTATTCCTACTTCTTGGAATGTCGCTTAGTGCGCAGAAAAATCGCCCTGCTTTTAAGGCTGGGGAATGGCTTAAATTTAGAATTCACTATGGTTTCTTAAATGCTAGCTATGCTACACTTCAGGTAAAATCTAAGGAATTAGATAGCATTCCTGTATACCATGTTGTGGGACGAGGAAAAACGTCTGGGTTTGCAAGCATATTTTTTAAGGTAGATGATACTTATGAGAGTTATTTTGGCAGATGGGACGGTAAACCGCATAAGTTTGTTCGTAAGATAAATGAAGGTGGGTATACCAAAGATATAGAGATAGATTTTGATCATATTAATGATGAGGCTATCTTAAATGATAAAAAGAACAATAAAAAGTTTAATTTTACCATTCAGGACAACATTCAGGATTTAATTTCTGCCTTTTATTATCTAAGGAACAATTATACTTTTGATGATTTGGTAGAAAATGAATCAATACAATTGAATATGTTGTTTGATGATGATGGAGTTTTTAAGTTCAAGCTTAAATATTTGGGAAAAGAAGTTGTAAAGACCAAATATGGAAAGGTAGAGTGTTTAAAATTTAGACCTTATGTACAATCTGGCAGGGTTTTTAAAGAACAAGAAAGTCTTTCCTTATGGGTTTCCAATGATTTTAACAAAATTCCTATCCGAATAAAAGCGGATCTAGCAGTAGGTTCTATAAAAGCAGATTTGGATGGTTATAATGGGCTCAGAAACCAATTCAAGATTATAATGGATTAAGCCTTTAGATGAAGAATAAAAAGGATATTGACGAAAGAATATCTAAACTTGAAGAAAAATACAAAGACTCTGGACAGGATTTAAATTCCTATTTAGACGGACTTCTCTACCAACGCTACCTTACTTATTGGGACTATATTCATTTAGATACTCTTTTGAGCATTCAAGTACCCAGAACCCATTTCCCAGATGAAGAAATTTTCATCATGTACCATCAAATTACTGAGCTATATTTTAAGTTGATTCTCCATGAGCAAAAGCAAATTGTGGATGATAAAACACTAAATGGGGAGTTTTTCATAGAAAAAGTCAATAGAATAAATAGCTATTACAAAGCACTTATCTCCTCTTTTGGTATTATGATAAAGGGAATGGAGAGAGAGCAATTTTTACAATACAGAATGGCACTTTTACCAGCTAGCGGATTTCAATCGGCACAGTATAGAATGATTGAGATTTATGCAACTCCATTAGAGTATTTAGTGCATTATACAGAAAGAAAATTGTTCAATTCATCAAATGAAATAGAAGAACTATATGAGCATATATATTGGAAAAAGGGAGCTACAGATATAAAGACTGGGGAAAAAACATTAACTCTTAAGCAATTTGAATATAGATATACCCCAAGATTGGTACGTATAGCGAAGCAGGTTAAGGACAATACTATTTTTCACAAGTATCAACTACTATCAGAAGAGAATAAAAAGAACAAGGCTTTAATTGAAGCATTAAAGGCTTTGGATGTAAATGCAAATGTAAATTGGCCTTTAATGCATATGGGATCGGCCTACCGTTATTTAAACAAAGAAAATGCTCCCATAGATGCTAGTGGTGGTACTAATTGGAAAGAATATCTTCCCCCAAGCTTTCAAAAAGTAATCTTTTTTCCAAATCTATATACAAAACAAGAGTTAAATAATTGGGGAAAACAATGGGTAGACCATATCTTTAACCCAGAAAAAGGTTAGAATAATGCATAAATATTGGGGCGCATTTTTAGTATTGGTTTTTTTGACATCATGTAAGGAAGATAAATCCAGGAAAGAAGAAATAGCAATAAAGACAATTGAAAAACCTGTTGTAGTTAAGCAATATGGGTTTAATTTAGATGATTTTAATGTACTGCAAGATACTGTAAAAAGCGGAGATAGCTTTGGAGAATTAATGCTGCAAAACAAGGTGGACTACCCTAAAATCTATAAAATTTCTGAAGAATACAAAGATACTTTTGATGTCCGTAAAATTGTAGTTGGTAAACCGTATACAATATTAAAATCTAAAGATACTTCCCAAACCGCTCAGGTATTTATTTATGAAAATGACCGCATAAATTATACAGTAATAGATATGCGGGATAGCGTGGTTGCATATAAAAACAAAAAGGAGGTTAAATACGTAACTAAAGAAGTCTCTGGAACTATTAAAACATCATTATCCGAGGCTATTTTGGAACAAGGAATAGACTATAATGTCACAAATAACTTAGCAAATGTTTACGCATGGACCATAGATTTTTCTAGGTTACAAAAGAATGATAAGTTCAAGGTTATCTATAAGGAAAAATATATTAATGATACTATTTATGCAGGTTCAGAACCTATAGAAGCGGCATATTTTGAACATAATGGCACACCTTTGTATGCTTTTGAATACAAAGCAGATTCTCTAAAAAATATTACGGATTACTTTGATGAAAAGGCTAATAATTTAAGACGAGCTTTTTTAAGAATGCCAGTTGAATATGGTCGGTTGTCCTCTAGATATAATCTTAAAAGGAGAATTGCTTATTATGGATATAAGGTGCGTCCTCATAAAGGAACTGATTATGCAGCACCTGTGGGAACACCCATTATGGCCACAGCAGATGGTACTGTAACGGAATCTACAAGAAGAGGAGGTAATGGAAAATATGTTAAAATAAGACATAATGGAACGTACAGCACGCAATATCTTCATATGAAAAATCAAAATGTAAGACGTGGAGATTTTGTAAGGCAAGGAGATGTAATTGGATGGGTAGGTATGACAGGAAACACTGGCGGACCACATGTTTGCTATCGTTTTTGGAAAAATGGAAGACAAGTAGACCCATTACGAGAAAAGCTTCCTGAGGCTGAACCTATTGCAGATTCTATTAAAGTTGAATATTTAGAACATATAGTATCTATAAAAGATCAATTGGATTGTATTGAGTTCTTTGAGTCACCAGAGGAAGAATTGTTAACACTAAACTAAATAAAGAATGTCCCTACCAAATATAAATCCAACCACTACTCTAGCTTGGGAAAAACTTACTGAACATTTTCAAGAAAGAAAAGGTGTTCACCTTAAAACACTTTTCGACTCAGATAATAAAAGAGCAAAAGAGTTTACTATTGAATGGGAAGACTTTTTGGTGGATTATTCTAAAAATAGAATTACTAAAAAAACAATAGGTCTTTTGCTAGATTTGGCTAAAGAAGTTGGATTAAAAGAGGCTATTAAAAAATATTTTAATGGAGAGGCCATTAACCAAACCGAAGGCCGTGCTGTTTTACATACAGCATTACGGGCAAAAGAGGAAGATGTTGTAAAAGTTGATGGGGAAAATATTGTCCCGCAGGTTTATAAGGTAAAGAACAAAATAAAAGATTTTACTGATGCCGTAATTTCTGGTAAAAAGAAAGGATATACTGGCAAAACATTTACCGATGTTGTTAATGTTGGTATTGGCGGTTCAGATTTAGGACCTGTAATGGTTGTGGAGGCATTAAAATTCTATAAAAACCATTTAAAAACCCATTTTGTAAGTAATGTTGATGGGGATCATGTGCATGAGATTCTAAAGGAATTAAATCCAGAAACAACTTTGTTTGTTATAGTTTCCAAAACCTTTACAACTCAAGAGACGTTGAGTAATGCAACAACCATAAAAAAATGGTTCTTAAAATATGCTTCGCAAGAAGATGTTGCCAAACATTTTGCTGCAGTATCAACAAATACCGTTAAAATAGCTGATTTTGGGATAGATGCCCAGAACGTATTCCCTATGTGGGATTGGGTAGGTGGTAGATTTTCTCTATGGAGTGCTGTTGGGCTTTCTATTGCACTGGCCGTAGGATATAAAAATTTTAATGACTTGTTGATGGGAGCTAACCAAATGGATGAGCACTTTAAAACAACTGAATTTGATAATAATATTCCTGTAGTTTTAGCACTTTTAAGTGTATGGTATAATAATTTTCATGGAGCAGAAACTGAAGCTATTATTCCTTATTCACAGTATTTGAATAGGTTTTCGGCCTATTTACAACAAGGCATCATGGAAAGCAATGGCAAGAGTGTAGATAGAAATGGAGATAATGTAGAGTATCAAACAGGAACTATTATATGGGGTGAACCAGGAACCAATTCCCAACATGCGTTCTTCCAATTAATACATCAAGGAACAAAATTAATTCCTGTTGATTTTATTGGTTATAAAAAATCTTTGTATGGTGATGTAGATCATCATAATAAATTAATGGCCAATTTTTTTGCTCAAACAGAGGCTTTAATGAATGGTAAAACTTCAAAAGAAGTTAAAGAAGAGCTAAATTCAAAAGGGATGTCTCAAATAGAAATTGAATCTTTATTTCCCTTTAAGGTTTTTGTAGGAAACAAACCCACCAATACTCTTTTAATAGATAAGCTCACTCCTAAAAGTTTAGGTGCTCTTATTGCCCTTTATGAACATAAAATATTTGTGCAAGGGGTCATTTGGAATATCTTTAGCTATGACCAATGGGGTGTAGAGTTGGGAAAACAATTAGCAACCACCATTCTAAAGGACATCAACAATTCCGAAATTGCTGATCATGATGGTTCAACGTTGCAACTATTGCAAACTTTTAAGAGTTAATCTACCACTTTTCTATTTGTTAAAAGCTTTTTATAAGTTCTTGTACTACAGTGTTTTTAAATAAAATTTTATGTTAAATTTGGCACGGCTAATTTAACATTGTCTTAATGTATATGTGTTTAAAATAAAGCACATTTGCAGACTGATTAAAAACTAAAACACAAGAAAAATGAAAAAAATGTACTTCGCAATTGTGGCATTTTTAATGACTACAATTGCTTTTTCACAAGGAACAATCACAGGTACTGTAATAGATGGCGACATGGGTGACCCTTTACCAGGAGCTAGTGTTGTTGTACAAGGAACATCCAATGGAACAGCTACAGATTTTGATGGAAACTTCTCTATAGACGTTTCAGAAAATTCTGGAACCTTAGTTGTTTCCTATATTGGTTTTATTGCCAAAAGAATACCTTTTACTTCAATTGGAGAAATTGGTAGTATTACATTGCAAGTTGATGCAGAAGAATTAGAAGGAGTTGTTGTTGTAGGTACTGGTATTATTGACCTTGCCAGTGATAGACGAACACCAATTGCAGTTTCTTCCATTCCTGTAAAACTTATTCAAGAAAAAATAGGAACACAAGATATTACCATGACATTGGTAAATACACCTTCTGTTTATGTTTCGGGTCAAGCAAGTGGTTTTGGAGATACCAATATGAGAGTTCGTGGTTTTGACCAGGACAACACAGCTTTTCTATTAAATGGACAGCCGATTAACGGTATGGAAGATGGATTAATGTATTGGTCTAACTGGTCAGGATTAAATGATATTGCAAGTGGTGTTCAGATTCAGCGAGGTCTGGGTTCTTCTAAGTTGGCAATATCTTCTGTTGGTGGAACGGTTAACTTTGTAACAAAAGCCACTGAGATGGATCAAGGAGGTTTTGCCTATTCTACTATCGCCAATGATAATTATTTAAAAACATCAGCGGGTTATAATACAGGTGTTTCTGAAAAGGGATGGGGTTTAAGTGTTATGCTTTCTCATTGGCAGGGAGATGGTTACAATGAAGGAAATTTTGGCGAGGGCCAAACTTATTTCATATCTGCTGGGTACAGACCTAACGATTCTCATAATTTCAACTTTTTGATTACTGGGGCGCCACAGTTTCACGATCAAAATTTTACAAAATCAATTTCTGACTATTTAGAGCACGGTTTAAGATATAATAATAACTGGGGAACATATAATGGCCAATATCTAACTGAGAGAAGAAATTTTTATCACAAACCAGTAGCTAACTTAAACTGGGATTGGAATATAAATGAAACTACCAACCTATCAAGCGTGCTTTATGCCTCATGGGGTAATGGAGGTGGTACAGGTAACCGCGGAAATAGGATTAGGACAGCAGAAGGACGTATAGACTACGATGCTATTTATGACCAAAACTCCCAAGTTACAAATGGGGATGCGGTTTATTTTGGTTCAGAAGACGCGTATGTAACAAGAGCTTCAATGAACTTGCATAGCTGGTATGGATTTATTAGCAATATGGAAAAACAACTTTCTGATAACCTTACTTGGAACTTAGGTTTTGATCTTAGAACTTATTATGGAAAACACTTTAGGGTTGTCTCTAATTTCCACGGATTAAATTCATGGACAGAAAATATTCGCTTAAGAGACCAGAACAATAACCACGATACCTATGGTAGTTTTGGAACTTATAAATTTGTAACTGCGACAGAAAGTTTTAAACCTTCGGGTTGGGAAGCAGCCTTTGCAACATATGATGAAGACCAAAAAATAGCTTATAGTAATGATGAACGTATCTCCTACGGTGGTTTGTTTACGCAATTGGAATATGCAACAAATGATTTTTCTGCTTTTTTCCAAGGATCCGTCTCTAATCAATACCACCAAAGGTTTGATTTTTTCCAATATGCCGATCAGTCGTTAATAGATGGAACATCTTCTCAAGGTACTGATGAACCATTGCCAGCTGGAATAACGGATGGGGTTGATTCTGAAAAAATTAATAATTTTGGGTATAATGCTAAAGCTGGGTTTAGTTATAAACCGTCAGATGCCCATGGCTTTTATTTTAACACAGGCTTTTATAACCGCCAGCCTTATCATGATAATATTTATTTGAATTTTACAAATCAAGTAAATCCTTTAACTGAGAATGAAAAGATTTTTGGTCTAGAAGCGGGCTATGGCTTTTCTAGCTCCATATTTTCAGCTAATGTAAACATCTATAGGACTTCTTGGAAAGATAGAGTGGTTACTAGTGCTGACCTTGTTGATGACGTTGTTACGTTCACAACTAATTTTGGAACAGAACAATTACATTCTGGTGTAGAATTGGATTTTAAATTGAAGCCTACAACTGGATTATCAATTAATGGTTTTGCCTCAATTGGCGATTGGATATATAAAGGTGAAGCGGTTACTCAAGTTACCGATGAGGAACGAAATGTATTAAGTACAGAAACAAATGATTTCGATGGAGGCAAAGTAGGTGGTGCCGCCCAACTTTCAGGAGGTCTTGGGTTAGGATATCAAATAACAGAAAATTTCTCTGTTGATTCTGATTGGAGATATTATGACAATCTTTATTCGGATGTTGGGGCAGTAAAAGAAAATCTTGAATTGCCATCTTATAGTTTGTTGGATGCAGGTCTTACCTTTAGGGTACCACTTGGAGCAGATAAATTAAAGCAATTAAAGATTAGAGGTAATATTAACAACCTTCTTGATACAGAATATATTTCTAGATTGTCAACCGCTAACTTTGTTGAGGCTGGAGATGAGACTTATGATGGTCTAGCTGTTTCTAACAGGGGATATTTTGGTTGGGGAAGAACTTGGAATGTAACTTTACGTTACGATTTCTAAACTAACTTGTATACATATACTAAAAACCCTGCTATCGGCAGGGTTTTTTTATGCCCAAAAATCACTACATTTAAGCAACTAAAAACTAAAATTGATGTACGAAACTATACTTAATCTGCATTCCTATTTGGCCTATGCAGTTTTAGCAATATTATTTTTAGCAGTAGCCAATGCTATTCTAGGTTTAGTAGGCAAAAAAGATTTTACCATGGAAAAAGATTTAAGGATAAGCTTATTTGCTCTTATCTTAACTCATATACAGGGGTTGGTCGGTCTTATTTTGTTTTTTGTATCCCCAAATGGGTACAAAGCAATTAGTGCTTTGGGAATGGGAGGTTTAAATGCACCAGCGAGACTCTTAGCAGTAGAGCACCCTTTCATCAATATTATAGCGATAGTATTAATTACTATTGGGTGGTCCAAGCACAAGAAGGTAATGGAGGCAGCTAAAAAGTTTAAACTCATTGCTATTTTTTATGGACTGGGCTTGCTTTGTATTCTATCTAGAATTCCATGGGGACAGTGGTTTTAATTAATTTATTACATATACTTAAAATGAAAAATATTTTCACATTTGCACTAACAGCGCTTGTATTATCATTAACAAACGCACAAGAAAAATCATTATTCAATGGCAATGATTTAAATGGTTGGACTAATTATGGTACCGAAAAATGGTATGTAGAAAATGGGCTTTTAGTTTGTGAAAGCGGTCCTGATGCCCAATATGGATATTTGGCTACCAATGAGCATTATAAAAACTTTGTACTGGAATTAGATTTTAAACAAGAAGCAGATGGCAATAGTGGTGTTTTTATACGGTCTACCATTGAGGGAACCAAGGTTAGTGGCTGGCAAGTAGAAGTTGCACCTCCAGGTCACGATACAGGGGGAGTGTACGAATCGTATGGTAGAGGTTGGTTAATAAAGCCAGATGCAGAAAAAGACAAAGTACTTAAAGAAGGCGAATGGAATCACATGAAAATTAAGGTTAATGGTGATACTATTACTTCTTGGTTAAATGGAACAGAAATGATTACCCTCACAGATGAGATAATTGGAAAAGGAGAAGGCTCTATTGCCCTACAAATTCATGATGGAGGTGGTATAAAAGTGAAGTGGAAAAATATAAAACTAACGGAATTATAATTCCTCCTTCTTTATAAGATACATATATACAGGAAAATGGTCGCTGTAACCTCCGGAGTAACTTCCACCGGCATAGGTTCTAAAAGGATATCCCTTGTACTTTCCTTCTGAGGTTTTTAGATAGTTTGGATTAAAAACCCCAGCTTTCCAAAAAGAGAAAGAATTGTTGCTGGCCTCCAACAAGTTTGGAGTAAAGAAAATCTGGTCAAATAAATTCCATTTATCGCGATAGGCTAAAGAACCTATACCTTTTTTATACAGTTTTTCCATTGGGTTAAATAGGCTTAAACTGTCCAATTTTTTCTTTTTTCCTTTGCTATGGAGAACTTTTCTAAGGCTTTCATCAATAGGGTCATCGTTTAAATCACCCATGCTTATAATTCTAGAATCTATATCTATTCGTTTAATAGAATCTATGATTCTTTTGTTGAGTTTTGCAGCAGCTAGTCTATTGGGTTTACTTCTTGCTTCACCACCACTCCTAGAAGGCCAATGATTCATAATAAAATAAAACTCCTCATTGTCTAGAAAACCACCAACTACCAATTGGTCTCGCGTATAATCTCTGTATCCTTCAGTATTTTGTAACAACAATCTATGACTTTTAAAAGACGAAGGAATAAATACTGATTTCTTATATAAAAAGGCAACATCGATTCCTCTTTCGTCGGGGGAATCAAAGTGTACAATGCCGTAATCTTTGTTTCTTAGGTTGGGGTGATTTACTAAATCTTCAACTACCTGTTTATTTTCAACTTCACATAAACCAATAATATCAGGAGATGTTTTGGTGGTTGCTAATCCAATTTCAGAAAGTACTTTAGAAATGTTGGTTAGTTTCTGACTATATCTTTCTAACGTCCAATGGTCTTTACCCAAAGGAGTACGATTATCATCAAAAGTTAAGGAATCATTTACAGTATCAAACAAGTTCTCAACATTATAAAATGCAATGGTTCTCACTTTGTAGTTCTCTTGGGAAAAGCAAGTACAAGTAAAAAATACAAGTAAGAAAGTTAGAAGATACTTCATAAGAACAATTTAAGAGAAATAAATATATCATGAAAATATTGAAATTGGTGTTTTTAATTAATAATTGAAAGTTTTTAAATTTTATTCCTTAATATTAAAATACCATTAACTAAAAACAGGGAGTATTGCGATTTATCTCATTACTTTATTTTGCATTTTTGACACAGATTATTGCGGCGCAGCAGATAAATTCTGTTAAGGGTAGAATATTGGATTCAGCCACAAAATCCGAAGTTAGTAATAGTATTGTTTCTATTGAAGGCACTAAAATTTCTGTAAATACTGATTCAAAAGGGGACTTTATAATTGAAACTTCTCTTAGGGGTGACTATGTTCTACAAATTACTGCCAAGGACTATATAGTTAAAAGAATTCCACTTGCATTAAATAAAGCAACTTTGGATTTAGGAATGCTTTATCTAGAGCGAGATATTACTGTTGAAAAAGCTGACAATCTTATTACTTTGACAGATGCAGATTTGTCTGATGATGAAAGTATTTCCATGTCTTCTGGACTATTGCAAGCCACTCGAGATGTTTTTCTCAATAGAGCTGCTTTCGATTTTGGGCAAGCTTTTTTCAGAGTTAGAGGGTACGATTCTCAAAATGGAAAGGTTCTCATTAATGGAATTTCCATGAATAAATTGGTTGATGGGCGTCCTCAATGGAACAATTGGGGCGGACTAAATGATGTAACTAGAAATCAAGAATTTAGTAATGGTTTAAATGCTTCAGACTATAATTTTGGAGGAATTTTAGGTACTACAAATATAGACATGAGGCCTTCTGGATTTAGACCAGGAACAAGATTGTCTACTTCCTATTCTAATAGAACGTATGCAGGTAGATTAATGGCAACTTATAGTTCTGGCGTGCAGAAAAACGGATTAGCCTATACCTTTTCTGCTTCCAGAAGATGGGCTAATGAGGGTTATATTAATGGAACTCTCTATGATGCTTATTCCTTTTTTGGAGCATTGGAATATCAAATAAATTCAAAGAATTCTTTTGTTCTGACCTCAATGATGGCTTCTAATAGAAGAGGTCGTTCTTCTGCACTTACAGAAGAAGTTTTTGATTTAAAGGGAAGAAAATACAATCCTTATTGGGGGATTCAAAATGGAGAAATTAGAAATTCCAGAGAACGTAATATTCAGGAACCAATAGTAATGTTGAATCATTATTATAAATCTGAGAACCTAAAAATTAATACTGGAATTGCTTATCAAACTGGCACACATGCCCGTAGTAGGTTGGGATATTATAATGCGCCTAATCCAGACCCAACCTACTATAGGTACTTGCCAAGTTTTAATATTAACAGTTCTATAGGAGCAAACTTTATTGGGGCTAATCTTGCTAAGGAAGGTTTTAGAAAAGAGTCTCAATTAAATTGGGCAAATGTATATTTGGCAAATCAAAATACATTCAACGAGGGTAAGGCAAGTTATGTTTTGTATGATGATACAGTCGATGACCATCAGTTTACTATAAATAGTATTTTAAATTTCAAACTAAATGATAATTTAAAATTAGATGTTGGGGGAACATTTAAGAAATTAGAGTCAAATAATTATGCAGAAATTCAGGATTTATTAGGGTCGGAATTTCATGAAGATTTGGACCCATTTTCTGATACGCTGAATGATGTAAGTGGCAATGCCAATAAAACTGAAAATGACAAATTCAATTACCATTATAATATTGATGCATCAGATTTTGATGCCTTTGCACAACTAAAATATAGTGGCAACGTTTGGAATGCTTTTTTAGCTGGAAATTATTCTAACATAAATTACCAAAGAGACGGTTTGTTTTTAAATGAACGTTTTTCAAATTCATTAGGTAGTAGTGAAAAGGTTAGTTTTTCCAATTTTGGAATAAAAGGCGGACTGGAATATAAAATTACGGGAAGGCATTGGATTGCTGTACATGCCGCTCTACTTAATAGAGCACCAACCATTCAAAATGTATTTATCAACCCAAGAGAAAATAACAATATTGTACCTAACATTCAAAGTGAAAAAATTACCGCGACCGATTTAAGTTACTTTATTAGGCTTCCAAAACTTACGGGAAGAGTAACGGGGTTTTATACCCGTTTTCAGAATACAACGGATGTAAATTTCTTTTTTGTGGATGCCGGTGTGGGCTCCGATTTTGTGCAAGAAGTACTAACGGATTTGGACAAATTACACATGGGTACAGAAATAGGATTGGAGTATCAAGTTTCCTCTAGTGTTAAGTTGTCTACTGTGGCAGCCATTTCAAAATATGTGTATGCGAGTGACCCTTCGGTTAGTATCAATTTTGATACTGCGGGTGCCGTTGAAGACGTGATTAACCCAGAGGGTAGTATTGATTTAGGAGTCGCAAATATTAAAGATTATAAGCTAGCGCAAGGACCGCAAAAAGCAATGGCTTTTGGGGTGGAATACCGCGACCCAAAATATTGGTGGGTTGGAGCTGCTGCCAACTATTTAGGAAACAATTATGCCAATATTTCAACAATAACAAGAACAGCAAGCTTTTATTTGGACCCAGAAACAGGTGAACGTTTTGTTAATGCTACCGAAGAAAATGTAAACAGATTACTAGCCCAAAATAAACTAGATAATTTTTATTTGTTGAATCTGGTTGGGGGTAAATCATGGTTAAAAAATGGCACATATATTAGTGTATTTGCCAGTATAAATAATGTTTTTGATGCTGTTTTTAGAACTGGAGGATATGAGCAGAGCAGAAATGGAAATTTTGGACAATTACAACAGGATAATTTAAGCGGGACCCCCTCTTTTGCACCAAAATATTGGTATGGATATGGGCGAACCTATTTTTTAAACTTTGCGATTAGTTTTTGAAAAATGATTAAAAAGAGAGTACATATTCTAATATTATTTTTAGCACTAACATCTTGTGTTAAGGACAGAACTTTTGATACACCAAAAGTTACTTGCTCAAATGAATTGCACGCCAATACCACATTTGCTGATGTTAAGAATTTATATATTGATGAACTTATCCAAATACATGAAGATTTAATAATTGAAGGCTATGTGGTTTCATCGGACAAGGCGGGAAACTTTTTTGGAACACTTCACATACAAGATAGTCCTAACAATCCAAGGGAAGGTTTTCAAATAGAAATGGATGTTAGGGATTCCTATTTGTTTTACCAAGTTGGGAGTAAAATTTATATAAAATTAAAAGGATTGTATTTAGGGCAATCAAAAGGTGTTTTTAAAGTAGGTGGTGTCTTTACGGCCTTTGGAAATGAATCCGTTGGGCGATTACCATCTGCAATTGTGTCTCAGCATATATTCTTAAGTTGTGATACACCAATGGACTTAGAACCTACATTGGCAAGTTTAGAAACATTGCAAGATAATATGGTAAACACCTTGGTGCAGATTAATGAATTGGAAGTCATAGAAGAAGAATTAGGGTTTACGTTTGCTGAACCAGAGGAGGAAACAGAAAGAACTTTAAAGGATTGTGAGGGTAATGAAATTATATTGATAAACAGTGGGTACTCAGATTTTCAAGAAGAGATTTTACCTAGTGGGAATGGTAGCGCTATTGGAGTACTGGTTAATGAAAATGATGATTTTAAATTGATTGTTAGAGAAACAAAAGACTTAGATTTTAGGAACGAACGTTGCCCTCCAGATATGCTAACATCCAACCAAGTATTTATTTCAGAATTGGCAGACCCTAACAATAATGCTGGCGCTCGTTTTGTGGAATTGTATAATGCTTCAAACGAAACAATAAGTTTAAAAGGGTGGACACTCAGACGTTATACTAATGCGAATACAGAAGTTGGCTCTACAATAGATTTATCTGGATTTTCAATTGACCCTGAAGCTACTTTTGTTATATCACCAAATACAACTGAGTTTGAAATGGTGTATGGTTTTGCTCCAGACATGGGCGTTTCAACAAATAGCCCAGCAGATTCTAATGGTGATGATAATTTAGAATTAGTAGACCCTTTTGGAGTTGTTATTGATGTTTTTGGCATCGTTGGGGAAGATGGGTCTGGGACCAATCATGAGTTTGAAGATGGGCGGGCGGTTAGGAATAGTGAAATTATTGAAGCGAAATCCAATTACACTTTTTCCGAATGGACTATTTTTAACGATACAGGAAATTCAGGGACTACAAATTTCCCACAAAATGCTCCCGACGATTTCACTCCAGGGGTAAGGGAATAGATTTATTTACCCAAATAACAAACCACTTTATCGAATGTACTTATCATAGGTAAAATTCCATTCAACCTAATGGATTAGCCTTTAACCGAAACCCCTATCAATATATCTTGATTATTAGTGCGCTTGTCCAAAACTTAGTGATGAGAATTAAAATATAAATCAAGTTTGCAGTGTCTAAACAAACAAACAAACAAACAAATAAATAGAATGAAACAATTTTTACTTTTAAAAGAAATTTACTTTGAAGGTTTTAAGGATTTGGGAAGAAAAGTTCTTAAAAACTCATTTAAAATATATTTTTGGCTATGTGCGGCATTGCTTGTTTTTGGCCTATATGGATTTATTTATAGAGTCGCCACTGGCTTTATATTTGATTAAGTGTTTTGTTAGACAAAAACCCCTAAGTTTTAGCTTGGGGGTTTTTAACAGAACTAGTAGATTAGTGCCATAACAAATATTGAGGCTAATGCTTAGCATTAAATTCCTTATTATCTTTGGATAATAATATTTACATTAAAAGGGGGATTTATTGAAGCATGGAGCAACAATTAAAAATAGCTGGTATACAAGTTCCATTAGTTTGGGAGAATCCAGTAGAAAACAGGACTTTTTTTTCACAAAAAATTGCAGGTATTTCTGATGATGTAGATTTGATTGTTCTTCCTGAAATGTTCACTACGGGATTTACGATGTCCCCATCAAATATTGACCATTCCGAGGGCTTAAAAACAGTGGAATGGATGCAATCCGAGGCTTCCAAAAGAAAAACTGCCATAGTTGGAAGCATAGTTTTCTTTGAAAACAATCAATATTATAATAGGTTATTCTTTGTCCAGCCTAATGGGCAAATGGCTACATATGACAAAAGACATACATTCACCCTTGCAGGAGAGCATAAAGTCTATAAAGCTGGAACTTCAAAACTGATTGTTGATTATAGAGGGTTTAAAATTTGCCCCTTTGTTTGCTACGACCTAAGGTTTCCTGTTTGGGCTAGAAACACAGATGATTACGATATATTAATTTATGTTGCCAACTGGCCAAAGCCCAGAATTAATGCATGGGATGCTTTATTAAAGGCTAGGGCCATAGAAAACATGTCTTATTGCATAGGAGTGAATAGAGTTGGTAAGGATGTAAATGAATATGAATACAATGGGCATTCAGCTATATACAACTCATTGGGAGAAGAGCTAGCCTTCTCTGAAAAAAAGGATATTATTTATGCAACTTTAACAAAAGAACACATTGTAACCACAAGAAGAAAGTTAAAATTTTTGGATGATAGAGATGTATTTACTCTCTTAGAATAAATGTGTGTTCCTCTACCCAAATGGCACGCATTTCTATAGTTTCTGGGTAGTAGCTCACTTTTTCTGGCTGAATTTTTTTAAGATAATTCCCTGTATCCCACACCCCATTACCATTTTCATCATAAATTACCCGAATCAGATATTTTGAGGGGTCTATATAATTGAATTCCAATATTTTTGGTTCGGTCATATAGAGTTCTCTAATAATTTCATCTCCTTTTTCATTGGTAAGTTGAACAATCATGGGAAATCTAATGTTCCCCGTTAAGTTTAACTTTAAATCTCCATAATCTTCCAAGCTGCCAGCTGAAAGATTATAAGTAAGGGTATCATTGGTGTCTTCAAAGAAATCCTCAATTGCTCCAGGAAAAAGTTCTAATTTATAGCTTTGGTCGGGGACAACTTCAAAATCAAAATCTACTTTGTTTTTTACAGTATCTAAAGAAGCTGAAAAAGTCCCTGGCAATGAATCTTGAATGGTAAGAGCCATATAGGAAGTATCGATTTTAACCAAAGGCGTATTGGCAACAAGATTATATCTTTCCTTAAAACTTAATTTTCCTCTTTGTCCAGGGGATATTAATAAGGTGTCTGCTGGCAACTTTCTTGGTTTAACACTAAAAGTATCTATTAAGTTAAGCTTCTCATTGGTTACTGTAAATAGTATAGAATCCATTTCATAATAAGAGAACCAAAAATTAAGTGTGTCTTTTTCCCTGTCTTTTGTATAGATGCTATTTACAGTATCTGGTAGTTGTGATAGTGTTTCAACTATAAAATCCTCTCTATTTCCTTGATACCCAAATTGAATACGATTTTCTGCAACAAAACTGGGAACAGAAATATTATAATCTGGCTTTTCCTTGAACAACGTTAAAAGGTAGGTGGAATCTGTTGGGAGTGTTATAGTATCTTTCACAAAACCTATTTTGTCCGTCATTTGATCGAACAGATTGTTTTTTCCCTCATCTCTAATGGCAGCTAAAGCATATTTTCCAGCCTTTAAATAATTCAATTTAAATATAATGGCACTATCTCTAGTATTGGTTATATAATTTGGAGGACGTTTATAGATAGTGGAATCTGTGTAGGCACTATCAATTTCATAGAGCATTACACTAATAAACTCATCTGCCTTTTGCTTAAATGCATCCCTGACAACACCTGTTAGTGAAAGGGAATCTATATAATCCCCAGTAGAGAAAACATAAGTGAGAAAACTATTGGGATTTCCTTCATTATTGTCAACAATACTTTGCCCAAAATTTATGGTATAGGTTGTGTTTTCCCTTAGGGTGTCTTTTAGAATGATTTCTATATATTTTCTGGCATTGCCTTGTGGGGTAACTTCTGGCAAATATTTTAGAGGAGGAGAAACAATAAGCTGCTCCTGAATTTTTTCCAATTTAATATATTCGTCAAAATACAAGCGTATTTTTTTAGCTGTAAAATTAGTGGTCAAATTTTCTGGTTCTGCACTTATTAGCACGGGAGCAGTAACATCTTTTGGCCCACCAGTAGGGTTTCCTTGACTGGCACATTGAAAAAAAGCAAATATGGCAAAAGCCATAAAAAGGAATCCTAAAAAACGTCTCAACATCTCTATAAATATAACTTTGGGCAAAGAAACAACTAATTTGTAAAAATTAAGGCACAACAGCCATTGTGGCCACGTATATATTAACATTTTCTGCTTTGTGAATGGCATTTGCACAAGCTTCTATTGTTGCTCCAGTAGTAATAACATCATCCACCAGGAGCACATTTTTATTTTTTAAAAGAGAGGAATCTACCAATTCAAAAAGATCTTGGTTCTGTTGCCATCTATAAATTCTACCTTTTTTTGTTTGCGTTCTTGTGTTGGCAGTTTTTATAAGAACCCCTTCTAAATAATCTGCATTTAAATATTCTGCCAATTTTTGACCAAAAAGTGTAACTTGGTTATATCCTCTATTTTTTAATCTCTTTTTGTGTAATGGCACCGGAATAATTACATCAATATGAGCGAGAAAATCTTCTTTTTTAATGATTTCTCCAAACCAATCACCTATAAAACCACTTATTTCTTCTTGGTTTTTGTACTTTAATTGATGAATAATGTTCTTAACTATGCCATTTTTTGTGAAAAATAGGAAGGAATTCGCCTTTTTTATGTTAACTCTTCCATAAAAAATACGGTCAATGGGGTTTTCTTCGTTATAGTTATAATCGGTAAGAGGTAATTGATTTCGACAAATGGTACATAATGTTATCTCTCCCCCGATTAAATGCGCATTACATCCAAAACAGATAGGGGGTAATAGGATGTTATGCACATGGTTTAGTATTTTTGTTAACTTAATGAAGTGTGACAAATCTTTATAACCTACTTATAAATTAGATGGAAGCCCAAGATAGTAAATTCAACTATAAGATTATCCTTGCCGCATTGGCAGCTGTTATTGTAGGCATACTTATTGCCTTTTACTATAGTTATGCCCAGTCCCAGACCCAAATAGATTTTTTGGAGCAACAAAAAGAGTTGTTGGTCAAAGACATGACTCTTATGACAGCTCAAATGGATGAGCTATCAGCGCGTAATGAGGTATATGAAATAGATTTAGAGCGCTCAAAAAGCAGAGTTCAACAATTATTGGATTCTGTTGGTAGAATTAGTTTTAATACGGCTAAGTTAAGAGAGAATAGAACACAACTTAGAGCTTTAGAGGCTAAATACGATAGTTTAAGGCTAAAAAATAATTTTCTTACCTATAACAATATGCTACTTTCTGAAAAGTATGAGGAAACCAGGAAGCAAATAGCAGAATTAAGAAGTCAACGTAGTTCATTGGCACAAGCAGAGGCAGATCAGCGTAAAAAAATTCAAGAGCTTAATAAAGAATTAAGGACCAAAAGTTATTTAAAATTAGAAAATGCAGAAGGCAGTGGGTATAGAATTAGAAGTTCAAGGCCTATTAGAACAAACAAAGCATCTACCATAGAAAAACTTAGGGGTTGTGTTACCCTTGTTGGCAACCCTAATGTATCTAGAGAAGATAAAGTTGTTTATTTTCAATTTTTAGGCCCAAATATGGGCGTAATAGAAGACAATGCCAATACTATTTCTGTTAACGGAAATATCTATAGTAAGCGTGTAGAAGTTGTTTTTATGGGTGAACAAGTAGATATATGTGACTTTATTACAATTCCTGAAGGATCTTTAGCAGAAGGGATTTACACCCTTAATGTTTTTGAAGATGAAAGATTGCTTTCTACAACTCAATTTGAGTTAAAATAAATTATATCCTTTTCCCCTAAAATTCTATTTTTGCCAAATGGCAAATCAAGAAGACGATTTTAAGAAGGTAATATCACACGCTAAGGAATACGGCTATGTATTTCAATCTAGTGAAATTTATGATGGACTCAGCGCTATTTATGACTATGGACAAAACGGAACTGAGTTAAAAAAGAACATTAGAGAGTACTGGTGGAAAGCCATGGTACAGCTCAATGATAATATAGTTGGGATAGATTCTGCCATTTTTATGCACCCAACTATCTGGAAAGCATCTGGACACGTAGATGCTTTTAATGATCCTTTGATTGATAATAAAGATTCTAAAAAAAGATACCGCGCAGATGTTTTAATAGAAGATTATTGCGCAAAAATTGAAGCGAAGATTGACAAAGAGGTTGCCAAAGCAGCAAAACGTTTTGGGGATGCTTTTAATAAAGAAGAATTTATTTCTACAAACCCGCGAGTTGTGGGGTATCAGGAAAAAATTAACAATACTCTTTCTAGAATGGCTAAGTCTTTGGAAAATGAAGATTTAGCTGATGTAAAAGCTTTGATTGAAGAACTTGAAATTGCTTGCCCAATATCTGGTTCCAAGAACTGGACAGATGTAAAACAGTTTAATTTAATGTTTGGCACCAAATTGGGTGCTTCAGCTGAAAGTGCAATGGATTTGTATTTACGCCCAGAAACAGCACAAGGAATTTTTGTTAATTTCTTGAATGTTCAAAAAACTGGACGAATGAAGATTCCGTTTGGAATTGCCCAAACAGGAAAGGCTTTTAGGAATGAAATAGTGGCTCGCCAGTTTATCTTTAGAATGCGTGAGTTTGAACAAATGGAAATGCAATTTTTCATTAAACCAGGTACGCAAAAGGAATGGTATGAGCATTGGAAAGAAACTCGACTTAAATGGCATTTGTCATTGGGAATGGGAGAGGATTGTTACCGTTTTCACGATCATGAAAAATTGGCACATTATGCAGATGCTGCTGCCGACATAGAATTTAAGTTCCCATTTGGTTTTAAAGAATTAGAAGGAATACATTCTAGAACTGATTTTGACCTGAGTAGCCATGAAAAATTCTCGGGAAAAAAATTACAGTATTTTGATAATGAAGAAAACAAATCTTATGTCCCCTACGTCTTAGAAACTTCAATAGGGTTGGATAGGATGTTCTTAGCCGTGTTTTCTAATTCTTTGAAGGAAGAAGAATTGGAAAATGGAACAACAAGAACCGTTCTTAAACTCCCTGCTGTATTGGCTCCCACTAAAGCAGCGGTATTGCCATTACTTAAAAAAGATGGCTTGCCAGAATTGGCCCATAAAATTATTGATGACCTAAAATGGGACTACAATGTAATTTATGATGAAAAGGATGCCGTTGGTCGCCGCTACAGAAGACAGGATGCCAATGGGACACCTTTTTGTATTACAGTAGATCACCAATCTTTAGAAGACAATACGGTTACTATTAGACATAGAGATACTATGGAACAGGAACGTATTGTTATTTCAGAGGTAAAAGAAGTTATTGGTAGAGAAGTAGATATGAAACATTGGCTAAATAAAATTTAACAGCCCTATCTACTTAATTTAGTAATTGGGGTCATTTCTACTTTTCTAAATTCCACCTCGGAACCTTCTGATTGTAGTGCAAAACTGCCACTACTTACAGTGGCATTAAAACCGTGATTTACTAGTTGGCCGTTTAGCCAAACCTTAATTTCCTTTTCATAACATTCAATTTGCATAAAATTCCATTCTCCAGGGGTATTTTCTACATCGCCAGTAAGATTGGGAATACGTCTGTTTTTATCTCCATCCACACCCCACTTTTCTTTGGGGCCACGGCGTTCTACCATATTGGGGACTTCTAAATCTTCCCCTATTAACCAAAAGTCTCCTGCTTCCGTATGTTTTAATTGTACTTCCAAAGATTGTGGAAACATGGCATATAAACGCCTCATTTTATCTTTGGATACATGAACCAATGCGCCACAATTTCCAGGTTTTCTTGCAAAACGATATTCCAAGTTTACCCTATAGTTTTCATAGGAAGCATCCGTGATTAGATGGCCACCAGGAATTCCCAGCGTAACCAACATGCCATCTCTAATAATGAAAGGATTTTTAGCAGCAGGTATAGTATCCATTTCTGGAACATCTATAAACCATCCATTTAGAGATTCTCCATCAAAAAGAGATTTTGAGGTTTGTTTAGTAGAACAAGAGATTAGAAGAAGGAGAAGGATTATGGTTTGGAATAAGGATTTCATAAGTTAAACAGTGTTTACTATAATTGATACTTCAATTGCAGGCTGCCATAAAAGTTACGATTATTTCCTGGATAGTAATAGCGAGGAAGATTACCACCAAAGCCAGTTGCATTAATTAACACAGAACGTGCATAGTGTATATTAAAAAAGTTGTTTATTCCAAATTGGGCACCTAATTTAAACCGACTACTAAGCTGTTTGTTGTATCCTAATTTTGCATTGATAAGGTTATAGGTAGCTGTGCTAAGTGTGTTGGAGTCATTTAAGGGAATTACGCCCATGTGTGTATAGGTCATGCCAGCAAACAAACCTCGATCATGCTCTACTTGCATGCCTGTAACAATTCTGTGTTTTGGCACTCCTGTTAAAGGATTTCCAGAAAAATTATTTTCTCCATCAACAAAATCAATAAAACGATGGTCGCTAAAAGTATAATTAAAAAAGCGCTTCATTGTAAAGGTCTTAAATGCTTTTACAGTTATATCCAAGTCAATCTCAATTCCTTGGTGTCTTGTTTTTCCTGCATTTTTTCCAATAAATTGGTCATCACCTACTCGTTGCGCTACCAACAGATTTTTAATATCCATTTGGTATACCGTTAAGCCCACATTTACTTTCTTCTTAAACATTCTTAATTTAGTGCCCAATTCATAATTAACACCAGTTTCTTGAGCAATTTCTGGATTAATTACCCCATCTGGAGTAAGGGTTTCCTCTAAGTTTGGATTGGAGAACCCCCTGCTTATATTACCAAAAAAAGAAGGTCCAGTTGGATTGTCATAGGATACGGTTAGGCTTGGCAAGGCAATAACATCAAAGCTTCTTTTGGCATTTTTATTTTCAGCTCCTGTATTGAACAAATCTCTAAAATCATAATGAGTTTTATTTAAACTTAACCCTATTTGAGCAGAAAAAGTCTGAGAAAAAGGCATTAAGAAAGTTCCGAAAGCATTGAACTGCCTTCTGTACTCTTTGTTCTTGCTAATTCTATTTCCTTGAAGGCTACCATTACCATTATTTTCTGCATAAAGATTTTCAAAAGTGCCCCAATTGTATTCGTCTTTGTATAGTTCTCCACCAAGAGTATATTTGGCGGTACTTAGATTTCCTGAAAAGACACTTCTAAACCCATATCCATTACTAAACTCATCTAAAATATTGAAGGGTCTTGGCTCATAATGATCTAGATAGGTATAAAAAAAGCTAGTGGTATTTTTTAATTTATTGTTGAACTCATGTGAATAGGACAAACCTATTAGACTATATTTATTGGCCTCGTATCCTTTTGAAGCATTCCAGGTAAAAGCTGCTTTGGTAGGCTCTTCATTAAAATCTGTTTCATTTAAAGAACTGGGAATTTGTGCGGTATAATCAATATAATTAACCAAAAGTGCAATGGAGTTTTTTTGGTTGATTTGATAAGAGGTGTTCAATAAAAAACCATTACGATTAAAGCTGTTGTTCTCACGATAACCATCTGTTTCCATATGTCCGTATTGAAATCCTAAAGCCAATTTTTCGTCCTTATGATTAAAACTGAGGTTATCTTTAATCAAATTATAAGAACCCACGGTAAAACTATTGGAAAGTGTTGTAGTATTTAAAATAGCTTCATTGGGTTTTAATAAAATAGCACCACCTAAATTACTGCCATAACCAGTACCTTTGGGTCCTTTTATAATTTCAATCGCGTTGAGGTTTTCAAGGTCAAATGCTTCAATGGTAGATGATCCAGTGCCGTTTGTAATCGGGATATTGTTATAATACATTCTAAGCTTATCCGTACCAAATGGAGTTCTGGCACCTACACCTCTTATAGTAATTCTATTGGTGTTCAAGGCCCCAGAAAAAATGAGAACGCCAGAAATTTGATTAACTGAAGAAACCATGTCCACAGGACTGTAATTTTGAAATACTTCTTTAGTGATTACTTCAGACGGAGTAATACCAGCTGCGTTTTTTGTATTGGCAAAATCACTTAATATAATTTCTTCCAATTGGGTCACAGAGTCTCTTTTTATGGACTCATTATCTTGCCCAAAAACATTGTTTAGGAAAAGAAAACTAAGAGATATTATAAGGTTGGTTGTATGTTTCATTTAGAATCTGAACCCTAAAGATATTCCGGTACGAGCAATAACTTCATCATATGCCGAACCCAATAAATTACGACCTACACCAGCATAAATTTCTGCAACAAAACCTCTTTTAGTGATAAATTTTCCTCCAATAGAAATTCCTAGGGCAAAATCTGTAAATTTTTCATTGACGTATTCATTGCCTCCAAAATTATCATAATAATAAATATTGTCTTTTCCAGAATTCAGCATTCCAAATCCTTCAACAAAGAAACCAGCTGCATAGCTTTTTGAAAAATATTGCCTGTAGTAGGGGGTTAAGGCAAAGTCTCGTCCGTATCCGTCATAAGAACTACTATCATCAAGACCAAATTGCAAGCCAATTCCAAAAGACGCTTCATCATTAATTAGATGCTCATAAGAAACGTCTATATATTTAAACGCAATAAGATTAAAAGCATCAATCTTAAGCTCATTTTTTTCTTGAGAGATAGTTTCCGTATTTTCCTGTGATAAAGCAAAAAATGGAACTACAACGACGAAAAGAAATACTAGGACATTTTTTTTCATGGGTAGTTTTTAATTTTAACGGTTGGAAAGATAAGCATCAAAAAGTAAACCAAAAATGTTTTAAGAAAAATTAAGAAACTCCATGAAATTTTAAAGAGGAGATATTTCTACGTGCTATAAACATTCTTTATTTTTAGACTCAAATAATAAATATGAAAATAGTTTCCTATAATGTAAATGGAATTAGAGCTGCTTTAAAGAAAGGTTTTATAGAATGGCTGACCGCTGTGGGTCCAGATGTACTATGTCTTCAAGAAATAAAGGCAAATCAAGAACAGTTGGATCTTTCTGTTTTTTCTGAAGCTGGTTATGCCCACAATTATTGGTACAGTGCGCAAAAAAAGGGATATAGCGGCGTGGCTATTTTATCCAAAACAAAACCAGACCATATAGAATATGGTACAGGAATAGAATATATGGATTTTGAAGGCAGAAACCTCCGTGCCGATTTTGGCGATGTGTCTATTATGAGCATGTACTTGCCTTCTGGCACTAATTTGGATCGGTTGGATTTTAAGTTAAAGTATATGGCAGATTTTAAAGAATATGCGACTGAACTTAGAAAAACCAGGCCAAATCTTATTGTTTTGGGAGATTATAATATTTGCCATGAAGCTATTGATATTCATGACCCAGTTCGTAATAAAAATGTATCAGGATTTTTGCCCGTTGAACGGGAATGGATAGGCGATTTTATGGGAAGTGGTTTTATAGATAGTTTTAGACATTTTAATAACGAGCCCCATAATTATACATGGTGGAGTTATAGGGCAAATTCTAGAGCCAATAATAAGGGCTGGCGATTGGACTATGGTATGGTGAGCGAGCCTTTAAAGAATAGGTTAAAACAATCTGTAATTCTTTCTGATGCTAAACATAGTGATCACTGCCCTATTTTAATAGAGTTAGAGAAATAACATAATGTTAAGATTTTAATTTACGGAAATAGTTATTTTTAACGCTTTTAAAAACCAAACCATATCCTTTTTATGAAGTATACCAATCTTCCCAGTACTAATATTAAAGTCAGTAAAATTTGTTTAGGCACCATGAACATGGGTAAGCAGAACAATGAAGCTGAAGGACATGAGCAAATGGATTATGCTCTGGAACAAGGCATTAATTTTTTTGATACAGCTGAACTTTATGCCATTCCCATTGAAAAAGAAACCCAAGGGAAGACGGAAGAATTTATAGGAACTTGGTTTAAGAAAACCGGCAATAGGGATAAGATTGTATTGGCTTCAAAAATAGTTGGACCTCCTAGCGTAAACAAACATTACATACGAGAGACAGGGTATTCTAAGGAATCTTTTGATGATGCACTTCATAGTAGTTTAAAAAGATTACAGACAGATTATATAGATTTATACCAACTACATTGGCCAGATAGGCAAACTAATTTTTTTGGAAAGAGAGGCTATATTCATACTGATGCCGCAGAATGGGACGACAATATCAATGAAGTTCTCCATATTCTAGATGGGTATGTAAAAGAAGGTAAAATTAGACATATAGGATTATCCAATGATGTACCTTGGAGTACTATGCGTTATTTGGAAGAAGCCAAGTATAATAATTTACCTAGAATAGTCTCTGTGCAAAATCCTTATAATCTATTGAACAGGACTTATGAAGTTGGCTTGGCTGAAATTTCCATTCGAGAAAATGTTGGATGTTTACCATACTCACCGTTAGGTTTTGGTAGACTTTCCAATAAGTTTATAGAAGGGCAAGATGTATCCAAAGCAAGAATCACTTTGTTTTCTAATATGGCTCGCTACAATGGTGAGAATTCTTTAAAAGCGACACAAATGTATTACGATTTAGCACGGGAAAATGGAATGTCATTGGCGACTATGGCCTTGGCATTTATAAATCAACAACCCTTTGTAACCAGTAATATTATTGGAGCTACCACCATGGAACAACTTAAAGAGAATATAGATAGTATTAATGTAACTTTAAGTGATAAAGTTTTAGATAGTATTAATGCCATTCATGAGCTTCTTCCAAATCCTGCACCATAATATGAGTTTGATTTTTCTACAAATAGGGTTTTGGCAAATAGCATTTATTATTGTTGTTATAATTGTTTTGATGGTAATCGCTAGAATAATGAGAGACAAACGCTAATCAAATAAACGTGTAACAACATCTTCAATTTTGGAAACCAAATGGATTTTAATATGTGTGTTTTTAAGACTGATTTTGTTATTCTTAGATACATAAATTGAAGTAAATCCAAGTTTTTCGGCCTCTGAAATTCTTTGGTCAACACGTTGTACAGGCCGTATTTCTCCTGCAAGCCCAACCTCGGCAGCAAAACAAACACCTTTTTCTATTGGGATATCAGCATTACTAGAAAGGATGGCGGCAATTACAGCAAGGTCAATTGCGGGGTCATCAACAGAAATGCCTCCTGTAATGTTTAAAAACACATCTTTTGCCGCTAATTTAAAGCCAGCACGTTTCTCTAAAACCGCTAAAAGCATGTTCAATCTTTTGGCATTATAGCCAGTTGTAGAACGTTGTGGTGTGCCATAAACAGCAGTGCTCACCAATGCTTGAATTTCTATCATTAAAGGACGCATGCCCTCAACAGTTGATGCTATGGCGGTACCACTGAGCCCTTCATCGTTTTTGGAAATTAATATTTCTGATGGATTGTTTACCTCTCTTAGACCACTTCCCTGCATTTCATAAATGCCCAGTTCTGCGGTAGACCCAAACCTGTTTTTTAGAGAACGAAGGATTCTATATACATAATTTCTATCTCCTTCAAATTGAAGCACTGTATCTACCATGTGTTCCAAAATTTTTGGGCCGGCAATAGTTCCATCTTTGGTAATATGTCCAATAAGAACAACAGGTGTATTGGTCTCTTTTGCAAATTTGATTAGCTCTGCAGTACATTCCCGTATTTGGGAAATACTACCAGCCGCTGATTCAATATAATCTGAATGTAAGGTCTGAATAGAGTCTATAACCACAAGGTCTGGTTCAGAAGCTTCAATTTGCTGAAAGATGTTTTGGGTTTTTGTTTCAGTAAGAATAAGACAAGTTTCACTATTTGGATGAATCCTGTCCGCACGCATTTTTATCTGTTTTTGGCTTTCTTCGCCAGAAACATACAAAGTTTTATAAGGAAGCTTTAAGGCAATCTGTAACAACAAGGTACTTTTCCCAACACCAGGTTCCCCACCTAAAAGAATAAGAGATCCCGGGACAATTCCCCCACCAAGTACTCGGTTAAATTCTAAATCAAAAGAGTCCAAACGGATTTCCGTCTCGGTACTTATTTCATTTACTTTTAGGGGCTTTGCTATTTTTTTAAAAGTACTCTGAGTGGTTTTCCAACTTTTTTTTTCTTCTTTTTGGACTACTTCTTCTACAATACTATTCCATTGTTTGCAGGCATGGCACTGCCCAACCCATTTGGCATGTTGCGTGCCACAATTCTGACAAAAAAAAGCTGTTTTTGTTTTAGCCATTAACACATTTGGTTTTGGCTAAAGATATTGAGGTTTAAAGTTAAAAGCAAAAGATAGTTTAGTATCCAAAATCAGCCTTTAGGGCATCTATTTTTTCCAACGCCATATCTTTGGTTAAGAAGTCTATTTCTTCCATTCCAAAAGCCTTTTCAAATGTTTTGAGTGCTTTCTTGGGTTCTCCAATTTCTTCATAATATTCTCCTTCAAAATAGAAACCCAACATAGTGTTTGGGAATTCCTTTTTACACAAATCCGAAAGAGGTTTTAAAGATTCAAAATCTTCTTTTTTTCTGGATGCGGCATAAATGGCAATAATATCATTTAGCTCATAGTCTTTTTTAAAACCAAATAAATCTTCAATTACCGCATATTTAGTTTCCAAATAATTAAACACAGGTTCTTCTGATGTCAATATTTTTTCTTTGTATTCTTTTGGACTTATCTGTCTGAACATTTTAAAAATATCGTCAAAAGCTTTTCCAATACCATAAGTTGCAATTGAAATCTCATCGGCATTGTCATATTCATCAAAATAGTAATGAAGAGATTCTTTGTCAATCGCTTTTATTGCTTTATCCATAGCAAGCAGGGCTGGTTTATCACTGTTCTTTTCTCCTTCAATAATAAGATGATAAAAAATTTGCTGGTCCATGGCTGCCAGTCTTGTCGGAACCCTAGTTTCCATTTCAGGAGCCAGTGTTGGAGAAATACTAACATAGGCATTAAACAAAGAGGCTTCTTTAAACAAGAAGAAATTTCCAAAGTTGGCCGTAATATCATACCCCACAAACATTTTAAACGGAGCTGTGCTATAGCTAGTCTCTAAATATGGAATAAGCTCCATTCCTAGAAACTCATAGAAATTTTTACCTTTTTCGGTAGGTAATCCATTTACTTCATCAAATGCACAATCTTCCCAGCGTAAATCACCTTTACTTTGGTTTACACCAACAATAATGGCTTGTGGCATTCTGTGAAAAGTACTATAAAATTTTGCATTTGCCACTACATTATCGAACAGATATTCGGCATCTAACACTACAATTATGGGATATTTTTTTTCTTCGGAATAGTCCTCGGGAAAATAATATTTAACATCCCTTCTTTCTTGAAGTTTAAAGGATTCAAAAATTTCTTGTGTTACTTGGGAATTTATGCCAAAGCATAGCATTAGAAGAATGGCTGTAAAAATAAGTTTCATTTTGAAGATTTTTGGCCAAACAGAAATTAACTTATCTGTTTCTGTTCAATAACGGTAAAAGCAGAAAAGATATTGCACCAAAAACAACAACCATAAGGGTTTGTGAAATCCACATAATCCAACCAAAAGCGTCACCAGAAATGGAGCTTATTCCAAAGACCTCTAAAGATTTACTTACTGCGATAGGATAAAGACCTATACCACCATTGGTTGTGGACATTGCAAAAGCACCACCAACAAAACCCACTAGTAATTGTCCTAATGATAAATTCATAGTTTCTGCCACAGTATATTTTATTACCCAAAACATAGCAATATATGCTCCCCAAATAAAGAGTGTATGAAAAACAAAAGCCCATTTGTTCTTCATTTTAAAAATGCTCAAAACGCCATCCAATAAGCCCATTAGAAAGGTTTTTAACTTTATGGCAAAAGAAATAGAGGATTTTTTTATGAACAACAATAAAAGGATGAACCCCAAAAGCCCTACACCCAACAAAATAAGTATGCCTGTGAAATTAAACCCTTTGTTTTGTAGAAAATCCAGAATAATATCTGTTTGCAAAAAAAGAGTGATAGTTATTATAAGCAAGAGCATAATTAAATCTATAACTCTTTCTGTGACTATAGTCCCAAAACCTTTTTCAAAAGGAACATTTTCATAAGTTGTTAATGCTGTTGCCCTAAGGATTTCACCAGATCTTGGAATTCCTAAATTGGCAAAATAGGACATTAGAATAATAAGTACATTGTTGCTAAGCCTAGGCTTGTAACCCAAAGGCTCTAAGAGATAATTCCAACGTATGGCTCTAGAAACATGGCTAAGGACTCCTATTAAAACGGAAATACCAACCCAGAAAAGATTAGCTTCTTTTATATATTTTATTATTTGCTCCCTGTCTTCTGGTGTTGTAGAATTGTACCAATAGAGAACTAAAAAAACTCCCAAGGCTATTGGGAGTATTGTTTTTAGAGTTTTTTTTAGATTAGGGCTCAAAACTATGTCAATAGATTGTTATCTTCATTAGGAAAAACTAGAGAAGGATTAAATATTTTGGCCTCTTCTATTCCCATCCAGGCATAGCTTATTAGAATAAGAATATCACCAACAGCCACTTTTCTGGCAGCTGCACCGTTAAGGGTAATTTCACCACTTCCTCTAGGACCTGGAATAGCATAGGTTTCCAAGCGCTCTCCATTGTTGTTATTCACTATCTGTACTTTTTCACCTTGAATAAGATTGGCTGCATCCATCAAATCTTCATCAATAGTGATACTTCCTATATAATTTAGGTCGGCACCAGTAACTTTAACTCGGTGAATTTTAGATTTTACTACTTGAATTTGCATGGGACAAAGTTAATTAATTAAGAGCAATATTGTCTATTAAGCGCACACCTTCGGTATAAACGGCAACAAACGCTCTATATTTTCTATCTTTTTGTTTTCTTATAAGCGGAGTTAAGGTGTCAACATCGGTGATTTGAATATATTCCAACTTAAATTGTGGCTTTTTATCAAATTGATGTTGTACCCAGTCCATTACTTGGGATGCACTTTTTGTGCCAAATTTTATTTTGGCAGATTTTAGAGTTTTATATATAAAACCGGCACTTTTTCTTACCTCTTTTGGCAGTCTTTCATTTCGTGAACTCATAGCAAGTCCATTGGGTTCACGCACAATGGGGCATCCTATAATTTCTATAGAAATATTTCTAATCTCCACCAACTTTTTTATAATCTGTAATTGTTGAAAATCTTTCTCCCCAAAATAAGCTTTATTTGGCATTACTGCTTTTAGAAGCAACTCAACAATCGTTGCAACACCATTAAAATGCCCCGTTCTAAACTCACCCTCCATTACTTTTTCCAAGCCATCAAATTTATATGAGTTGGATTTTATTTTACCATTATATATTTCTTGTGCTGATGGAGCAAAAACAAAAATGTTTTTTGATGCTGTTTTGAGTAGTGCTACGTCTTTGTCTAAAGTCTTCGGATATTTTTTTAAATCTTCCTTATTATCAAACTGGGTGGGGTTAACAAAAATGCTTACCACAACATAATTATTCTGTGAAATTGCTTTTTTTACCAGCGAAATATGACCTTGGTGCAATGCTCCCATTGTGGGAACCATGCCTATGGAACAGTTTTTGGTAGTAAGAGAAGAAAGGTGGCTCCTCAATTCATTTTTTGAGTGAAATACCAGCATAATTTGGTTTAAAAGCTAGCAAACTTACTATAATTACGGCTAATCTGTATAATTTTTGTAATTTTGCATTCGCGTTTATCCTAAGTAAACAAAATACATTTTTTATGAATGGAAAAAAGATATTGTTTGTATCTTCAGAATTAGTACCCTACCTGCCAGAGAACGAAGTTTCCCTAATGTCATACGAAACACCTAGAATGGTCAACAGTAATGGAGGCCAAATTAGGATTTTTATGCCAAGATATGGAAACATTAATGAACGCCGTCATCAGCTTCATGAGGTTATACGCCTATCTGGGATGAACTTGGTTATCAACGATATGGACATGCCATTGATTATAAAAGTGGCATCCATACCTAGAGAGCGAATACAGGTCTATTTTATTGATAACGAAGAATATTTTAAGAGAAAGGCAACTTTTGCTGACCAAGATGGAAACATGTTTTCGGATAATGACGAGAGAGCTATTTTTTTTGCAAAAGGCGTTGTTGAAACAGTTAAGAAATTAAACTGGTCACCAGATATCATTCATGTACATGGTTGGATGGCCTCTTTACTTCCATTATACCTTAGAAAATACTATGGGGATGAACCTTTGTTTGCAGATAGCAAAATAGTTACTTCGGTATATGGAAATGGATTTGAAGGAGATTTAAATGAAAAAGTACAGGATAAAATTGCTTTTGATGGCATAAACAAGGAAAGTATTGCCCCACTTACTACTCCCAACTATAATAATTTGTTAAAAGTAGCAGTAGATTTTTCTGATGCTATTATTTTAGCCTCGGAAGAAATTCCGTCAGAATTAAAAGAATATATTACCAACCTTCAAAAACCAGTGTTGCAGTATGTTCCTCTTCAAGAATTTGAGGATGCATATATGAACTTTTACAACGAGGAAGTCTTAAATTAGATTACATGAAATTTTTGAAAAGATTAAAGTTTCCTGTCCTGACAGGAATCATATTGGTTGTAGGTTTTTATTCCTGTGAAGAAGACCTTACTACAATAGGAGAAGGGGTAATTAGTGGAGAGCCTTTTGTTACCGATAAAGCAGTTTATGATGTATTTGCCTTCAACAAGAAAATAAAAGCGGTACAAACAAATAGATTGCCAATATATCAGTTAGGAGTTTTTAATGACCCCATTTATGGAAAAACTGTAGCTAAAATAACTTCGCAAGTAAACTTGTCCACCGCGGGCAATCCCACCTTTGGTAATTATTCGCAAAACACTGAAGATAATTCTGAAACAGATAGTAGTGTTTCTACAATTCCAGAAAATGAAACGGTAAAAGAAGTATACTTATATATCCCTTATTTAACGAAGTCGGCATCTCTCAGGGATTCTGATAGCGATGGGGTTGATGATGAATTTGATGATGAGCCAAATGACTCCACAAATGATAGTGACGAGGATGGAGTTAGCAATGCTCAGGAAAAAAGCTCAGGAACTGACCCATTAAACCCAGATACAGATGGAGATGGGATTAACGATGGTGATGATGATGAAACTGTAACTAATGCATTTCCTAAGAAATTGGATTTGGATAGTATTTATGGTAATAGAACTGCCGCATTTAACCTTAAAGTTGAACGTTCTACTTATTTTTTAAGAGATTTAGACCCAAATTCCAATTTCCAAGAAGCACAAGAATATTATTCTAATCAACAGTTTTCATCTGAATTTGTTGGGGAGTTGCTTTTTGATGGTGAGGTTACTATAAGTGATGAAGAAATAATTTTCTTCAATGAAGATGACCCAGAGACTGATGAAGATGAATCCCTGCAGATTGATGCTACCAAAACACTACAACCAGGGATAAGAGTATTATTAGATTCCGCTTTTTTTCAAGAAAATATTTTAGACAAAGAAGGCCAATCTGAATTGTTGAGCGGTGGTAACTTTAAAGAGTTTTTTAGAGGTATTCATTTATCCGTTGATTCAATTTCCGATGATTTGTTGTTTTTGTTTGATTTGACTCAAGCAAGAATAGATATAAACTATGAACACGATAAGTTGAATACCAATAGTACAGTTGATGATACTTCTGATGATTTTATAGAGAAAGAAGAGAAAACATACCAATTAAGATTATTGCAAGGTGGAGGAACTTCAGCAATTACAAATAATGCAATAAATACATTTTTGAATGATGCTTTCCCAACGGAAATAATGGATGAATTGGACACGAATGAAGAAGCATCAAAAATTTACTTAAAAGGAGGTTCTGGAACTTATAGTGAAATAAAATTGTTCAATGAAAATAATGGAGAGGAAATAATCAATCAAATTAAAGAAAATAATTGGATTATTAATGAGGCCAATTTGATTTTTTATGTAGATAGAAACACTTTAGACCTTATGGGAAGTGAGTTTGAACCGCCCAGACTTTATTTGTTTAATACAGAATCAAATCTTCCATTGTATAATGTGGCTTCGGAAACATCAACCTCGAATACTTCTTTAGGACTGTACAATAATTATGATGGAATATTAGAAGAATCCAATGGTGAGGGTGTAAAGTATACAGTGAAAATAACAGACCACCTTAACAACCTCATAGTACGAGATTCTGTCAATGCAACGCTTGGCTTAACACTTTCATCCAATATAGGAATACCCAATGTCAGAAATGCAATGTTGGAAGATGATTTAAACGAAACAAATATTCCAGTAATGGCTACTACAAGTCCATTAGGAACTGTTCTTTTTGGGAGCAAGGAAGTAATAGGAGAGGAAGGAAAAAAACTTAAATTGGAAATATATTACACTAAGGCCAATTAATTCTTTGTTGTTTAAGATACCAGTTAAGGAAATTATTCGTTATTCATCTAGATTTTCATAAAAAGGGAGATTCTTGATTTATCTTTGTTTGTAATAGTTTCCCTGCCAATCTTAATAACTTTAAATACATGTGTGGAATTGTAGGATATATTGGTCATAGAGATGCATATCCAATCATTATAAAAGGGCTTCAACGACTAGAATATAGAGGTTATGATAGCGCAGGAATAGTACTTTATGATGGAGGAAACGTTAATCTATCTAAAACTAAAGGAAAGGTTGAAGACTTGGTGAATAAAACGAAGTCTCAAATTTCTACATCTGGAAAACTTGGATTAGGGCATACTAGGTGGGCTACTCACGGCATTCCTAATGATGTAAACTCTCACCCACATTACTCAAACTCTGGTGATTTAGTAATAATACATAATGGAATCATTGAGAATTATGAATCTATAAAAAAGGCCTTAATAAAGAGGGGTTATACTTTTGAATCAGATACTGATACTGAGGTTTTAGTTAACCTAATTGAAGAGGTTAAAAAGAAGGAAGATGTAAAACTAGGAAAGGCGGTTCAAATTGCATTGAACCAAGTAGTAGGAGCATATGCTATTGCTATTTTTGATAAACATAAACCAGATGAAATAGTAGTTGCCAAGTTGGGAAGTCCATTGGCAATTGGTATTGGTGAGAATGAATACTTTGTAGCATCAGATGCTTCACCTTTTATTGAGTTTACTAATAATGCGGTTTATTTAGAGGATGAGGAAATGGCAATTCTCCGAATTGGTAAAGAAATTAAGTTAAGGAAAATTAAGGATGATAAAATTGCTTACCCCAATATTTTGGAGCTTCAATTAAATCTTGAGGAAATTGAAAAAGGTGGTTTTGACCATTTTATGTTGAAAGAAATTTATGAACAACCAAGGGCAATTCTTGACACTTACAGAGGTAGATTATTAGCAGATAAAGGAATAATAAGAATGGCTGGAATTGACCAACATTTGGAAAGATTTCTTAATGCCAATAGAATTATCATTGTTGCCTGCGGAACATCATGGCATGCTGGATTGGTAGCGGAGTATATTTTTGAGGATTTGGCTAGAGTACCAGTTGAAGTTGAATATGCCTCTGAGTTTAGATATAGAAACCCGGTTATTACAGATAAGGATGTACTTATTGCTATCTCCCAATCTGGGGAAACAGCGGATACTTTGGCGGCTATAAAATTGGCCAAAGAAAAAGGAGCCTTTGTATTTGGTGTGTGTAATGTTGTAGGGTCTTCAATTGCAAGAGCTACGGATGCAGGCGCTTATACCCATGCTGGGCCAGAAATTGGCGTTGCTTCTACAAAAGCATTTACAACACAAATAACAGTACTTACTCTTATTGCTTTAAAATTGGCAAAAGAGAAAGGAGTGTTTTCTGAATCCAAGTTCCATGAATTTTTAACTGAGCTAGAAACTATTCCCTCAAAAGTGGAAAAGGCATTAGAGTCAAATCCATTAATTGAAATTATAGCAGATGTATATAAGGATTCTTCAAATTGTTTGTATTTAGGAAGAGGATATAATTTTCCTGTGGCGTTGGAAGGGGCTTTAAAGCTAAAAGAAATTAGTTATATACATGCCGAAGGTTATCCAGCTGCTGAAATGAAGCATGGTCCTATTGCTTTAATAGATGAGCAAATGCCTATTGTGGTTATAGCGACCAAAAAAGGACATTACGAAAAAGTAGTGAGTAATGTCCAAGAAATAAAGTCCAGAAAAGGAAAAATTATTGCTGTTGTTACACAGGGTGATAGTCAAGTAAAGGAATTGGCTGATCATGTTATAGAAGTTCCAGAGACTTTGGAAAGTTTAACACCACTATTAACAACAATCCCATTGCAGTTATTATCCTATCATATTGCAGTAATGAGAGGATGTAATGTTGACCAACCACGTAACTTGGCAAAATCTGTTACGGTAGAATAGTAGTTGTAAGATATTTCTTTGATAATATTAAAAAGACCATTTTGATGGTCTTTTTTTATACTTTTTTGAGGATATATCATTTTTGGGTATCTTATTTTAAGAAATAATGCTATGCATGCATAATTTTTTTGTCCTTTTTCTACTATCGAAATATAAAAAAATGTATCTTGCCGCCGATAAAATAACGGAAAATCAGGCTTGAACTAATGTTTATATAAAATATTTAAGAATGAAAAAAATACTCTTTTTATCCTTTTTGATGTTTGGAATGTTTGGGTATGCCCAGACAGTTGTAAAGGGAAGTGTTGTAGACCAAAATAGTGAGCCAATTCCAGGGGCAAATGTTGTCATTGTGGGGAAGGCAATAGGTACGGTTACAGATTTTGATGGAAATTTTACTTTGGAAACTTCAGAAGAACCACCTTTTCAAATAAGAATTAGTAGTATAGGATACTCAGAAGCAGCAGAAGAAATTACCAGCAATGAGCAAACGGTTTCTGCTGTTTTAAATGAGGCACAGACCATTCTTGATGAAATAGTTATATCTGCATCTAGAACCCCGGAAAGAATTTTTGAATCTCCCGTATCAGTTGAACGCTTTGGCTTAAAGGAAATAAAAAACACATCCGCTGCATCTTTCTATGGAGGTCTGCAGAATTTAAAGGGAGTAGATATTAACACTAACAGTTTAACATTTCAATCTATAAATACAAGAGGTTTCGCAACGTTTGCAAACACACGCTTTATGCAATTGGTAGATGGTATGGACAATACCGCACCTGGGCTGAACTTTGTTTTAGGAAACCTGGTTGGGATGTCCGAATTAGAAGTTCAAAGTGTAGAAATATTACCTGGAGCTTCATCTGCACTATATGGTGCGGGTGCTTTTAATGGTATTTTGTTTATGACCAGTAAGAATCCTTTTGATTATCAAGGAATTAGTGCTTATGCTAAAACAGGAATAACATCACAACAAGCAGCTGGGGATAATAATTATTATGATTTTGGAATTAGAGTATCCCACGCTTTTAGTGATAAATTGGCCGTTAAAGCTAATTTGTCTTTTCTAAAAGGAGAAGATTGGCATGCTAATAGTGATGTTGATTTGAATAATCCAGGAGCAACTAGAGTTAACCCAGCCTACGACGGGTTAAATATTTATGGCGATGAGGTAGGAATCTTACTTAATTTTGATGCTGCTGCTGGATTACCATCAGGGACAGTAGGTTCTGCTTTTGTTACTAGAACTGGGTATGAGGAAATTGATTTAGCAAATTATGAAGCTGAAAGTGTAAAAACAGATTTTTCTGTTCACTACAGACCTTTTGCCAATGATGTTGAAATTATATATAATGGAAGAGTTGGTAGAGGAAATACAATTTATCAGGGAGCCAATAGATATTCAATCAAGAATTTTATTATGCAGCAGCATAAAGTAGAAATTAGAAACGATAATTTCTTTCTTAGAGGATATATTACTACTGAAGGATCTGGAGATTCCTACGACACAAGATTTGCAGCTATCAATATTAACAGAGCATGGAAGTCCGATACAGATTGGTTTACGCAATATGCTCAAACATTCATTGGTGCAAGATTGGGAGTAGGTACAGGTGTTCAGTTAGATGAAGCAACAGCACATGCCGCTGCCAGACAAGTGGCAGATGCGGGTAGATATGTTCCTGGCACACCACAGTTTCAATCAGCCTTTAATAGAATTACTTCCGATGGAAACTTAACAACAGGAGCTAAATTTATCGATAACACAAAATTTAGACATGCAGATGCCAATTACAATTTTAGCCATTTGACAGAAGATGTGGCCGAGATTCAAATAGGGGGGTCGTATAGAGAGTATGAGCTAAATTCAAACGGAACTATTTTTACAGACATTGATGGTCCTATTAGTTATAAAGAATATGGGGCCTATATGCAAGTTCAAAAGAAGTTGATGGATGAGAGATTAAAACTAACAGGTTCTGTTAGATATGATAAAAATGAATTTTTTGAAGGCTTTTTATCTCCAAGATTCTCGGTGGTATATACAGCAGGAGAAAATAGAGATCAAAACTTTAGAGCATCAGTTCAGCAGGGTTTTAGAAATCCTACTACTCAGGATTTATTTATAGGTTTAGATGCTGGAGCGGCTATTTTGGTGGGTTCGGCTCCTAACAATTTAGACAGAGATGTTAGAACCTTTAATTTAAGTCAGAGTGGAGCTACATTAACTGGTCAATCTAGTGTTAATGTAGTTGGTAGAGCAGCTTATGAAAATGCATTTTCCTTGAATTCTGTTAGTACAGGAGCGCCAGCAGCAGTTAATATACCTATAGTACAACCTGAAGAGATTACTGCTTTTGAGGCTGGTTATAGAGCTAAGCTTGGGAAAGTGGTGATAGATCTTTCAGGCTATTATAACAAATACAAGAATTTTATTTCCAATCAAACTGTACTTGTTCCACTATATGGAACTGCAGGAGACAATGCACTTTCTTTATTGGCATTGCAGAATGGTGATTTTAAGGCCTATCAAACTTATACCAATTCAGCAGCTGATATTAATTCTTATGGTGGAACAATTGGTGTTGACACCAAAGTTTTTGGAAACTTTGACTTGGGAGCTAATTATACCTATTCTGAATTAGACTTTAACCAAGCTGCTTTTCCTGATTTTAGAACCAATTTTAACACACCAAAGCATAAAGTAAAGGCATCTTTTGGAAATACAGAACTTTTTGAGAATTTTGGATTCAATGTTAATTATAGGTGGAGCGATACTTATGAGTGGCAAGCTTCTTTTGCCGATGGTGATATCCCTGCTTATACGGTATTAGATGCACAGGTTAACTATTCAGTACCAAATATTAAATCTGTATTTAAAGTTGGAGGTTCTAACTTATTAGGAGATGAATATTTTAGCGCTATAGGGACAGGATTCGTAGGGTCCATTTATTATGTGTCATGGACTATAAATCCGTAAAAATGTTATAAAACTTTATAAAAAAGGCGTCATTTAAATGATGCCTTTTTTATTGGCAAAAAAGAAGAGAAGTAGTTTTTATTTAAAATTGAATAACATATCTTTGCAGCCTGAAAAACGTAAGGTATTATCAATACAAGCATACGTTAAAAACGCAAATAGATTCTTAAAAATTAAATACTTAGGTAATGTCAAAAATTACAGGTAAAGTTTCTCAAATTATCGGACCAGTTGTGGATGTTGAATTTGGTGCTGGGTCAGAGCTTCCAAAAATTTATGATTCGTTGGAAATTGATAAAGCCGATGGTTCTAAATTGGTGCTAGAAGTACAATCACATGTTGGCGAAAATACAGTAAGAGCCATTTCTATGGATTCTACTGATGGTTTAAGCAGGGGTGTTGAAGTAAATGCAACAGGTAGTGCCATCCAAATGCCAATTGGTGATGATGTATATGGAAGATTGTTTAATGTAATTGGAGATGCGATAGATGGTTTAGGAAATTTGCCTAAAGCAGGAAAAGATGGCTTACCCATACACAGAGAAGCCCCTAAATTTGAAGATTTATCAACTTCTACTGAAGTTCTTTTTACTGGGATTAAAGTAATCGATTTAATTGAGCCCTATGCAAAAGGAGGTAAAATTGGATTATTTGGTGGAGCAGGTGTTGGTAAAACGGTATTAATTCAGGAATTAATTAATAACATTGCAAAAGGTCACGGAGGACTTTCAGTATTTGCAGGTGTTGGTGAACGTACAAGGGAAGGAAACGATTTGCTTCGCGAAATGTTGGAATCTGGGATAATAAAATATGGTGATGACTTTATCCATTCTATGGAAGAAGGTGGATGGGATTTGTCCAAAGTGGATAAAAAAGCCATGAAAGAGTCTAAAGCCACTTTCGTTTTTGGACAAATGAACGAACCTCCTGGAGCTCGTGCACGTGTGGCACTTTCAGGATTAACTATAGCGGAATACTTCCGTGATGGAGCAGGAGATGGTCAAGGAAAAGATGTACTTTTCTTTGTGGATAATATTTTCCGTTTTACGCAAGCAGGTTCAGAGGTATCGGCACTTTTGGGTCGTATGCCATCTGCGGTAGGTTACCAACCTACTTTGGCAACAGAAATGGGTGCCATGCAAGAACGTATTACATCTACAAAAAGAGGTTCTATTACATCTGTACAAGCGGTTTACGTGCCTGCGGATGATTTAACGGATCCAGCGCCAGCAACAACATTTGCTCACTTGGATGCAACTACTGTACTTTCACGTAAAATTGCTGAGTTAGGTATTTACCCTGCTGTGGATCCATTGGATTCTACCTCTAGAATTTTAACTGCTGATATATTAGGAAATGAGCATTATGATTGTGCGCAACGTGTAAAAGAGCTGTTACAACGTTATAAAGAATTACAAGATATTATTGCTATTCTTGGTATGGAAGAATTATCTGAAGAAGATAAATTAGCTGTAGGTAGAGCAAGACGTGTACAACGTTTCTTATCACAACCTTTCCATGTTGCAGAACAGTTTACAGGCTTACAAGGAGTATTGGTAGACATAAAGGATACAATTAAAGGATTTAACATGATTATGGATGGTGAATTGGATCACCTGCCAGAATCTGCCTTTAACCTTAAAGGAACCATTGAAGACGCTATTGAAGCTGGAGAAAAAATGTTAGCCGAAGCTTAATTAAATAATTATGCATTTAGAGATAGTATCACCAGAAGCAACTTTATTTGCTGGAGAAGTTACATCGGTAACAGTTCCAGGAATTAATGGGGAATTTCAAATGTTGTCCAATCACGCACCTATAGTATCATTATTACAACAAGGTACTGTTAAGATACAGGGAAACATTACGGTTGATGAGGATTTTGAAAGTAAATTTTCTAAAGGTCCTAATGGAGAAACCATTTTAAATATCAATAGTGGAACTGTTGAAATGAAAGACAACAAAGTAATTGTATTGGCTGATTAAATAAAAGCCATTATTAATCATATAAATAAGAAAGCCGCCCATTGAGCGGCTTTCTTATTCAATATACTCTAATATATCACTAGGCTGACAATCTAATGCCTTACATATAGCTTCTAAGGTAGTAAACCGAATGGCTTTAGCTTTTCCAGATTTAAGAATAGAAAGGTTGGCAGTGGTTATTCCAATAATTTCTGCTAAATCTTTGCTTTTCATTTTACGCTTTGTAAGCATTACATCCAAATTGATTACAATGCCCATATCAGATGGTTAGGTCGTTTTCTTTTTTAAGAATATATCCTTTGCCTATTATTTTTGAAATTATTAAAAGGAAGAGAGCTGTTATGAGTAGTGTAACAATACCTTCAATTACTTCGGTCGAATTAAAATCACTAATTTTTTTGTATGGTTCTCCCAAAATAATCTCAATTATATTTATGAAGAATCTTATGGCACAATAATAAATTAATGCTCTTCCAATAATATTGAAAGATTTTCCATTTTTTTTGATAAAAAATTTTCCAAATTTAGCTTGTTTACAATCTTACTGAACTTGAACAAAAAATAGGTTATTGTTATTAGAGCGAGCATTTTAACACAAATAAGTATAATAATAACCAGAGAGTACTCTGCATTATCATTACTGAACATTATATCATGAATTAAGTTGGTATACTTAAAAATTGTTGTAATTCCACCAAAAATCCAAAGACAAATTAAAATGTATAAGTAAAGAACTAATTTTTTCATAATTAAAAAATTATTGTTTAACGATAATAAATATATAAAAATTATTGATAAACAATAATAAATTTATTCCAAAACAATTAATTTCCATTCTTGTTCATTGGAAATATATGTTGCTAAATCTGTAAATCCAACAGCATAATGAGCGTTGAGTGAACGTGTATTGGCAGCATCAACCTCTGTAATTATATATTCAAATTCTGGTTGTACTTCTTCTTTCATGTTCTGGTATAACTTTTTAAAAAACCCCTGACCTCTATAATTTTTGTCAATACATATCTGACCCATAACAATAAATTTATTTTCCTTGGGAAAGACTTTCTCAATTTCAACAAACATGGGTTTTAATACCTCAATTTCATTAGCAAAGCATGGGTGCATACATAGTGCGTAACCTACAACTACATTATTATCAGTGGCAATAATATGTGGGCACATAGTATTCATTTTTTGCAGGATTTCCAAAGAATGTGATACAGTTACAAAACCTTCTTTCTTCTTTTCTTCATTTGATAGCTGGGTTGGGAGGTTTTTTTGTTGAAGTTTCAGAATTTGTATTAATTCTTCTGTTGTTTCAGCTATTTTGAAGATAACCATGGGTATAATATTTTAATTAAAAGACTAGATTTGTTACATGATGGATTTTCCCAAAAAACTTCAGTCTAAGTTAACCAAAAGGGGAGAGCATATGGCTCTTCGCACTTTAGGTAAAGCAACAAATTTAGTAGATTTTTCCTCAAATGATTATTTAGGTTTTGCGACTAATGAAGCAATATATTCTGATACATTTAAATTAATTTTAAAGAAAGGAATATCACAAAATGGAGCTACTGGCTCCAGACTTTTATCGGGAAATTATAATTTATACTCTGAATTAGAAACCTATTTAACATCCTTTTTTGCTGTGGAAAGCGCTCTAATCTTTAATTCTGGTTATGATGCGAATCTTGGTTTTTTTAGTTCAATACCTCAAAAAGGGGATGTTATTTTTTATGATGAATTAATACATGCAAGCATCAGGGAAGGTATTTTACTTAGCAATGCAAAAAGTTATAAGTTTAAACATAATAATTTAGAGGATTTAAAACAAACTATTGAGCGTTGTCAAAATAATACCGATTTGGCTATTGATGAAATCTATATCGTGACAGAATCTGTTTTCTCAATGGACGGTGATTCACCAGATGTAGAGGGCTTGGTAAACTTCTCAAAATCTAAAGGCTATAAATTGATTGTTGACGAAGCACATGCCATCGGGATTTTCGGAGAAAATGGAGAAGGATTAGTACAACAAAACAATCTTCATAAAGATGTTTTTGCAAGAATTGTAACCTTTGGAAAAGCATTGGGCTGCCATGGAGCTGCAATATTGGGAAGTAAAAAATTAACTGAATACCTTGTAAATTTTGCTCGTAGCTTTATTTATACTACAGGTTTGCCACCACATTCTATCGCAACCATTTATTCGGCATTTTCCTTTCTTTTAAAAGATGAAGCTAAAGAGCCAAGAAGTCAATTGGAAACCAACATAAGTTTTTTTAAAGAAAGAGTAGAAGCTTTAAAACTCAATAAGTATTTTATCCCAAGTAATTCCTCTATTCATTGTTGTCTTATTTCTGGAAATGAGGAAGTAAAAAGTGTGGCAAAAAAAATTCAAGATAAAGGATTTAATGTGCATCCTATTATTTCACCAACGGTTCCAGAGGGACAGGAACGCTTACGGTTTTGTTTACACAGTTATAATTCCAAAGAAGAATTGGGATTGGTTTTACAAATATTAGCATCAAATTTAAAATAATATGGATCAAAAATTTTTTACCCTAGCCTCTTTTGAATTTTCTGCTGACGTACAAATCGTGAAAGGAAAATTAGAATCGGAGGGGATTGAGGTTTTTCTAAAAGATGAAAATACAATTAATTCTGACCCATTGATTAGTGGTGCCATAGGAGGTGTAAAGTTGCAGGTATATTCCACAGATAAGGAAAAGGCCTTGGAAATTTACAATGAAATTAGAAACTATGCTGTTGACGATAGAGGAGAATTAATAGTCTGCCCAAATTGTAAAGCCCAAAAATCTGAAGTTTATTACACCAGAAAAGGGTTGTTTTATAAACTTTTTCCTTTCTTTGAAGAGAGAAAATATAAATGTCTCAACTGTAACATTATCACCAAATCAAGTTAATTATGAAACAGATTTTTGTCACTGGAATATCTACGGAAGTGGGAAAAACCATTGCTTCTGCAATTATTGTTGAAGCTTTAAAGGCAGATTATTGGAAACCTATCCAATCTGGGGATTTGGACAATACTGATACTAATAAAGTTGCTGCTTTAATATCCAATAACAAAACAGTTTTTCATAAAAGTGCATACGAATTGAATACTGCTGTAAGCCCACATGAAGCTGCTGAAATAGATGGTATTAAAATTGAGTATAAAAAACTTCACGAACCAGAAACGACCAACCATTTGGTTGTTGAGGGAGCAGGAGGCTTGCTGGTGCCTTTAAATGATACCGATACTGTATTGGATATTATTATGCCAAACCATAAAGTTATTGTGGTTTCTAGAAATTATTTGGGCAGTATCAACCATACGCTACTAACAGTAAAATGGTTAATGGACAGAGGATATGAGGTTTTTATTTTGTTCTCTGGAGTAGAAAATGCTGCATCAGAGAGTATAATCGCCAAAAAGACCAAAGCTAAGGTTCTAGGTAGAATAGATGAGGAAAAATCTTTTAATAAAAAGATTGTCAAAAAATACGCAGCTAAATTTAAAGACGTGCTGGAATCACTCTAAACGCTGTAAGATTTCTGCTTTTTCAACTGTTGCAATAGCCTTGTAGTGTTTGTCTAGATAGATATTAATATATTCATTTTCTTCTACCTGTTTTTTATCAAAAACTGACCTTCCCTTTCTTGTTACAATTGTTTTTGGTTGAAGTTCTTCCATAATATATTTTAATTCATCAACAGATGTTTTTCTGGGATTCGAATAGAATGGAAAAAGCTCACTTCTACAAATGTTACTGGGATGGGTAGTAGATTTGGTTGGCGGATTTATCCCTAATTCCCAATATCCGATATGATACCCAAAAAATAAAAGATTTTTGGTTTCAAGACTATTTTCCAAAATATATTGGGGTACAGTAAACCCCTCGCCATTATATAAAGTTCCTCTTTGTATTTTGTTTCTTATAATCGAAGTATATTCAATATAGGCTTCTATAGGAAGCAACAGGGTAAGGATTAAAATATATGGTTTGTAGTTTAGTGTTTTTAAATATGAGATTTTACTTATTACAATAGCTACAAAAATTATTAAGAGAGGATGTAATTGAATAAGATAATGCCCATTTATACGTCCTCCCTTCACAAAAGAAAATAGAATACCAAAGATTGCGATTAAAATTAATAGATGGCGGGGCTTTTTAAAATCGAAATATTTTTTTCTCCATAAAAAGTAAAAGAAACTTAGTATTATTAAATAAAAAGGCAGTGTCTTTGTTAAAGAATATCTGCGGGCTTCTGTATATTCTAAAGGGGCTTCAATAACGGATTTCCACCATAAATCAAAAGAGCCTTTTAGATAATAAGGCAAAATAGTTAAAAGAACTACAATTAAAACACCTCCCCAAAATACAGCTAAATTTATTACCCCTGTCAGATATTTCTTTTGATAGAAAGAATGATAAAGTAGAAATAACCCCAAAAATAGAACAGGATATGCCATGTTCAATTTAGTCATAATTGATAGCCCCATCAATAGTCCAGATAAAATAAACATAGAAGGCTTATTGTGTTTTAGTAGTAGATATAAGCCAGGTATAAAAAATACCATGCAGATATGTTCGGACATGACTCCTTGCAAACTACCAAACATACTTTGTAGTCCTACACATCCAATTGCTGCCCAAAAACCCACTTTTTTGGTGCTTATTTCTACCCCAATCCTATATGTATAAAATGCTGTAATGGCCACAGCAAGGGTTCCGAAAAAGCGTATGGCAAAAAAGCTTTTCCCAAAAATATAAATTATACCAGCAAAGTACAGAAAAGTAATAGGTGGTTTTAAATCCCACAGTTCAGTATATGGTAGGTGACCATTTACCCATGATTGCCCCATAAGAATAAACGTACTTTCATCTCTGTCAACATAATCTCGAAAGAAAAAAGGAAATCTAATTAAAAAAGAGACTAAAAAAAGAATTAAAAAAACTGTTCTGTTTTTTAGCTTTATATAATCAGGCGTAAGAAAAGCAATAACCTTTTTAAACATGGATGCCTTGTAATTATTTATGATTAATTACCATCTTTGCAAGATAGATAAAAAGGGTTTTATTAAATTCTATCACATTGAAAAATCTTTCTGAAAGAGACAAAAAATATATTTGGCATCCGCTAACGCAACATAAACTGCACCCCAATATGCTGGGAATTTCAAAGGCAAAAGGCGCACTTTTGTTTGATGAAAATAATAAGGAATATATAGATGGAATTTCCTCATGGTACACTAGCATGTATGGTCATTGTAATGATTTTATTATTGAAAGAATATATAAACAACTAAACCAATTAGATCAGGTTGTTTTTAGTGGATTTACCCATGAACCTGCAGTGAAACTTTCAGAAGAGCTTATTAAAATTCTTCCAAATAATCAGTATAAACTTTTTTTTTCAGATAACGGTTCCACAGCCACAGAGATTGGAATTAAAATGGTTTTACAGTATCATCATAATTTAGGAAATAAGCGCAACGTGCTATTGGCCTTTGAGGAGGGCTTTCATGGTGACACATTTGGTTCAATGTCTGTTTCTGGTCTGTCTGTCTATAATGGTGCTTTTGAAGATTTTTTTATTGAAGTAGAACGAATTCCTGTTCCAACAGCAAAAAATATTGATTCTATATTGACTAAGTTGAATGAGTATTTAATGAAGGGTAATATTGCGGGATTTATTTATGAACCTCTTGTTCAAGGTGCTGCTGCTATGAAAATGTATAGAGCAGAGGAATTGAACAAAATTTTGAAGTTATTACAACAACATAATGTTCTGACAATTGCGGATGAAGTAATGACCGGTTTTGGCAAAACAGGTAAGTTTTTCGCATCAGATTATATAGAAACCAAACCGGATATTATATGTTTATCCAAGGCGCTGACCGCAGGTGTGGTTCCCATGGCTATAACTAGTTGTACTCAAAAAATTTATGATGCTTTTTATAGTAATGATATTTCAAAAGGCTTATTCCACGGACATACCTATACTGCAAATCCAATAGCATGTACCGCGGCATTGGCTGGATTGGAATTATTACAGTCTGATGAAATTCAGAAAAACATAAAAAATATTATTTTATGGCATCAAGAGTTTGATGCTAAGATTAAGAACCACCCCAAAGTTGCTAGAACACGTCAAATAGGAGTTATTTATGCACTAGATCTTAATATTAAAATGGACCGCTACGGAAGTTTAAGGGACAAGCTTTTCAATCATTTTATGGATGATGGAGTGTTTCTTCGCCCTTTGGGAAATACAATTTATATTTTGGCACCTTACATAATTTCAAAAGAGCAAATGCAAAAAATATACAGTAGTATCATAATTGTTTTGAATATAGTTTAATGATACCTAACTCTTCAATTTCCATAACAGCTATTTCATCTATTTCCCCATTGGGAACTTCTTTGGAAGAAACATGGGAGAATTATAAAAAAGACGCCCATTTTTTAAGTCAGCTAAAATATGGAGATAAAAAGGTGTGGACAGCACAACTTCCAAATGATGCAAAGCAAGAAATAGAAAAGCTTAGACTATCTGATGCCAAATATAAAAACCTAGATAATACGGTATTATATGCTATATATGCCTCTAGAAGTGCTATTAAAAATGCAAGATGGCAGTCCAAAGATAATTTTGGGGTAAATATTGGCTCATCTCGTGGAGCAACAACTCTTTTTGAAAAATATCATCAAGAGTTTCTTCAAAAGCATACAGTATCAACATTAGCATCTCCAACAACTACATTGGGAAATATATCCTCATGGGTGGCCCATGATTTAGGTACACAGGGGCCAGAAATATCGCATTCTATTACTTGTTCCACAGCACTACATGCTTTGTTAAATGGAATAGCATGGATTAAAAGTGGCATGGCAAATAAATTTTTAGTAGGAGGCAGCGAAGCTCCTTTAACGTCTTTTACCATTGCTCAGATGAAAGGGCTAAAGATTTATTCAAATGAAAATAGTGAGTACCCTTGCATGGCATTGGATTTAAAAAAGAAAAGAAATACCATGGTTTTGGGAGAAGGTGCTTCTATGGCATGTTTGGAAAAAGGAAAAAAGGAAAATTCTTTAGCAATAATTGAAGGCATAGGGTATGCGACTGAAACCTTGGAGCATAACATATCTATTTCTTCTGATGCTCAATGTTTTCAACGTTCCATGAAGATGGCTTTGGGCAATATAAAACCAGATGCAGTAGATATAATTGTAATGCATGCCCCAGGAACTATTAAAGGAGATGCATCAGAAAAAAATGCCATTGAAAAAGTTTTTTGTAACAAAACACCATATTTAACTACAAATAAATGGAAAGTAGGACATACTTTTGGTACTTCAGGGATGTTGAGTGTTGAGCTTGCTATTTTAATGCTGCAACATCAAGAATGTATAAAAGTCCCATACATTGAGAATTCTCCTATTCCTAAAAAAATCAAAAGAATTCTTATAAATGCAGTTGGCTTTGGAGGTAATGCAGTGAGTGTCTTATTGTCTAAATAAAGGTTTTCTTGTTTTAGAATTTTAAAACCTATATATTTCTAAAAGGTATTTTCTAACTAAATTATAAAATTATGGTAGAGTGGTTTTCTGAGCTTGCTTCTTTTGATAAAGTGTATTGGATAATAGCTGGTATTGCTTCACTTTTTTTTGTTTTTGTTGCTGTTTCTACAATATTTGGTGGTGATGGAGACAATATGGATGGAGATGTTGATGCTGATATAGAGGGTGATGTAGGTGTAGGATTTCAGTTTTTTACCTTTAAGAATTTAGTTGCTTTTTTTACCATTTTTGGCTGGTCTGGAATTTCTTGTATTGATGCTGGATACTCTCACACAATGACGATTGTTATTTCTGTTATTTGTGGATTAATTATGATGTTTGTTATGACTTTTTTAATGTATCAACTTTCTAAATTAAAAAGCAGTGGTACACTAAAAATGAAGAATGCACAAGGATCTATAGGAGAAGTATATCTTACTATAGGCGCCAATAGATCCAAAACGGGGAAAGTGCAAATAAAAGTACAAGGAGCTTTAAGAGATTTGGAAGCGTTGACAGATGAAGATGTGGATATAAAAACTGGAGCAGTGATAAAAGTAAAAGAAGTAACAGATAACGGTATTCTTATTGTAGAACAATTAAAAAAATAATTATATGCTAAATGCCATTTTATTGCAAGTGGAAGGTTTCGGACCATTAATAACTATTGGTTTTACTATCTTTTTTATATTCATATTATTAGTAATACTAATTCGTCGTTACAAACGATGTCCTTCAGATAGAATTTTAGTTGTTTATGGTAAGGTAGGTGGAGGACAATCCGCGAAATGTATTCACGGTGGTGCAGCATTTATTTTGCCTGTTATCCAGGATTATGAATTTTTGGATTTAACACCTATATCAATAGAAGTAAATCTAGTAAATGCATTAAGTAAGCAAAATATTAGAGTAAATGTACCCTCACGTTTTACAATTGGGATTTCTACGGAGCCTGGAATTATGCAAAATGCTGCTGAAAGATTACTAGGATTGGGTCAAAATGAAATTCAGGATTTGGCACAAGAAATTATATTTGGTCAGTTACGTTTGGTAGTTGCTTCTATGGATATTGAAGAAATTAATTCTGATAGAGATAAGTTTTTAACCAATATTTCTCAAAGTGTAGAATCCGAACTTAAAAAAGTAGGGTTAAAATTAATCAATGTAAACATTACAGATATTGTTGATGAGTCTGGTTATATTGAAGCTCTTGGTAAAGAAGCCGCTGCACATGCAATTAATGCGGCACGTAAGTCTGTAGCAGAAAAAACAAGAGACGGTTCTATTGGAGAGGCAAATGCTGTGCAAGATGAAAGAACACAAGTAGCCGCTGCCAATGCCCAGGCTGTAGAAGGAGAGAATACTGCTAAAATTGCAGTTGCCAATTCCGACTCACTTCGTCGTCAAAGAGAAGCAGAGGCGGAACGTGTAGCAATTGCTTCAGAAAAAGTACAATCAGCAATGGCATTGGAAGAATCATATGCAGCAGAACAACAAGCAGAAGTTGCAAGAGCAGAAAGGGAACGTTCTTCGCAAATGGCAGATATTATTGTTCCTGCAGAAATAGACAAAAAAAAGGTAGAGATTGACGCTGAAGCTGAAGCTGAAAGAATACGTAGAAAAGCGAAAGGAGAGGCAGATGCAATTCTATTTAAAGCACAGGCTGAAGCAAAGGGATTGTTTGAGGTATTGACAAAACAAGCTGCAGGTTTAGATGAGATTGTAAAGGCAGCAGGGAATGACCCTAAAGATGCTGTGCTACTTTTAATTGCGGATAAATTGCCGGAATTAGTAAAAACTCAGGCAGAAGCTATTAAGAATATTAAGATTGATAAGGTTACCGTTTGGGAAAATGGGAACGGTAAAGACGGAAAAACATCAACCTCTAACTTTATTTCTGGAATGTATAAAGCAGTTCCACCATTACAAGAAATGTTTAATATGGCAGGAATGCAATTGCCAGAATATCTAAAAGGAAAAGAGGCAGATACTAAAGAGATAGAAGAGGAGTCACCAAAAGAATCTAAATCAAAGAATAAAGAAGAAAAAGAGTAGTCTTTCAATTCAAATAACCTGAAAAGACCTGTTGATTATTATTAACCAACAGGTCTTTTATGTTAGAGACTTTTTCTTTATTGGGATTTGATTTTAAATAAGTTATTTTTGACCCTCTATTTACTGTATTTATGAGCGAAATAAGACACAATTGGACAAAAGAGGAAATCCTTGATATTTATAATAAACCTTTAATGGAATTATTATATGATGCTGCGACTATACATCGTAAGAATCATAATCCAAATACAGTACAGGTCTCTACTTTATTGTCTATAAAAACAGGTGGTTGCCCAGAGGATTGTGGATATTGTCCACAAGCCGCTCGTTATCATACAGATATTGAAGGGAATGATTTAATGACTGTTTCGCATGTAAAGGCACAGGCTCTTAGGGCAAAAGCTTCAGGTAGTTCTAGAGTTTGTATGGGAGCAGCATGGCGTAATGTAAAAGACGGCCCAGAATTTGACCAAGTTTTGGAAATGGTACGCACTATCAACAAATTGGATATGGAAGTTTGTTGTACTTTGGGTATGCTTACAGAGAACCAAGCACATCGCTTGGCAGAAGCAGGCCTTTATGCCTACAACCATAATTTAGACACCTCGGAAGATTATTATAAAGATGTAATTTCTACCCGTGCTTTTGAAGATAGATTGGATACCATAGACAATGTTCGTAAAAGCAATGTAACCGTTTGTAGCGGGGGGATTATTGGTATGGGAGAACAACTGGAAGATCGTGCAGGAATGTTAGTAGCTCTTTCTACTTTAGACCCACAACCAGAATCAGTGCCAATCAATGCCTTGGTTGCTGTGGAAGGAACCCCAATGGAAGATATAGAACCTGTATCTATTTGGGATATGATACGTATGGTTGCCACAACTAGAATTGTGATGCCGGAAACCCAGGTGAGATTGTCTGCGGGAAGAACTGAAATGAGCAGAGAAGGTCAGGCCATGTGCTTTTTTGCCGGGGCTAATTCTATTTTTGCCGGGGATAAACTTTTGACCACGCCAAATCCAGATGTAAATGAGGATATGGAAATGTTTAGACTGTTGGGTCTAAACCCTCAAAAACCATTCACTAAAATTTCTCAGCCCAAAACTGTTGAAGCCGAGGATTCCAAACTTTCTTCACTCGGTGAAAAACCTAGATGGACTAGGCCAGAACATACTATTGAGCGTAACGAAATTGCCAAAGAAAAGGCAAGAATTACAGACTAAGCCTACATCTATAAGAAAATTTTATGACTTTATATTGTTGTGTTTTATAACTTTGAAAGTTAACAACAATATACTTGGTATTGAACTTACAGGAAATCCCAAGGGTTAAAACCCTTTCCAAAACGGACTTTATCAATGACTATTTTAAACCACAAAAACCTGTGGTTATGGAAGAGTCTATAAAGGACTGGCCTGCATATTCCAAATGGAATTTGGATTATATGAAATCTGTGGCCGGGGATAAAACAGTTCCATTATACGATGATAGACCCGTAGATTATAGGGATGGTTTTAATCAGGCGCATGCTTCCATGAAAATGACTGATTATATAGAGTTGCTTAAAAGCGAACCTACCAAATACCGTATTTTTTTATGGAATATTATTAAAGAAGTTCCAGAACTTCAAAAAGATTTTGAATACCCAGATTTTGGATTGAGACTTTTAAAAAGTGTACCCATGCTTTTTTTTGGAGGCTCTAATTCTCATACGTTTATGCACTATGATATAGATTTGGCAAACATTTTTCATTTTCATTTTGAAGGAACCAAGGAGTGTATTTTGTTTCCCCAAACTGAAAATAAATTTTTATACAAAATACCACATTCATTAATTACACACGAGAGTATAAATTTCTCAAACCCTAGTTTTAATAAGTGGCCAGCATTAAAACAAGCCAATGGATACAAAACGAAACTGGAGCATGGCGAAGTCTTATATATGCCGGAAGGTTATTGGCACCATATGAAGTATCTTACCCCCGGATTTTCTATGAGTTTGCGTGCAATTGCTCGAAATCCTAAAAACATTGGAAAAGCATTTTACAATATAATTCTAATGCGTAACTACGATAATTTAATGAGAAGGATTAAGGGTCAAATATGGATAGATTGGAAAAATGAACAAGCAATTAAAAGAACCAATAAAAACTTGTTTTAATTAATAAGTTCTTTAATCTTATCATAGACTAAATGACTTTCCCATCCTCGGTAGAGCAAATAATCTGCTAATTTCTTTTTCCTTTTTTGGGTATTGGTTTCCCTTATCTGTTGTAATCTTTTTTTAGAAAGAGAATCAAGTGTGTTTATATATACATCTTCATCAATTTCTTGCAAGGCATTTTTAATATTGTATATGGAGATATTTCTTTTTTTTAATTCTAATACAATTCTATTTTTACCCCATTTTTTAATGTTGAACTTGCCTCTGGCATAGCTTCTGGCAAAACGCTCTTCATTAAGGTAGTTCTCTTTTAGTAGATGAGCTATAATATGGCCTATTGCTTCGGGAATCATTTTCATTTCTCTAAGCTTATTCTCAACTTCTTTATGACAGCGTTCTTGGTAGGCACAATAACCTTCTATTTTTATTATAGCTTCTGTTAGAGTAAAATTGATTTTTGAATTCAATATGGTAGTTGTAAATATAATTTAGCTTGTGTTAATGGGTAAGATAGCTAAATAAAAACCCAATTATAACACCTATAATCATAAGACCTACTATAATTGCGATTAGTAGTGAAAGGAATATGATTAACTTTAGGACACTATTCCAAAAACTTAGTTTATATAGCCTGCCGTATGAATAGGAATAGTAAAACACAATAATTGGAATATTTATATAATAGAAAAGAGGATGAATTAGAATAGATAAAAGAAATAAAAAGGTTGCAGATAAAAAGCCTAATCCCTGAATATATGAATTAATAACTAGGTGTTCACCATAATTAAAAGGTTTTCTATAAACTATAAATGCTAATAACGCATATATGGGAATATTCAGATAGGAAAATATATTTAAATACTTAAGCATGAATCCTGTAGATTTGTCTGAAGTCTCCCTCATCTTTTGCTGAAATTCTTCATTGGCAAAGCTTTCACCAAAATTTTCTACATACCATTCTATTTGACTTTCATTTGCTTCTTTTGTAATATTCATAAAATTATCAGAGAATGTATTAAAAACAAAAACAACAATCGCCAACCCTATTGTTAGGAAAGCAAAGGGATTCATATAGCGTTTTCTAGTACCATTTATATATTCCTCAAATATTTTTTTTGGCTTTAGGATTAGAGTTTTTATGGTTACATAAAATTTATTGTCCCAGCCAAAAGCATTTACAAAAGCATCGGAGAGTAAATTCTTTACAGTGATTCTGTCATCTATAATTTTTGCGCCACATTTACTGCAGAAGAGTGTCGTTTTAGATAGTTGGGATTCACAATTTTTACAAGTCATGGAAGTTGGTTATGCTTTAAATTTAAAAAGAAAGTTCAATAAACAAAAAAAGCGACTCCGTTTCCGAAGTCGCTTTTTTTAATATATAGTTTTACCGTCTTTATTCTTAAAACGATATTCAAGATACGTATATGCATCCCTAGGCTGTACTTTAATCCATTTTTTATGTTCCAAGTACCACTTGAAACGTATGGATGGAAAACCTTTGGTTAGGTATGCTGCTATAAATGGATGAATATTTAATGTTATTCCATTTTTATCTGCAGGTCCTTTAAGTAATTTTTCCAGATCAGAATTTATTTTATCTATTAAAACAATTGGAGCCTCTACCTCTTGGCCGCTGCCATTTGGATTTTCCTCACTTGTTTTAATATTCATCTCTGGGCGTACCCTTTGTCTAGTAATCTGTATAAGTCCAAACTTACTTGGAGGTAGTATTTTGTGTTTGGCTCTGTCATCTTTCATCTCATTCTTAAGATGGTCAAACAGTTTTCTTCTATGGTCTGGCTTAGTCATGTCAATAAAATCTACTACAATGATACCTCCCATATCACGCAAACGTAGTTGTCTTGCAATTTCTGAAGCTGCAAGTAGATTTACTTCCAAAGCTGTATCCTCTTGATTTTTAGCCTTATTAGATCGGTTGCCACTATTAACATCTACTACGTGTAGTGCTTCAGTATGTTCAATAATCAAATAAGCACCTTTACTCATGGTAGCTGTTCTACCAAAAGAGGTTTTAATTTGCCTTTCTATCCCAAATTTTTCAAAAATGGGAACAGAAGAATTATATAGTTTTACAATAGACTCTTTAGTTGGTGCAATCTCTTGCACATAATCTTTAATCTGGTCATAAAGCGTTTCATCATCTACATGAATTCCTGTAAAGGAATCATTAAAAACATCTCTAAGAATAGAAGAAGCTCTATTGAGTTCTACCATTGCTTTGTATGGATGGGGTGCTTTATACAATTTTTTACACATTGCTGTCCACTTGGACAACAAGTTTTCTAAATCTTTGTCCAGCTCTGCTACTTTTTTGCCTTCTGCAACTGTTCTAATGATAACTCCAAATCCTTTAGGCTTAATGCTTTTAACAAGCCTTTTTAACCTGTCTTTTTCTTCGTTGGATTCTATTTTTTGAGAAACAGAAACTCGGTCAGAAAAAGGGACCATTACTAAATAACGTCCTGCTAAGGATAGCTCGGAACTAATACGTGGTCCTTTTGTGGATATGGGTTCTTTAACAATTTGCACCAATAAAGATTGATTGGCTTTGATAGCATCATTTATGCTACCATTTTTATCAATATCTTTTTCAAATGGAAAATTTTTAAGGGAATAATCTTTTAGTTTCCCTGTACTCACGTTCTTAACGAACTTTAGCATTGAAGATAATTGCGGCCCAAGATCATGATAATGCAAAAAAGCATCTTTTTCATAACCTACATTTACAAATGCCGCATTAAGGCCAGTTACTGGCTTTCTAATTTTGGCAAGAAAAATATCACCAACTGAAAAGTTGTTGTTATCTTCTTCTTTATGCAATTCTGTGAGTTTTCCATCCTTTAATAAGGCAAAATCGACGGCTGTGGAACTAGATCTTACGATTAATTCTCTATTCACCTGAATCAATTTTTATTTATCCCAATGGCAATGCCATTCTTTTGGGACAAATAGATTAAACAATAGTTATTACAGGTTGTATAATAAAACCCGTCGAAATCCTTTTGAGGATTTCTATGTCAATGAACGTATTAAAATGAAAAAGTAGTTGTTACAACTACTTTTTCTTGTGACGGTTAGCTCTCCTACGCTTTTTGCGCTTATGGGTAGCTACCTTATGTCTTTTTCTTTTTTTACCACTCGGCATAAATGTTCTTTTTAATTATTATTTTACTTGTACGTTGCTCTTTACACCTTCAACAAATACCTTGGCAGGCTTAAATGCGGGAATGTTGTGAGCTGGTATTTTTATGGTAGTGTTTTTAGAAATATTCCTACCGGTTTTTTCTGCTCTTGTTTTGATAATAAAACTACCAAAACCTCTTAAATAAACATTATCACCACTTTCTAAAGAGGTTTTTACCTCTTCCATAAAAGATTCAACAGTTGCTTGTACATCTCCTTTTTCAATCCCCAATTTTTCAGAGATTTTCGTTACAATATCAGCTTTCGTCATTTTTTTAAAATAAATTTTCCGTATGTTTTTTTAGGGTTGCAAATATATAAATTAAATTGAATCTTTTATCCTAATGAACTAATTTTAAGTAATTAAACCACTACTTTTATCCATTATTGTTTTAATAATGTCTTTTTCTGAAAAAATAATATCATGGTATCTTCTTAATAAAAGGAATTTGCCATGGAGAAATACTAGAAATCCTTACAATATTTGGCTTTCAGAAATAATGCTACAACAGACTAGGGTTGATCAAGGAATGCCTTATTATCATAGGTTTATAAATAATTTTCCAACAGTGGGACATCTTGCAAATGCCAGTGAGGAAGAAGTTTTAAAACTATGGCAAGGATTAGGATATTATTCTAGAGCAAGAAATTTACATTTTACGGCTAAGACAATTGTAAATGATTATAATGGTGTCTTTCCCAAGACCTACAATGAGTTAATAAAGCTAAAAGGGGTTGGGGATTATACGGCAAGTGCAATTGCATCTTTCTGTTTTAATAAACCAGAGCCTGTTCTGGACGGAAATGTGTATAGAGTTTTAGCAAGATATTTTGGAATTAATATACCTATCAATAGCTCCAAAGGCAGTACCTATTTTAAGAAGTTTGCCAAAGAGGTCATGAGTGTTAAGAATATTAGGGACTACAATCAAGGTATAATGGAATTTGGGTCCCTTCAATGCGCTCCACAAAGCCCAAATTGCGACATTTGCCCTTTAAATAATGGTTGTGTAGCTCTTAGGGAAAACAGTATTAAAAACTTGCCAGTGAAGTTGAAGAAGGTAAAAGTAAGAAATAGATATTTTAACTATTTGGTAGTACTGGACAATGATTATAGGACAATATTTAATAAAAGAGAAGGCAAAGGTATATGGCGGAATTTGTTTGAATTTCCTTTGTTGGAAACCGAAAAGGAAATTAATTTAGAGGAAGTAAAAAAAGAAATGGGACAAGTAATTAATACAAAGAATGGCTCGGAAGTATTTTTACATAATGAACGGCCAATAGTCCATAAACTTTCTCATCAACATTTACACACTAAATTTTGGATAGTAAAAACGGAAGTAAATGGTGAGGGAGTTAAGTTTTCTGAACTAGAAAAATATCCTGTACCAGTTTTAATTGCTGACTTTATAAAAGCATTTAAAATTTAGTATTTTTGATTTAAGATAAAAGTTATGAGTGGAACATTGAATAAAGTGATGTTAATTGGGCATCTAGGAGACGAAGTTAAAATTCACTATTTTGAAGGTGGCAACTGTATTGCACGTTTTCCATTGGCAACTAACGAAACCTATACTAATAGGCAGACAGGAGAAAAAGTGACCAATACGGATTGGCACAACATAGTAGTGCGTAATAAGGCTGCGGAAATATGTGAAAAATATCTAAGCAAAGGAGATAAAATCTATGTGGAAGGCCGACTTAAAAACAGGCAATGGCAAGGAGAAGATGGTAATACTAGGTACACTACTGAAGTACATGTACAAGAGTTTACTTTTTTATCTACCAAAAAAGAAAGCCAAGCAAATGCCAGTTCTGGCGCACAACCACAAGAGCAGTCTCAGCAGTCTCCTGCAGCAGCTCCAAAAGCGCAACCACAACCTGTTAGTGAACCAGAACAGGATGATGATTTACCATTTTAGACAAATTAAAATTTAACTATTGGACCCAGACCCCCTTAGTTTGTTATTGTATTTTTCTGTTTTTGATGGCGCTTTTGCCTTTAAAACAATCATTTTAATAATTCTTTTGGTTTGTTCAGCTCTTATTTCTGGTGCTGAAGTGGCATTCTTTGGACTTTCTACCACAGATGTGAACGAATTAGAAGAGGAGAAGAAGGCCACTGGAAATATAGTGGTAAAACTTCTTGAAAAACCCAAAAAATTACTTGCTACTATTTTAATAGCCAATAATGCCATTAACATAGGAATTGTTCTTTTATTCAATTCTTTGGGTGATATATTGTTTTCAAATATCAATCATTATTTTTTTGGAATTATATCCGCTAGGTTTCTTTTAGAGGTTGTGGTTATCACTTTTCTAATATTAATGTTTGGTGAAATTTTACCTAAAATTTATGCTAATAGAAACAGAATCAGTTTTTCAAAATTTATGGCCTATCCCATAAAGATGTTGGATTTTGTTTTTTCACCTTTAAGTATGCCTATGCGCTCTGCAACTATTTTTATGCACGATAAATTGGGAAAACAAAAATCAAACTTAAGTGTGGATCACCTGTCCCAAGCATTGGAGCTTACCAATGAAGGGGATACTACAAAAGAAGAACAGAAAATTTTGGAAGGTATTGTTTCTTTTGGAAATACAGATACAAAGCAGGTAATGTGTCCAAGAATAGATATTTTTGCTTTAAGTGAGGGGATGAAATTTCCTGAAGTTCTCCAAGAAATAAAAAAGAATGGGTATTCCCGTATACCAGTTTTTTCTGAAAACATGGACAATGTTCTAGGAGTACTTTATGTAAAAGATCTTTTGCCATATATAGACCGCAAAACCTTTAATTGGATTTCTTTGATAAGGGACCCTTATTTTGTTCCAGAGAATAAAAAACTGGATGATTTATTGTTAGAATTTCAAGAAAAGAAAAACCATTTGGCCATTGTGGTGGATGAATATGGAGGTACTTCTGGAATAGTGACATTGGAGGATATTATTGAAGAAATAGTTGGGGATATTAGTGATGAGTTTGATGATGTAGACTTAGTATTTTCAAAATTGGATGAGTATAACTATGTTTTTGAAGGTAAAACCACGTTAAAAGATTTTTATAGGGTGGTGAAGATTGAAGATGAGGATGATTTTGAAGAGCAAAAAGGAGAATCTGAAACAATTGCTGGGTTTGTTTTAGAAATTGCCGGGAATTTTCCAAAAAGAGGGGAAACAATAAAATTTAAGAATTATAAGTTTATAGTTGAAAGCCTTGACAAAAAGAGACTGAAACAAATAAAAATCACTCTTCCAAATGCGTAACAAGTTTTTCTTCTTACTTATTTTCATTATCAATTTAGGAAGCTGTAAAGATGATGTATTGCCTAAACCAAAGGCCATGTTACGCTTGGACTATTCAAATGAAGCTACAAAGCATTTGGAAAGCGATTGTTATTACACCTTTGAGTACAACCAAATATCCAAGATTAAGGGCATAAACAATTGCTCTTTAACATTGGACTATCCTATGATGAAAGGGTCTATTTTTATTACTTACAAGGAAATAGAAAACAATTTGGAAACATTGTTGACCGATGCACAAAAGCTATCATACGAGCATGCCGTAAAAGCAGATAATATTACTGAACAGCCTTTTATCAATGAGGATGGTAAAGTTTATGGAATGTTTTATGAAGTAAAAGGGAATGCAGCATCACAAGCACAATTTTATGTTACGGACAGCATAAATCATTTTGTGACAGGCTCTCTATACTTTTACGCAAAACCCAATTACGATTCTATCTATCCAGCAGCAGTATATCTTCAAAAAGATATCCGCGGGATTATGGAAAGCTTAAGGTGGAAAGAATAACTATTCTTGCCCCAATAATGCTTCGGCTTGTTCTATACTCTTATTAATTTGCTCTTTAAGGGCATTTATTTTTTTTTCCTCTTCATTGAGCCATTCTTGTTTTTCAGCACTAAGCTCTTTGCCATTTAGAATTTCGTCAGAATCAAATCTATCACCAAATCCTTGCATCCAATCCATCATGGTCTTGTGGGAAGTTTGTAAATCTCTTTTGGCAGCTTCATATTTTAAACCAGTTTCTGTACTATCTGCCATATCATTTAATTTTCCCACTAGCTTACCAATTGTGCCCATTTTAGGCATTACCTCATCATGTACGGCCATTACTTGTTCCATTTGGGTAGGCCCTTCTTCTTTCTTTTTTTCTTGTTTACAAGAACTTATTTGAAATACTAAAACTATAAGTATAGAATATTTAAAAAACTTCATTTTTTTTTGATTTTAGAATATTGATTTTTTTTTGAGGTAAAAAGGTACAAACTAAATCCAGATAGAATGGTAAAAATTCCAAAAAACGAAAATGCCCTTAATAACAGGTTGTTAAAATTATCCCGTCCTTGATAATCCATTGTGTGGAGCATCCATAGAAAATCAAAAACTCGCCACTTATTATTTCTAAAAGTCTGTACATTGGCATGGTTCTTAGAGATATAAACAGTAGTATTTGCAGGTTTATCAAAAGTAACAGCGTAGGCTGGGAGAGGACGTTCACGATATTCATGATGACTTCCTGCTTCAGTCAGGTATTCCACTTTTTTAACTTTGGCACTAACCGTTAATTTATTTTTTGCCAGTTGCACGGCCTCTTCTTTTGTGGCAGGGTTTCTTTTTAATCCTGTAAGGGCATTGATAAGTACCACCTGTTTTTTTCCATTGGATATATATTGGAATTTATAATGTGACTCATTGAGAATATTGGTTAATTCAATAGAAATGATACTGTCCGAATGAGTCAAGTTTTTTTGAAGAAAATCACTTGGGGAAATGTATTCATGAGTTGAAGAAATTAAAGGCTCATCAGTTTTTAGGTTGTCCCCTCTTATTTCATCAATATTTGTCCAGCTGAAATAGAGCCCCCCTATAGTCCACAATAAAAATTGAATTCCGAGAATTACTCCAAAATAGCGATGTACTTTTCTATTTTTTTGTATAAGTTTTCGTTTGGTCATTTTTTTTGAATTTGAGACTTTTTTTAAGAGAAGAACAAAAATATAAAATTAAAAAGGGCACTTTTAAAAAGTGCCCTTTTTAATTAAAGATTATTTTTTTTATTCAAAATCAGCTGCACTTACCCCTTCGTTTACTTTAATTTCTTTTACAATAAAATCAAAAGTTTGTGGCCCCATGGTCTGGGTAAGCTTATATGGGAACTTAATACCAGAAACTTCTTGGTAATCATCTAAGGCCAAGGTCTGTGTCATTTGTTGTCCTTGCATTTCTAAAGTGTTTACTTCTTGTAATTTCAAACCTGTTTCAATATCATAGAAAGAGGTTTTGTTATCGGTTATTTTTAGCTTGTACGCTTTTTTATCACCCACAACCTCTATGCCCTCCAATGAGATTCCTCCCGCGGCTATCCATGTTAATTCTGGGAAAGGAGCGGATTCTTCCTTAATTTTCTGTAACTCTTCTTCAGAAAGGTCCTTGCGCTGCCCTTGCATCACCATATACCCCTTGTCGCCATCCAAAACTTGTTTGCTCATAGAATTACCCATCACTTTTACATCTTGCATAAATTGGTCCTGGGATGTTTTTTTCATTTCTAGCTCTAACTTCATTCCTTGCATTTCAGCTTCAGCCATCATTGAATAGGATTCTACTCCATTTAATTTATCTTTTCCACCAATGGATGCAACATATTTTTCTAAAACAGCAATAGCGGTTAACCCATCTGGAACAACAGCATTATAATTGGGCTTTTCTGTTTTCTCTGCTGTTTTATCATAATGTATAACGGGAACAGTCTTGCCCTTAAACTGTATTTTTTCTAAATTTTCAAGTACTTCACTTCCTTTACCAGTTACCACGACTCTTGCATTATCAGAAGAGAAATATTTTTTTGAAGCTTTTTGCACATCCTCTATAGTTACTGCATTGATGCGTTCCAAATAGGTTTTATAAAAATCTTTAGGTAGCCCTTCTGTTTCAATATTAAGTGCATAATTGGCAATAGTTTGTGGTCTTTCTAGTGCCATAACAAAACTACCAACATATTTTGCTTTGGCATTTGCCAATTCTTCCTCAGATACAGGCTCATTGATAATTTTATCTACTTCTTTTAAAATCTCTACAACAGAGCTATCTGTCACCATGTTTCTAACACTGGAAGAAGCACTAAAGGTAGATGGGCCATACTTGTCATTTCCTATTCTAGAATAGGACCCATAAGTATATCCTTTATCTTCCCTTAGATTTAAAAACAGCCTTGCTTGTGCCCCACCACCTAAAATTCTATTGGCCAATAAGGCATCTAAATAATCATCATCTTTCATTTTTAAATCCACCAAATTCTGAACAGAAATTTCTGATTGGACGGCATTTGGCATATCCACAAAATTAACCTGGGTGTATTGCGCCTGTGAAGGCTCAGAATAACTAAATGATGGCGGAACAGCTTTTGTCCAAGGAGTAAAATGATTGGTTATGAGTTCTTTTGCGCTATCAAAATCCACATCTCCAATAACTACCAAATACGCATTGGCAGGCACAAAATAATCCCGGTAAAATTGTTGTACATCTGTAAGGGTTACATTGTTCACTGTTTCCTCTGTCACAAACTCTCCTTTAGGATGGCTTTTACCATATGCCAAAGCACTTTGGACCCTATTGGCAATAGATGAAACATCTTTTTCTTGAGTTTTTAAGCCTGTTATTAATTTATCCTTCTCCTTGTCAAATTCTTCTTGAGTGAAATTGGGATTAATAGCTGCATCTGCCATTAATTCCAAAATTCTAGGAAAATATTTGGACAAACTGCTTGCAAAAGCACTTTGTGAACCAAAATTAATACGGGCTCCAAGGAAATCCACTTCCTCATTAAAATCGTCTTTGGAAATAGAGGTTGAACCATTACCGATTAAAGCACCAGTTAAAGAAGAAACTCCAGCTTTTTCACCTTCCAAAATTGGAGGGTTGTCAATGGTTAATTGGATTGAAACACGTGGCAATTTATGATTTTCAACAACCATAACTTTAAGCCCATTTTTAAGCTCAAAACTAACAGGCTCTTGTAAATTTATCTCTGGAGCTGGCCCCGGTTTGGGTTGTTGGCTCCGGTCTATCTGTGCGTGCGATACTGCCATAAACAAAGACAGTATGGTAAATAGGATATACTTTTTCATTTTAATTGGCATTTTGTTGTTCAGGTAAATATTCCAATTCTACCCTTTGATTTACGTTTAAATATTTGCTGGCAACCTCCTTTATTTCCTCGCGAGTGATAGATCTATAAATATCAATTTCGCTATTAATAAGGTTGGTGTTATCATAAAGCATATAATTTCTTGCCAAGGAATTTGCAATACCTTGAATACTGCTATTAGAGTTCACAAAATTGTTTTCAAACTTGTTCTGAAGTTTTTGATAATCTTTTTCAGAAATGAGTTCCGATTGCATTTTTGCAATTTCTTCATCTATTTCTTTTTTGATATCGTCTAATGAAGTTTCGCCAACGGGCAAAGCCCCTACAACATAGGCTCCATAATCTTCCTGTGACCCATTAAAGGCAAATACTTGAAGAGCCATTTTCTTTTCGTCCACCAACTTTTTATATAGTTTGGAACTTTTTCCATCACTTAAATATGTGGAGACCATATCCAGCACATAAGCATCCCTTTCGATTTGTGCTGGAGTTCTATATCCCATTAAAATTGCAGGAATTTGAATGTTAGAATCATGAAACTTTGTCTTTACGGTTTCAGTTATTGGGTCTTCAATAAAAGTATGTCTTTCAATATCCGCGCCTTTTGGGATGGGGCCAAAATAATCGGCAATCATTTTTTTGGTCTCGGCAACGTCTATGTCTCCAGCAACAACAAGTGCCGCATTATTGGGCACATAGTAGATTTTGTTGAAATCTTTAAAATCGTCTAAGGTTGCCGAAGCTAAATGTTCCAGGGAACCAATGGTCTGCCAACGATAAGGATGTTTTTTAAATAGGTTAATGAACATTTGCTCTCTCCATCTTCCATAAGGGGCATTGTCATAACGCAATCTGCGTTCTTCTTGCACCACTTCTTTTTGGGTGTCCACACCTATTTGATTGATAATGGAATGCATCATTCTTTCAGACTCCATCCAAAGTCCCAATTTTAAATTGTTAGATGGAAATACTTCATAATAATAGGTTCTATCCTGGGTTGTGTTGGCATTGTTGCTTCCTCCATTGGCAGAAACAATCTTAAACCAATCACCGCGTTCAATGTTCTTGGTACCTTCAAATAATAAATGTTCAAAAAAGTGAGCAAATCCTGTTTTTTCTGGATTTTCGTCTTTTGCACCAACATGGTACATTACTGCTGTAGTAACAACAGGGGCACCATTGTCCTGATGCAAAATTACATGGAGACCGTTGTCTAAATCATACTCCTCAAAAGCAACTTCTTGGGCAGATAGCAGCCCAAATGCAAAAAGTATGAAAAAGACGTAGTAGTTTTGTTTTTTCATTTTTTTAGTGTTTAAATTATTTATAACTATGAGTCCATTATAGCCAAAAAGTGTTACACGAATGTATATTTTTTATTGAATTATGGAAGAATTTCCCACGTCTTTAACAAGAATTTAAAAGAAAAAGGCTGTTTGCCTTATTATGAATTGAAAGAAGGCTTATTTTTTTGGACAAATTGCTTGTAGAATACGGAATTAGCAGTATATTTGCACCCGCCTATTGAAAAAAAATAGGTAGTTGTTTTAAATAAAAAAATACACATTTATGTATGCAATCGTAGAGATAGCAGGGCAGCAATTTAAAGTTGCAAAAGACCAAAAAGTGTATGTTCACCGTTTACAAGAAGACGAAGGAAACAAAGTTTCTTTTGATAACGTTCTTCTTATTGAAGATGGCAAGAGCATTACAATTGGCGCCCCAGCTATAGACGGAGCCGCTGTTGAGGCAAAAGTCGTTAAACACCTTAAAGGAGACAAAGTAATTGTCTTTAAGAAGAAAAGACGTAAAGGTTACAGAAAGAAAAATGGGCATCGCCAGTATTTAACCGAATTGGTTATTGAAGAGATTGTTGCTAAAGGAGCTAAGAAAGCTGCTCCTAAAGCAGAGCCTAAAAAAGAAGTTGCTCCAAAAGCTAAGGCTGCTGCGCCCAAGAAGGCTGCTCCTAAAAAAGAAGCTCCAAAGGCAACCGAGGATTTAAGCAAAAAGACAGTTGCTGAATTGAAAGAATTGGCAAAAGCAAAAGGAGTAGAATTAACATCTTCTATGAAGAAGGCTGATATTGTAGCTGCTTTAAGTAAATAAGAAAAACGAATAAAAACAATATATCATGGCACATAAAAAAGGTGTTGGTAGTTCTAAAAACGGTAGAGAGTCAGAATCGAAACGCTTAGGTGTTAAGATTTTTGGTGGACAAGCTGCCATTGCTGGAAATATCATAGTAAGACAACGTGGTACAAAACACAATCCAGGAGAGAATGTATATGCTGGTAAAGACCATACATTACATGCTAAAGTAGACGGCTTGGTAAAGTTTCAAAAGAAAGCTGGTGGAAAATCTTATGTTTCCATTGAGCCTTTTGAGGCATAAGAAACAGAATATTTAATTTGAAACCCTTTCCGTTCGGAAAGGGTTTTTTTGTTTTATGACCATATCTGTTACTTTAATGTTTCCAAAAGATTAAAAACTTCCAGTTTTCATATAAAAATCACATAAACTTCAAAATGAAATAACATTGAAAAAAGTTGATACATATACCTTGCGGGTTAGAATCAACAAACTCAATGAAAATGCAAAAAATTACAATATCCTTATTTAGTTACCTATTATTTACCTTATTTCTTTTTGCCCAAGAAGGAAACATTCAAGGAACTATTTCCGACGAAAATGGAATTTATGTTCCGGGGGCCAACGTTTTGGTTTCTAATTTAGGCAAAGGAGCAATTACCGATTTTGATGGTCGCTTTACCCTTGTTGGTGTCTCAGAAGGCAGCCATACCATTAGCATTTCTTATTTGGGATATGCAGATGTAGAACAGCAGGTAGAAGTCATTGCAGGAGAAACAATATCTGTTAAAATTATAATGGCTCCAAAAAGTTTGGAGCTGGAAGGGGTAGAAGTTATAGCCTATGGCTTAAGTGGTCAGTCTAGAGCCTTAAATACTCAAAAGACCAACTTAAATATTACCAATGTTGTTTCTACGGATCAAATTGGAAAATTTCCTGATGCTAACATAGGTGATGCTATAAAAAGAATTCCCGGAATTACTATGCAGGTAGATCAGGGTGAGGCTAGAAATATTATTGTTCGTGGACTATCACCACAATTGAATTCGGTTACTTTAAATGGCAGTAGAATTCCTTCAGCAGAAGGGGATAATAGAAATGTTCAAATGGATTTAATTCCGTCAGACATGATTCAGACAATAGAAGTGAATAAAGCGGTTACCCCAGATATGGATGCCGATGCATTGGGTGGTTCTGTAAACCTTATAACAAGGACAGCGCCACAAGGGTTTCGTTTATCTACAAATTTAGGGTCTGGAATTAATTTTATAACAGACAAAGCCATATTAAATGGTTCTTTCTTATTAGGAGACAGAAGTGAAGATGGTAAGTTTGGTTGGATGTTGTCTGCCTCTATGAATGATAATGATTTTGGTTCTGACAACGTTGAAGCTGAGTGGACCGATGAGTTTGAATATTATACAGGTGTAGACGATGAGGAGGGGGAACCCATATTAGATGAAGAAGATGTAAATCCTTACGCTAAAGAGTTCCAACAAAGAACATATTTGGTGCAACGTATAAGAAGAAGTTTTTTGGCAAATTTGGATTATCAATTTAATGCCAACAATAATATTTTTTTAAAGACCATGTATAACTGGAGAGATGATCGTGAAAATCGTTTTAGGGTAGAATATGAGATTCTAGATGGAGAGGATATAGGAGTAGGAGACTATAGCATAACTAATGGTATACCAACAAGATTTCCTGTAGAAATTAAAAGACAAACTAAAGGAGGGATTGATAGTGATAGGAACAAGAACCGCAGGTTAGAGGATCAGCGCATGCAGAATTATACCTTAGGAGGTAACCATTTAATGGGAAGTTTAAAAATTGATTGGATGGGCTCTTTTGCGAAAGCCTCAGAAGAACGATTGAATGAAAGATACGCTAGATATGAATCCGAATATATTATCAATAGCAATACAAATTCTGAATTTCCATTGTTTACAGCTGAAAATGCTGCAGATGCAAATGACTTAGCTAGTTTTGAGTTTGATGAAATTACAGAGGAAAATCAATATACAGAGGAAGAGGATATTAATTTCTTCTTGAATTTTGAAGTGCCTTCAGATTTCTTTGGTAAGGGAGATGGGTCAATTAAATTTGGAGCAAGAGGTAGGTTTAAAACCAAAACCAGAGACAATGATTTTTTTGAGTTTGATTTAGAAGATGATTTCCCCACTTTAGTGGCGGTGCCAACAAAAGATTATTCAGACCCAGATTATTTGGCGGGTAGCCAATACCAAGCAGGTTTGTATGCAAGTGAAGAATGGTTAGGAGGCTTAAATTTAACTGGAGGAGAACCTATCACAGATGAGTTTTTAAGGAAAAATTTTGATGTTGAAGAAAATGTCTGGGCGGCTTATGCTATGACCAATCAAAAATTATCTGATAAATTGGGAGTTCTATTCGGTTTTAGAGTAGAAAACACAAGTATTACGGCCACGGGTAATGAAATTGAAGATGAAGAAGACCTTATAGGTACCGTTACAGAAGAGAGTTCTTATACCAACTTTTTACCAGGCGTGCATTTTAAATATGACCTTAACAACCAGACTGTCTTTCGTTTTTCATGGACAAATACACTTGCAAGACCAAACTATGTGGATTTAACACCTACAGTAGATGTGGTTTTAGGAGATGAAGAAGTTTTTGTTGGTAATTCAGATTTGGACCCAACCACTTCAATGAACTTTGATTTAATGGCCGAGCACTATTTTAAAAGTGTAGGAATAGTATCTGGGGGGCTATTTTATAAGAGCATCAAAGATTTTATTTATGTTTTCCAAGGTGAGGTAGCGAACGACTCGTATGGGACTGGTACTACAGGATTTGATATTTTTCAACCAATGAATGGAGATGATGCATCAGTATTTGGTATTGAGGCAGCTTTTCAAAAACAGTTGGATTTCCTTCCAGGATTTGCCAAAAATTTCAGCCTATATCTAAATTACACTTATCTGACTTCAAGTGCTGATGGTATAAGAAATGAAGATGGAGATGAACGTACAGATTTAGACTTGCCAAACACAGCTCCAAATATGTTTAATGGTTCTCTAGGCTATGCAGACAAAAAATTTAGCGCCAGACTTTCTGCTAACTATTCAGATTCGTATATAGATGAAATAGGAGGGAATGCATTTGAGGATAGGTATTATGATGAGCAGTTTTTTATGGATTTTAATACAAGTTTTACAATCAATAAAAACTTACAAATTTATGCTGATATTAATAACATTACCAATCAGCCATTGCGCTATTTCCAAAGTGTGAAGGAACGTACACAACAAGTTGAATATTATGGACAAAGATTTACTTTTGGACTTAAATATGACTTGTTTAAAAAATAACAGACCTTTAATAAGGTTCAAAAATTGTCTAGACCCTTAAGTGTCTGAGGGAGACGATTTTTGTTTTTAATATTTAGAAAAAATGAGAGTACTTATTATTTTTATAATAATTATAGTAACAGGTTGCAATAGAAATAGTCTACCTGCGATTTCGCCAACCCTAATTACTGAAAACACATTGAATGATACTGATGATCCAGCCATTTGGATTAATCCCGATGATGCATCAAAAAGCATTGTTTTTGGCACCGATAAAGAAACCAATGGAGCCATTTATGCCTTTGATTTGGATGGAAAAATTATTGAAGAGAAAATAATTAGGAATATAGAGCGACCTAACAATGTGGATGTGGAATATGGATTTAAATTGAATGATTCCATAACTGTTGATGTTCTAGTTTTTACGGAAAGGGAAAAACAACAAATTCGTCTTTTTTCCGTCCCAGATATGCAACCCTTGGACGGTGGTGGTTTTTCTGTTTTCGATGATGAACCTCAGCTAGAAAATAAACTTCCCATGGGTGTTAGTTTGTATAAATCTCCTAAGGATAGTAGTGTTTATGCCATTGTTGGAAGAAAAATAGGTCCAGCAGACAATTATTTGTATCAATATGCATTCCATTCGGACAGTCTTGGGGTAAATGCCAAATTGATTCGAAAGTTTGGAAAGTTCAGTGGTAAGAAGGAAATAGAAGCCATTGCTATAGATGATGAATTAGGTTATGTTTATTATTCTGATGAACAACACTGTATTAGAAAATACTATGCAGAACCTTCTATGGGAAATAATGAGTTGAGTTGTTTTGGTGGTGAGTTTTTTAAAAAGGATATAGAGGGAATAGCAATAGCTAACTATCCCAATGGGGAAGGCTTTATTATTGTATCAGACCAACAAGAAGGGCAATTCAATATTTTTTCTAGAAGGGACAATACATTTGTTAAGGCCATAAACCTTTCCACTTTGGAAACTGATGGTTGTGATATGGTAACGGTTTCTTTGGGAGTTAATTTTCCAAATGGTCTTTTTGTGGCAATGAACGATGAGAAAAATTTTTATTTTTATGATTTAGATAAATTAGATTTAAAGTAATTTATCTGCAACTTCTTGCCACGTATTTACCCGTTCAAAATCTGTTTCATGAATGTTATGACCAGAAGTAAATAGAAGTGGCCTGCCCTCAAAATGTTCTAAATTGTAGCTGCGGTCATCAATTAGGACATCTCCCCTTAAAATAAATTTATGGCCGCATAGAATACGTTTTGTCCAATCTATAAAAGGAAAATATTTGTCCAACCAATCACTTTTTTCTTTTAATGAGTTAGGAAACTGCATAGCTGCAGACGCAATATACAGTTCATGCATTGCTGATAGTTCCCTCATTACTTCTTGACTGTCTTTTATGGGTTTTAGGTCCTTAAAAAAACCAATGTTATTAGCATGGTTGCGAACGCTGGCATGTCTTTCTTCTGGTACAACCTGCCATACTTCTTTGCCCCAGCATTCCTTAACTGTCAAATTCTCATTAAAGTCCTTATTATAAATTTCTACATGGGCACCGTAGGTATCGGCAATTACCTCATCCATATCAACAAAAATAGTCATAGCATCAAATTTTAAACGAAGTTCTGAAAAACAACAGGATTATGGAAGAATTGGCGACCCATATTTCTTTATTTCCCTAAAAGTAGCATGTAAGCTTATAATTGGTTGGACTTGCTCTCAAGACTGATTTAATTTTATATTTTTAGTGCTCTGTTAACAATACTTCAATATGAAAAGAACGATTTTAATATTCGCAGTAATTTTATTGTTATCCTGTATAAAAGAAAAGGAATATCAAATAGGACAGATACAAACTCCAATGGGAGAGATTTTGGTATGGCTGTACAATGAAACCCCAATGCACAAAGCAAGTTTTATACAACTGGCAAATGATGAATATTGGGATTCTTTGACCTTTAACAGGGTTATTCCAGATTTTGTGGCACAAGGTGGTTGTCCCGATACTCCTGAGGGGTTCAATGATCCGGAGTATTTGTTGGAACCAGAATTCAACGAATCTCTTTTGCACGAATATGGCGCTTTGGGTGCTGGCAGGGATGGTAATCCGGACAAACTTTCAGCTCGGTGTCAATTTTACATTGTACAGAATAAAGACGGATTGCATCGGTTAGATGGTGATTATACCGTATTTGGAAAAGTTATAAAAAGGATGGATGTTATTGATGCCATTGTAAATGTGGAAAGAGATTCCACAAATACACCTTTAACACCAATTACTTTGGATGTTAATATAATTTCCATAAAAGAAACCGATTTAAAAGAATTGTACCCAGATTTTGAATAATTTTAAAGACGATAGTATAAAAAAGCCCTTCAAAATTTTGAAGGGCTTTACTTTGTTCAAGACCCTGAAACCAGTTCAGGGGGACGGTTCTTAATACCTATAATATTCCGGTTTAAATGGGCCTTTTACAGTAACGCCAATATATTCTGCTTGGTCCTCACGTAATTCTGTAAGCTCTACACCAATTTTTGCCAAATGTAGTTTTGCTACTTTTTCGTCCAAATGTTTTGGTAGCATATAAACCTCATTTTTATAGGCATCTCTATTGGTCCATAGCTCCAATTGAGCCAATGTTTGGTTCGTAAAGGAGTTGCTCATTACAAAACTAGGATGTCCTGTGGCGCAACCCAAATTTACCAAACGACCTTCTGCCAAAAGAATAATATCGTTCCCGTTGATGTTGTACTTGTCAACCTGTGGTTTAATTTCCACTTTTTTGGAATTTGCATTCAACCAAGCTACATCAATCTCATTATCAAAATGGCCAATGTTACAGACAATGGTCTTGTCTTTCATGGCTTCAAAATGTTTTCCTTGTACAATATCCTTGTTTCCAGTTGTGGTGATTACCACATCAGCATTCCCAACTATGGTTTCCAATCTTTTTACCTCAAATCCATCCATGGCTGCTTGTAAAGCACAAATTGGGTCGATTTCTGTAACGGTTACAATACTGCCGGCTCCTTTAAAAGAAGCAGCTGTACCTTTTCCTACATCACCATACCCACAAACTACTACACGTTTCCCAGCCAACATAACATCTGTTGCGCGGCGAATGGCATCCACTGCACTCTCCCGACATCCGTATTTATTATCAAATTTAGATTTGGTAACACTATCATTCACATTAATGGCCGGCATAGGTAATGTTCCAGCTTTCATACGGTCATACAAACGGTGAACGCCTGTTGTGGTCTCTTCACTTAAACCATTGATTCCCTGTGCCAACTCTGGGTATTTGTCCAATACCATATTGGTAAGATCACCACCATCATCCAGAATAAGATTTAAAGGTTGTCTATCCTCACCAAAGAACAATGTTTGCTCAATACACAAATCAAACTCTTCTTCGGTCATTCCTTTCCATGCATACACAGGAATACCAGCAGCAGCTATGGCAGCAGCAGCATGATCTTGGGTAGAAAATATATTACAAGAACTCCAAGTAACATCTGCACCAAGGGCAACCAATGTTTCAATTAAAACAGCTGTTTGTATTGTCATGTGCAGACAACCTGCAATACGAGCACCTTTTAAAGGTTGTGATGCACCATATTCATCACGTAAAGACATAAGACCTGGCATTTCAGCTTCGGCTAACTCAATCTCTTTTCTTCCCCATTCAGCAAGGGTAATATCTTTTACTTTATATGGTATGTATGGGATAGTTTCTGTACTCATATCCTTTTTTATTTTTACTTTCGTTGTTCTCTATGATTTTCACCAGAAAATAGTGACTGCAAAGGTAACAATAAGTTAAATATTCCCATGCCTCTTTATAAAACTATAACGGTATTACCAACAATTAAGGTTTACATCTGGAAGATTGAAGAAACAGAGGCGGTACTTTCTAAAAATATAGCTTTAACTCCTCACTGTCAAGATCGTTTTAATGGGATGAAGTCGGAAATGCATAGAAAAGGCTTTCTTAGCATACGTCATTTATTAGCAGAAGCGGGCTATACAGATTTTGATTTGTTTTATGATGCTGCTGGAAAACCCCACTTAAAAGATGGAAAGTTTATTTCTATAACGCACTCTAGGCATTTTACGGGTATCATAGTTGCAGATGAGGATGAAGTAGGAATAGATATTGAAAAACAACGAGATAAAATTTTAACAATAGCTCATAAATTTACTCCTATTGATGAGTACAGAACTTTGGCAAATACGGATGCAATTATTCGTAAACTGACCATGGTTTGGGGTGCAAAGGAATCTCTTTATAAAATATATTCTACCCATGGATTAAGCTTTTTACAACATATTAATGTGAATGATTTTTCTTTGGATGATGAAATGACAACGGCAGAAATTCTTTATAAAGGAGTAGCCTCTTTATACAAAGTCTATTTTGTGGAGTTTGAAGATTTCACCTGTGTGTATGCTATTTTAAATAGTGATTAAGGAGTAGTTTAAATAAAAAACTAATACATGAACATATCAGTAGAATTAACATTGACACCCCTTCAAGATACTTTTGAAGAACCTATTATCAATTTCATTAAAAAACTACGGTCTTCAGGACTTACTGTTTTGGAAAATCCCTTGAGTACCCAGGTTTATGGGGAATATGATGAGGTTTTGGGTGTTCTAAAAGCTGAAATTAAAGAAGCCTTTGAATTGATGGACAAAGGACTTTTATACATGAAAATAGTAAAATCTGACCGAAGTAAGTATGAGCCACATTTTTGATTGGATTTTTGCACAATATGAGGGTGTGCCAACCCATCTTGTCATATTGGAGCTTATAAGTGTTTTTTTTGCTTTATTGAGCGTTATTTACTCAAAGAGAGAGAATATTTTAGTTTTCCCAACAGGGTTAATAGGAACGGGAATAGCAGTTTATATTTTATTGGTCTATGGGCTTTTGGGGGATATGTTAATTAATGCCTATTATTTTATAATGAGTATTGTGGGATGGTATGTATGGACCAGAAAGGTAGATGAGAGCCATTACATACCCATTACTAAAACTAACAATAAAGAAAAAAAATGGTCCATTTTGTTGTTTTTTGCAACAATTTTATTTGTATCCATAGTATATTTTATTTTTGACAAATTCAATGTATGGACAGCGTATGTAGATACAATTACCACCGCCATTTTTTTTGTTGGTATGTGGTTAATGGCAAAGAAAAAGTTAGAAAACTGGACCTATTGGATAATTGGAAATGTAATTACAGTGCCCCTTTATTTATATAAGGGACTTATTTTTAGTTCTATACTATATTTTTTACTAACAATAATTGCCATTTATGGATATTCCGCATGGAAGAAAAATTTAAACAAGAGCCCTCAGACATTGTTAAAATAGTTTTATTTGGTCCAGAATCTACTGGCAAAACTACCTTGTCCGAACAATTGGCAAGACACTACAATACCGTTTGGGTGCCAGAATATGCTAGAGAGTATCTGCAGGACAAATGGAACAATGAGCGTAAAACTTGTGAGCCGCATGATTTATTGCCTATAGCTGAAGGGCAAATGCAATTGGAAAACCATTTAACCAAAAAGGCAACAGATGTTTTAATATGCGATACAGACCTTTTGGAAACAAAAGTATATTCAGAAGCCTATTATGTAGGGCATTGCGACCCAACACTAGAAAAGTATGCTTTAGAGAACACCTATGACTTTTATTTCCTAACATATATAGATATTCCTTGGGAAGAAGACGATTTAAGAGATAAACCCAATGAAAGAGAGAGAATGTTTCAATATTTTAAGGAAACTTTGGAGAAGTATAATAGAAATTTTGTTACTTTAAAAGGAGATAAAAAAACAAGATTGGCCACAGCCATTAAACATATAGATCAACTATTGAACACACAATGAATTTTAGCGAAAAAGACCTACAGCAATTATTGAGCAAAGGAATATCAAAGGAAAAAGTTATAAAGCAAGTTGAAACTTTTAAGGAAGGGATACCATTCGTAAAACTAGAAAAAGCCGCAATTATTTCAGATGGGATATTAAAATTTTCTGAAGACGAAGAAAAAGAACTAATTAAGAAATTTGAAGAATCCATTGGGGGATTGTCTCTATTGAAATTTGTCCCTGCTTCTGGAGCAGCTTCAAGAATGTTTAAGGCTTTGTTCAATTTTCTGGATGCTTACGACCCTACAAATGAGTCTTTTGATGCTTATACAGAAAGAACAGGAGATAAGGATTTAAAAACTTTTTTTGAAGGGTATCAAAATTTTGCGTTTTATGATTTAGTTCTAGACGCTATTAAAGACAAAACGTCCTCGGAGGATGAAGAAAAGTATTTGTTTGTAAAACAAATGCTTTTAGAAGAAGGTTTTAATTATGGTTTTTATCCAAAGGGATTATTGCCTTTTCATAACTATGGGGTGTATTCTGCAACTCCTTTTGAAGAGCACCTAAATGAGGCATCTGCCTATGCCAAGGCAGATGGTATTGCAAACCTACACTTTACCATTTCCGAACAACATGGAAAAATGTTCAATGAAGAATTTGATAATGTAGGGGAAAGAGTTTCACAGAACACTCAAACATCCTTTAAAGTTGGATATTCATTTCAGAAATCTTCAACCGATACAGTTGCTGTTGATATGGAAAATAATTTATTTAGAAATTCTGATGGCTCTCTTTTATTTAGACCAGGAGGTCACGGAGCCTTGATAGAGAATCTGGATGAACAGAATGCTGATGTAATTTTTATTAAAAACATTGATAATGTAGTTGTTCCTCAATTTGCTAAAGATGTGGGTAATAGTAAAAAGGCATTGGCAGGATTACTTTTACAGGTTCAGGAAAAGGCATTTGAGTATGCTGCGTTACTGGAAATGATTGAGATTACTGCAGAACAGTTAAATGATGTAAAAACCTTTTTAGAAAGAGAACTTAATGTAAGGTTTTCAGATAAGTTTGATAGTTTTAGTATTGCAGAACAAATAGAAGTACTAAAAGATAAAATTAATAGACCTATTCGTATATGCGGAATGGTTAAAAATGAAGGTGAACCTGGGGGTGGTCCTTTTTGGATAAGAGATGGTCAAGGCCATATTTCTCTCCAAATAATTGAGTCTGCACAAGTTGATATGTCAAGCGATTCACAAGTTGATATATTAAGGAACTCAACCCATTTTAACCCTGTGGACTTGGTATGTGCGGTAAAAAATTATAATGGGGAAAAGTACAATCTTTTGAATTTTGTGGATCACAAGCAGGGCTTTATAACAGAGAAGACAAAGGAAGGAAAAGACCTTAAGGCAATGGAATTACCAGGTTTATGGAACGGCGCCATGGCATTTTGGAATACCATTTTTGTAGAAGTGCCCCTTATTACTTTTAACCCTGTTAAAACGGTGAACGATCTTTTAAAGCCTGCTCATCAGAATAAATAAGTTTTAAGACTCTATAAATCAACAAAATGCGCATAAATGCGCATTTTTTTATACCCAAAAGTGACTTTCCAATAAATGTGGTGTCTAAATAAATAGAGAACCAAGGATAGATTTATCCAACTATAATTAAAATGAAAGATTATTTAGTAATAGCACTTTTAATAGGAAGCGTATCAGCATTTATTTTCGCTTTATGTCTTGTTATTCCATCGCTACTATCTAAAACGAATAAGGAATCTTTTAAAAAAATTAAGAATAAATGAATCACCTTGTTAAATCATTAATCTTTGGAATAGCGGCGATATTTTCATTTTTGGTTGCATCACAAATATTGAATAAGAGGATTGAAAAAGAAGAAAAGATAACACAAGAAATACCGGATAATGCTATACAAACACTAACTATTGATTATCGGGAGACCAGCAATTAGGAAAAGTTAATGATATATTTCATATATCAGGCTGGGGTACATGGGATGCGTATATACTACAATTTAAATGTAGCTCATGTTAAACCCTAGATTGGTTGGTTTGGTTGGAAAGGCTGCGAAAGCAGCCTTTTTTTATTCTTTTATTTCAGGAAATAAATTTTACATCAAATTGTTATGATGAAAGAGACCACTGCATTATATTTGCCCCATCTCAAAGGGGTGCTGTAAAAGGCTGAGATTATACCCAATGAACCTGGGCAGGTAATGCTGCTAAGGAATGCGCGAGTCGCTGTTTGGATTTTTTTATCGTTCTTAATTGAACAACAATCATTTTTTAATTAGAATAATAGCCCCTTTTATTCGTAAATACTTTACGAATGAAAACTATATTCACAACATTGACCCTTTTTGGGTTAACCATGGGCATATCTGCCCAAGAACAACAATCAGATTCTTTAAAAAGCAAAACCATTATGCTAGACGAGGCTTTAGTTTCGGCAGTACGTGTTACCAAAGAATCACCGGTTACTTTTTCCAATCTAAAAAAGGATGAGTTTGCAAGTCGCAATTTAGGACAGGACATCCCTATTCTTATGAACTTTTTGCCAGGGGTGGTTACCACTACTGATGCTGGCGCAGGAATTGGCTATACTGGAATTAGGGTGAGAGGTAGTGACGCTACCCGTGTGAATGTGACCATCAATGGAATTCCATATAACGATGCGGAATCCCAGGGTACATTTTGGGTGAATATGCCAGACTTTGCTTCTTCTACAGAGAGTTTACAATTGCAACGAGGAGTGGGCACATCTACAAATGGAGCCGGTGCCTTTGGTGCCAGTTTAAATTTGCTGACTGATGCAGTCTCGGATGAAGCCTATGCTCAAATTTCATCTTCCATAGGAAGCTTTAACACACTTAAAAATAATATTAAATTCAGTACTGGGTTATTGAACAATCATGTTGAAATTTCTGGAAGATTGTCAAAAATTAAGTCGGATGGTTATATTGATAGGGCATCATCGGATTTGGAGTCCTATTTTCTTCAAGGAGCTTATAAGGATGATAATACCTTGGTAAAAGCTTTACTTTTTGGTGGCCATGAACTAACGTACCAAGCATGGTACGGTACGCCTTTAGCGAGAATAAATAATGATGAAGAGGGTATTGAACAGTTTATAGCGGACAATTTTCTTTCTGATGCAGAAGCGGACAATTTGAGAAGTTCTGATAGGCGTTATAATTATTATACTTATGAAAATGAGGAGGATAATTACAAGCAAGATCACGCCCAACTCCTTTGGAACGAAAAAATTTCAGATAATTGGAGGACCAACATTGCTTTTCATTATACAAACGGAAGAGGGTATTTTGAACAGTACAGAGTTGAGGATGATTTTGATACGTATGGATTTACACCCACTACTATGGAAGGGGAAGAGGTGAACACGACCGATTTAATTCGTCGTCGTTGGCTAGATAATGATTTTTACGGGACCGTTTTCTCGGCAAATTATACCAATGAAAAGGCGAATCTTATTTTTGGTGGCGGCTGGAATACTTATGAAGGAGCCCATTTTGGGGAAGTTATTTGGGCTCGCTTTGCAGGAAATAGTGAGATAAGAGAACGGTATTATGACAATGACTCCAAGAAAACGGACTTTAATGTATACGCTAAGGCCAATTATAAATTAAATGACCAATGGAGTGTTTATGGAGACCTTCAATATAGAAGAGTAGGGTATAGTGCTAATGGTGACGATACTGGTCTAGTAGATGACACATTCAATTTTTTTAATCCAAAGACAGGTATAATCTTCGACTTAAATCAAAAAAACAACTTCTATTTGTCTTTTGCTGTTGCTAACCGAGAACCCAATAGAAATGATTATGAAAATGGAAACCCTAAACCTGAAAAATTAAATGATTTTGAATTGGGTTGGCGTTTTGTTTCTCCAGATGTACAGGTGAATACCAATGTGTATTACATGAATTATAAAGACCAGTTGGTACTTACAGGAGAATTGAATGATGTTGGTGCTCCGTTAAGAGAAAATATTGGGGATAGTTATAGAGTGGGACTAGAAATAGATGCTACTATAAACCTAAATGATAAATTTATTTTAAAACCTAATATTGCCTTAAGTGCCAATAAGAATAAAGATTTTGTTTTTCAAAGAGATGGTGTTTTACAAGATTTAGGGAATACTGATATTGCTTTTTCACCAAGTTTAGTAGCAGGAAATATGTTGAGCTATTTACCCACAAAAAACCTGCAATTGTCCGTATTAAGTAAGTTTGTTGGCAAGCAGTATATGGGGAATATAGATTCAGATGGTTCAATCCTAGAGGCCTATTCCCAAACGGATTTAAACTTACAATATGCAATTGAAACCAATTCATTTATAAAGAGCATTGTATTTTCTGGATTGGTTAATAATGTATTTAATAAAGAATATGTGTCTAACGGATATTTCTATACCTATGATGATACATGGTCAAATCCAAATGCAACAACAACAATTGAAGGAGCAGGCTATTACCCGCAAGCAGGCACTAATTTCTTGTTGGGGGTAACCTTAACTTTTTAGTATTCTAGTCTAAAGTTCTATCGAAAGAAGTCGAGAAATATCAAGTAGTTTTCGACTTCTTTCTATTATCTAATTATTTTTCAATTCCCTGCCCAAGGAGAACCAAAAACACCAACGCTAAGTTCTGCCCAGATTAGAAAGAGAATAATTATGGTAATGATAATCATTAGAATTCGGGTGTTTCTTTTTTTCATTATTAAGTGGTTTGTATCTTACCACAATTGATGCACAAAAGGCTTAATATGAGCTTCATAAATGGTATTTACAGCAGAATTTTGTTCACTAGTTAATGAAGCCAAATTTATAGCGGTGTTATTAGAAAGCAGATGTTCTTTTCTAGATGCCCCAGGGATAATACAACTTATTTCTGGATGGTCTAAAATCCATCGTAACGCTAAGGGAGCAAGATTTTCAGGTTTAGGAAAAACGGTTTTTAGTTCTTCAACTGCTTTTAATCCTACTTCATAAGGAATACCAGCAAAAGTTTCCCCCTTATCAAAGGCGGCTCCTTCGCGGTTAAAGAATCGGTGATCCTCTTTTTCAAATTTTGTGTCTGCCGAGAATTTTCCCGTAAGAAGACCACTGGCTAAAGGAACACGAACAATAATACCAACATCCTTTTTCTTTGCTTCTGTAAAGAATTTTTCTGAAGGACGTTGACGGAACATATTAAAGATAATCTGTACAGTAGTTACGTTAGGGAATTCTATTCCTTTTAGAGCTTCTTCTACTTTCTCTACACTTATACCCAAGTTCTTTATTTTACCCTCATCTTTCAACCTATCAAAAAGCTCAAATATTTCTGGTCTGTAATAAACATCGGTTGGGGGGCAATGTAATTGTATTAAATCCAGACATTCCAATCCCGTGTTTTTCAAACTATCTTCAACAAATTTTCGTAATATTTTGGGCGTGTAATTCTCACTAATATGGGGATTTATTTGCCTGCCACATTTGGTTGCTACAAAAATTTCTTCACTTCTAGAACGGACTACACGACCAACAGCAGCTTCACTTAAACCTGTTTCATAAACATCGGCAGTATCAATAAAATTAATGCCAGAATCTATGGCTTCATTTATAATTTTTTCAGCCAAATTATCATCAAACCCTGAACCCCATTTTCCACCTACTTGCCATGTCCCAAGGGATATTTCGGAGATACTAAAATTTGTTTTGCCTAATCTTCTGTGGTTCATTTTATGGTTGATTTGTATTGTTTAATTAGAAATAGTTACTGTGTTGCCACTAAAAGTAGTATGATACTCTAACATATCATAATATCGGTTGCCATCATTAGGCCGGTTTAATTGTTGCCCTGTAAAAAGACTATACTCAAAGTCTTCACAGGAACATATAGCCGTCTGGCCATTTAATTCCATGGTAGAACAGGAATTTGGAGCATGGTTGGGGCAACTGGCTTCAAAAGCTCTAAAAACATTAAATCCAGAATTAATGACAAAAACACCACGCGTACCCACCGTTTGATTACCAATGTATATTGCATTGCCAGTATTGGTCAATGGGCTATAAAGAGGAAGGTTTAGATTGGCATCAAACCTAAATCCAATTTCTTGTAAATAGGGATTTCTATTGGTTCTATCACTATTGCAAGAGAACAATAAAACACCTAATAATATACCCCAAAAACCCTTCATTCAGCGGATTGTATTTGATTAATGAACTACAAATTTGAACAAAAAATATGTATATTTGCATGAAATCCTCTACAAAAAGGGGATTTTTTGTATTTATAAAAACCAGGAAGCTATGAGTAACTTATCTTATTATACAGCAGAGGGGTTACAGAAATTGAAAGATGAACTGAACCACCTTAAAGATGTTGAGCGTCCAAAAGCGTCACAGGCAATTGGAGAGGCTAGGGATAAAGGAGATTTGTCTGAGAATGCCGAGTATGATGCCGCCAAGGAAGCCCAAGGATTGTTAGAACTTAGAATATCTAAAATGGAAGAGACTTTGGCCAATGCAAGGTTGATAGATGAATCACAGTTAGATACATCTAAAGCACTGGTATTGTCCACGGTTAAATTAAAAAACCAAGCCAATGGTATGGAAATGAGCTATACATTGGTTGCGGAAAGTGAGGCTGATTTAAAGGCAGGTAAAATATCTGTTACTTCTCCGATTGGAAAAGGATTGTTGGGCAAAAGTGTTGGTGATGTTGCTGAGGTTCAGGTTCCTAATGGTGTCATTAAGTTTGATATTTTAGAAATTACAAGAAGCTGATAAGCTGATAATCAAAAATTATTTGTCTATATTTAATCCCATCAATTTCGATGGGATTTTTGTTTAAATAGAGATTTATGCCAAGTATTTTTACCAAAATCATTAATGGGGACATTCCATGTTATAAAATAGCAGAGGATAAAAATTTCTTTGCCTTTTTGGATATTAACCCCAATGCAAAAGGACATACACTTTGTATTCCCAAAAAGGAAGTTGACAAGATTTTGGATTTGGATGAAGAGACTTTTTTAGGGCTTATGGCATTTTCTAGAAAAGTGGGAAAAGCAATAGAACAGTCAATTGATTGTGAACGAGTTGGGATGACTGTTATTGGCTTGGAAGTTCCTCACGTACATGTGCATTTGATTCCCTTGCATAGCATGAAAAATGCTACTTTTCAGCATAAAGAATCACTTACTCCTAAAGAATTTGAAGTGATTGCAGAAAAAATTCGCTCTAAAACTGAATAAGTCCTTCCAAATAAGCATACACTCCAGCACCAACTAAGGCAATGCCCATTAATATCAATACATAAAACAAAGTAGTGTAACGAACGGACTTTTTCTTTGGTTCTACCATTTTTTGATAATAATCAAAAATACGCTCAATATCCTCTGTCCAATTTACTGGATAAATAACCGAGTTGCATTTATTGCATTTTATTTGATTGGAAATATCACTTGTTGTCTTGTGATAGAATTTGGTATACTTGTGCTTTTGATAAAAAGAAAGTTTCATATCCTGATTAAAACACTCAGGACAATTATTGGTCAAATCCGCCTCTTTAATTACCTCTAGTTTTTCTATCGCCATAGTCTACGTATTTGTTTTTAAAGATATTTGCATGATGGTGCCTTCCTTACTAGAAGAAAGTACCTTAACCTTTCCTTGATGATATTCTTCCACAATCCTTTTAACTAAAGACAATCCAAGACCCCAACCTCTTTTTTTGGAAGTAAAGCCTGGATTAAAAATATTATTGAAATCATTTTTAGGAATTCCATGTCCAGTATCAGAAACAAGTACGTTTATATGGTTTCCTTCTGGAACAATTTCTATGGAAATACTGCCTTTGCCCTTCATGGCATCAATCCCATTTTTTACAAGGTTCTCAATGGACCAATTGTAAAGGGATTGGTTCAATAGAACGGGCATTTTCTCTATTTTAGAATTAAAGGAAAATTGAATTAGTTTTGAACTTCTCAATCTAAGATAATCATAGGCTTTCTGGGTTTCTTCCACAATATCATGCTCTTCAAGCTTGGGCAAAGAACCTATTTTGGAAAAACGTTCTGTAATGGTCTCCAATCTGGATATATCCTTTTCTATTTCCTTGGTTATATCAGGATTTATTTTTTCGTTTTTTAGAAGCTCGTTCCAACCTAAAAGAGAAGAAAGCGGCGTGCCAATCTGGTGGGCTGTTTCCTTGGCCATTCCTGCCCAAAGCTTATTTTGCTCAGACGCTTTATTGGTTTTAAACAGGAAATAAATAACAGCTCCAAAAAGGAGAATAATAAGCAAAAGTGCAATGGGATAGTACTTTAGTTTATTAAGGACTTCTGAGTTTCCGTAGTATAGGGTGGCTAATTGTTCTCCTTTGTCCTCAATAATAATGGGCTTGTTCTCACCTTCAAACTTTTTCATTATTTTTTCTATTTCCCCTTTTTCTTGCAAAATTTCCTGAGGCATATTATTAACCCTAATAGAACCATCTTTGTTTACCAATATCATAGGTGTAGATGCATTGCTCTGGAATACTTTTAAAGTGAGATTTCCCAGTTCTACCGTCTCGGAAGATTGTAACAGCTCTGACTGTGCAGTTGCCCAAATTTCCATTTTGTAGCGTTCCTCTTCCTTAAATTTTTTAAAAAAACTATTGGTATTCCATAGAATAAGACTAACAATAGCAAAAACAGCTATAAGTAAAATAAAATTAGAAGTCTTCTTTTTTGGATTAAAGTTCATCCGGTTGGTAATTAACATTAAATATAACTTAAATTGCCCAAAGATGTTGTATTTAAGCTAGAACCAAAGGTTTTAAATACCCTACAATTTGTTTACATTTGCTCCTTGTCAATTAGAATTTACTTAAGATATTGGCACTTTAAAACGGAGAATGAAAAGAATACAACTGTTTGAGTTTGAAGATCAGGAATGGTTTCCAAGTTGGTTAAGAGCATGCATGACCAATTTGTTGGTTGTATTGCATAAATTAGTTGGAGTTGGGGATGTTTTGGCCAATTTGGTAGCACAGGCCCTTATTAAAAACAATGAAAAGCAAATTGTTGATTTAGGTTCTGGTGCTGGTGGAGCTATGCCAGAAGTCATGAAGATACTCCATAGCTTTGATAGGTACAAGAATGTAAATTTGGTAATGACCGATTTATATCCAGATGCAGACATTGTTGCTAAATTCAATTCTGAAAACAATCCAAGTATAAAATTCCACGAATCCCCTATCGATGCTACAGATATTGCAAAAGCCCCTGCTGGATTAAAAACAATGGTGAATAGTTTTCACCATATGAATCCTGAGAATGCCAGAAAAATATTAAAATCGGCACAAGAAAATAGGCAACCCCTCTTGATTTATGAAATGGGACAAAATAATATGCCGTTGGTATTATGGTGGTTGTTATTACCACTATCATTAGCAGCTTTAATGCTTATGGTGTTATTTATGACCCCTTTTGTAAAACCACTTACATGGCGTCAATTGGTATTTACTTATCTTATCCCTATTATACCAATTTGCTATGCATGGGACGGACAGGCTTCTTTACCAAGAATGTATACCTTAAAAGATATGGATATACTTTTAGATGGATTGGAAAAAGAGGATTATACATGGGAAAAAGCGGTAATGTTTAGAAAAAAAGGAAAAAAATTGGGCACCTATGTATTGGGCCTGCCAAAATAAATAGAGAACAATAAAAAGAAACAATAGAGAATGGAAGTACAGGGAAAAATAAAAATGTTGGACGAAACTAAAACCTTTGGTAACAATGGCTTTAGAAAACGAGAAATTGTAGTAACTACGGATGAGCAGTATCCACAGCATATTTTGGTTGAATTTATACAAGATAAATGTGATTTATTGAACAGCTATGCTGTTGGGCAAGATGTAAAAATAAGCATCAATCTAAGAGGCAGGGAATGGGTAAATCCACAAGGAGAAACCAGATATTTTAACTCAATCCAAGGATGGAGAATAGAGAGTCTTCAATCTGATGCCGGTGGAAGTGGTGAAATTCCACCTGTACCACCAATGGATGCTTTTGAACCTGCGGATGATTTAAATGAGGAAGATCATGATGATTTGCCTTTCTAAAAGTTAAGAAGAAAATTAATATTAAATCCCATAGGTTGTTACTTATGGGATTTTATTTTTTAAACCCGAACCGTTGAACCAAGAAGAACAAGCATCACCTATTTATTTTTTGTCCAAGAGATTGGAGTTTCCTCCTGTGGAACAGGCCAATGAGGAAGGCTTGTTGGCAGTTGGAGGTGATTTGTCACCAGAACGATTGGTTTTGGCTTATAAAAATGGAATTTTTCCATGGTTTAATGAGGGTTCTATGATTCTTTGGTGGAGTCCAGACCCAAGGATGGCACTGTTCCCTTCTAAATTAAAGATTTCCAAAAGCATGAAAAAGGTTTTGGCCAGTAATCAATTTAAGATGACAAAGAACACTTGTTTTGAAAAAGTGATAGACCAGTGCAAAACTGTTAAAAGAGAGGGGCAAGACGGCACATGGATTACTTTGGATATGAAAAATGCCTATCTGGAGTTGTATAAACTGGGAGTTGCCCAATCCTATGAAGTGTGGGAGGACGATATTTTGGTTGGAGGATTATATGGGGTGGACTTGGGACATGTTTTCTGCGGCGAAAGTATGTTTGCCCTTAAAAGCAATGCATCCAAATTTGCTTTTATCAATATGGTGCAAGAGCTACAAGAAAAAAACTATAAGTTGATAGACTGCCAAGTGTATACTCAACATTTAGAAAGTTTGGGAGCAGAGGAGATTTCAAGGGAGAAGTTTATGGCTATTTTGAAAAACAACTAGGTGCCATTCCTGTAAAAACAGGAATGACAAAATCTATACCTCATTATACCTAAAACACCCTATTTCATGATCGTTAACCATACCTGTCGCCTGCATATAGGCATATACAACAGTACTACCAACAAATTTAAACCCTCGCTTTTTTAGGTCTTTACTTAGTGCATCTGATAATGGGGTATTCCCAGGGGCATCTTTGTAGTTGTTAAAGGTGTTTTTAATGGGTTTTCCATCTACAAAACCCCAAATATATTTGCTAAAAGCTCCAAACTCTTCTTGCACTTTTATAAATGCTTGGGCATTGGAAACGGTAGCCCTTACTTTTAATTTGTTCCTGATAATACCTTGGTCTTGTAATAAGTCTTGAATTTTAGACTCATCATAAGAAGCTATTTTCTTGTAGTCAAAATTGTCAAAGGCTTTTCTAAAATTTTCGCGCTTCCGTAGAACGGTAATCCAACTGAGTCCAGCTTGAAAAGTTTCAAGGATTAAAAATTCAAATATTGTATCATCATCTTTAACTGGAACTCCCCATTCCATGTCATGGTATGCCTCATAAAGGTCATCCCCTATACACCAACCACATTTGTGTTTTTTCATAGAAATTAAAGATATGTAAGTTTTTAAAAATTTAGCCTACCAATATAAAATATTCTAAAACAGAAGATAATGTCCAAAAATAATGTCTTGTCAAAATCAACTAAAGAACTTATAGAAGAGAGCTTGGCACATGCTGCTTCATATAATAAGTTTCGAGAAACAATGACCCAATTGGCTTTGGAGGGAAGGTCAACAGGCGATACTCAGTCAGAAGCTTTATCTAACTATACTTTACTAAATGATAGGAGAATGAAGCGGTTAGACAAAACAATAGTACTTGATGACGAATCTGTTTTCAAGATTCAAAAATTAAATAAAAAAATTATTTGGGTTGTCTTGACGGAAAGTTGGTGTGCAGATGCAGCCCAAACAATGCCAATAATGAACAAAGTAGTGGAGCATAATTCCCATATTGACCTTAAAATTATTTTAAGAGATGAGAATTTGGAGTTAATGAACCGTTTTATGTACAACAATACCCTGTCCATTCCAAAATTGATTATGGTAGATAGGGAAACTGGGGAAGTTATGGGGGATTGGGGTCCTAGACCCACTCCTGTAAATGATATGGTGGAAAAACAGAAAAAAAAGTATGGGAAGTTAACTGCAGAATTTAAGAAGGAGCTTCAAGTTTGGTACAATAAGGATAAGGGGCAAACTACTTTGAATGATTTGATGGAACTACTTACTTTGAAAAACGTAGGTGATGGTTCCAATTTGCTCAGGCTTGTTGGAGTCCCCACTAAAACGGGCCTTTAAGGCATAAGCAATGGCGTTTTCTACTAAGCACCCATTGGAAGTGCCAGAACTTTTTTCATTAAAACTTGCTTCGGTAACATGCCCTAAAGAGCTAACGTGGATGTTAATGACCACTTTGCCACCTTCAATGCATGTGTAAATTGGAGGCGGTAATGCATATGCATTACGTTCTACCAATGAGTAGGATACGGAGGTTCTTCTTTCTGCTAAATTATTGGTGAATTCTTGCTTTTGAGCTTCTCTCTCTCCCAAAAGTTGCTTTTTTTCTTCTCTCTTTTTGGCCAGTTCTTTTACTTTCTTCTGGTACTCTGAAAGAGAATCGGAAATTTCATCGGACTCACTGTTTTCTTCACTAGCTTCCTTTTCTGCTAAGATTTCCTCCAAAGTTTTTAGAGGTTCTGGAGCACCATAACTGGGTTTGGCTGTTTCGTTAAAGGCCATATGGCTTTTAATGGGGTCGTTTTGGGCTAGTTCCTCGGATAATTTTTCTTCCTCTTTTATAATTTCTTCCAACTCCTCATCAGACAATAATTCAATAACATATTCATCCTCCTTTTCTTGTCCGCCTAAATGAATATTGTACAAGGACAGTACCACCAGCGACATGGAGAAGAATGTTATTAAAAATGATAACTGACTTCGGTTTAAGTTCATAATGCTATAATAACCACTTTTTCTGAAAAATATTTCAAAAAAGCCCCAAAAGAAGAGAGAAAATTATGGCTTTTGGGGCTCTCCCGACAACAAGATTCTCTCAAAATCTTCAGGTGTTAGCCCATTATTTACGTTATAATCTCCTATTTTGGTTCTTCTTAGGCTTGATAAATGCCCTCCAGACTCTAGTGCTTTTCCAAAATCATGTGCCAATGAACGTATATAAGTTCCTTTGCTACAAACCACTCTAAAATCTATTTTTGGAAGTTCTATCTTGACAATTTCAAACTCAGAAATTTCAATAATGCGAGATTTTATTTCTACCGCTTCTCCTTCTCTGGCATATTCGTACAAGCGTTTCCCATCCTTTTTAAGGGCCGAAAAAATAGGCGGAACTTGTTCTATCTTACCAATGAATTGTTTGGTTGCTTTTAATATAAGCTCTTTGGTAATATGGTCAACGGGAAATTCTTGATTAATCTCAGTTTCCAAATCATAGGAAGGAGTAGTACCACCCAGAGTAATTGTCCCTGTATATTCCTTTGCCTGCCCTTGTAATGTTGGAATGGTCTTGGTGAATTTACCTGTGCAGATTAATAAAAGGCCAGTTGCCAATGGGTCCAACGTGCCAGCGTGGCCAATTTTAAATTTTTTAAGGTCGAATTTCTTTCTAATGACCCATTTAAGTTTGTTCACGGCTTGGAAAGAAGACCACCCTAAGGGTTTGTCTATGAGTAAAACTTGTCCGTTTAAAAAGTCTTCCTTTGTTTTCAATACCTATAATTCAATTAAAATTGATTCTCCTTTGGATTTATCCCCAGATGTCCATTGCCATTTTTCATGAAGTATTATTTTTCCATCTAGCCTAATTTCTGGAGTAGAAATACAAGTACCGGTCATTAATTCTCCCTTGGCATTTATTTGATGGTATCTTAAATTGATAACCCCATCTGCATTGACCATTCCCAATAAGTGCCCTCTAACTATTTGTCCACCACTATAGTCAGCAGTTAAAATAGTTCCTTTCTGTATATAATGAAAAATGGTTTCTGAGGATACTTCAGCATTTTCCGAAGTACTTAGTGCTTTAAATTTTTTATTATGGTAGTTCATAATGGCATATTATGATAGAACTAAGGTAGAAAATTACCCAAAATAACTATATCCTATGGCAATTAGCCCAACAATAAGGCAGTAGATTGCAAAATAAGATAGCTTACTTTTCTTTACTAAATGAATCATCCACGTACAAGCAGCCAAGCCGGCAACAAAGGCTGCAATAAAGCCAGCTCCCATAGCAACTGTTTGCCCATTTTCCATGGAGAGGTCTCCACTAAAAATATCTTTTGCGATTTTTCCAAAAATAAGGGGCACTACCATTAAAAAAGAAAAACGTGCAGCTTTTGTTTTGTCCACTCCCAACAAAACTGATGTGGAAATTGTTGCCCCACTTCTAGAAATTCCTGGTAGCATTGCAATGGCCTGAGAGATACCAATAAGAAATGCATTTTTAAAACTCACTTTTTTGTTGGTGTCCTTGGCTTTGTCGGCAAAATAAAGAAGGACGGCAGTTACAAGAAGCATAAGACCTACAAACCTGATCTTTCCGCCAAAAAAAGCCTCTAATTGCTCTTCAAAAAACAAACCTATGAGTACGGCTGGAATCATGGAAATAATAATTTTCAACGAAAATTGCATTTCCTCATTCCATTTAAACTGGAAAAGGCCACGGATAATTTCCCAAACATCTTTTCGGAAAACAACTAAAGTACTTAAAGCTGTTGCAAAATGTAATACTACGGTAAATAGAAGGCTTTCTTCTGGGACAGAACTGTCCCCTAAAATAGCTTTTCCCAATTCTAAATGTCCGCTAGATGATACAGGTAAAAATTCAGTGAGTCCTTGTATAATTCCAAGGATAATGGCGTCTATGATATCCAAATTATTTTTTCTTCTTATGAGGATTCAACAAAATGGCATATACTTCTATTCCTAGCCCTATTAATACTAGTGTAGGTGCTAATCTAATTCTTCTAAAGCTAAAAATATCAGGATTAAATACGTTGGGGTCATCACTGCCGCCGCCACTCATTAAGATAAATCCAAGTGCAATGAAGGCCACTCCAATAAACATAAACGTGTAGTTTTTTTTCTGAAAAATAAACTCAGGCTTACTTTCTTGGACTTTTTTTTGCTTTTTACTCATGCTACAAATTTAGTAATAAAGATCATCAGTCCTTAGATTAAGGAAACGTTGTGTTGCAAAATAGGTGCTAATTAAAGAAATCATAAGCCCTAAAACAAAAACTCCAACAAAAAGAATCGTTAAAGTTATTGGGTCTTGGAACAGATTAAGTTCAGGAAAATTTTTATCAATATAAAATAACACAATGGCCAAGCCTATTAAAGCCAAAAACGCACCCAACATTCCTAGCTTAATGTTTGTCCAGATAAAAGGGCGACGGATAAACTTTTTTGTGGCTCCCACCATTTGCATAGTTTTTATAATGAACCGTTTGGAATATATGGATAGCCGAATAGAACTATTAATTAATAATACAGCTATAAAAGTAAATATAGCACTTGCCACCAAAATCCAAAAGCCAATTCTTTTAACATTGTCTGTCAACAAAGCTATGAGTGGCTTGTCATAACTTACTTCATCTACATACGCTTTAGAGGAAAGGTCTGCTGCTATTTCTTCAATTTGTTCTGGAGAGACAAAATCAGCATTCAAATTCACATCAATAGAATTCTTTAAGGGATTGTAACCCAAAAAATCTAAAAAATTCTCTCCAATTTCCTCACTATGTTTTTCAGCTGCATCTTCTTTGGACACGTAGGTGGCAGTCTTGGTATATTCTGCCATGGCCAAACTTTTTTGTAATTGGTCCACTTCTACTTCTTTGGCAGAATCCTTTAGAAAGACAGATACGGTTATCTGCTCCTTAAAATGGTCTCCCATTTTTTTTGTGTTGAGGACTAAAAGACCAAGAACCCCCAATAAAAAAAGCACCAAAGCAATACTCAAAACTACTGAAAAGTAGGAGGAGATCAGTTTTCGCTTTTGGTACCGTTCAAAGGATTTGCTCATAGTGGATTTAGAATACGTAAAAATAGAAAAGTAATTTTAATAATAGGTGTTTGTAATCCTCTTCATTGTAGTTTGATAAACTTTCACCTTTCGGGGATTAAACTTATTTTTGCGGACTAGAAGAAATACAGACAATGAACTACAATTTCCAAGAAATTGAAGCCAAGTGGCAAAAATATTGGGCAGACAACCAGACTTTTAAGGCAGAAAACAACTCTAGTAAGCCAAAATTCTATGCTTTGGATATGTTTCCTTATCCATCAGGAGCAGGGTTGCATGTTGGGCATCCGTTAGGGTATATTGCCAGCGATATTTATGCCCGTTATAAAAGACACAAAGGGTTTAATGTATTGCACCCACAGGGTTATGATAGTTTTGGATTGCCAGCGGAACAGTATGCCATACAAACAGGGCAACACCCTGCAATAACCACGGAGCAAAACATAAAGACTTATAGAAGACAATTAGATCAGTTGGGTTTCTCTTTTGATTGGAGTAGAGAAGTGCGTACTTCCGACCCAAAATACTACAAATGGACACAGTGGATTTTTATTCAACTATTCAATTCTTGGTATAACATAGATACAGATAAGGCTGAGGATATAGAAACTCTAATTGCTGTTTTTGAAAAATCTGGAAATAGTAGTGTAAATGCTGTTTGTGATGATGAAATTGAAATTTTTTCATCGGATGATTGGAAAGGGTATTCAAGTAAAGAGCAACAACAAATTCTACTAAAATATAGAATGACCTATTTGGCTGAAACGGAAGTAAACTGGTGCCCTGCACTAGGTACGGTTTTAGCAAATGACGAAATTGTAAACGGAGTTTCAGAACGTGGTGGGCACCCTGTGGTACGTAAAAAAATGACACAGTGGAGCATGCGTATTTCGGCCTATGCACAGCGACTTATAGATGGACTAGAAGGTATAGATTGGCCACAGCCATTAAAGGATTCACAAATTAATTGGATTGGGAGAAGTGAAGGAGCTTCAGTTAGTTTTAATGTCATTGCGAGTGAAACGAAGCAATCTCATAAAATAGATGTTTTTACTACCCGGCCAGACACCATTTTCGGAGTTTCATTTATGACACTAGCTCCAGAACATGATTTGGTAAGTGAAATAACAACCCCAGAACAAAAAGCTGAGGTTGAAGCTTATATAGAAGCCACAGCAAAACGTTCTGAGCGAGACCGTATGGCAGATGTAAAAACCATTTCTGGTGCTTTTACAGGAGCATATGCAGAGCATCCGTTTACCAAAAAACCTATTCCTATTTGGATTGGTGATTATGTATTGGCAGGCTACGGAACGGGTGCGGTAATGTCTGTTCCCTGCGGAGATCAACGCGATTATGATTTTGCCAAACATTTTAAGATTGATATTCCCAATATTTTTGAAGGGATTGATATTTCTGAAGAGGCTTTTTCTGATAAGGCAACAACTATTATTGCCAATTCTGATTTCTTGAATGGCTTATCGTATAAGAAAGCCGTAAAACTTGCTATTTACGAGTTGGAAAAATTAGGGCAAGGGCAAGGAAAAGTAAACTATCGTTTGCGCGATGCTGTTTTTAGTCGCCAACGTTATTGGGGAGAACCTTTTCCAGTGTATTATGTGGACGGAATGCCACAAATGATAGACCCAAAATATTTACCTATAGAATTACCAGAGGTGGAAAAATATTTACCTACCGAAACTGGTGAACCACCATTGGGGAATGCAACTACTTGGGCTTGGGACACTAAAAATAACAAAGTAGTTTCCAATGAGCTTGTCTCACTGAGCGGAGTCGAAGGGTCGTCAAGCGAGAATGGTGTTTATCCATTAGAATTAAACACCATGCCAGGTTGGGCAGGTAGTTCTCAGTATTTTAATAGATACATGGACCCTAATAATGAGGATGAAATATTCTCCCAAGAAGCCATGAACTATTGGCAAGATGTAGATTTATACATTGGTGGTAGCGAGCATGCTACAGGGCATTTATTGTATTCCCGTTTTTGGCAGAAGTTTATGTTCGACAAAGGTCTTGTGCCTAAAGATGAATTTGCTAAAAAGCTGATTAATCAGGGGATGATTACGGGAACGAGTGCGTTCACATATGAATTTATGCCCAATTTCGATTCAGGTTCTGAATATAAGTACAACACAATATTAGTATCGCATAAAATATTTGTAAACTATCGAGAAAAAATAATATTAGATGAAGAATTTTTCGCAAAAGCATTTGACAAAATGTTCTTCAAATATTCAGATTCTGATAAATCTAAGATTAGAGATTTAGTGAATGAAGGGAAAATTGGTTTTGGGTTTATGGATCGGCATGTTGATGTTACTTTAGTTAATTCTTCGGATGAATTAAACATTAATCAATATAGAAAATGGCGCCCAGAATTTGAAGATGCTATTTTTATTGGTGAAAAAGGAGAAGTGATTAACGGGGATAATGATGTTTACAAAGTCGGAAGAGAAGTAGAAAAAATGTCCAAATCCAAATATAATGTGGTAAATCCAGATGCTATTTGTGAGGAGTACGGAGCAGACAGTTTACGTTTGTATGAGATGTTTTTAGGGCCTTTGGAGCAGTCTAAACCATGGAATACGGCAGGGATTACTGGAGTTCACTCTTTTCTAAAAAAATTATGGCGTTTGTATTTTGATGACAATGGGGCAAAATTCACAGATGCAGAACCCGCAAAAGACAACCTAAAAACCTTGCACAAAACCATTAAAAAAGTAGAGGAGGATATAGAGAACTTTAGTTTTAATACGTCGGTGTCCACTTTTATGATTTGTGTTAATGAGCTTTCAGCTCAAAAGTGTAATAGCAGAGAAATTTTGGAGCCATTGGCTATTTTAGTTTCACCATATGCACCACATATTGCGGAGGAATTATGGGAAAAATTGGGTCACAATGAATCTATTTCCGAAGCTCCTTTTCCAAAATTTGAGGCCTCATACTTAGTGGAAAGTAGTAAGGAATACCCCATCTCTTTCAATGGTAAAATGCGCTTTACATTGGAATTGCCTTTAGATTTGTCCAAAGAAGATATTGAAGCTGCAGTAATGGCACACGAGAAAACACAGGCGCAATTACAGGGAAGAACACCTAAAAAAGTGATTGTTGTTCCCGGAAAAATTGTGAATATTGTAGGTTAGTTAGAGCTAACCTATAATAGTGCCGAACTTGTTTTAGTACCTGTTGAAGATGTCATTACGAGAAACGTAGTGACGAAGTAATCTTTTTTATCAAAACCATTGCATGTATAAATAGATTGCCACACCTCATCAACAGGAGGTTCGCAATGACAAAAAACTTAAAAGGGTAAATGGAGAACATTGAAATTTTAGGATTAATTGCGGCAGCTATGACCACATCCGCTTTTGTGCCTCAGGTATACAAGGCATGGAAGCATAAATCCACAAAAGACATATCCTTAGCTATGTACCTTATTTTTCTTCTAGGACTCATTTTATGGTTTATTTATGGCCTATATCATGAAAGTCTATCAATAATGCTTGCAAACGGAATAACGGGGATTTTGGCTCTTGCAGTTATTATTTTAAAATTAAAACATAAATAACCCCTGAATTTATAGGGGTATATATTCAAAATAATGTAATTTCAACAGTACACCCCCTAATTTTCATCGATTTTATTTCTTTCTTTTAATTTATTGTAACAATTTTGTCTTGCAATGTTAAACTATAGAAAAATGATTATTGGTGTTCCAAAAGAAATTAAAAATAATGAAAGCAGAGTAGGGATGACACCCGCTGGTGTTTTTGAATTGGTTAAAAACAACCATGCTGTATATGTGCAATCTGGCGCTGGTGATGGTAGTGGTTTTTTTAATGAAGATTATCAACAGGCGGGAGCTATTATTTTGGATACTATAGGACAGATTTATGCTATTAGCGACATGATTGTAAAGGTGAAAGAGCCCATTAAAGAAGAGTATGAGCTAATTAAGAAAGGACAGATTGTTTTCACCTATTTTCATTTTGCTTCAAGCGAAAGACTAACCCTGGCAATGGTAGATAGCAAGGCCATCTGTATTGCCTACGAAACTGTGGAGGATGAAGAAGGCACCTTACCATTATTGACTCCCATGTCCGAAGTTGCGGGTAGAATGGCCATACAACAAGGGGCAAAATATTTGGAAAAGCCAGTAAAGGGCAGAGGTGTTTTACTTGGAGGTGTTCCAGGAGTACCCCCAGGACGAGTTTTGGTATTGGGAGCTGGCGTTGTAGGAATACAAGCTGCAAAAATGGCGGCAGGTTTGGGTGCTCACGTAACTATTATGGATGTAAATATGAAACGTCTGCGTTATGTAAACGATGTAATGCCTAGTCATGTAGTAACTGAATTTTCCAATGAATTCAATATTAGAAAGCATATAAAAAACCACGATTTAGTAATTGGAGGTGTTTTATTGAAAGGAGCAAAAGCCCCAAATTTAATTACCAAGGACATGTTGAGAGAAATGCGCCCTGGAACCGTAATTGTGGATGTTGCTGTGGATCAAGGAGGTTGTGTGGAAACCTCTAGGCCAACCACTCATGAGAAACCAATCTATATTATTGATGATGTGGTGCATTATTGCGTAGCCAACATGCCTGGTGCCGTTCCTTATACTTCTACGGTAGCGTTGACCAATGTAACCTTGCCCTATGTAGTGAAATTGGCTAATTTAGGATGGGAAGAAGCTTGTAAAAAAGATGCATCATTGGAAAAAGGATTGAATATTGTTGAAGGTAAAGTGGTTTACAAAGAGATAATTGAGACTTTCCAGTGGGAAAGTGCTGAAGTATAAAAGTACATTTTGTCAGTATTTTGAACCTCGTCAAATTTGGCGGGGTTTTTGCTTTTATGAGTATATTTATAGTTAGAATTTAAACACTAAAATTATGATGACATATTATATATTGATTGGTGCAGTAGCATTGATAAGCTGGTTAGTAAGTAGCCGATTAAAAAGCAAGTTTAAAAAATATTCCAAAGTGCATTTACAAAATGGCATGAGTGGAGCAGAGATTGCAGAAAAAATGCTTTCGGACCATGGAATACGAGATGTAAAAGTGGTTTCCACAGCTGGTATGTTGACGGACCATTATAATCCAAAAAATAAAACAGTTAACTTAAGTGAGGGAGTTTACAATCAACGAAATGCTGCCGCTGCCGCGGTTGCAGCACATGAATGTGGACACGCAGTACAACATGCGCAAGCGTATGAATGGTTGACCATGCGCTCCAAATTGGTTCCTGTGGTGAGTGTTACTTCTGGAATGTCCACTTGGATTGTTTTTGGAGGTTTGGCCTTAGGTGCTGCGGCAGGAGTAGGTTTTGGATTTTACATTGCCATTGCAGGTTTAGTGCTGATGGGAATGGCCACCTTATTTAGTTTTATTACACTACCTGTGGAATATGATGCCAGTAACAGGGCATTGGCATGGTTAAAGAACAAAAATGTAGTAACTCCAGAGGAATACAAAGGTTCTGAAGATGCTCTTAAGTGGGCAGCTAGAACCTACTTGGTTGCTGCTTTAGGAGCATTAGCTTCTTTGGTTTACTGGGCATTTCAAGTATTTGGAAGAGATTAATTTTTCTGAATAGAAGAAAATATAAGGACGCTGAAAAGCGTCCTTTTTTTATATACTTATTTGTCTATCTATCTGTTGGTTTAAGGAAATAAAGGTTTCTGTTCTAGAAACACCTTCAATTTGCTGAATGTTGTGATTTAAAACATGCATTAAATGTTCATTGTCTCTACACAATACTTTTATTAAGATAGACCAATTCCCTGTAGTGTAATGACATTCCAAAACCTCTGGAATTTTCTCCAGTTCTTTTACTGCAATTGGATTGCTCATAGCCTTGTCCAAAAAAATCCCGATATAAGCCATGGTAGTATATCCTAAAATTTTTGGGTTGATAACAAATTTTGAGCCTGAGATTAAACCCGAGCTTTCCAATTTTCGTAATCGTTGATGAATGGCAGCACCAGATATGCCAATATTTCTGGCTATCTCTAAAATAGGTTTACGGGCATCTTTCATTAAAAATCTTAGGATTTTTTTGTCAATCCCATCAATTTTAACCTTTTCGTTAGTCGATTTCATCTTTAAAATTTCAATTTAAAGATAAATATACCAAATATGTTACAAATGTTAACCAGCTACAGAATCTGGATTGTATCCTAAATATGGCACTTTATTGGTTTTGAAAGAAATACCATATTCTTTTAACTCGGCCAAAATAGGTTGATAAACTTCTTTGGAAATAGGAATTTGCACTCCTGGAGTGATAATTTTTTTGTTCAATATTAATAAAGCAGCAATAGCTACTGGAAGCCCTACTGTTTTGGACATAGCAGTATAAGTTCTATCTTTCCCAATAACGACCATATTGGCATCAATCTGTTGTTTTTTTCCATTAAGCTCGTAACCAAATTTATGGTACATCACAATCATATCCTTTTCATTTTCTTTCAATGTCCAACTATCTTCTAGAATATATTGTAGAATTTCTGCAGGGGTTGCATTTTTTAGGGGGATTCTTTTATTGGAATCAAACAAGTTGAGTTCCATTAATTTTTCCCACATAATATCATCCTGATCAATTTTAAGGTAATGACGCATTTTTAGTTCAACAGTATCAGTTGGAGAATATGGAAGAAATAGGTTTACGAATTCTCTGTAACTCATCTCCTCCGAATCTTCAATTGTATAACTATCATCGGTCATACCCAATTGTACAAACATGTTCCATGCCTTTGAAAACCCAACCCTTCTCATGGTGCCTCGGTACAATGTAAGCGCATCATCTAGTCCGTAGGCGTTCCTATATTTTAAAGAGTCTCTATTGGCATAGGCTTCAAACTTCCCATAACCCTCAATGTTCATAAATTCTGTTCTTCTAAAAAGTTTGTGGTATGGAATGTATTTGTAGGTGCCTTCTTGTATAAATTTGGCAGCGCCACCTTGACCGGCTACTACCACATTTCTTGGGTTCCATGTAAATTTATAGTTCCATAGATTATTGTCATCCTCAGGAGCAACTAAGCCACCTGTAAAGGATTCAAAAAGAATAATTTCTCCTCCTTTTTCACGAATCTCATCCAGAATTTCCATGGCACTCATATGGTCAATACCAGGATCAACTCCAATTTCATTCATAAATACAAGTCCCTTTTCTTTGGCCGATATATGAAGCTCTTTTAGCTCGTCACTTACATAAGATGCAGTGACCAAATGTTTGTTATGTTGAATACAGTCTTTGGCCACTTTGATATGAAGCCTGGGAGGAAGCATAGAAACAACTATATCTGCTTGTTGAATTGCCGTTCTTCGTTGTTCTTCATTGAAAATATCTAATTCCAAGATATCGCAATTGGGGTGCGACTTTATTTTATTTGGAATACCACTTGGATTTAAATCTCCAATGGTTAAATGAAGATTTTCTTTTTTGGATTTATCCAAAAAATAATCAATTAGATAAGAAGTGGATTTGCCAGCCCCAATAAGAAGAATATTCCGCAACATATATTGAATCCTTTATGTTTAAAACGAAACACTAAGGTATCAAATTGTTACAAATATAAAAATATGCTCACGAAAAGTTGTGAACAACACATTTTGTACAGAATTAGAAGGCTTATTTTTTATTGGCTACGGTGATATATTTCTGTAAAGCCATAGTCATAGATGGTGTCTCTGGTGTTGGAGCTTGTATGTCTATTCTAAGGCCAGCATCAGTAGCTGCTTTTACGGTTGAATTACCAAACACCGCTATTCTAGTCTCATTTTGCTCAAAGTCTGGGAAATTTTTAAGCAAAGACTCTATTCCAGATGGGCTAAAGAATACTAGGACATCATAGTATACATCCCGCAATTGTGATAAATCACTAATTACTGTTTTATAAAATACACCTCTTGTCCAATCTATTCCTAATTCGTTTAAAGTTTCAGGAACAATTGGCTTAAGTACATCAGATGATGGTAAAAGGAACTTTTCTTCTTTATATTTTTTAAATAGAGGAATTAATTCGTTAAAATTTCTTTTGCCTACATAAATTTTGCGCTTTCTGTACACTACGTATTTTTGAAGGTAGTAGGCAACAGCCTCAGATTGGCAAAAATACTTCATGCTATCTGGCACCTTAAAACGCATTTCTTCAGAAATTCTAAAAAAGTGATCAACAGAATTTCTGCTGGTAAGAATTATAGCAGTATAGTTCTTTGGATCTATCTTTTGTTGCCTAACTTCTTTGGCATCTACACCTTCTACATGAATAAAAGGAACAAAATCAACTTTGACTTTCTCTTTTTCAATAAGTCGTGAATATGGGGAGTTCTCCATTTTTGGTTCGGGTTGAGACACCAAAATCGTCTTTACTTTCATAATCAGTTAATCTTTTAGGTAGCTTCCAATTATCACTAGGGGTGCAATTTCGAGTGCGCAAAGGTACAAAATAAAATAGAAAAAATTAGCCTTTAAGAATTTTTGATGATTTCTTATGGCTGTTACCCAACCTATTACATTAATTAAAAGAATTAAGAAAATACTTAGATAAACTACAGTTCTTGAATCTTTAAAAACATAGCACAAAAGTACATTTGAAAAGAACATCAAAATTGAACTATAGTTTAAATAAGATAGTTTTTTAAAAACAAATTGAGATATCACCTTATTGGAATTAAAAACATAGCCGTTGCCATACTGCAACAATATTTTTGCAACAATAAATAAAACCAATAATCCCAATATTATAAAATAAAATGTTGGAGACGAGCTATATTCTGTTTCGAAGAAGATGTTATATAACAGATATATAAAAAGGGCAAAATTAAAGACTTGAAAGATGGTTATAAATATTTGGAACCAATTCAAAATCTTATCCTTTTTATTATACATAAAAATATACTTGTTGTTGAAAGGCAAAATTATAAAGTCCATGAATTTGTTATAGAATAGACCTTTTACAATAACAATAAAAACTAACGTAGAAAAAAGGATTGCGGTAATCCAATCTATGGAATCATAAATTCTTGGGATAGGTTCCATTAGTTTAATTTTACATTTTCACCATTAAGGCCATAGAGTAATCCGTTCTCTGATATACCTACTTTAAAATAATCCAATTTTTCTGTTCTGTATTTAGGCAATTTAAAAGTAAATATGGTGGTGTCCTTAAATTTCAGATTTTTTGTGTTAGGAATTAATGGTTTAGTAATAATGGGTTCTGATTCCAATACTTGTTTATATTTATTAAGAAATACCCCTGTAAACTTTAATTTTTCAATAGGAATATCTTCCTCATAGGGATTGTATACTTTTAATTGATGGACTTTATTTTCATCTAAATCAATTTTTTTTCCATCACCAATAGTAGATTTTAATTTTCTAAAGGATTCAAAACTCTCAATATACTTTCCAAAATAGATGGTTCCTTTGTTGTTGGGAAAAGAAACATCCCCTTTTGTCATGTATTTGGAAACATACACCACTTTTTTGTGTTGAATTTTATTTTCTGAGCTATCAATGGAATATTGATTTTTTCTATAAAACATATTGTTTAGAGAAAAAGTAGTGCTTCCCGAATAAAAGGAATACATGGGCGCAAGTCTATAAGAATTTTCAAAAACAACAGGAGTATTTCCAATTTGAGAGTACAAACTACTTACCCATTTTTTATTGCCATGAGTTTCATAAATTGTGGGGAATAGGGGTTCATACGCCAAACCTATTCTCAAAAACAACAATATCACAATATTGGCCAATCCTATTCTGAAAAGCCATTTTTTAGCGGTTTGGTTATGCATCAAGAAATTGAAAGCAATTATTGCCAATGGAATAGAAATTATGATAATCCATTGGGTTTGTACGCGTCTGTTAAAACTAGAAATAAAGAAGAAAATTAGAACACCATACGTTAAGAAAAGCAATGCCTTGGTAAACTTATCCGTCATTTTTGTTTTGACCAATGCCCAATAAATCCATGGAAAAGTAAGTCCAAATATTGCAATAAGGTTTACAAAATAACCCAAGGTGAACTTGGTGAAACTATAGGCTTGGTTGGGGCGTTCAAAAAGATGGTATTTAATGGAAACAAAATCGTTTTGAAATAACCACATAAAATGTGGTGTATAACATAATAGTGCCACCACCACTGCTAACCATGCATATTTGTTCAAAACTAATTTAAGGTTGGATAGCAGCACAAACAGGATAACTAAAACAGCATGATATTTACTGTACATTAAAGCAGCCATAACAACACCCAATAAAATGGCTAAAAGAATGGTAGGCTTTTGTATGAATTTTTTATACACCAATAGAAATAGAGCAGTAAAAAACAAAAGCGGAGTATCTGGTAGCGTTAAAAATCCATAGACATGCATGAGCCCCATAGAAAAAACCAAAACAAAGAAATGAGTTATATAATCTTTCTTTTTAGGATGGTCTATTAAAAACCATAAAATAATATAAATTCCTGCGGATAAAAGGCAACCCATAAAACGCACACCCAGTTCCTCACCAAAAAGAAAGCTACTTATTTTTACCAATAAAGCCACCATAGGCGGGTGGTCAAAATAACCCCAAGCCATATTTTGTGCATAGTACCAATAATAGGCTTCATCAAAAATAAGTTCTGTTAAATGTGCTTGGAGAAGGTTCAGCAAAAAAATTGAGCCTAAAAATAAGAGAAAGAGTTTGGGAAGTTTTTTTATCATTCCAGATTCTAAATTGATTCCAAAATTACAAATAATCACTCGTATAGGAATATTTAAAAAAATCATAAAGTTTAACAAGGATTTCTTTACAGGTTTTAAAGTGTTATTTTTGCTCAAATAGTTAAGATTCAATGGTAGATAGCCTAGTCATTATACCTACATACAACGAAATTGAAAATATTGAGGCCATCATAAAAGCTGTTTTGGATCTTAAAAAGGATTTTCATGTATTAATTGTAGACGATAATTCTCCAGACGGCACAGCTGATACGGTTAGAGGGTTACAAAAGGAGTTTTCAGACAGTTTATTTTTGGAAGTTCGAAAAAACAAAGCGGGTTTAGGTACTGCTTATATCCATGGTTTTAAGTGGGCCATTGAAAGAAAATATGATTTCATTTTTGAAATGGATGCCGATTTTTCCCATAGGCCAGATGATTTATTGCGTTTGTACAGAGCTTGTGTCAATGGTGCAGATGTAGCTGTAGGTTCTAGGTATAAAAAAGGAGTTAATGTGGTAAATTGGCCCTTGTATAGAGTCTTACTTTCCTATGGGGCTTCTTTTTATGTGAAAATAATCACAGGTATGAAGGTACATGATCCCACTGCGGGATTTGTTTGTTATAAACGAAAAGTTTTAGAGGCAATTAACTTGGATAGTGTGAAATTTATAGGATATGCATTTCAGATAGAAATGAAATACAAGGCATATCTTAAAAAGTATAAAATAGAAGAGGTGTCAATCATATTCACGGATAGAATTCTGGGAAAGTCTAAAATGAGCTCATCTATTGTAAGAGAAGCTATTTTTGGTGTTATCTCAATGAAATTAGCCAGTATTTTTCAAAGAAAAAGCTATTATTAGAATGAGTAAAATATTGATTAAAAATGCCATAGTAGTAAATGAAGGAGTTCAGGTTAAAACCGATATTCTAATTCAGGATGATATTATTCTTAAGGTTGAAAAAAATATTAGCGCCCAAACTGCTAGAGTAATTGATGTTAACGAAAGCTATGTTTTACCTGGAGTCATTGACGATCAGGTGCATTTTAGAGAGCCTGGCCTTACTCACAAAGGAAATATAGAAACTGAAAGTAGGTCTGCCATTGCTGGGGGCATCACGACCTTTATGGAACAGCCCAACACCAACCCACAAACAACTACCATTGAAAAATTGGAAGAGAAATTCAGTATGGCTTACAAGACTTCGTATGCTAACTACTCTTTTTTATTTGGAGGCACCAACGACAACTTGGAAGAACTTAAAAAATTGGATAGGAATGCCTGTTCTGGCGTAAAATTGTTCTTGGGTTCTTCTACAGGAAATATGTTAGTAGATAATGAAGAAGTGATTGAAAAGATTTTTAGGAATACTGAAATGGTCATTTCTGCTCATTGTGAAGATGAAACCACAATTAGAGAAAATCTAGCAAAATATAAGGAATTGTATGGAGATGATATTCCTATAAAGTACCATCCAATTATAAGAAGTGCTGAGGCATGTTATTTGTCTTCATCCAAAGCTATTGCCTTGGCAAAAAAAACAGAGGCTAGATTACATGTTTTTCATGTTTCCACAGGAATTGAAACGGCTCTTTTTAGAAATGACATTCCATTGGAGGAAAAGAAAATTACTGCTGAGGTTTGTTTACACCATCTTTGGTTTTCGGATACAGATTATGAAGATAAAGGCACACTTATAAAATGGAATCCTGCCGTTAAAACTCATACTGACCGGCAACAACTATGGGATGCTCTTTTAGATGATAGAATTGATGTTGTGGCAACCGATCATGCACCGCACACAATGGAGGAAAAGAAGAATGTCTATACCAAAGCCCCATCTGGTGGTCCATTGGTACAACATGCCTTACCCGCAATGTTGGAGAAGTGCAAAGATGGTAAAATAGCAATTGAAAAGGTAGTGGAAAAAATGTGCCACAATCCAGCAAAATTATTTCAAATAAAGAAAAGAGGTTTTATAAGAGAAGGGTATTTTGCTGATTTGGTAGTGGTAAATAGAAACAACCCTTGGAAAGTAGATAAGGAGAATATTTATTACAAATGTGGATGGTCTCCTTTTGAGGGAACCACTTTTAATGCCAAAATAACACATACTTTTGTAAACGGACATTTGGCTTATGAAAATGGAATATTTTCTGAACAAAAAAATGCACGACGATTAACTTTTGATAGATAATTATGAAGAAAAGTGCTTTGGTTTTGGCTTTGATTTTATTGGTTTCATGTGCTGAAAAGCTCATAGAGAAACCAGAAAACCTTATCGCTGAAGATAAAATGACAGATATTTTATATGATTTATCATTACTTGTTGCAGCAAAAAACACGAGTAGGGCAATACTAGTGGATAACGATATTGAAATAATGGAATATTTGTATGCCAAATATAAAATTGATAGTGTACAGTTCGTAGAAAGCGATTTGTATTATGCTTCTATTCCAACAACCTATGAATCTATATATAAAAAGGTTGAAACAAGACTGGAAACGGTAAAAAGCAAAATGCAAGAAGAACGAATGCAAAAAAGTGATAGCGTAACATTAGCCAATAAGAAGAAGACCACTAAAAAAATCTCAAAACCATCCTTAAAAAAAGAAGATTAAAAAATTTCTTCTAAATACTTTTGAGATGAAAATTTGATAGCCCTCTCCAGAGGTTCGTATTCAAAAGGAAAATATTCTTGAATTTTTTTATTGCTAAACACTCTTCTTTTTCTCAATGAAATAACACCGATTCTGGTTAGTTTTCTTTCTTTCCCTGTAATTTTTGATGCTAGCCAATCCAAACGCCACAAGATTTTTAATTGCCAGAATTTTAACTGTTTCTTTGGGGCGGTTTTTTTCAATTCTTTAGCAATGGAATCAAGGATTTCTTTATACGTGTAATTTTCACTAACAGCAATGAAACGTTCACTTTTAATTTGGGATTCCATCAAAGAAACCATCATTTTTACAACGTCGTTCACAGTAATAAAACCTGTGCCCCCAGGAGGGTAGTATTTTTGACCTTTTGCCGCAATTGAAAAAAACTTTCCACTACCTGTTGTCCAAAAACCAGGACCCAAGATTACTCCTGGATTTACCATAACTACATCCAACCCTTCTTGTGAACCTCGCCATACTTCCATTTCAGCATCATATTTAGTTAGAGCGTAGACATTGGTATTAGTATCGTTCCATTCAGTCTCCTCAGTCATTATTTCTCCATTAATGCTTGGACCAATAGCACCAATAGTACTTACATAACAAACTTTTTTAACGTTGTTGGCAATGCATAGGTTTATAATGTTCTTTGTCCCATTTACATTTATCTTTCTTAGCTTATTATAATTCTTAGGGTCAAAAGAAATTAAGGCAGCCACATGATATACATGGGTAATATCTGCAAACGCTAGTTCTAATTTTGGAATGTTATCTAGATTGGTCTCTACCCATGTTATGCTATTAAAAAGAGAAGATGCGTTATCAGAATAATAAGAAAAAATCTTTTTTACTCTGTTTAAATCACTCTGTTTTCTGTGAATGGCTTTTACCTTTATCCCTTTGTTCACCAAATGAAATAAAAGATGTGAACCTACCAAACCTGTACCACCTGTTACTAAAACCATGTTTCAAATTTACTCAATAAAAGAGATTTAAACCTGACTGCCGTTAGGGGATGGATTTATTCACTTTTTCAGAAGAGTTGCCCCTACTATTTCTTTTATATTTGCAGGAATAAATCAAGAAGAATACAAGAATGACATCAAATTTTGTAGCAGAATTAGAATGGAGAGGTATGTTGCACGACGTAATGCCAGAGACTGAAGAGCACTTATTGAGTGGAATGCAATCTGCCTACGTGGGAATTGATCCTACGGCAGACTCACTACATATTGGCCATTTAGTGGGCGTTATGATGTTGCGCCATTTTCAATTGGCTGGCCACAAACCTTATGCTTTAATAGGAGGGGCCACAGGGATGATTGGTGACCCATCAGGAAAATCGGCTGAAAGAAATTTGTTGGACGAACCTACATTGCGTCACAACCAAAATGCATTGAAAGAACAATTGTCTCGTTTTTTGGATTTTAAAAGCGATGCTGATAATGCGGCTGTTTTGGTGAATAATTATGATTGGATGAAGGATTTTTCTTTTTTGGAATTTATTCGTGATGTAGGGAAGCATATTACTGTAAACTATATGATGGCAAAGGACTCAGTTAAAAAGCGCTTGTCTTCAGAAGCAAAGGAAGGAATGTCATTTACGGAATTTACCTATCAATTGGTACAAGGATATGACTTTTTGTACCTCTATCAAAACCATAATTGCACACTGCAAATGGGAGGAAGCGACCAATGGGGAAATATTACCACTGGAACCGAATTGATACGTAGAATAGGTGGAGGCAAGGGGTATGCACTTACCTGTCCGTTAATTACAAAAGCAGATGGCACTAAATTTGGAAAGACTGAGGGGGGTAATGTATGGTTAGATTCTAATAGGACATCACCCTATAAATTTTACCAATATTGGTTAAATACTTCTGATACTGATGCTGAGAAGTACATTAAAATATTCACATTTCTTTCCAAAAAGGAAATAGATGATTTAATCACAGAACATTCTGAAGCTCCACATATGAGGCTATTACAAAAGCGGTTGGCAGATGAAATCACCCTTATGGTACACTCTTATGAGGATTTGGACAATGCCATTAAAGCCAGTAATATTCTTTTTGGAAAATCTACTTCAGATGATTTAAAGAAGTTGGATGAGAAAACTTTTTTAGATGTTTTTGATGGAGTGCCACAGGCTGAAATACCAAAATCCGAAATAGAAAACGGTTTGGATATGATTGGGGCGTTGGCCGCTAAAACAGGTTTTTTAAGCTCTAATGGGGAGGCAAGGAGAGAATTAAAACAGAACTCAATATCTGTAAATAAGGAAAAGGTAAAAGAGGATTATACAGTAACAACAGCAGATTTAATAAACGACAAGTTTGTATTGTTGCAGCGAGGTAAGAAAAATTACTTTGTATTGGTTGCCAAATAAGTTCCCTCCAAAAAAAATTGGAATATTGGAAGCTGTTACAGCACCATTAAATTGCACCCTCTAATATCAGAATGGTCAAAGCGACCTAAGATTTCAAAACTTCCGTTAGGTAGAGTTTTCCCCAAATCTTGTGTAGCAACAAAAGAACAGGAATTTAGGTTAGCCAAATCAATTACATTGATTCCTCCTGTTTTTCCATGGGGTTGCGGTGTCAAAGGGTCTTCCGTATCACGAATCATGATTTTCATCCAAGGAGGGGCTTTAAAAACCCCATTCCCATTGGAATAAGCCTGTGATAAAAGCTCTGTCATACCATATTCAGAATGAATTTGACGCACACCAAACCCTTTTTTTAATATTGCATGAAGTTCTTCTCGTATCATTTCCTTTCTTTTCCCTTTCATACCTCCTGTTTCCATTACGGTAGTATGGTTCAGGTTCAGGGAATGGCTTTCTACCATGTCCAATAATGCAAAAGAAACTCCAATTAAAAGTGTTTTGGTTTTTTTAGAATCCAGTTCAACAAGTTTACTTTTTAAGCTATGGAAATCATTTAAATAAAATCCACTATCTGGATGAGAGCTTTTTTTTATAAGATCGTTGACCATATAAATTAGGGAAGAACCTTCTCTCTCCAGATAGGATGGTAAAAGTGCTAATACACAATACTTATGAGTTTTTCCATAGAAGTGCTCAAACCCATGTAGATAGCTTTCTTCATATAATTTTATGTCAGAAACATAATGTTTACTGGTATTTATACCAGTTGTGCCGCTACTGGAAAATATAATTTCCGTTGGATTTTTCCCAGAAATCACTTTTTTGGATTTAAAAAATTCAATAGGTAAAAAGGGAACTTGCTTTAATTCTTTTACATTATTTGGATTTGCTCCTAAGTGTGTGCAAAATTCTTGATAAACAGAATTATTAGTATACTGAAAGGAGAAAATATTCAATGCCAAGGACTCAAATTCCTTTTGTGATGTAATAGAAAAAATTTTGGCTTTATCCATGGAACCCTAACTGCTGTAAAGGTAAGAATATACAGAGGGGTGTAAAACAAAAATGCCTCTAGAAAAGAGGCACTTTATATTTTGTGTTATTGTTATATTATTTAACTACCAATTTTCTGGTCATGGATTTGCTCTCTTCCGTTACCTGCAGCACATATACACCAGGAGATAATTTTGATATATTGAGTACACTGGAGGATATTCTGTCTCTTAGCACTTCTTCACCAAAAACATCATAGATAACAATTTCCTTGTTTCTATTTTTTTCAGTGGTAATATAGACCACATCATCAAAAGCTGGATTGGGGTATAATTTAAAATTGGAGATTTCCTCAATTTTGACTGTATGATTTTCTGCCATGTCTTGGGCAGAAATTGTAACAGTAAATACCAAAAAAAAGATTAAGTAGACTTGTTTCATTTATGATTGATTTGGGACCAACACTGTAAATATATATAAGTCCTTGTTTTTGAGGGATTAAATGTTGTGAAATGCCAATTTTTGTAGGCAAAGGTGGTTTTTTTGCTTTTTTAGCATAAAGAAAGTATGCAAAAAACAGGAAATCAATGAGTTATAAGAAGGTAATAGTGACTTATTTAATGATAAGTTTTCTTGTAGCTACTCTGTCTTTTTCAAAAACACGTAGAACATAAACTCCAGCATCTAAATCTGATAAGTTAAGTTCTTTGCCTAGAATGGTAGTTTCTAGCACCTGTGTACCCAAAACATCAAAAATCATTATTTTTTTTGGGGCATTTTCTGCAGTGTTTATAAAAACCTTTCCGTTAGTGGTAGGATTAGGATATAGTGTAAAGCCCTCAATGTCACCTCCACTTTTGGATTCCTGTCCAAAACTAGCAGCACATACAAAAAAGAATAAAACTAGGTAAAGGTGCTTCATGTACTATATGTCAGCAAATTATATGCCATAAAGATATTCAAATTGAAGCTACTTCCTTACAAAAAATTAGGAAATTAGATGAAATGCAACATATCGGAGTTTTATTGCATTTTATCGATAAAAAAGCCCCGCAAGTGCGGGGCTTTCTAAAAAGGTAAAGTGCTTTTTTAAAATTTAATGCTGTATCCTAAAGAAAATGCTCTTCCTGGACTTCTTTTAGAGAATGTTTGGTTTGTTGCTCCAAAAGATTCATATTCACTTTCTACATCATCATTCAATAAATTAGAAACTTTAAAGTTTATGCTCTGGTTGTCATTTTCACCTAAAGTTTTAGTAAAATTAAAGTTTAAATTGTGATAAGGCATTGTATAAACATCTGGAACAAAACCATTACCCACAATTTGTAATGTTTTTCCTTGAACATTATAGAACATTCCCATTTGAATACCATTTTCTTCTCCTTTGTAGTTTATTCCAGAGTTTATTAAAAATGGTGATTGTCCTTGTAACTCACGATCATTTCCTAAAGTTTCTCCATCTCTTAAACCAAGTGTTCTAAGGTTTCTTTCACTTTCACTATATACCTGAGTAGATTTAATTATTGATGTATTTAAGTTAAAACTTAAATTACTTAGGTTTTCGGAAATAAAACCAAGGTTTTTACGCAACTCAAATTCTAAACCAACAACATCTGCGTCTCCTAAATTTCTTGGAGTAAAGTTGTCAGAAGAAGACTCAAAATACGTTAATTCAATAGGATCTGTAAAAGACTTGTAGAAACTACTTATAGCTATCATTTCTGCATTTTCACCAAACCATTCCATTCTAAAATCAAAATTGTTAATGTATGTTGGATCTAAATCAATATTACCTATAAATGTGTTGTTAGATAATGGGTCAAATATCTTAGCAATAGATGCCTCTTTAAAAGAAGGTCTTGCCGTAGTTTTTGCGTAGGAACCTCTTAGATTTATTTGCTCTGTTAGTTCATAAATTAAATTGGCAGTTGGGAAGATATCAAACTTATCAATTATGGTTTCATTATCAAAAATTACCTTTTCGGGATCACTAATGTCTTTATTATCCTCACCCGTATATTTAGATTCAAATTTTTCAGCTCTAAGACCTACAATGGTCCTTAATTTACTACCAATTTTAAATTCATTAGAAACATAACCAGCAATATTTTGTTGTGTAGCTTCATAGGTATTTGCAGGTTCCGCAATAGAAATGTCCGGGTCAATATAAGATCCAGAATTATTATTTACAGTCCATAAATTTTCTGGTAATAAAATATTGTCACCAATGCCATTATAAACAGAAGTATTAAGATTGCTTTCTATTTCAAAATTTTGAATTCCAAAATCTCGTTGCTTGTAAGCTCCATAACCACCAAATTTTAGTTTAGCATCTTTTTCTGATAATTGATACTTTCTTGTTAAATCTAATTTAGCAACTGCATTAACTTCTTCTAAATCTCTCCAAATTCTTTTTGGTTGATTGTTTTGAGGTATTGAAAACACTCCTTCTTCTACCTGGAATGATGTGGTTCTAATATCTTTATCTTCAATTCTAGATAACGTAGGAGACACTGCCCATTCTGTTGTCCAAGACGCATCTTCATTGGTGTGAGTTCCGGTTAATAATGCATTGGTAATAGAACGTTGTGTATATTCTAAGTTATCTTTAGCAAACCTAATAAAATCTGAAAAGTTAAGTGTTTGACTAAAGATACCTGCTGTAGATTCTCCGTTTTGCAAATGCAATAGGTTTAATTTGTACTTGGATCTTTGTGTTTTAAATGAAAGCCCAACCAAACCGCTAACTAGAACATTGTTTTTTCCTATATCACCAGTTTGCGTTCTATCCGTTAGTAATTCGTTTTCTGAAGTATCAGAATTTCTTCTGTAAAAATTATTTTCAGCTCCTTCGTAAAAAGTAGTGTTGTTTTTATAGGAAACAGAAGCTAAAAATCCTATTCTGTTTTCACCAGCACCAACGTTGTATTGATTACCTGTTGTAAAACCAAGACTATAATCCATAAAACTATTATCTCGCGCAGCAGATAATATGGGGCTAAATTGTTTTGTAATAGTTGTTAGTCGTGGGTCAAAATCAAAAGTATTTGGAATGTCTTGTTTTTTATTAATAGGAATATCTCTAGAACCATTGTCAAACCCTAAAAAGTCAGTTTTACTACCTTCATAGTTTAGGTAATCACTATTAAAATGCATATCTGGATTGTATGTTCCACTTATACTTAAACTATGCTCTTTTTTAGTTGGATAATCTTTAGTTACAATGTTTACCATACCTCCTGTAAAATCTGCAGGAACATCTGCGGAAGAAGATTTTAAAACCAATACATTATCAATAATATTTGTTGGGAATATATCTAACTGAATGGTGTTTCTATCAGGATCTAATCCAGGAATGTCTACCCCATTTAAAATAGATTTGGTATACCTGTCTCCTAATCCTCTAACATAAACATATTTACCTCCTTGAACAGATACTCCAGGAACACCTTTAATGGCACTAGCAACATTACTAGAACCCGATTTTTTAAAAGATTCTGCAGACAAACCATCTAATACGTTAACTGCTTTCTTTTGTATGGTTAAAACCGCTGTTTCAGTATTCTTTTTTACACTAACGGTAAGGACAACTTCATCTAAACCTTCGGCAAGTACTTCCATATTTACATTTACAGTAGTTACATCTCCTTCTTTAACAACTACATCAGTAATTTCCACCGTTTTATATCCTAAAAATGAATAGGTTAAAGTGTAGGTGCCTTCATCTAATGAAAGGGAGTAATTGCCATCAAAATCTGATGTGGTTCCTGTAGTAGAACCTTTTACAAGAATATTTGCAAATGGAATTGGATCATTAAACTCAACGTCAATAAGAGTGCCAGTTACCTCTCCCTTTTGGGCCATGGCAAATTGAAAAAATAAAAAAACTAAAACGAGTAATCTAAAATTTAACTTCATATAAAATAATTATAATCATAACAAACTAAATGCCCGCCACATATTTGGGGCGAGCAATTAGCTAAATATTTTGTGTGTTTGTCGAGACTAGAATCCTAAACTTGCTTTTGTATTAGCATATGTCCATGCTAATTTTGATACATCTGCACCAACAGTTTCACTACCGGCAGCAACTTCAGTTGTCCAATCAGCGGCTAGCTCTGTAAAAGTAGGCGCCAAAATAATAACATCTTCTCCATCACCAGTTTTCTCTATAAAAATAGAATTATCAAAACCAACAACCTCCCAAGCTTCAAATAGTAACAAACCATCTAAGTAGTTTTGAGCTACAGCATTATTATCTAATTCAACATCTTTACCATCTTGGAAGCCAATAGCATAAACATTTTGGGTTGTGCCCATTGCATTACTTCTGTAATCTGCATATTCTCCATTTGGAGCAGTTGCACTACCAAAAATAGTAGCGTTCTGTAATGTAAAAGAACCAGTAGCAGAACCTTCAGGTCCATCTATTTCAAAACAATGGTCAGATGCTTCACCAGCAACAACAACTGCATTATCAATAGTACCAGAGTAAGCTTGGTCAATATCTAAGGCATCATCCCCTTGTGCCCATACCAATAAGTTGGTTGCATTTACAGTTCCACCAAAGAATTCTATACCATCATCAACATTGGCTACAACTTCAACATTATCAATTATAGTCCCTGAACCAACAGATCCAAGTGTAAGACCATTTATTTCGTTTCCTTCACCAATTAAAGCACCTCCGTGACGGATAGAAACATATTGTATTGTACCCGAGTTGTCCGCATCATTAGGAGCATCACCAGGGCCGTATAGTCCAAAAGTATCATCTGCAGGAATTCCTTCTATTTGTACTTCGGTAACATCGCCTTTAAAAGAACCGGAAGCTCTACCTAATACTACTAAACCACCCCAAAGACCTCTATTAGTTTCATCTAAATTCGTTCCAGCTGTTTGTCCAACAACGATATTGTCAGATTCTGCAGTGAATATAATTGGATTATCAGCAGTACCAACAGCCATAATTTTCGATTCTCTTTGTACAATTAGTGCAGAAGCTAAAGAACCAGAGCCAGGTTTACCCTTAATAATGGTACCTGGTTCAATGGTTAAAGTAGCGCCTTTTCCAACTACTACTTTACCAGCTAAAGTGTATATTTTATCAGCAGTCCAAGTAACATCTTCAGTTAATTCTCCAGATACATTTACTATTTCCGCACAGGACCCACCAAAATCAATATCAGTTTCATCACCATTCATTATGCCATCGTTACAAGTTGCAGTTGCAAGAGTACACGGTTGGCAATTTGGACCACCACAATCTACACCAGTTTCTCCTTGGTTTTGTATTCCATCATTACAGGTAGCGGTTACATCTATAATAGGGGGCTCATCATCTTCGGAACAAGAATTAAAGGTAAGAGCAACCGTGGCTAACATAGCAAAGAATAATCTTTTCATTTTAAAAGTTGTTTTAGTTTTCATTTTCTTTTTTTGAGGCAAAGCCATATTAAAAATTACACTGCAAATAAATCACCCTACTGTAAAAGTGGTGTTACTACCGTGTTAAACATTTATTGCATTATTGTAATTTTAATGTTATGATATTAAATGAATGTTAACCGACTTTATGGTAATAGTATTATCTTTACTTTTGGGCGAATGAACCAATTTAAGACCCATGAAAAAAAAGGATATTAAAATACTTTTAGTAGACGATGAGCCGGACATTCTGGAAATTGTAGGCTACAATCTTTCCTCAGAAGGATATGAAGTCTTTACTGCCAAAAATGGAACAGAAGCGGTTGCAAAGGCCAAGAAGAAAAACCCACACTTAATTATTTTAGATGTTATGATGCCAGAAATGGATGGTATAGAAGCATGTGAAATTATTAGAAACACTCCTGGATTGGAAAACACAATTATTACCTTTTTAACAGCACGCGGAGAAGATTATTCCCAAGTGGCCGGTTTTGATGCAGGTGCGGATGACTATATTACTAAGCCAATTAAACCAAAAGTATTGGTAAGTAAGGTAAAAGCATTATTAAGAAGGTTGAAAGAAGATGATAATAAAACCGAAGATATTACGAGAGTTGGTAATATTGTAATTGACAGGGAAGAATATAAAATTATAAACAATGGCAAGGAATTAGTTTTGCCAAGAAAAGAGTTTGAATTACTTGCCCTTTTAACTTCTAAACCTAGTAAAGTGTTTAAAAGAGAAGTTATTTTGGACAAAGTATGGGGCAATGAGGTTGTTGTTGGTGGTAGAACCATTGATGTGCATATTAGAAAATTGCGTGAAAAAATAGGGGATGACCACTTTAAAACCGTAAAAGGTGTTGGGTATAAGTTTGTGCTTTAATGGCAACAGGATTAAAAAAGTCATATAGATTTGCGTTCTTTTCTTCATTAATCATTGCTATTGTTTTAGCCCTTCTTCTAACAGGGTTTATGGTTTATAGAAATAACTTGGATTATGTTTTTCTAAGTGCTTTAACCCTTATTGTTTTTCTTACTTCCTTTTTGATTATACAGATTAGGGTAGAAAAATTGATTTATAAAAGGGTAAAGAGAATTTATGACGATGTCTCTTTGCTCGAGACTTCCTCTTTTACTTCCCGCCCCATTACCACAGACATGAGAACCTTGACCAAGGAAATTGAAAAATTTACTCAGGACAAAAAAATAGAAATAGATACCCTAAAGATTAGGGAAGAATACCGAAAGGATTTCTTGGGAAATGTATCTCACGAGCTTAAAACCCCTTTGTTTACTGTCCAAGGTTATATTTTAACCTTACTGGATGGTGCCATGGACGATGAAAATGTGCGCAAGAAATATCTAAACAGAGCCAGTAAGGGTGTAGAAAGACTTATTTATATAGTTAAGGATTTAGATTTGTTGACCAAGTTGGAATTTGAAGAAGCCAATATGGAATGGGAAAGTTTTGATATCCTAGAACTTATTCAAGGTGTTTTTGATCTTTTGGAAATGAAGGCTGCAAAAAACCAAATTTCCCTAACGTTTGATATGGAATATGCAGACCCTATCTATGTTTGGGCGGATAAAGGAAAAATACAGCAAGTTGTTTCTAATCTACTAGTGAATTCTCTTAAGTATGGGCATAATAAGGGAACTACAGAAGTAAGTGTTGAAAATCTTATTAAGAATAAAGTAATTGTTCGGGTGACCGATAATGGTGAAGGAATTTCGGCGGAACATATCCCAAGGTTGTTTGAACGTTTTTATAGGGTGGACAAAAGCGGAAGTAGAAAAGAAGGGGGTTCTGGATTGGGGCTTTCTATTGTAAAACACATTATAGAGGCTCATGATGAAAAAATCTATGTGGAAAGTGTGGAGGATGTTGGTTCTGAATTTTCTTTTACCTTGGAGAAAGCACAAAATAAGCCTGAATAATCCAAAGCTGTATTAAAGCTTTTTAGACCTTCATATTCATACACTTTTTCTAAATCTTCTAACGTGAAATCTTCTTGTTTAGAGTAAGGCACCAATCCATTTTTTTGTAGTCGTTTCGCCAAATATTCTTGCTCAAACTGGCCAGGGGTGGGTATAAAAAAGGCTTTCTTTTCCAACTTTGCCAAATCTAAAATGGTGGTATAACCAGAGCGGCATAAAATTAGCTCACTTTTAGAAATAGAGTTTTGTAAATCATGAGACTGCATAAAATTGTAAAAAGTCACTTCCGCATTTCCAATAGTCTTGTTTTCGGTTTTCTGTGAGTTCTCAATAACACCTTTTACAAAGAGTACTTTCCCATTATAACTGGAAATTTCAAACATCAATTTATCTTCTAATAAAGTTCTTTGTGGCTCTGGCCCAGAGAGTAATATCATTAAGTCATATTTTTTTACCCCATCAATTTTATTAAATCGGCTAAGTGGTCCTAAATATTTAATATCCAAAGAAGAGTTGTTAATGTGCCCCAGTTTTCCAGATAGGTTGGGTTTGGCTTCCACATCGGGTACCCAGCATTCAGTATACTTTGATATTATTTTTTGGTGAACCTTGGAACTCATCCACGACGTATTTCCAGTAAGTACATTTAGTTGATGTGTTATAAAGACAGAAGGCACTTTTTTGCTATAAACCCCTAATCTGTTGTCAGAGATAATACCATCCAATTGCAATTCTTTGACCAATTTTTTGGTTTCTTTTTTCTCTTTGGCCATGGCTTTTAGAATTTTAGGAGAGTCCCAAATCATTTTTAGTTTAAAGTTTTTTCCTTTTTTTGCATACTTTATTTTGTATGATGGTAATTTGGAAAATTCCAGATTAGGAAATTCTTTTTGTAACAAAGAAAGCGCTACACCGTCTGAAGCTATAATGGGTGTATGTCCGTTTTCCATTAAGGCATTTATAATGGGAATACACCTCGTTGCATGGCCAAGTCCCCAGTTTAAAGGGGCTACTAAAATACGTTTGGAATTAATCATAACAACAAAGGAACTAAACCTAAAAGGTTTATAGATTTCCTTAGTTTTGTCAAATCATTAAATTTTGGTTTCCGTGGGGAGCAAGAACAAATTAAAGAGGTTTAAAGAGAACGAAACTTTTAAAAACGTAATTCAACCAAATAGGGAAGAAGTCCAGCATGGACTATTTTCTTTAAAGGGAAAATGGGCAGCACATTTTGGAAACAATAATCCCATTGTTTTAGAACTAGGTTGTGGAAAAGGGGAGTACACTATTGGTCTAGCAAAAAAGGAAAAGAGTAAGAATTTTATTGGAATTGATATAAAGGGGGCTCGTTTTTGGCGTGGTGCAAAAACTGCTATAGAAGAAGGGCTAAAAAATGTTGCTTTTTTACGTACCCAAATAGAATTGGTAGACCTTCTTTTTGCAGAGAATGAGGTGTCGGAAATTTGGATAACTTTTCCAGACCCACAAATAAAATATAAGCGCACCAAGCATAGAATGACCAATGAGTTTTTTTTAAAGAAATACAAATACATCTTGATTGATGGAGGAGAAATAAACTTAAAAACCGATAGTGAGTTTATGCATGGGTATACTCTGGGCCTTTTACATGGGTTAAAACATGAAGTTGTGTATGCCAATCATGATGTATATAAGAACGAAGGAAGTCCAAAAGAGGTGTTAGAGATTCAAACTTTCTATGAAAAACAGTATCTTGAGAAAGGAAAACCAATCACATATATAAAGTTTAGGATTAACAAACCATGACCCACTTGCTCATTCTTTTTTTTGTTACTTTTTCTGCCGCCTTTATGGCAACAGTACCCCCTGGACTTTTAAATATGAATGCTGCTAAAACAAGTGTTGAGAAAGGAAAAACAAATGCCATTATTTATAGTTTAGGAGTTTCTACCATGATAATGATACAGGCTTATATTGCCGTTATCATATCCAAATTTTTACATAGAAATCCAGAGATTATAGATTTACTTTTAAAAATTGCGTTGGGTGTATTTGCTTTTTTTGCTATCTATTTTTTTGTCCTTGCCAAAAGAGACAAAAAAAAGAAAATAAAAGCGGTGAAAGTGAGTAAGAAGAATAGCTATTTTAAGGGAATGTTATTGGCTGCCGTTAATTTGTTGACCATTCCGTACTACAGTGGACTCAATGCCATGTGGAATGCTTCTGGCTGGATTAAGTTTGAAATTTGGGACATCGTGGTTTTCATTTTGGCCGCTGGTTGTGGTACATTCACAGTTTTGTATTTATATACAGTGTATTTTAATAAATTGGAAACCAAGACAAATCGATTTTCAAAAAATTCCAATTACATTCTCAGTGCTTTAATGTTGTTACTTTTGGTCATTACCATTTTTAGGATATTTTATCAATAAGTATGAAGCCAGAAAACAAGAACTTCTTTGAAAAGGTATATGAGGTGGCCAAGCAGATTCCTCATGGGCGGGTAACATCATATGGTGCCATTGCTAAGCATTTGGGTGCTGCACGTAGTGCTCGTATGGTAGGCTGGGCTATGAACGGTTCTGGCCTTAAGGAAGATGTTCCTGCACATAGAGTGGTAAATAGGGTTGGCTTATTAACTGGGAAACATCATTTTGATGGCACAAATCTTATGCAGCAACTACTCGAGAATGAAGGTATTAAAGTGAAGGATAATCAAATAATTGACTTCCAAAAATACTTTTGGGATCCAGCCAAGGAACTTCTGTAAAGTTTAAGTTTAAAGTTAAAATAACTTTAAACTCAATACTCTAATTTCTGAGCTCTCAACTCTGATTTCTAAACTCTGAAAACCTTATCTTTGTAATTTAGAATCAGTTTAAACGACTGTTGGCGAATATGATATAATGAAATTGAATAAAAAGGACATTCTTAAGGCATTAGAGAACATTACCGTTCCTGGGGAAGGCCAAAATATGGTAGAAAGCGGAGCTGTGACTAATGTTATGGTTTTTGGAGATGAGGTTGTTGTGGATCTCACTATTAAAAACCCAAGTTTACAGGCCAGAAAGAAAACGGAGGTGGAAATCTTAAAAATTATCCACAGAGAAGTATATGAAAAAGCTAAAATAACGGTGAACGTTAAGGTGGATGCGCCCGCTGCAAAGCCCAAGGTCAATGAGATAAAAGGAAAGCCAATTCCCGGAATTAAAAATATTATTGCAGTAGCATCTGGAAAAGGAGGAGTTGGTAAATCTACTGTTACTGCTAACTTAGCGGTTACTCTTGCTAAAATGGGATTTAAAGTTGGGTTGTTAGATGCAGATATTTATGGACCATCTATGCCCATTATGTTCGATGTTGCTCAAGAAAGACCTTTGTCCATAAATGTGGATGGAAAATCCAAAATGAAACCTGTTGAGAATTATGGGGTGCAATTACTGTCTATCGGGTTTTTTACACAACCTAACCAAGCAGTAATTTGGAGAGGCCCCATGGCCTCAAAAGCATTGAATCAAATGATTTTTGATGCACATTGGGGAGAGTTAGATTTTATGTTGTTGGATTTACCTCCTGGCACTGGAGATATTCATTTAAGCATTATGCAAGCTATGCCAATTACGGGTGCTGTGGTTGTTAGTACGCCACAAGAAGTTGCATTGGCAGATGCTCGTAAGGGAGTTGCTATGTTCCAACAGAATTCTATTAATGTACCTGTTCTGGGGATTATAGAAAATATGGCGTATTTTACCCCTGCGGAACTTCCAGACAATAAATACTATATCTTTGGTAAAGAAGGGGCTAAATATTTAGCAGAGGATTTAAAAGTTCCTTTTTTGGGAGATATACCATTAGTGCAAAGTATTAGAGAAGCTGGGGATGTTGGTAGGCCAGCAGCAATGCAGACAGCCACACCAATTGAAGCTGCTTTTGAGGAATTAACAAAGAGTGTGGTATCTGAAGTAGTAAAAAGAAATAAAGATTTGCCTCCGACAGAGGCAATTAAAATAACAACAATGGCAGGTTGCTCTGCTGTTAAAAAGTAGTTAGAATGACATCAGAAGAATTAAAAACTAAAGTAGAATTGGCGCTTGAAGAAATCCGCCCTTTTTTGCAAAGTGATGGAGGAGATATATCCTTGATTTCTATTGATAATGACACTTCTGTAAAAGTAAAATTAGAAGGTGCTTGTGTAGGTTGTAGTGTAAACCAAATGACACTTAAAAGTGGAGTAGAGATGACCATTAAAAAGCACGCGCCACAAATAGAAGAAGTGATTAATGTTGGATAAATGATTACGCCATTCTTTTTGGTATGATATATGATTCAAATTTTAGTGATTTATTTCCCAAACTTTTTATAATTCCAATTTAAAACCCTAATGTCCGATATAAAAATTAAAATAACCGACCGTGAAGGTGTAATGCACGAGGTGGATGCTCCGACCGATATGAATATGAACCTTATGGAAGTGGTTCGTTCTTACGAGCTAGCACCAGAAGGAACTATTGGGATATGTGGTGGCATGGCCATGTGTGCCTCTTGCCAGTGCTATGTGCAATCCAATCACGAATTACCTGAAATGTCCGATGATGAAGAAGCTATGTTATCTGAGGCATTTAATGTTGAAGATAATAGCCGTTTAGGATGCCAAATACATATGACAGACAATTTGGATGGCTTGGAAGTTGTTTTGGCTCCAGCTGAAGACTAGGAAATGGGATATAGGACTTTTTGGAATGAATATCAGTTATATTTTCATCATGAATTTATAAATAGTGATGATTTTCCACAGGAAAAAAGAAAACTCATAAAGAATGATATGGGTTCTTTTTTTATCAATAATGATTTTACTATTTATCAAGAAAAAATACAGCCATTTGATGAAATAAATGAATTAGATTTCAAAAGAAATTATATTGGTTTCATAAGAATATTACTCAATTTACCTCCGAATAAAGTTGATGATTTATTAAAATTTCACTTTGAAAAATATCAGAATAAGAAAGAAGATTTTTTAACTTTTGTTTATCATCAAGTAAAAGGTTCTAAAACAACTCAAGGAGATAAAGAACTTCCTCAGCCACAAAACAAGTTAATTCTTTTTAAATGGTGTGAAGAGAAAATTGATAAACAAAGTAATATAACATCTGAAAGGATGAACACAAAAACTTTGATAAATAAATTTAGAATAGCAGAACTTAAGAAATTAGAATCATCAAAGTTTGATTTTGCAAAACTAATTCAACTTCTTGAAGAGATTAATGATAATTATTCGTTAAACAACTATTTTGGTGTGTCAGCTCTTAGTAGGGCTATGATTGATCATGTTCCACCAATATTTGATAAGGATAACTTTACTGAAGTTGCTAATAATTATGGTGGTGTTAGTATAAAAAAAAGTTTTAAAAGATTAAATGAATCCATGAAAACGATTGCTAATATACATTTACATAATCAAATTAGAATAAAAGAACCTCTACCTAATATAAATCAGATTGATTACGGCCCAGAATTAGATTTATTATTATGTGAAATTATATCAATAGTACATGATAATGATAAATAGTTTAGGGGTTTAATCCCTACTATTTTTTAAAATTAAATCCTTGCCTGATACGTAAACAAATTATAGTATCTGCCTTCTTTGGCAATTAGTTCATCATGGGTGCCCTGCTCCGCAATATGACCATTCTCTATTACTAAAATTTGATTTGCTTTTCTTATTGTGCTTAATCTATGTGCAATAACAAATGTGGTTCTACCTTTTGTAAGTTCTGCCAAACTTTTTTGTATCAATGCTTCACTTTCTGTATCTAAACTTGAGGTAGCTTCATCTAAAATTAAAATTTTTGGGTCGGCCAAAACAGCTCTTGCAATCGCAATCCGTTGTCTCTGTCCACCAGAAAGTTTTACGCCACGTTCCCCAATCAAAGTTTCCAACCCTTCATCAAACCGGTCTGTGAACTCATCTACATAAGCAGCTTTTACGGCTTTTTTCAACTCCTCTTCTGTAGCATTTGGTCTTGGAAACATTATGTTCTCTCGGATAGTGCCTTCAAACAAAAATTCATCCTGTAAAACAACTCCTAGATGTTTTCTAAAGCTGTTCAAATTTACTTTTGAGACATCAACGCCATCAATGCTAATTTTTCCAGATTGAGGATTCAAAAAAGTAGCGGCTAAACCAGCGATGGTAGATTTTCCAGAACCAGAACTCCCTACAAGAGCAGTTACAGAACCAGATTTAGCCTCAAAACTAATGTTATGTAGGACTTCCTTGTCTTCTTCATAGGCAAAAGAAACATCATTGAAAATAATATTACCATTTACCTGTTCTAAATCAATAGTTCTTTTTTCCTCATCCATTTCCGCCGTTTTGTTCATTAGCTCTTCTGTACGGTCCAAACCTGCCAGGGCCTCTGTTAATTGGCTTCCAATATTGCTCATCTGCATAATGGGAGCAATCATTAATCCCAATAAAAAAGTGAACTCTATATATTCCCCAGTAGTTAAGTCTCCAAACATTATTTCATATCCGCCAAGCCCCATAATACCTGCTGTTGCCAATCCTAACAAAAAGGTAGAGGAGCTAGATATAAAAGCTGTTGCGGTAAGGCTTTTTTTTACATTTTGGAATAATTTTTCAACACCACCCTCAAAAACTTTGTGTTCTTGCTTTTCAGCATTAAAACCCTTTATTACTCTAATTCCTCCTAAGGTTTCGGTGAGTCTACCTTTTACTTCGGCATTTATTTTCCCTCGATCTCTAAAAACAGGGCGAATAATTTTAAACGCTTTTAATGCAATAACAGCAAAAATTGCTAATGGCACTAATGTAAACAAAGTCATAGTTGGACTAATTCGTAATAACAAGATGAGAGATACTACGGCCGTAATAGTACCACCTACCAATTGTACCAGGCCTGTGCCAATAAGGTTTCTTACCCCTTCTACATCGGACATAATGCGAGAAACCAAAGCACCCGATTTTGCATTGTCAAAAAAACGAATAGGCAAGGAAAGCACTTTTTTTTGTACTTGTGCACGTAGTTCTGAAATTAAAAACTGAGCCTGTACACTAAGAATTTTTGTGAGTAAAAATGAGGTTATGGCCTGTACCAAAAGAGCTACTACTACCACAATTACTAAAACTTTTAGCAGTTTTACATCCTTGTTAGGAATTATATCATCAAAAAAATATTTTAAAGACATAGGTGTTACAAAACTGGCTGCTTTACTAATAACAATCAAGATTAATCCAATAAACACCAAATTACGTTTAGGCCATATTATGGTTTGAAAAGCTTTAAGAATACTTACTTTTTTATCGGGCATATAAAGGGAGATTCAATTTTCTGAAGAAATTCAAACCAAAAATATGGCAATTAAGGGACTATAGAAGATTGTTATGATTTTTTTAAGATTTAAATTAGTATTTAATCTGCAAGTCAGTTAATTTCAAGCATCAAAATAAATATGATATGAGATTTTTATTTCTGTTTTTATTGTTGGCATCAATTTCATGTAAGACGGATAAACAGTCATCAGAACTGGAGATGTGGCAACAACAAGCAAAGAACATTACAATTATCCGAGATGATTTTGGAGTGCCACATATTTATGGAAAAACAGATGCGGATGCAGTATTTGGATTGTTATACGCACAATGTGAAGACGATTTTAATAGGGTAGAACAAAATTATATATGGGCCACAGGTAGGTTAGCGGAGGTTGAAGGAGAAGATGCTCTCTATAGTGATTTGCGCGCCAAGATGTTCATGACCAAGGAAGAGGCTATTGCAAACTATGAGAAAAGCCCAGAGTGGTTGAAAAAACTTTGTGATGCATTTGCTGATGGAATTAATTATTACTTACATACGCATCCTGAGGTAAAACCAAAATTACTGACACGTTTTGAGCCATGGATGCCTATGTACTTTAGTGAAGGCTCCATTGGTGGTGATATAGAGCGTATTTCTACTCGAAAAATTAAGGCTTTTTATGAAAGTGGAATGGAAATACCAGAACTAGAAGAACTTCAAATTAAAAAAGAGAAAGAAATGGCTGAACCTCAAGGCTCTAATGGAATTGCCATTTCAGGTAAATTGACACAATCTGGTAATGCCATGTTGCTTATAAACCCGCATACTTCGTTCTACTTTAGAGGAGAAGTACATGTTGTGAGCGAGGAAGGTTTAAATGCCTATGGCGCTGTAACTTGGGGACAGTTTTTTGTCTATCAAGGGTTTAATGAAAAAACAGGTTGGATGCATACTTCTACCTATACAGATGTAATGGACGAGTTCAAAGAGAAAATCGTAAAAATGGATAACAATTTGCTCTATCAATATGGAGAAGAATTAAGACCTGTAAATAAATCAGAAATTATTTTAAAATATAAAATAGGGGACAGTTTAAAAGAAAAAACCTTTCCAACCTATCGTACACACCATGGTCCCATTACCCATGCTGTTGATGAGCAGTGGACCGCTTCTGCAATGATGTGGGAACCTGTAAAAGCTTTGGAGCAATCATTTATCCGTACCAAACAGGATGGGTATGACGGTTTTAGAAAAATGATGGATATTAGAACCAATTCATCCAACAATACTGTATATGCAGATGCTGAAGGAAACATTGGGTATTTCCATGGGAATTTTATCCCTATTCGTGATACTATCTTTGATTACACTAAGCCAGTCGATGGGAGTAACCCTAAAACAGATTGGCAAGGATTACACACAGTTGATGAAAATATACTGCTTTTAAATCCTGAAAATGGATGGTTGCAAAATTGTAATTCCACTCCTTATACCTCTGCTTTGGAATTTAGTCCAAAAAAAGAAAATTATCCCAAATATATGTCCATAGACAGGGAAAATTTTAGGGGAATCCATGCTATTAAGTTATTGACCAATAGAAAGGGATATACGATTGATAGTTTAATACAATTGGCTCATGACCCTTATTTACCTGCTTTTGAAGCTTTGATTCCTAGTTTGATTGAAGCTTATGATAAAATTGATAGAACAAAAAAGTTGGGAGCACCTATTGAAATTCTTAGGAATTGGGATTATAAAACTTCCAAAGAGGCTGTTGCCATGACTTTAACAGATTATTATGGGACTTTATATATGCGAAAAGGTATGGTTCCCACAGGATTGAGTTATATGGAGCGGGTAGCATATTTTGGCACCAAATCTACCTTTGATGAAAGAATATCTATTTTTAAGGAAGTGGTTCAACAATTGGAAAATGATTTTGGCTCATGGAACATTCCATGGGGAGAGGTCAATAGATATCAAAGATTGAATGGAGATATTCGCCAACCTTTTGATGATACCAAACCTAGTATTCCCATTGGTTTTGCATCTGGGCGTTGGGGAGCACTAGCTGCTTATGGCGCAAGATATAATAATAATACCAAGAAAATGTATGGTACAAGAGGTAATAGTTTTGCAGCGGTAGTAGAATTTGGTAAAAAAGTAAAAGCAAAAAGTATTTTGGCTGGCGGACAAAGTGGCAACCCTAACTCACCATATTTTAATGACCAGATTCAGCGCTATGCCAATGTAGAGTGGAAAGATGTTGCCTTTTATAAAGAGGATGTTTTAAAAAGGGCAAAAAAAACTTACCATCCAGGAGAGTAGTTAATCTTCTTGAATAATAATAAGTGAAGCCTTGGAACCAGTTGACAGATTCCATCTTTTAGAATAGATTACTTTTCCATTTTCATCGTATACATCCACTTGAGCTGTATTTGGACCAGATGTACCTTGGTTTAAGGCTTCAAAATCCAATCTATTAAAACCTTTGTCTAAGTCAATATTTATACCTTTAAAAGCCCCAGTAAGCAATAAATTAGGCTCTACAACCATTTCATTGGCGTAGATTTTTACTCGGTCGCCATCTACATATTCATGGTCCCTACAAACAATGCCAACAAATTTGGCAGTTGTTTTAATATCACCCAAATATATATCTCCATAATGTGATTTATCCCCCGCTTTTTCTTTTTCACCTATTTTGGCATCTATGACCATATCGTGCCCAGCTTGTAACAGCTCTTTATCTGGTAACATTTTGACTTCTGGTTTTTTGTCCAGATCCAAGGGTTCCGGAACAACAGAAGGGATATTTAACCTGGAAGAAGGATTTGGAGTCTCGGGCAAATCTATTTTGTTGTTCGCAGGTTCAATGTTTAAGGATTGGGTTTGGGTTAGATCTGTTTGCGAAAATACACCAACAGAGAGCATCAAAAAGAACAATACTATATAACAATGTTTCATAGGCATAAGAAGTAGCTAATGCACAGTAAAATTAACAAATACCTTGCCAATAGGTATTTAAACTCCTGTTAAAAAGGAATTTTGGGGTTGTTTTTCGATAAAAGGAACAGGGGCAACCCTAATTCCACACATTTCTAAGGAACTCAATGAAGTTTTTATTCATGATGTTTTCAATATCTGTTTCATTATATCCTCTTTTGGACAACAATAAAGGCACTTTTTGGAGATCAGCAATTGTATCTAAATCCGCGGGACATTGCTCTTTTCCAAATCCACCATCTAAATCGGTACCAATACCTATATGTTTTGTGTTGCCTGCCAATTGGCATATGTGGTCTATATTGTTAATCATTTGTTCCAAAGAAACCCCCATTCCGTTGGGCGTGGACTTTCCCCTTATCCAATTTGGAACCATCATCCATGCATCCAAGGCGATACCAATGACTGCATTTCTATTAATTAGTTCATTAATTTGTTCATTAGAAAATTGCCTGTTATGGTCTACAAACTTTCTGCAATTGTTATGGCTTGCCCACACAGGGCCGTTGTAGACTTTCATGGTTTCCCAAAAGCTTTGGTCACATAAGTGAGTGGCATCCAATATTAGATTTAGGCGCTCTATTTCCTTTAACAACTCTTTTCCTTTAGAGCCAATTCCACCAACTGAATTGGTACCGTGTGCATACGTTCCCGGTCCATAGTGGGCCGGCCCGATGGCTCGTAAACCTTGCTCATAGGATTTTTCCAAATAATCAATGGTAATGATGGAGTCTGCCCCTTCCAAGCTTAAAATATAGCCAAGGGGAGTTTTTGCATTGTCTTTTTTCCATTGCTGCAAATGGACATCCAATTGTTGGGTATTCGTAATTTGAACTATTTCACCAGCATTTTCCATGGCCCTGTACCATGCCAATTGCCCTTGTGTCTGTGCCCATGCTTGGTGCGGTGAATTCCAGCCTGGCAATGAGCTTTCTTTTTTTACGTACCGGGCAATTTGAGTAGCCACACAAATACCGATATTACCTTTTCTTAGAGCTTCAAAGGAAACTGTATTTTTTCCTCTATCGGGTTTATCTGTCATGCCCATTTCGCTTTCACGAATCTCATCAACAGACCACCTTAAATCTCTGTTCCATTCCAAGGCATTCATTGATAAATCTAAATGTGCATCTAGTATAAACATAATTAAATAGATATTTTTTGATCTCTTGCGGCTACATTCCAATGACCAGTTACCATTCCATCAACTACTGTAGTGGCACTTTTATATTTAGCTACCGTGGGACAAATGTGCATGGGAATGGCATAGCAAGAATCGCCTATGGCATATTTTGATGTGTTATTAGATTGAATAACTAAATGTTCTTCACTTTGACCTATTTGTTTTAGCCCATTTCCGTTCATAATTTTCACTCTTGGTAATAACATTTCCGAAGCAACGGATTTATGTCCAAGATCTAAACACATGATGTCCGAATTTGGTTTACTAATTACTCGTGTAAATAAAACAGCAGCACATAAAAACCCTAAATCCGGGAATCCATTAGTGTATCCTTGATCCCAGAGTAAAGTTGTTCCAGGACTGGCTTCAATACCTTTTCTTTTACAATGAATTGGGAAGGTAGGGGAGCCACCCGCCACGATATTCTTGACAGGGATATTTAGGGCTTCAATATCTTTTTTTAGTTGTATAACGGTATCAAAAGCAGCATCACATTTCTCTTTTCTTAAAGAAAAATCAGATTCTCTAATGTGCCCATCGTATGCATGCAACCCTTGGGCATTTATATTTGGATTGTCATCCATGGCTTTAAAGAGTGCTACAGCATTTTCATTTGGAATAATTCCTGTTCTGTTCATTCCACAATTAATATCCATCCAAATAGCAACATTTGTTTTTTTTGATGAGGCTACCTCAGCAATTTCATGTAGAGATACAGTATTGTCTACAATGGTCGAAAATTTGGAATTGGGATACTGCTCAATTAATTTAAAAAACCGATTCACATTAGCCCCAACAGGCTGCATGGCCAAAAGAATATCTGGGGCGTTGCTCATAGCCAGTAGTTCTGCCTCTGCAATGGTAGCGCATTTAAACTTAGTGATACCATAGGCCAGTTGTAGCCTAATAATTTCAGCCATCTTATGAGTTTTAATATGCGGTCTCAGAAATTCTGTACCACCAGACATTTTAATCATTAATTGAATATTATGCTCAATCCTATCTGGATACACCATTAGTGAGGGGGAAATTACGTTTTCCGTATTGTTTAACTTATACCATTCTTTGTTTCCCATAATAATGCTAATGAAGCTGAAACTGAGCTTCTATTTCTACAGGGATACCGTCAGGAAGCATCATACCAACGGCACTTCTTACACCAACACCTAAGTCAGCCCCAAAAACATCGGCCATAAGCTCACTAAAACCATTTATGACCAAAGGATGCTTAATAAAATCTGGAGTACAATTGACCATTCCCAAAACTTTTACGACCCTTTTTATTTTATCTAAATCCCCAAAATGAGTTTGTATGGTAGATAACATGGTAAGTCCAACTTGTCTGGCAGCTAATTTTGCCTCCTCCATGGTTAGATTATCACCTGCTCTGCCCATCATTAAGGTGCCATCAGGCTTTATGGGACCTTGACCAGAGACATATAAGAAATTATCTACTACCAATATGGGTCTGTATAACCCAGCTGGCTTAGGTGCAGGAGGTAAAATTAATCCTAACTCTTTAACTCTTTCCGAAGGTAAACTGCTCATAAATTAAACAAATAAACTTAAAATTAATGTTCCTATTAACCCCACAACACCAACAGTTGTTTCCATGACTGTCCAAGTGGATAATGTTTCTTTTACTGATAGGTTAAAATATTCTTTAAATAGCCAAAAACCACTGTCGTTTACATGAGAAAGCATAAGACTACCGGACCCAATGGCCAAAACCATAAGTTCTGGACTAACTCCTGTTCCCGAGACCAATGGAAAAACAATCCCGGCAGCGGTAAGTCCAGCAACAGTGGCAGAACCTACGCACACTCTAATTACTGTGGCTATTAACCAAGCCAAAATTAAAGGAGAAATACTGGTGTCTTTTAGGGATTCAGCAATATAAGTACTTACGCCACTATCAATTAAAATTTGCTTTAATGCCCCAGAACCGGCAATAATTAAAAGAACCATTGTAATACCAGAAATAGAACTTGAAACTGAGCTCATGACTTCATCCATCTTTTTACCACGAGCGAGCCCTAATGTATAGATGGCTACCAAAACGGCAATCAACATGGCAATTACAGGATTCCCTATGAAAAGAATTATGTCTCTTCCGGGAAAATCTACAGGGAGAACAGCATCAAGAATGGTTGAGAGCCCAATTAGAATGATGGGCAATAATGCCGTAAATACGCTAACTCCCATACTGGGCATTTCTTCGTCTTTTAAAACAACAGGGTTGTAAAACTCTTTTAGTGGAGTAGCTTTTATTTTTTTGATTGTTCTAGCAAATAAGGGGCCTCCAAAAATAATGGCGGGTATGGCGACAATCATTCCATATAGCATTGTTTTACCAATATTGGCATCAAAAATTGTAGCGATTCCTGTAGGGGCAGGATGAGGTGGAAGAAATCCATGGGTTACAGATAAAGAAGCCAACATAGGTAACCCAACATATAACAACGGTAGTCCTGTTGCGGCGGCAACTGTGAAAATTAATGGGACCAAGATTACAAAGCCAACAGAATAAAACATGGGAATACCTACAATAAAACCTGCAATTACAACAGCCCATTGAATGTTCTTTTTCCCAAAGGATGAAACTAGTTTAGAGGTAATCCGTTGTGCTGCGCCGCTATCTGCAACCAGCTTGCCTAGCATGGCTCCAAATCCTAAAATAAGAACGAGCATTCCAAGAATATTTCCGATACCAACTTGAATGGACTGTACAACTTTGTCCAATCCTAGGCCTCCAGCAAGACCTACAAAAAGAGAAACAATGATAAAAGAAATGAATGCGTTCAGTTTGAATTTAGCAACTAGAAGGAATAAAATTAGAATTCCTACAACAACAATAAGTAATGGCATTGGATTGGTTTTAGTTAAAATTGATTAAAATCAACAATGTAAGAAAACCAACCAATGTGTGCAATAAAAATGCAATTCGAATAATCATAAAAACCTGACCAATATCATAAAATTCTTAACTAACAGAATGTAATTTTAAGGATATGAAAATTTAATTCCAAAATTATAAGATTATGGAAATCAAGAAAAATCCAAAAGCAGATTTAAATAATGATAGTGGCCTTTTTTTTGTAATTGGTCTAACAATTGTACTGTTTCTTGTATGGAGAGCATTGGAGATGAAAACATATGATAAGGAAGAAATATCTTTGGATGTTGTAGAAATGCTTGATGACATAAAAGAAGATGTGCCTATAACAGAAGCGATTAAAACACCCCCTCCACCACCCCCTCCATCTGCACCAGAAGTTATTGAAGTAGTGGAAAATGCCGCAGAGATTGAGGAAACTATAATATCTAGTACAGAGACCAGTCAAGATGCTATCATAGAGGAAGTGGTAGAAGTTGATGCTATTGAAGTGGAAGAGGAGGATGAGGAAATATCTGTTCCATTTGCGATTATTGAGGAGGCACCCATTTTCCCTGGATGTGAGGGATTAAATACCAATGCAGAAAAAAAAGCATGTTTTCAACAAAAAATACAAGAGCACATAAAAAAGAATTTCAAATATCCAGAAATTGCCATTGAAATGGGCACTCAGGGAAGGGTTTATGTGCAATTTACTATAAATAATAAAGGAAACATTACCAGAATTGTTCCAAGGGGTCCAGATAAACTTCTGGAGCAAGAAGCTGTGAGAATTGTGAGTGTTTTGCCAAAAATGATACCAGGTAGACAAAGGGGACAAGCAGTAAGCGTTCCTTACAGTATTCCAATAACGTTTAAAATGATGTAGTTAAATGTAGCTTTATATAGACAGACCTATATTAACATTTCTTAAAAACTGGTTGCCACGAAATAGAAAGACAAGCTGTTTTTAAGATGTAGATAATTGCTAAGATTTAAGCCTATAATCAATAAGCTTTTGCGGTCCTTCTAATAGAATTCGTACAATTTGTAAGGTGCCATCATCTTTGGTGGCAATTTGCCATTTTATAAGAGAAATTTGCCCATTTTCAATTTCAATACCGGTAATGCTTCTTGGGTGTACACAACTTCCATCATTAAAAAAAGGAATATCTCCTGGCTCCGGAAAACGTGGCCGATGGGTATGCCCAACTATGGTAATGAGCATTTTATTTCCTAGAATCCATTTTTTAATTCTTTTTTCAATTTTTATTAATTCTTTATAATTTTTGGCAGGACTTGTTGGGTCCGCTATGCCCCATACTTGGAGGGGTTTCCATAATACTCGAACCAAAAAACGCCCCCACCTCCAAAATTTATAATTCCACCAATCTGCTTGATGACCATGAGTTAAAAATACTTCTTGCCCACTATCTTTATGTTTTAGGACAAGGGCTTCATGATAAGTTATGCCCTCAAAAAGCTCTTCATCCCGTTCTTCTATCGGTTCAAAATAGCTGGAAAGATTTTTCTTTACATATTCTGGGTCTTTGTAGACCATATCATGATTTCCCCAAAGCATATGTAACCTATTGGACAAATGAAACTGTCGGAGTAATTTAAAAACATGTTTATGAGCCTCAAAAATGGATTCAAAATGAATATTTTCCCATAACTCGTCCCCGTCTCCTAATTCACAATATTGAAAACCTTGTTTATAATATTGATTTATGGCATGGAAATATATGTTTCTATTGTTGGCAAAATCATCGGCAAAACTATTGTCACCCCTATGACAATCGCTAAAAAGTATAAATTTAGAATCATTGTCAAAAGGGATAACCTTGGCATTTTTATAAGCTCTGGTTAATCTGGAATTGGATGACATGGTTTAATTTTCTATAAATATCATAAAAAGAGTGCAATACCCTAAAGTTTTCTTTAACAAAATTCTATACTTTCTTTTGTAATTTTATACCCACTTTGTGGACAAACTAAGACATGGTAAAACAAAAGCATAAAGATTTTCCATTAATACAATTGATAAGTTTCAACAAACTGTTGGAACAATATGATGCTATGGCCGCCGGTGAAGATAAATTGAAGGCCGAAAAAGCGCAGCGTATTATAGATGCACAAGCTCCTTATCCAGAATTAAGAGAAGGCTTTTCAGACTTATCTCTTCTTAAAAAATATAACGATGTTATTAACATTATCCTTCAGGATACATTTTCTGAAGTTTTGACTAATAACGAAATAAAAACAGCGTCATTACCTTTTGATGATGTTGTGTTTAATTCATCAAGGAGATTTCAGAAGATATTAGAGGATGCTGGTGGAGAAGGTTTTATATCTAAAATTAGAAATTATCCAGAGCACGATTTATATATAGCGGCATGTTCAATTATATTAAATATGTACTATGGATATCGTTTAGATTTTAGACGGCCTTTCTTTTACGATATACCAGACACACAAGGTGTAATGAGGCATTATCGTATTTTGTACAATGCGGATTTTGTTGAAATTTCCCCGACAGAGAATGCAAAGAAATTGACACAAGAAGACGTAGACGAATTACTGGATAATTTTGATAATCTAGAATTATGGAAAGAGAAAATACCACCAAACAGCTTTGTTTTTAAGGGATTTGTAATATCTAATATGTTTGATGTTACTGTAGAACACTCCATTTCAGAAATTAAATCGAGCTTAATTTCTTCTAATAAAAGAGGAAGCGATAATTTTATGGATAATCTGCAAGAAACCTTCCGGTCGTTTTTTAACCTCTCAGATTTACGTGCTGGTTTTGTTACTTATAACCCAAAGGAGAATCAATTTGAGCGTGTTTTAGGCAAAAAAATGGAGAGTTTTATTTTAAGGGACAAAGATATAGAGGTTTGTAATGAAGCATTGTGCCAAGGTTCTTATGAAAAGCTTTTAAAGCAGAATGAATATTTTTCCATATCTAACGTAGATAAGTACTATGACTTTTCTGGTGGGTGTGCACCCTATAAAGGGCTAAAAGAGCAAGGCATTAAAAGTGCAGTTTTTGCACCCATTGCACAGGATGGAAAATTATTGGGGGTATTGGAGTTGGTATCTACAACAGTCAATTCATTGAACAGTATCAATGCCAATAAATTGGTAGATATAATGCCCTATATTGTTTCTGCGGTATTACGTTCCAAAATAGAAGAAGAAAACTTAATTGATGCCATTATACAACATGAGTGCACATCTGTTCATTCATCGGTATATTGGAGGTTTGAAGAAGAGGCGAAAAGATTTATAAAGGAAGAAATAGAAGGGAATCAACCTTCTTTTAAAGAAATTGTTTTTAATGACGTACATCCGCTCTATGGCCAAATTGATATAAAGAATTCATCCAAAGCAAGGAATGAAGCAATTAAAACCGATTTGCTAATTCAGCTATCTGAAATAAACAATGTTCTGACAAAAGCATGGGAATTGGAAAAATTACCCATTTATGAAGAATTGATTTTTAGGGTGAACAATCATATTGATGATATTAAGGAAGTACTCTATACAAATAGTGAGCAAGCCATTTTTAATTTTGTAAAAGAGGAAGTAATACCTGTTTTTAAACATATTAAGAAAACCAATAATAAATTGGCTGAACAAATTGCCGTCTATGAAAGTGGAATAAATGAGAGTACAGGTTCTTATTACGACCATAGAAAGAATTATGATGAAAGCGTAATGATTATCAATAAGAAATTGGCTGCTTTAATTGATGCAAAACAAGAAGAATCACAGTTGATGTTTCCACATTATTTTGAGCGTTATAAAACAGATGGTGTAGAGCACAATATGTATATAGGTGATTCTATAGTAGATGGGAAACAGTTTGATTCTTTGTATTTAAATAATCTTAGGCTTTGGCAATTGCAGGTGATGTGCGAAATGGAGAACGCTCATTATAATTTAAAGCCAGAACTTTCAGTTCCTTTAGATGTAACATCATTGATTTTAGTTTATAATACCTCTTTGTCAATACGTTTTAGAATGGATGAAAAACGATTTGATGTGGACGGCACTTATAATGCTAGATATGAAATCATCAAAAAAAGAATAGACAAATCACTTATAAAAGGAACAAGGGAAAGACTTACCAAAACGGGTAAAATGGTTGTTGTGTATTCTCAAAAGAAAGATGAATTGGAGTATTTAAGATATATTAAGTTCCTTAGGTCTAAAGGTTATTTTGGAAAAAAAATAGAAATTGTAGAGCTAGAAGGCTTACAAGGAGTTTCTGGTTTAAAAGCAATTAGGGCAGAAATATTATACAAAAAAGGCAAAGAACAAGAAAAGACCTATACCTATGAAGACCTTATGGAAGAATTAAAGGCATAGATTCATCCTTTACAGTCCCATTCCTATTCTTTCTGGTCCAAAAAACTTAAATGCAATTCCAAAAGCTAGTACGGAAATCACCATTCCTATCATAAAAATAGTATAAGTCCATCGTAATATTTTATATTTTCTATTAAGGACCAATCCTAAAAAATACAAATCCTTGGTTAAGGAACTGTACATATACTCTTTGTCTTTGATTAATTCTTGTATGGCCCATTCATAATCTTTTAGCCCCATTTTATAGAAATTACCAAAAAAGAGAAGGTTCACTTTTTTATTTTTTACGTCCTCTTTTGTGAACTCACCACTAGTTACATTAGGCCTAGTTGCCAATACTGCCAATATCATGGAAACAACACTAAAAATGATAAAAATTACTGTTGGGTAAACAAGGTATTTGTTAGATGGATTATCCAATTTTGGAATAAGATTGGACAAAGCCAGTGAGATAATAATTGCATTTACCGATAGCAAAATATTAGCTTTGGTATCTGCTATATTACTTAAAGTTATATGGTTTTTTAGGGTAACCCTAAACAATGTCTGTATACCACGGTCGGGACTTTCATTCTTAAATTTTGCTTTTAAGGCTTCCTTCTTGGCAATTTTTCCTTCTTTTTTATCTTGTATCAATTTCTTTAGGTTTTTTTCTTTATAGAGCTGCCAGCTTTCTTTAGCATATGCTGTGTAATATTGGTGTTCTGTTTGGAACATTTTAATGTTCTCTTTAATCCAATCTGATTTGGAGTAATTTGCAATTTCTAAAAGGGACAGCTCTTCTCTTAACATTTCGGACGTTTCCAAATAACTTTTTTGCCCAAAATGGGAACAATCGGCATCTCTTATTATTTCCTCTTCAAGATTGACAGGAGTATGGCCTCTTTTTGTTGCCTTAATAAGAGCACATACTTTATCTGTACTTTTTTTATCATAACCGTTCTTCTCCAAGAACGCCCTAGTAATTATTGCACTACTATTTTCATGTTCATTGGAGCCTTTGGTATAACCAGTATCATGAAACCAAGCTGCTAATAAAAGGGCCTCACTATCTTGTGGAGTTAGATTATAAAAGTCTATTAATTCTTTAGTACTTTTAACCACCCGTTCCGTATGTCTTAAATTATGATAGAGGTATTTGGAATCTAAATGTTTGTCCAACAAATTGATCACATAATTTTTAGCTTTCTCTATTATTTCCGACATTAAACGTAGATTATGGTTCCCAAATTACAAAATTTTGGAATGAAGAACATTAATATGAAGAAGTATTACCTAGTCGTTGTAATAGCCTTGTTCCTTACATCTTGCGCTACATATAAATCCAAGTATAAGGATTTTGCAAAGAAGCAAGAGGCAGTAGTGAATAAGGAAGTTTCTCATACTTTTTATTTAATTGGTGATGCAGGAAAATCTCCAATGGGAGAAATGAATCCTGTTTTGAAATCTTTTCAGAAACAGCTTTTAAAAGCAAATAAGAATAGTACTGCTATTTTTCTTGGAGACAATATTTATCCAGCAGGGTTTCCTAGTGAAAAGAAATTTCCAGAAGAAAGTATAGCCGCTAAAAATAGTTTGGACGCACAATTAGAAGCTTTGAAAGGTTTTAAAGGAGCGCCACTTTTTGTTCCTGGCAATCATGATTGGTACAGTGAGGGCCTAAAAGGCTTAGAGCGCGAGCAAAAGTATATCCAGAAAAAGCTGAACAGCAAAAAAGTATTCTCACCTAGAGATGGATGCCCTATTGAGAAGATAGACATTAATGATGAGGTTGTTGTTCTCGCTATTGATACAGAATGGTATCTTACCAATTGGGACAAACACCCTACTATAAATGATGGTTGTGAAATAAAAGACCGTGAAAAGTTTTTTGAAGAATTAGAAGGTCTTATTAAGAAAAATGCAGATAAGACTACCATTATGGCCCTACATCACCCAATGTTTAGTTATGGTGAGCATGGAGGTCAATTTTCCATGAGGCAACAATTTTATCTCGGTAGCAGCAAGATACCCTTGCCTGTGCTAGGAACTTTGGGTAATTTTTTACGTAAAACGTCTGGTGCATCTATTGAAGACCTTACCAATAAAAAGTATAGAGAACTTAGAAAACGTTTGGTCACTTTGGCTCAATATTCGGAAAAAGTGATTTTTGTTTCAGGTCATGAGCATACATTGCAATATATAGTTGAAGATAATACACCACAGATTATTAGTGGTGCCGGTTCTAAAAATGGAGCAACAAGACTTCTAAATGGAAGTCAATTTTCAACAGGAAGTATGGGTTATGCTATTTTAGAAGTGTATACAGATGGTTCTTCCCAAGTTAAATTCTATGGAATAAAAGAGAAAGAAAATCAAGAACATTTGTTTTCCACAGAAGTATTACCGCCAAACAAATCAAAAGAATACGGTACCTATAAAACCGATTTTCCCAAAAGTGTTTCTTCATCAATTTATTCAGAGGACGAGGTAGATAAAAGTAAGTTTTTTAAATCGGTGTGGGGAGAGCGTTATCGTAAATATTATGCTACTAAAGTTAATGCTCCGACTGTTTCACTAGATACTTTGTATGGAGGTTTGGTTCCTGTTCGTAAGGGCGGAGGACATCAATCAAAATCTTTAAGGTTACAGGATAAGAATGGAAAACAATATGTAATGCGAGCATTGCGTAAAAGTGCGGAATTGTATTTGCAGGCCATGGCTTTTAAAGAAGAATATATTGTGGGAGATTTTGATGATACCAAGACTGAAAGCTTGTTGTTGGATTTCTATACAGGATCCCATCCTTATGCTCCATTTACTATTGGTCCTTTGTCTGATGCGGTTAATTTATACCACACCAATCCAGTTTTATATTATGTCCCCAAACAAAATGCTTTAGAAAATTTCAATAAGAATTTTGGAGATGAACTATACATGATAGAGGAACATGTCTCTGACGGACATAATGATTTGGAAAGTTTTGGCTTTCCCAAAGAAATTGAAAGCACGGACGATTTAATTAAAAAACTTAGAAAAGACGAAAAGTTTAAAGTTGATAAAAAAACCTATTTAAGAGCTCGTTTGTTTGATATGATGATTGGTGATTGGGATAGGCATACAGATCAATGGCGTTGGGCAAGATTTAAGAGCGATTCTGGAGATTTGGTTTATAAACCAATACCAAGGGATAGAGACCAGGCTTTTTCCATTATGGGTGATGGTTCTTTTATGGGTTTTGCAACAAGAGCAATTCCAGGACTACGATTAATGGAAGGTTTTACAGAAGAGATACGTAGTGTAAAAGGGTTTAATTCTTCTCCAAAAACCTTTGCTTTGGATTTGGCTTTGCTTCCAGAAACCGACATAAGTCAGTGGGAAGAACAAGTCACACATATTCAAAAGAATATTACACCAGAAGTAATTGATGCTGCTTTTGAAAAATTTCCAGAAGAAGTTAGGGATGAAACGGTTGCAAACATTAAAAAAGTTTTACTGGCAAGAAAGAATAATCTTTTGCATACAGCAAGAGAGTATTATAAGATTGTAAATAAGTACAGCATTGTTACAGGCACGGACAAGGATGATTATTTTGAAATTTCTTCCATGAAAAACGGGAAAAAGAAAGTCACCGTTTCTAGAATAAAAAATGGAAAGCAAGGGGATGTTATTTTTAGTAAAATATATGATGCCGAACACACAAAAGAAATTTGGGTGTATGGTTTGGATGATGATGATGTTTTTGATGTGACAAGTACCGACAACTCAATTAAATTGAGACTTGTTGGAGGTCAGAACAATGATGTATATAAAGTGATGGATGCCAAAGGGGTTCATATTTATGACTATAAATCCAAGAAGAACACTTTTGAAGAAGCCATAATGGCAAAAATTCATAAAACAGATGATTATGAGACCAATACGTATCAATTTGATAAAATAAAGAACAGTGCAAATCAATTTATACCAACAATTGGGGCCAATCCAGATGATGGGTTTAAAATTGGTCTTATAGACATTTACACACATAATGCCTTTAGGCAAAATCCTTTTACACAACAACATACCTTTAATGCATCTTATTATTTTGCTACTAATGGTTTTGATTTTGGATACAGAGGAGAATTTGCAAATATTTTGGAAAATTGGAACCTAGAAATGGCAGCTAAATTAACTAGCTCCAATTTTAGTGTAAACTTTTTTGGACTTGGGAATGAGACCGTAAATCTGGATGATGATTTGGGGATGGATTATAACAGGGTTAAAACGGAAATAAAGAAAATTGCACCTTCATTGGTTTGGAGAGGGGATTTAGGAACTAAATTTAGAATGGGAGTTTCTTTTGAAGATATAGAAGTTGAAGAAACCCAAGACAGATTTGTAAATACTTTTTATGTGGCCAATGGAGAAGAAAACAGAAAGCAGTTTTGGGGAGTACATGCGGAATACAATTATACAAACAAAGATAATGAAGCATTCCCGACACTTGGTATGGAAACCTCTTTGCATATAGGTTATAAATACAGTGCCAGTGGTACAGAACGTGGTTTTGGATATATAATTCCTAGCCTAGTTTTTGATTATAAATTAATTCCTAGCGGTAGATTGGTTTTGGCAACCAAGTTAAAGGGACATTTTAATATTGATAACGGGTTCGAGTTTTACCAAGGCGCAAGTATTGGGGGAGACAATGGATTAAGAGGGTTCAGGTTTCAACGGTATACAGGAAAAAAAGCCTATTATCAAAATACAGATATTAGATATAGTTTTAGTAAAAGAAGAACAGGGGTATTGCCAGTTTCCTTTGGGATGTATGGAGGTTATGATTATGGTAGAGTTTGGTTGTCATCAGAAGATTCGGATAAATGGCACACTTCTTATGGAGGAGGATTATTTTTAAACGCTTCAGGGTTATTAACAGCTAGAGTATCTTACTTTGATAGTTCAGATGGGCCTCGATTTTCTTTTGGGGTCGGTTTTGGGTTTTAAAAATTCCTTTTTGTTATTCCTGTGAAGACAGGAATTTATTTTAGGATATATGAATATAGATTTCTTCCTGTCGGGCCTTTTTTTTCATCAGAAAGCAGCAGCGTATTGTTGTCCTTAAAACAAACAGATTCTAATTGATTTGAGGTTTCTAAATCTATATGTTCAATTTTTCCTTTGGTAAAATCTGGAAACATGAAATTGGTAAAAAGCCATAGTTTTCCATAACTCAAAACAGCAATTTTTTCGCCGTTAGGAGAAATATCCGCTGAGGTAATTTGGCAACTTTTCCAGTCCAAGCATGGATTAAAGAAACTTATAAGCTCTGCTTTATAATCCCCAACAGAAGCTGGAATTTTGTATATCATTGCTTTTCCATCAAATGGCTTTGTTCTGTTTTTGGTAATAATAAAAAGAGAATCATTGTGATGAAAAAAAGCCTCTGTGTCATAATAGAGATTAGAATCTTTTGGAGGAAACTTCTTTTGTTCAGGATAGTAGAACGTAATTTTTTCTGCCTTTATTTTTTTACCCTTTTCGGTTTTTGGATTGGGTATTTTGTAGATGACTAAATCTTTTCTATCATTGTTATTGTTCCCAAAATCACCAATATAAATGTTTCCTTCTTTGTCTTTAGCTAAGTCTTCCCAATCATGGTTTTTGGCATTAGAGACTTTGAATTTTTTTTTGATTTTTCCTTTAAAATCAACTTCATATATTTCATCCAGATTTCCATTGTCCTCTATCAGCCATATATTTTCATTGCCATAGGAAACAATACCAGAATTCTCTTCTAATTTTTTTGGAAGATCTGTTATAAAAGTAAGCTGTCCGTAGTTTGCACAACTTACAAATAAAAGTAATAAGACGATTCCAAAATATTTTGCCATATCAATCCTTTAAGGGCATATAAATTTCTGCTTTCCAATTTAGTTCATTGCCACCAAAGTTAGGATTGTTGTAATAAATTTCAATAGGAAGAGCATCAATTTCTACATTATTTTTTTTAGCATAATCCAATAGAGCATACCAAGCTCTGTCAGAAGTAATATAGTTGCCATTATAAATAGCTTTCAACGCTTTTTTAGCATTCAATTGCTTGTATTTAATCTCTTCGTGAATAGGTAAACTATCTGGTTTTATAATGGGGAAACAAAAGTTGTATGATATACTATCAGTTTGCATGTTCCAGTCGGTTACTTCTAAAAAAGGCGTTCCATTGAGCTCTATATGATTTTCTGCCAAAACAGTGCTCAAAAATGGGTAGTTATGCATCATTCCACCTGCTTTTTCATATTGCGTTCCCTTTACTGAAATAAATGCACAATAGGTAGATTTAAATTCATCTTGCCCTACAATTGTCACTTTTATTTTGCTAAGATGCTCTTTTAACTTTTCATTAAAATCAACCACCGTTTTTTTGGTTCTCTTTTCAAAATCTGTATTTAAAAAAGGAATGGTAATTTTATTTTTAAAACTATGTTCAACATCGGTTATATATACTTTTACTTTAGAAAGAGAATCATTGATAGGTTCAATTTTCCAATCATAAATATTGGTAGAATCTCCAAATTTTAATTGTTGTTGTAATTGAGTTAAATTTTGTTGTTTAACAGGAGTAAGGGTGGTTAAAGTTCTATCCCATGTTTTTATAGATTGATTTATAGTTCCAGGAAAGGTTTTCGCTTTAAAAGTCACTAAATAGTCATAGGGTTTTACAAACAGATACCACACCAAGCCTATTAGGAGGCATGTTCCTATAATTAATGTAATTTTTTTTTTCATTTGATACTAATCCTATTTCTTTGTCATTTTAAGGTTATCCACTACAAATTTGCCCAAGTCCCTGCCTTGTTGCACACCTACTTCTACAGCTGCTCTATAATGAATGCCACCATACATTCTACTTATTGCCGCTTCATCTGCAGCCGTATTAAAGGATGTAAAATTTCTAATGGGCAATCCATAAGGGGTTTCGGTATCATCTTCAAATGCAAAATTATCTCCAAAAATGGATGTCAATGCCGTAGATGCTGCACCAGATACTACACTATGCCCACTAGTATATTCTGGGAAAGGAGGGGTTTGGAGTACGGGCTCCCAATTTTCGTCAATATATTGATTAATAAGTGTTTCTGGCCTAATGAGATTACTTCTATATTTTTCATCCCAACAGCTTATAAATGCGTCAGCAATGGCCATGGATGTTTTGGTATAGGCAAATACGGTTTTATCAAAATCTGAATTGGTTTTTCTAGAGGCAATTTTTGTAATACCAATCCAGTGTGCACCAGGAGTAATTTTTTTTGTGGCAAACATAAGATGCCCTCTGGTTACTGAAACATATGGATTACAATCCCAAAATTGAGCAATTGCAACTTCTTCAGACTCATCACCTTTTGCAGTAATCTCATTGCTAATATCATATACTTCTTTTAACTCCTTATAAAAAGTAGAATTTTCTTCCATAGAAAATGGAGGCGGTGGGGCAGGAATAAATTGGTTGGCTGAATCTATTACAAAAGGGCGGATTTTGTTCCAATGAGGTTCAATACCATCCATATATGCAGGGGGGGTTGGCTGCCATCTAGTGGGGTCATCTGTATCTACTGTAAATTTTGGCATGGTCCGGGTTTGCTTGTAATTATCCTTGTCCATCCATAAAGCAACATGCTCCGCCACTCTTAAACCATATTCTTTAGAGACACTAAACTCAGTTTCGTTTTTAGTTTGCCATACCTTATAGAGACTATCACGATGTACTTCAAACATTTCTTCAGAAAAGATGAGCCTTTGACTTAGATTCATGTGCGCAACTAGGGCTGCCAATCTATAATTAATTGGTTGTGATACATCAGGTTTTGGGATTGATGTTAAGTCTGTCACCTGTCCTTCCAGTGATGTGTATTCATCATTTTGTAATGCAATGATTTCATAGGCTGCAATATTGGGATATGCAAAAATTCTACTAGCTACAGGGGGAGAAAATATATCATGAATCATGATTTCAGTAACTTTGTCCACAGATGAATGATACTCATCAGGAGAAATAATTATGGGCTCTTCTTTTTTGGTATTACATGAAAACATGAATACTCCTATTAGTATTAGCAATTCAAATTTTAGCTTCATTTCCTTCAGTTTATTTTATTTCAATAATTTATATACTTGTGCCTTATCATTGTTGATGGTCACAAGGAGATAGTTAATATCATTAAGTGTTATAATATTTAAATGCCGTATAGATTTTTGGATTAAATCCAAACCAATTTGATTCCCCAAAACTATATTGTTTTCATCATAAATTAAAGCACCTGGGAAGGAATCAAATCTTCCATGAAATGGTTTTACTCCAAAATAATTTCCTGCGGCTAGAGCTTCTTTTTGCCCATCACCATTAAAATCATGAGTTACAAAAGACATAATGGGAGCAACCTGCATTTCCTCCTTAAAGGGAATAAATGTAAACTTGCCCTGTTCATTTTTTAAATACCCAGACTTTAATGTGAGCACTTTTCTTGTTCTTGAATCCCCTAAAGTTTTTTTATCTAAAATTTCATTAATGTCCCTGCCTGCAAAATCATTGTAGCTTGTGAATTTTTTGCGAAGGCTTACCATTTGCCCTCCCAGCCCTTCAAGACCCTCCAATGGATAATAATTTCCATTTTTTTCGATAATAGTAATGGTTTCTGTTTGTCCATTTTTATCAAAGTCACCAAAAAGTAATTTCATTGGTGATTTTTCTGAAGCTTTAAACTTGGAGTTGGTTCCCCAGTTTCCAAGTAGGTAGTCCGTATCGCCATCAGCATCAATATCAAACGGACAAATGCTTTGCCAAAGACCATTCAAATTTTCATCTGTTGGGTGCACTTCATTGAGCTCTCCATTGTTATTTTGATAGAATATGGGTGCCATCCATTCTCCAACAACAATTAAATCATTGGTGCCATCATTATTAAAATCATCCCAAATGGCATCTGTAACCATTCCAGAATTTTCTACAGAAGAATTTTCTACTACTGAAAAAGCTCCATTTTCGTTTTTAAGTAAGTAGGAAGTAGGGTTGGCGCCAAATTTTGTAGTTATTGCTTGGTTTCCAACAAATAAGTCTATATCTCCATCCTTATCAAAATCATTAGCTTTTACCACTGAGGCATTTTCAAAATAATCTGGCAAAGAATTCTGTTTAAAAACAGAATCATTTTGAACATAATAACTATCTAATAAAGGTTTCATTTTATTATAAAAATCAGCTCCTCCAGAACCAAGGAACACATCATTTTTACTATCCCCGTTAAAATCTGCAATGACCGCAGAAACATCCTCTTTAATGGAATCAATTCTTATTTCTGGAAAATCTTTTTCTACAAATGAAGAATCGGTTTGGATATATATTTTTGATGCAATGCGTTTAGAACCACCAAAGAAAATATCTTCTCTTCCATCACTATTTAAATCTCCGATAGCCAATGCTGGCCCCCTATCAGAAATTTGATAAGGAATTAATTTTTCTCTATTAAAATCAACATACTTATCTTCTACATGGGTAAAATCCAATCCTAGATTTCCATCCACTTTTTGAAACAAAGGCTTGGTCTTTTGTTTTAATGAATTGTAATCAAAAGGCTTTACGTTTTTTGGGGTAATGGTCAAAACCTGGTTAACAGCAACATCTTTTATTGTTTGATATGTTTTATTGGGCCATACAATTCTAAGGGAATCTACTTTCCCTATTTTTTCATATCCAAAATGGACAATAGGTTCTGACGAAGATTGAAATCCCCGTACAGTATACAGCTCTTTAAACTGTAATTTTCCTTGATGATAAGAATAGATTTTTGTGCCAATACCAAAATGATTTTTATCAGAATAATTGAATTTCAGCTTTAAATAGTTGGCATTATTATTTGTTTTGTTGATGTAAACTGTTGCAGGGCTATTAATGTTATTTGTTACTAAATCTAAATCCCCATCATTGTCCAAATCTGCCATGGCCGTAGCACCAGAAATTAATGTGTCATTTAAAATCCATTTGCTAGACACGTCTTCAAAGGATAGACTTTCATTTCCTTTAAAAACATAATTGCCCGTTGCTCCAGACGGCATCATCTCTAAAGCCTTTTGATCCACCAATTTAGTGTTGTTTATCTTATTTTTAATTTGGTCACTGGAAGTAAAGTTGATAAAATCCAAATTATTAGGTCGTTTTGGAATTCCATTGGAAACAAATATATCTTGCTCTCCATCTTGATTATAATCGGCAAAAAGTGCACTCCAACTCCAATCCGTTGCGGCGACACCACTCATTAAAGCGGTTTCCATATAGCCTCCGTTAGGCTGATTTACATAAAGCATATTCCTTGTAAATTGATAATGGTATCCGTAACGTTCTGTACGTAGTTTTTGCGTCTGAATATTATCATCTCCCTCAGAGGACTTTAACACTTTTTCATCTTCTGGAAGCATATCCAAAGAAATAATATCGGGTAAGCCATCGTGGTTGATATCTGCCACGTCATTACCCATTGAAAACCTAGAAGTGTGACCAAAATATTGTTTTAAACTTTCAGAAAAAGTTCCATTTCCATTGTTTAAATAATAATAATCGTCCTCATGAAAATCATTTCCCACATAAATATCTGGATACCCGTCTTGGTTAAAGTCTGAAATTGCTATACCTAGTCCATAGCCATTTATACCGCCATAAATACCAGCTTCTTCACTAACTTCTACAAATTTGTCACCATCATTTCTAAGAAGTTTATCACCTGTCTGAAAATTTCTTTTTAAACGTAAATCGGCACGTCCAAAAGATTCTTGAGTATGTACCGCATGGTTAAGAAGATAGATATCCATGTCGCCATCCAAATCATAATCTAAAAAGGCTGCATTGGAACTATAAGAATCAAAATCCAATCCATATTTGGCGGCACTTTCTGTAAATGTGGCATCGCCATTGTTTATATATAATTCATTGTAACCGTTAAACCCATTTATACCCACAACGGCACATACATAAATATCCAATAGCCCATCCCCATTTACATCTCCCATGACAGCACCGGTATTCCAAGTGCTATTTCCAGCAACACCAGCCTTTTCTGATATATCTTCAAATTGAAGATTTCCTTTGTTAATGTATAGCTTGTTCTTTACTTGATTTCCTGAAAAGAAAATATCTGGAAGTTGATCGTTATTAATATCACCAATGGCAACACCCCCACCGTTATAGAAATAGAGATAATCCAAAATGTTTAAATCATTTGTTTCTGTTAAAGTGTTTGTAAAAGAAATCCCTGTTTCTTCTGGAGTGGGGTTTTTGAACAAACCACCTTCTTTTTTACACCCAATAAGTAGCGTAAAAATTGATATATAAATAACAAGCTTATTCATTAAGTGCAAAAATCTTTGGTTCGTTATCATTGATGGCTGCTATTAAATATGCATTTCCATTTTTATCCTTAAATTGTTTTAGGTGCTTAATTTCCTCTCTTACAAAAAACCCACTGGTATTATAATCTTGCCACTCAAAACCCATTTTACCATCTCCTAACAATACACTTCCATAGTTGGCATCTAGTCTAGAATATTGTGGTTTAAATTCAAAATTATTTCCTGCCATTATGATGTCCAAATTTCCGTCATTATTAACATCTGTACAATTAATGCCACACACACAGGATAATTGGACTCTACTTGGAAGTTTTTTAATGGCGAATTTTCCACCCCCTTCATTTATGGCAATAACAGATTCTGATGTTCCTGCTTCTTTCATAATGGAATTATCAAAAATCTCTTTTGAAAAAAGTTCATCCACAGTTTTCTTTGCGTATTCTGAAGCTTTTAGGTTTTGTTTTTTAAGAGCTACCATTTGAGAGGTCAACTCTTTTTTCTGATGTATTGGGTAATCTTTTCCATCAAAATTTTGGGTCATAATCTGTTCTATGGTTCCATTATTGTCAAAATCGTTCACCCACATTTTCATGGGGTTTTCTGGAGTGGGTTTGTAATGAAGGTTGTTCCCCTGGTTGCCCAAAACGAGGTCATTATCCCCATCACCATCTAAATCGGCCGCCTCAACAACATTCCACCAGCCAGAAAGGCTGTCCAATGTTGATGATAGTTTGGCTAACCTTCTTCCTGAATTTCTATAAATGTTCGGCGTTCCCCATTCGGATACCGTAACCAAGTCCTTTTTGTTGTCGCCATCCATATCCTGCCATATGGCATTGGTGACCATGCCTGCATTTTTAAGGTCATAGGCCAAGCGTTCCGTGGCATCTATAAAAGTACCATCACCGTTATTTTCTAAAAATAAATGGTCAGGATTAACACCGTAAGTACCTACAACACTTCGTGAACCTATGAAAACATCTATATCACCATCATCGTCAAAGTCGTTTGGAGCAATTGTAGATATATTCTTAAAGGTGGATGGAAGACTTTCCTCTGATTTAGTAAATTTTCCATTTCCATTATTTAAATATAAGCGAGCTCTATATGTTGATTCATCCCCAACTTGGTTTCCCCCAGAACCTACCATTAAATCTTGGTCACCATCACCATCTACATCAAAAAATGCTGCGGCTGTGTCTTCATATGCTGCATCGGTTACAATAGCGCTATTTTTTATTATGGACAGTTTACCACCCCCAATATGAGAATAAACAATACCAGATTGGTTTTTTGCGCCACCAACAAAAACATCTTCATTACCATCGCCATTAACGTCGGCAATAGCAAGGGCAGGCCCTTCTTGTGATAGTTGTTTGTGAATAAGCCCCTCATAATCAAAATCATTGTAGTTATTTTCCTTATGGGCTATTAAACTTTTTAGCGGAAGCTCATTGAGCAAAGTTTTAATGGTTTCCTTTTTGGGGATATGATACTTTTCTATAGCCTCAGAATGTTGTAAAGTTAAAAACTGATTGGCATCCACATTTGTCAATTTTTGAGTTTGGTCATCTGGCCAAATGATTCTAATGGAATCAATCTTTTTTGTTTTTCCCAAACCGATGGTCATAACATAATCCATTGAAGATTGAAATCCTCGAGAAGGCATTAATTCCTGAAGAACTATGTTGTCCTCATAATACATTTTAATTGAGGCCCCAATAGCAAATTTGTTCTTTTGTGTACCTTCAAATTTTAATTTTATGTAATTGTTGTCAGTAAGTTTATCAGTGTTGTTTTGGTATATAAAGGATTCCATATTTACATTATTTACTACCAAATCCAAATCACCATCATTATCCAAATCCCCATAAGCGGCTCCGTTGGACAGACTTGGGATTCCCAACCCCCAATTATCACCTTCATTACTAAATGTTATATCTCCTTTGTTACGGTATGCATAGTTAGGTTGTGGTGCTACGGGCATTTTATTAATGATGGAATCTATGGATTCTTTCTTACCAGTTAATGCCATTTTTTGAATGATTTCATTGGCAAAGAAATCCACAAAATCTAAATCTGTTAAATCATGGTTTACACCGTTGGTTATGTAAATATCTCTAAGCCCATCATTGTCCATATCAAAAAGAAGACCTGCCCAACTCCAATCTGTTGCAGCAACACCGCTGTAATAGCCAATTTCTGAAAAGCTCCCGTTGCCATTGTTTAGTTGTAATGTATTCTGAATATACTGCTGAGAGAAATCCTTGCTCTGCTTTAATTTAAACACATTATACCCCTCAAATTCCATAACAGATTTTACACGCTGGTCTGGTTCGGGAAGCATATCTGTAATAAAAATATCTGCATTTCCATCGTTGTTAATATCAGAAATATCAACCCCCATTGCGGAAAGGCATAAATGGGAAGTCCAGTTTTTAATATCTTCCTTAAATGTCCCATCTTGGTTATTTATGTACAGGTAATCCCTTTCATAAAAATCATTGGACACATAAATGTCTGGGTAAAGATCCCCATTGATATCCGTTACCATAACACCAAGCCCAAAACCAATGAGACTTCCATAAATACCGGCATCTTCACTAACATCTACAAATTTACCATTGTCATTTCTCAAAAGCATATCACCTACGCCTTTAAAAATATCTGGCACACCTTCCCAATCTTGAGCTCGGACCTCTCTTTGCTCCGCATATCCCAAACTACTTACAGGAATGTTACTGTTGTTAAGTATATAGGCATCTAAATCCCCGTCTTTATCATAATCAAAGAAGGAGGCATGTGTAGAAAAACCAGTTTTTGCCAAATTAAATTCTTCGGCTTTTTCTGTAAAAGTTAAGTCTCCGTTATTAATGTATAGGTCATTGTCATGGTTGTTACCCTTCATGTTTCCTGCATTACTCACATAAATGTCTAGTAGACCATCTTGATTAATGTCCACCATCATTACACCTGTTGACCATGGTTTGTTCCCCTCAATACCTGCTGATTCAGAAATATCATCAAACTTAAAATCACCTTTATTTAGATATAGCTTATTGGGTTCCATATTACCAGTGAGGTAAATATCTGCCAACCCATCATTATTTATATCACCAATGGCAACACCGCCACCGTTGTAGAAATTACGGTATTTAAATATGTTGAAATTCTTTTGGTTCTCTACCTTATTCACAAAATCTATTCCTGTTTCTTCTGATGAAAGCAAGGAAAAAAGTGTTAGCGATTCAGTATGAGAAAGCTCTTTTTCCTTCTTCTCTGAATTACATGAAGTGAATAGAATACTTCCTGAAAGTAGGGCAAATAATATGTTGTTTAGTTTTAATTTCATAGTGTTATTCTTTGTTTTTAGCTAAAAAAACAGGGGTTCCATTGTTTATGGAAACTATATAATAGTCTTTGTCTTTTATTTTAATTTCCTTGATGTTTCTTGCTGGACCAGGAATGTCAAACGCTTGATTTTTTGCCCAATAAAACCCTTTTTTACTATCATTGAGCAAAATTAATCCATGAGATGCATCCATTCTTCCGAGTTGAGTATTTACTTCATAATTATTGCCCACAATCAAAACATCTAAATATCCATCAGTATTAAAATCGGATGTAATAATGTCTTGAATTGGGAATGACTGGGCGATAATTGATAGCTCTTTCTTTGTAAAATTACCTTCGCCATCATTTTCGAAGTAGCAACTTTTTAGCTCGTAGACATATTTTTTACGTGCAGAATTTAATTTCTCTTTTGTAAATAAATCCTCAATATCTGCCTTTGCGAAATCTGCATAGGAAAGAAATTCTTTATTCAAAAATGGCATTTGTTTTACCAATTCGTCTTTTGAAGCAAAAGATGTTTCCTTGTTTTTATAATAATAAGTTACCAAGGGATCTACAGTTCCATTATCATCAAAATCTTGATTATATAGAGTTATGGGTTGTTCCAATGATGCCGTTAGTTTGCTATTTGTCCCCCAATTCCCAACTAAAAGATCTTTGTCTCCATCACCATCAAAATCTTCACAAACTACTTTGTTCCACCAACCATGAGATTTTTCTAAGCCATTTTCTTTTTCTAATAAAAACTTGTTGTCGTTGTTGTGAAATATTGAAATGGGCATCCAATGACCAACGGCAACAATATCAGCTTTTCCATTCCCGTTGATGTCTGCAAAAATAAAGTCTTTAATATTTCCAATATTTTGAAAGACTGATGAAAGATGTTCCGTTACTTCTGTAAATACTCCATGACCATTATTTACAAATAAATATTGTGAGGGTGTTTTTCCAAATTGCTGCGGCACTTGGTCTGAAGAAATGGCCAAATCTATGTCTCCATCATTATCAAAATCTATGGCGTTTACTTTGGAAGCATTTATTTCCAAACCTTTGAATTGGGTTGAATCTTTTTCAAAGCTCCCATTGGTGTTTATGTACAATCTGGGTTGCAATTTTGGGGATGATTTAAATTCATTTCCACCACTTACAACAATAAGGTCCATATCATTATCACCATCAGCGTCAAAAAAAGTATGGGAAACATCCTCACTCATGGCATCAATTTCAAATAAATCTTGTTGTTGTTTTGTAAATGTTCCCAATGTATTTTGAACAAAAAGAGTAGAAGAATATTTTTTTGAACCACTAACTAGCAAATCGTCCAAACCATCATTATTAATATCCGCTATCGAAATATCTGGCCCTTCATTAGTGTTGGTGTAAGGAACTAAGGGGTCTCTGCTAAACTCAACGGACCTATATTCTTGATGCTTAATAGCTATTAAACTGTCTACGTTTGTTAGATAGGATATATTTAAAGAAGATTTCTTAGAATAGAAATTCCCAGAAGCATTTCTGGATTTTATCACCAATTTTTGATTGGGTTTTACATTGGTTAAGGTTTCATAGGTCCCACTAGGCCATACAATTTTTAAAGAGTCTATGATGGAATCTTTACCAACACCCAAATGCATTGTATTAGAAACTGATGATAAATACCCACGGGATACATAATTCTCTTGTACGATGGATTTTTTGCCAATATGAGCTATTACTTTGGCGCCAATACCAAAAGTATTTTTTTCACTTTCTTTAAATTCTAATTGTAAATAATGGTTGGTGTTATTTCTTTTAATTGTATTCTCCAGAATATAGGCTTCCTCATTTACATTGTTGACTACCAAATCTAAATCTCCGTCATTGTCTAAATCTGCATAGGCACTACCATTACTAAAAGAATTTTCTGTGGGAGACCAATCTTTGGTAGCATTTTTAAAAGTTAGGTCTCCATTGTTCTTAAAAAAATAATTAGGAATTTTCTTTTCCGGCATTTCAGAAATAAATTCCATTTCTTCATCTGTCATGCCCAAATCAATTCTTTTTTGGATATTATCATTGGCAATAAAATTGATGAAATCCATATCATTAGTTGCCCCTTTTATTCCATTAGATATAAAAACATCCTTGTTTCCATCATTGTCAAAATCGGCCAACAAAGCACTCCAAGACCATTCTGTCGCTGCAATACCGCTCAGATTTCCAATTTCACTAAAATTTGTATTTCCTAAATTAAGGTGCAATGTATTTTGCATATACTGAGGGGCATACCCATTCTTTAAATAGTTTTGATAAATTGGAAAAGCATACTCCAAACCAGAGGTTTTATAGGTTTCCAAATCTTCTGGAAGCATGTCCATGGAAACTATATCAGTTAGCCCATCATTGTTGATGTCAGCAATGTCATTGCCCATAGAATAATGAGAAGTGTGCCCTAGTTTTTTTTCATCAATAGATATAATTTCTTTAAACGTTCCATTTTGTTGATTGATGTAGAGGTAGTCATTTTCAAAGAAATCATTGCCTATATAAATATCTGGATAACCATCATTATTTACATCACTTATACCCAGTCCTAGCCCATATCCTATTTTTCCTTGAAATATTCCTGCTTGGGAGCTTATATCTACATATTTACCATCCACATTTTTGTACAACCTATCTCCAGATAGTGCATCTATTTCATTTCTTTGAGATCCTTTTCCATATGTTCTGTTAGGATGTATGGAGTGGTTCATAAGGTACATATCCAAATCTCCATCCAAATCATAATCAAAAAAGGAAGCCTGTGTTGAAAACCCAGAAAAGTCTAAACCATAATATTCTGCATGCTCTTTAAATACGGGAATACCATCTTTATTAATGCCTCTGTTTACATACAAAAGATTTCGCCCTTTGATATTTTTGTGGCTTCCAATCTTGCAGATATAAATATCCAATAGCCCATCATTGTTGATATCTGTATATGTTACTCCAGTAGTCCAATTATTGGAATTGTCAATATTTGCTATAGTGGTTACATCCTCAAATTTCAAATTCCCTTTATTTAAATACAGTTTATCTGCTCCTTGGTTAGATGTAAAATAAATGTCCACCAATCCATCATTGTTAAAATCGGCCGTGGCCACACCTGCGCCATTATAATAATATAAATAGGTAAGAATATTCAATTCAGGAGTATCCTTAAGCGTGTTTTTAAATGTGATTTTTGAGAAAGAAGAGGGTATTTTTTTGAAAAGCGTATTTCCCTTCTTTTCAGAGCAAGCATACAGAACAAAACACAGTACCAAAAACCCTAAAAACCTGTTCATAAACTTCTTAAAAATAGCGTGGGGCAAGATAAGTAAACTTTGATGAAGAGAATATTAATGAAAGATTAATAAGGATAATGAAGAATTAATAGAAGTCTACGAAAACGTTATTTGTTAACTATTAAAAGATTTTTTGTGGATTTATTAGTTTAACACCCCTATTATAAACAATAATCCAATATATTTAGAGACTTAAAATTAACCAAATAAACTAACATGTTAGGAATAGTATCTTTTTTAGGCTTCACCATATTGGTGGCGGTCATTGCCTATTTGGCAACAAGAAAAACTAATGAAAAAACATCTGACGGCTATTTTTTAGGAGGCAGAAGCCTTACTGCAGGAGTTATTGCAGGATCATTATTGTTGACCAACCTTTCTACGGAGCAAATAGTTGGGCTTAATGGTAGTGCTTATACAGATGGATTATCGGTAATGGCATGGGAAACCTTGGCAGCAATAACCATGGTAGTAACTGCCATCTTTTTATTGCCAAGATACCTTAAAGGCGGATTGACAACAGTGCCACAGTTTTTGGCAAAACGATTTGATGTTACTACAAAAACCATTACTTCAATATTATTTTTAACAGGATATGTGGTGGTGTTGCTTCCAGTCATCTTGTATTCTGGTTCTGTGGCAATTAGTGGGATGTTTAATGTACCAGAACTTTTAGGAGTTTCTGATAAAACAGCACTAATCGTATGTATATGGGGAATAGGAATTATTGGTTCTATTTATGCTGTTTTTGGAGGCCTAAAAGCCGTTGCGGTTTCAGATTCTATTAATGCCATAGGTTTACTAATTGGAGGAATATTAATTCCTATTTTTGGTTTAATGGCCATTGGGGACGGAAATATATTTACTGGTTTAGATACATTGATGACTACCCATCCAGAAAGATTTGACTCTACAGGGAATCATGGTCAAGAGGTGCCATTTTCCACCATTTTTACAGGAATGATGTTGGTACAGTTATTTTATTGGGGTACCAACCAACAAATTATACAAAGAGCTTTGGGTGCCAAGAACTTGGCAGAAGGGCAAAAAGGATTGCTATTGGCATCTTTTATAAAGATTTTAGGGCCGCTAATCTTAGTGTTGCCAGGAATGATTGCCTATCACTATTTTGATGGAGGTTTAGCCTCAAGTGATTTGGCCTATCCTGAACTGGTAAGGGAGGTATTGCCAAAACCGATGATTGGGTTTTTTGCTGCTGTACTTTTCGGGGCAATTCTTAGTTCATTTAATAGTGTATTGAATAGCTCTGTCACCTTGTTTGGTATTGATGTCTATAAGCAGCACATTAATAAAGACGCACCAGAGGTAACTGTAGTTAAATATGGAAAAATATTTGGAATTTGTTTGGCTTTGGCTGCTATGTTCATTGCACCTTTGATTGCCAACGCAGGTAGTTTATTTGATTACTTACAAGAAATTAATGGGATATACAGTATTCCAATCTTAACAATTATTGTAGTTGGGTATTTAACCAAAAGAGTACCCGCAATTGCAGCAAAAATTGGTATCATCTCTGGTTCCGTGCTATATATTATTAGCCAGTTTGGTTTGCAAAAACATTATGTGAACAAAGCTTTGGAAGCTGCAAAAGCTTCAGGGGTTACTGATTCAGCTGCGCTTAAATTAGTAGAAGCAGATGCATACCCACATTATTTGCACGTAATGGCTATTTTGTTTGCATTGAATATTGTTATTATGCTGATAATTGGAAAAATATGGCCAAGAAAAGAAGCCTTTGAGTTGGAGTACACTAAACAAGTTTCTATAGAACCTTATAAGTATGTTAAGCAGGTAGGAATAGCTGTTTGCGTTATAGTGATAGGAATTTATATCTACTTCGCTAAGTAAAAATTAAAAAGGGCTTTTTTCAAGAGCCCTTTTTAATTTAATAAGTATCTTTTATCCAATCATAAGGTTTTCTATTAATCCACATTCCTCTAGTAAAATCAGGGAAATCTTGTGGTTCTCCGTTATTTTCTATAGATACTTCTGATAAAGGCGTTATAGCACTCCATGCTGCGGCATCATAAGCATCCAGGGGTGGTGCAATATTTTGTTTCGCAGATTCTACAAAGGAATTAATTACAAAGAAGTCCATTCCACCATGCCCTGCGCCAGTAGCATATTCTCCATATTTTTGCCATAATGGATGGTCATATTTCTTTAGCCATTCATCTGCATTGTCCCAACGGTGGGGTTCTGATTCTCCTTCAACATAAATTCTGTTGCCATCCACTTCCCAAAGTCCGTTAGCACCTTGTACCCTAAAACCTAAAGAATACGGTCTTGGTAGATTTACATCGTGGGTAATAATAATAGTTTCTCCGTTAGTGGTTTCAACGGTGGTGGTGATAACATCCCCTTGTTTAAATTTTACTTTTGCGTTTGGGTGATTTACACCACCATTTTTAACAATATAATTATGCAAGCCAATACTTTTTGATGCTGTTGATGTTAGCGATGAAAACCTATTTCCCCTATTAATATCGCACATGGCGGCAATAGGCCCTACTCCGTGGGTGGGATATACATCGGCATTTCTTAGGACTGAATGTTGCGTACGCCATTTGGATTCTGATATTCCTTTTTCCCCAAACTCAACCCCTTTTCCATAAGGTGTTACCCCATCGTTTAATTTAACGCCTCTTAGATCATGCTGATATCCACATCTAAAATGTACCATTTCCCCAAATACATTTTGACGGACCATATTGAGAACCGCCATAACATCCCGCCTATAATTTACATTTTCCAAAATCATAAGATGAGAACCTGTGGCTTCATGAGTATTTACCAAATCCCAGCATTCTTCCATGGTGTTGGAGGCAGAAACTTCCACACCTGTGTATTTGCCAGCCTTCATGCTATCAACAGACATTCTTGTGTGCCACAACCAAGGGGTAGAAATTATAACGGCATCAACCTCTTTTAATTCCAACAAATCCAAATAGTGCATACTATGGTCACCAAAAATTGCTGGCTTAGGGTTTTTAGCTTCAGCACAATGCTTTAGAGCAATCTCAATTCTTCTTGGGTCAATATCGCAAATGGCAGTGATAAGCACATCATCTCTTTTTAAAAGATTGTTTAAGTGATTGGTGCCACGCAGACCCACTCCAATAAGCCCGATTTTTAATTTATCATCCAAATTTTGCCCATTGGATAGAATTAGATTGGGCATTATGGTCACTGCACTGGCAGCTACCGTTGTTTTTTTAATGAAGGTTCTACGAGATTCCATAAACAAAGGGTTTGGTTATAAATTTACTCGATAATCTAGATTTAACTTAGTTAGAAGCTAAAAAAATTTCTTATACATATCCCGTGGACTTATGCCAAGGTAGTTTACCAAACTAGTTTGGGATAGTTTTCCTTTAAATATTCCCGTACGTTTCCAATATCCTGTTTTGAGGTTAGGTCAATAACATGCTCCGCAATAGGTATCATTTTGGTAGATTGGGGATTATCACGAATCATATTTAACAGTGCTGTTGGCAATTCCTTTTCATTTCTTTCTGGATGCACAGGGCAATTTTTTAGGTATGGATAGAATAAGGGACCATCAAACTTAAAAATGTTCATACTTACACGTAGCTTCCCATGTTTATCTTGGTATTTGGGAACATCTTCTACAAGTGGTTTTTCAATAATATCCACCATATAATTGGTGTCATCAACCTTCATTAGGGCAAAACGGGCTATACGTTCCTCTGGATATTCTAATGTATCTCTATCATAACCTAAAAGAGCATTTAAACTTGAGGTATTTGCAAGCAAACTAAGAGCCTCTATAGAGTATAAATTGTCACTATTACAGACGGTAAAAGCTTCGGATTGTAATTCTGGAAATTGCTCCAATGTTTGAAAAACAGCATCAGCAGTACCAAATGGTTTTATCCGATTCTTTGGGATGTATTGTCTGGCAAAGGAAACGGATAGGCCATGAAACTCATTATTTTTGATTGCAGTACCATATACTTCTTGAAAATGTATGTCGGTCTCACCTATAATGATATAGATATTTCTGTAACCCGCTTTTTTGGCATTGTTTAATAAATAATGTAAAAAAGGTAAGCCTTCTTCTCCTACACCAATAAGGCCTTTACTTTTATTGTTAGCCTGTTCTATATCTTTTTGACTCAAATTAGAAGTATTTACTTCCTTTTTCATTCTAGAAGAAGCACCACCAGCCAATATTATTAAGTTGTTATGCATTCTTTATTTTTTAATCTGGACACCTTTTGACACTACAGTAGTATATGCGTTTACTGCCCCCGCATTTTTTAAGGCATTAATAATCTTTTCTTGATTTTTTAGCGCAAGTACCACTATGGAGCCACCACCACCAGAACCTACTATTTTTGCTCCCAATGCCCCTGCATTTAGTGCGGCATCAATCATATTATCAATTCTTGGGACTGTAATTTTTAATATGTCTTTTAATATGGTATGATGAGCATTCATAAGCTCACCAATGGCAGAATAATCCAATACATCTTTTTTGAGTTCCAATAATGCTTTTTGTGTAATCACATGATTGTGGACAGCTGCATAAAAATAAGGTAGTAATTCTTCTGAAAGATGTGGGGCATATTGGTCGTATTCATTTTCAGTGAGGGTTTCAATCTTAAAATCCGGGAACTTGCCTTTTAAAATGTCCAAAGCTTTTAGGGCAAGTTCTTTTTTGCTTCCTAAAAGCCCCAATGTGTCTTTTGGGATGCCCGATTCCCCAACAATAAGACCATCCAAAGTTTCCCCAATAGTCTCATAAGCAGATTTTTCACCTGTTTCCAAGAAGATGATATTTCCCAAGCCAATACTGTACTGATCCATTTTTCCACCTGGATTGCCACGTTCCTCTACTTCTGCCTCATAGGCTATTTTGGCTATCAATTCTTGGATAATGGGTTGGTTGAGCCCAAAAGTATGTGCCAAAAAATTCACCCATGCCACCATAAGGGCAGAGGAGCTGGAAAGTCCTGCGTTCATGGGTACGCTCCCTTTTACCTCTATATCATATCCAATAGTGGGATGACAATCATATTTTTTTAACCTTTTGATTGCAAGTGCTATAAAATCATTGTTGTTGGCATTGGAAAGCGTATCGTGGATATTGATTTCCCTTGTTTCGTTCAAATCCAAAAAATTGAACCGAAAGAAATCAGAATTGTTTTTAGTGGCAGAGATTGTAAGGTATTTGTCAATGGCACAGGCAATGACAGGGAGTCCCAAATAATCCTGATGGTCACCAAACAAGCAAACCCTGCCAGGCGCCTCCGAGATAATGTTATTTTTTACGGTAGTTTTTTCCAAGTGAAATTTTTAAAGCGAAAATATTACTTATTACTGGCTTATGAAATAGGAAAAACCTTATTATACGGCTTTAATCACGTAGGTGACAATGCCCCATATCATTAAGTTGTTTTCGGGGGTGACCTTTATGGATTGGTATTGTTTGTTTTCTGGCATAAGGTAAAGAGCATCTTTATCAATTTTTAGGCGTTTTACGGTAAATTCCCCATCAATAAAACAAACGGCTATCTTTCCTTGTTGGGGCTCCAAACTACGGTCTATGACTAATAAATCACCATCATCCAGGCCAGCATCTATCATGGATTTTCCACTAACGCGTGCATAGAAAGTGGCGTCTTTGTTTTTTACCAAAGTTTTATCCAAACTAATACGGGTTTCTTTAAAGTCATCGGCAGGAGAAGGAAATCCAGCAGAAATACCGCCTTGTATAAGTGGAATGTCCATTTCTTCATTCTTTTTTGAAGTAAAGAATTGTAACGAACCCGCACTCATGTTTTTTCTTGATATCATTTTACGGTAATAATTTCATTGATGTTGGTGGTGTATTTTGGGGAAAGATGTTCTTGACGCATTTTCCATGTACGTTTCAAATCTTGATTGGCAATTTTTAATTTAAAGGCATATTTAGTGTTCATTTTGTCCATTGCTTTCATCAAATTTTTGTGCTTTGGGTCTTCGCTCAAAAACAAATCCAACTGCCTGGCATCTGTTGGCACCAACCCACAGACCACAACGCCTGCCCTTTTATATTTTATTCCAGGTTTATATATGGATGCTACCGCATTTACCGCATGGTTGCTTATGGTTAGACTGGAATCCGTGGCATAGGGCAATGTAACACAAATACTGCCCTTATCCTGTGGTTCGTTCTTTTTGTGTCTATCGCTTTGCAAAAAAACATAGACCATATGGCAACTACTTTTTTGTGCCCGTAGTTTTTCGGCACAACTTGTGGCAAAGGTGGAAATGCGTTCTTTTATATTATCAATATCAGAAAAGGTATACTCAAAACTTCGGGTAGTGGCAATGGCTTTCTTGTCTTGGGAATCATCATCCAAATCCAAGGTAGGTTTGCCTTCCAAGTCCCTTTTTAAACGGAGCCCTGTAATGGCCATTTGTTTTTTTACCCAGTCATCGGGCAGTTGTGTAAAATCGTAAGCGGTTTTTACATTTTTGGATTGCAATCGGGCCAAATTTCCTCGTCCCACGCCCCATACGCTTTCAATTTTTGTCCATTTTAAGGCTTTAATGCGTTTTTCATCAGAATCTATCACATAAACGCCGCCGGTTCTATCCTTTAATTTCTTGGCAATCTTGTTGGCCACTTTGGACAATCCCTTTGTGGGCGCAATGCCAATGCTGATGGGGATTCCCGTACATTTTTCAACTTTATACTGTATTTTTTGCCCATAGGAATTAAAGTCGTAGTGGTCAAAGCCTTCAAGCTTTAAAAAGGCCTCATCAATACTATAAATTTCCATGCCTGGCGTAAAAGTGCCCAAAATATTCATGACCCGTGTACTCATATCCCCATACAAAGGGTAATTAGATGAAAATACATGGATGTTGTTCTTTTTGCAGAAGTCCTTGTACTTAAAAGCGGCAGATGCCATAGGTAGACCCAATGCTTTTGCTTCATTACTTCTAGAAATAAAACAGCCATCATTATTGGACAATATGGCAATAGGTTGATTGTTGAGCTGGGGCTGAAAAACCCGCTCACAGGAAGCATAAAAATTATTACAATCTACCAGTGCAAACATAGGATTAAAAGTAGTTAAAAAAGAAGGATAAGAAGAGAGTCATTTTATTAATTCTTATCTTCAAATTTCAAGAGAAGAAATAGAGCTTTGTACACCATTGTCGACATAGAAACCACTGGGAACGGATATACGGGAATGAAGATTACCGAAATCTCCATTTTTAAGCACGATGGTGAAAAGGTAGTTGATGAATTTACAAGCTTGGTAAACCCAGAATGCAATATTCCACCTTTTATCACAAATCTTACGGGAATTACCAATGCCATGGTAAGCCACGCACCTAAGTTTTATGAGATAGCCAAAAAAGTAGAAGAAATGACCCATGACACGATTTTTGTGGCACATTCTGTGAACTTTGATTACAATATTATTCAAAATGAGTTTAAGGAGCTGGGATTTGATTTTAAACGAAAAAAATTGTGTACGGTGCGTTTATCTCGGAAACTAGTTCCAGGATTAAAATCCTACAGTCTTGGGGTATTGTGCAAGTCCAGAGGCATAGAAATAGTGGGCAGGCACCGCGCCAGGGGAGATGCGGAAGCAACCGTTACCCTTTTTGAACAGTTACTGGGACTTGATGTTGACAACAAGGTGTTCCATGCTTTTTTAAATGGGCGTTCCAGACAGGCTACATTACCACCCATGTTGTCTTTGAAAGTGTTTGATGCTTTACCGGAGACCGAAGGGGTCTATTATTTTAAAAATCTAGAGAAAGACATAATTTATGTAGGCAAGGCCATTAATATAAAAAAGCGGGTATTGAGTCATTTTTATGATAAGGCTAAAAAGGAGGTGACCATGTGCATGGAAACAGCTGATGTTACCTATACCGAAACAGGGAATGAGCTTTTGGCGTTGCTCTTAGAATCTACCGAAATAAAAACCCTGTACCCCAAGTACAATAGAGCACAGCGTAGGTCTAGAGAAAGCTTGGCAATTTTTAGTTATATGGATGCATCTGGAATTCTGCATTTGGCTTATAATAAGATAAAAGCGGTGGCCAATCCAATTATGAAATTCTACAACGTAACGGAATGCCGTGTTTTTTTGGAAAAACTTTGCAAGGAGTTTGAACTCTGCCCAAAATATTGTCATTTACAGACCAATGTGAGCAGTTGTTTTCATTACCAAATAAAAGAATGCAAGGGCATTTGTAGGGGAGCGGAAGAAGTGGAACGGTACAATAAAAGGGTACAAAAAGCCATAAAATCTTTAAAGTTTAAGAAAGAAAGTTTTCTTATAAAGGAAAAAGGGCGCACAAAAAAAGAGATTGCCTTTGTATTGGTAGAAAATGGAATCTATAAAGGGTTTGGGTACTCTAAAAAACTAGCTATTGAAAAACACCCCAATCATTATATAACTGCCCTCCAAACACAAAAGGACAATAGAGATATACGTAGAATATTAAATTGGTATTTAAAGAATAATGAAGAGAATGTGGTTGCGATTACTAATGAAGCAACTGAAAGGACATTCAGCAATACTGAAATAGAAATAGGAAATAATAATTCTTTACAACTTGTAATGAAGCTAGAATAAAACCAGTATATAATATGATTTTCTATGGGAATAGACATTAAATATTTTTTTTTACTACTAGCATTATTGGCTGAGATTATAGGAACAATAGGAGGATTTGGATCTTCTGTTTTTTTTGTTCCTTTAGGAAATTTTTATTTTGATTTTCATACTGTACTGGGATTAACGGCAGTTTTTCATGTTTTTAGCAACATAAGTAAAATAGCTCTTTTTAAAAAAGGATTAAATAAAAAACTTCTTATAAACATAGGGGTTCCCTCTGTGTTATTTGTGATTATTGGAGGGTATTTATCTAAGATAATTGAGACTACATTATTGGAAATGATATTGGGTTTTTTTCTAATAACTTTAAGCCTTCTTTTTTTGATAAAAAAGGATTTGGTGATTAAAGCAAAAAGGAATGAGTCTATAGTTGGTGGAACCTTGTCTGGTTTTGTAGCAGGTTTATTGGGAACAGGAGGGGCTATTAGGGGCCTTACAATGTCGGCATTTAATCTTAATAAAAGTGTATTTATAGCCACCTCAGCAGCAATAGATTTTGCAGTTGATTTGTCAAGAACAGTAGTGTACTATCAAAATGGGTATATTCAAAAATCCATTCTATTATATATTCCATTTTTATTAATAATAGGTTTTTTGGGAACATACATTGGCAAGAGAATTCTAAATTATATTCCTCAAGAGAAGTTCAAAAAAATATCCCTAATTCTAATTTTAATCATAGGAATTATTACACTAGGAAATTATTTTTTTGGTATCTAATAAGTATTACTTAAAAGCTCCAAAGCCTGTAATATTAGCCCCCGTAATCAATAAATAAGCATCTATGGTTAAGGTATAAATTTAGCTATGATTTTTTATCTTCTATAACTATAGAACCTGCGGCAAAATCATGAATGGCTTTTCTTTGATCGTTCATGGTTACTGTTAGAAGTGATATCCACCCCAATAAGGCTTTTAATATAAAACGAACAATAGCAACCGGGAAAGAGATATTTTTTGTTGAATCGTTTTCTTTTTTTACTGAAATACCACTAAATGTATGCCCAATTGTCCCACCATATTTACTGGTAAATATTGGGTCGTACAAAATGGCAATTAGAATGAAAGCCAAAATCCGAATATATTGTGGAACTTCATTAAAGAAAGCGAATATTTCAGAAGTGGCGTACATAAAGGCAACTAGTATTATACTATCGATAACGGCTGCTTTGACTCTATCAGGAAGAATTGCATAATTTTTTTCCATAAATATGTTATTGTCAACAAAGTTTGTTGGATAAATTTAATGAATACAATTGATTATTATAATAAATACAAGTGCTACTTAAAAGCCGCAAACCCTGTAATATCAGCTCCAGTAATCAATAAATGAATGTCGTGGGTGCCTTCATAGGTGATAACGCTTTCCAAGTTCATCATATGACGCATAATGCTGTATTCCCCGGTAATGCCCATAGCGCCCAACACCTGTCTGGCCTCACGGGCAATTTTTAAGGCCATATCCACATTGTTGCGTTTTGCCATAGAGATATGGGCCGTAGTGGCCTTGCCTTCATTCTTTAACTGCCCCAGTCTATAAGTGAGCAACTGTGCTTTGGTGATTTCGGTGATCATTTCTGCCAGTTTCTTTTGCTGTAATTGGGTGGCGGCAATGGGCTTGCCAAACTGTATGCGTTCCTTGGCATAGCGCAAAGCGGTATCGTAACAATCCATGGCGGCACCAATAGCGCCCCATGCAATCCCAAAACGGGCGGAGTCCAAACAGCCCAAGGGTGCCCCCAGACCATCTTTGTTGGGCAAAAGGTTTTCTTTAGGCACTTTTACATTGTCAAAAATAAGCTCTCCTGTGGCAGATGCTCGTAAGGACCATTTGTTATGGGTCTCGGGCGTGGAAAAACCTTCCATGCCACGTTCTACAATTAGACCGTGGATTCTACCTGCTTCATTCTTTGCCCAAACAACTGCAATATCTGCAAAAGGAGAATTGGAAATCCAAAGCTTGGCACCATTTAAAAGATAGTGATCGCCCATATCCTTAAACTTGGTTTCCATGCCACTTGGGTTGGAGCCATGGTTGGGTTCCGTTAACCCAAAACAACCCATAAATTCACCCGAGGCCAATTTGGGCAGGTATTTTTTTCTTTGTTCCTCAGACCCGTATGCAAAAATAGGGTACATTACTAACGAAGATTGCACAGATGCCGTGGAGCGCACCCCGCTGTCACCACGTTCAATCTCTTGCATAATAAGCCCGTAACTTATATAGTCCAAACCGGCACCACCATATTCTTCTGGAATATAAGGGCCAAAAGCCCCAATTTCTGCCAGCCCTTTAATAATCTGCTTGGGAAATTCTGCCTTTTGAGCATACTCTTCAATAATTGGGGAGACGTCCCTTTTTACCCATTGGCGAGCGGCATCGCGCACCAATTTATGTTCATCAGAAAGTAAATCGTCTAAATGGTAGTAGTCGGGAGCTTCAAAAAGGTCTGGCTTCATATGTATTTTGAAATAGTTCTATTTTACCAAAGATAAATAAACAAAATATAACAATGCGCTCACTTAAAGTTACATTTTTAAATAAAAATCTTGAGTAAGAGTAATGTATTCAGGGGTGTAGTTATGGCGTTCTATCTCAATAATAAGTTCATTTATAAAAGGTTGTATAAGTTTAAAACTAAACTCTAGTAGGCTTCTCTTTGTTTCTGTTGCTGGAGAGCCTTTTACGCGGCATATTCGTTTTGGAAAAAGCCCAAATGTTGCTGCTAACTTAATAAAAGATTCTTCTTCTTTGTAAGGAATAATAGCTGCAAAAATGCCTTCTTTAGCGAGTAATTTGGAAACACTTTCCAATAATTCATCAAAGGGCAAAGATGAGGTTTGCCTTGCCATATCCCTTGAGTTGTTTCCACTGGACATTTCTTCTTTATAGAAGGGAGGATTGGAAACAATAAGATTGTATTTCTCTTCAATTTCATCCACAAACTCGTCTAGATCCGCATGGTAGCAAAAGAGCCTATCTGCCCAGGCGGATTCCTCAAAATTTTCCACACAATGTTCGTAAGCATCTGCATCAATTTCTATGGCCTCTATATTTTCTGCATGGCTCCTTTGGGCCAACATCAATGCAATGATTCCTGTCCCCGCACCAATATCCAAGATAGAATAGGGGTTGTGTTCCAAAGAAGCCCAAGCTCCCAGCAATACACCATCTGTACCTATTTTCATGGCACATTTATCTTGCTCAATAGTAAATTGTTTGAATTTGAAGGGTTTGCTCATTCTACTGTTCCTGCGGGCCTAGATTCGGAACCTTCTATATCCATTAATGAATCCCCTAGTCTGGCTCTCATTTCGTTTGCAAGTTCCTTGATTTTTTCCACGATTTCACGATTTTCACTGGCAATATTTTTGGTCTCACTTTCATCATTTTGCAAATCATACAGCTCTATTTCTTCTAAATTCACCATTTTGTAATTTCCCGGCAGTCCATCTTTTCCTGGTTCTTGACCTTCCATAGTTCTATACCTATGTGGAAAATACAACTTCCATTTCCCATAACGAACCCCAAAGAGTTCATTTACTCTGTAATAGAAAAAGTAAGCTTCCTGCGGGCCATTTTCTTCCTCTCCTGTTAGTACCTTCCATACGCTCTTTCCATCAATAGTTTTTGTAGGTAAGTCAGCATTAGTTATTTCAGCCAAGGTTGGCAAAATGTCAATTGCCATGATGGGTGTATCCAATGTTCTTCCTGCTTTTAGTTTTGTAGGATATTTTATAATAAAAGGCTCTCGTTGTCCACCTTCCCAGCCAGTTCCTTTTCCTTCCCTAAAAGGGAGTGCACTACCAGCGTGGTTACCATAGGATAACCATGGACCATTGTCCGATGTAAAAATAACGAGTGTGTTTTCTTCCAGTCCGTTCTTTTTTAGGGCATCTATAATTTGACCCACGGACCAATCGATTTCCATAATTACATCACCATACAATCCTCGTTCCGATTTTCCTTTGAATTTATCCGATACAAAAAGGGGAACATGCGGTTGCGGATGGGGCACGTACAAAAAGAATGGATTTTCCTTATTTCTATTGATAAAATCTACACTGCGCTCTGTAATTTGAGTAGTCAAATTGGACTGATCCGTAAGGGTGTCCAATACAGTTTCATTTTCATATAAAAGTAATGCCCCAAAATTGAAAATAGGACCCTGTTGTGGATGCAAGGGCCACATATCGTTGGAATAGGGAATGCCAAAATACTCATCGAACCCTTGATTATTGGGCATAAATTTTGGATGATCCCCAAGATGCCATTTTCCATGAATTGCTGTTTTATACCCTTTTGTTTTTAGCATCTCGGCTATGGTGGTTTCCGATAAATTGAGACCAACTTTAGCATTGGGCATAAGGGCATTATGGATTCCAATCCTATTGGGGTAGCAGCCCGTTAGGATACCTGCTCTGGACGCAGAACATACAGCTTGGGCAGAATAAAAACTTGTTAGTGTTACACCGTCCTTTGCCATTTGGTCCAAATGAGGTGTTTTAATGTTTGGGGAACCAAATACGCCTAAATCTTGATATCCTTGGTCATCCGTGAATATTAGTACAATATTGGGAGGTGTTATAGGTGTTTCTTTTTTTACTTCTTTACATGAAAAAAGGGCGACTGTAAAGCATAGAATTATGAAATGTTTATACATGGCTTTCTAATATGTAACCAGCTAATTAAAGCTGACAAAAGATACAGAAAAGAATTGATTGAACTCTCATGGCCATGATCAATTAGTTTAAGGTTCTGTTAAAAATTTGCTAATAGATATCAATAAATGTAATTTACTATGGTCTAAAATCTAGACATATTAAATATACCCACCAAATGACTAATAAAATTTCATTGACCAGTTTTTTTATAAAAAAACTTCGCCCTTTAATTTTCTTATTATTAATCACTTTAATTTCGAATTGTGCCCCAAAAGAAAAGGCGCCGCATCCTATAGAAAATGTAATTGCTTCTATGGATACAGTTAATCCGGTAATAGAATTGCCAGAAAATGCGGACCCGGAAAATAGGTATTGGAAAGGGATTGATTTAGAACCTAAAGACCCGGTACTTCCTTTATTTCCTGAAGAAGAACAAAAGCTTTTTATTTTGCCAGAAGGTTACGGAATTGAGCCTGTTATTTCTGAACCACAAATTGAGCAACCTGGAGCTATTTCTTTTGATGGAAACGGTAGAATGTATGTGTTAGAATTAAGAAGTTATATGCTTACTGCAGATTCTGATGATACGTTGGAGCCTATAAGTAGAATATCTCGTTGGGAAGACAAAGACAATGATGGGGTGTATGAAACAGGAACCACTTTTGTAGATAATTTAATCTTCCCTCGTTTTGTGCTGCCTTACGGAAAAGACTGTGTGTTAGCAATGGAATCCGATGCAGACGATGTATACAAATACACTGATACCGATGGAGATGGCAAAGCCGATAAAAAAGAGTTTTTCACCAATAAATATGGCCGTTCTGGGAATGTAGAACACCAACAATCTTTTATGTACTGGGGTATGGATAATTGGTTGTATAGTACCATGAATGCCTTTAGGGTAAAAGAAACACCAGACGGGGTAATACGAGAAAAAACTGGATTTAATAGAGCACAATGGGGTGTTACTCATGATGATGATGGAAAATTATGGTTCCAAGGAGGCTCTAGTGGCTTACCTTCCTATTTTCAGTTTCCAATAGTATATGGAACTTTTGATTATGAAGAGCAATTTGCCGAAGGTTTTGAAGTGCCTTGGGGAGCTCCTGTTAAGATTGAAGACATGCAAGGCGGTATGGCAGCAATTAGACGCCCAGACGGGAGTCTAAATAGAGTTACTGGTTCATCTGGTAATGATGTTTATAGAGGTGATAGATTACCAAAAGATATATATGGTCAATATTTTTATGGAGAACCTGTAGCACGGATAGTTAGGCAGATAAACCCTGTGGTTACAGAAGGTTTAACAACACTTCATAACGTGTACCAAGACCAAAAATCAGAATTTTTAAAATCAACCGATCCTTTGTTTAGACCAGTAGATATGGCAACTGCGCCAGACGGAAGCATGTATATTGTAGACATGTACCACGGTATTATACAAGAAGGGCAATGGGCACAAAAAGGGTCTTATTTAAGAGCTAAAATAGAGCAGTATCAATTAGATAAAGTGGTAGGATTAGGTCGTGTTTGGCGTATTACACATCAAGATAAAGGGCGTGATAAAACACAGCCTAGAATGTTTGAGGAAACTCCTGCAGAACTAGTAGAGCATTTAAATCATCCTAATGGCTGGTGGCGAGATAAGGCGCAGCAATTAATTGTAATGTCTAAAGATTTATCTGTAGTACCAAAGTTAGAAGCTTTAGTTAAAAACAGTAAAAACCCCTTAGAAAGAACACATGCGCTTTGGTCTTTGGAAGGATTGGGTGCTGTTAAGGCCGACTTAATAAAAAGCTTGTATACGGATGCCAATCCAAAAATTAGAATTCAAGCTTTAAGAGTAGGTGAATCTGTATACAAAAAAGGCAATAAAAGCTTAACGGATGATTATTACAAATTGTTTAATGATGAAAATATAGATGTAGTTATCCAGGCCATGATGTCTGCCAATTTGCTAAAAATGCCAGCGGTAGAAGAAAATATTAAAAGTACAATGGAAGCCAATAAGGCTGCAGGAGTACAGCTTGTGGGTGAAAAACTTATTGAGCCACCGGTAATTAATAACTTTTTTATAAATGCTGGGCCAGAAATTACGGATGCCGATAAGGAAGTGCTCGAAGAAGGCTCGGTTATATTTAATGAACTTTGTGTTACCTGTCATGGTAATAATGGTACAGGAATAACAGTTGGTGATGGACTTATGGCTCCACCATTGGCAGGTTCCTTACGTGTGCAATCGCACCCTGACTATACCATTAAAACAATATTGCGAGGTATGACAGGGCCTATGGATGGGAAAACCTATGCCGGTGGTATTATGGTTGGTAATCCCGAACAATCTGATGATTGGATAGCAGCTATTGCATCTTATATTAGAATAAATCTGACCAATGAAGCGCCAATGGTTACCGCTGGGGACGTGGCAAGAGTACGTGCAGCCACGGCTGAACAAACAACCCCTTATACCTATGATGCTTTAATGGCATCTGTACCTCAATTGTTAGAACCAACAAGCAATTGGAAAGTAACAGCGAGTCATAAAGCTCCAAACCGTATTGGCGGAAAAGCATCTGAGCGTAGCGCTTTTAACTTGGAGGGATGGACAACTGGGGAAAAGCAGAAAAGCGGTATGTATTTTCAAATTGAATTTCCAGAAGAGACTAAAGTAACAGAGTTGCATTTTATTTGCCCTAATGTATGGAGAGGAAGAAGATTACCACCATTGGATACCTTCCCCAGAAATTTTGAAGTTCAAGTGTCTCAAGATGGAACTTCTTGGAATACGGTATATGAAGGTCTTGGTGAAGAAATAGACATGAAACTTTCTTTTGAGCCTACATCGGGTAAATTTTTAAGAATAGTATTATCTAAAGACATAGAAAGTGAAGATGATATTCCATGGACTATGAGAGAAATGGAAATTTTTGGATTGGTAAAATAAGTTTTGTCTCCTCGAGCGGAGTCGAGAGGTTTTTGTTATCCCGGCAAAGGCTGGAATGACAATCTAATTTAAATACAAATCCACCAACCCTTCAGGGGTGGTCACAAAAACAGTTTTGTTTTTTCTGTCCACCTTGGTAATGATTTCATCATTGATAGGAATCAATAATTGTTTGTCATCTTTTTCAACTTCAAATAATGCTTGGGATGTGGTATCGTTTACACTTACAATACTGCCAATATTACCATGCGTACTATCTTCAAGTGCAAAACCAATGACCTCATGATAGTAAAATTTATTGCCTGTAAGTTTGGGAAGGAATTGCAAAGGTAAGTAAAGCTCAGCTTTTAAAATTCTGTCTGCATCCTCTTCCGTTTTTACTTCATCAAAGCGAATACGCAACAAACTGGACTTGTGAAGCACGCATTTTTCAATAAAAAATGGAACCAGATTGTTTCCTACTGAAACAAATACTGATTCCATATTTTCATATATCTCGGGCTCATCGGCATCTAATTTTACTAGTACCTCACCCTTAAAACTATATTTTGAAACGACTTTGCCTAGGTAGAAACAATCTTCCTTTTGCATCGTCTATAAAATTATTCTTCTTCTTTAGAAGGAGCGGCTTCTTCAGAAGCTGGTGCAGCTTCTTCAACTGCAGTTTCAACAGCTTCAGTAGCTTCTTCCACAACTGGGGCAACCTCTTCAACAGCAGCTTCAGCAGTTTCTACTACCTCCTCAGTAGCTGTCTCAACAGCTTCGGCAACTTCTTCAACTACTGCCTCGGCTTCTTCAGTTACTTCTTCTTCAGCAGTAACAGCCAAACGTTTTTCACTTACTTCTTTTTCAGCTTTAAGGGCTTTTGCTTTTGCATCAGCTTTTGCCTTATCTAAACCGTCTGTTTTAGCAGCAACAGATTTTGCTTTTTCTTCTAACCAAGCAGCAAATTTTTCTTCAACTTGCTCTTCGGTCAAAGCACCTTTTGCAAGACCACCCAATAGATGATGCTTTAAAAGTACTCCTTTGTAAGATAAGATTCTTTTGGCAGTATCAGATGGCTGTGCACCGTTCTGCAGCCATTTTACAGAACCATCTACATTTACGTCTATTGTTGCTGGATTAGTGTTTGGGTTATAAGTCCCCAATTTTTCCAAAAATTTACCGTCTCTTTTAGCGCGAGAATCCGCTGCTACGATCCAATAAAATGGTTTTCCTTTTTTACCGTGTCTTTGTAATCTAATTCTAACTGGCATATCATATTAATTTTGTTGGGTGCCCGACCCCTGTTATTAATTCTTTTTACTCCTTTTTAAGGGCTGCAAATATACAAGTTTTCTATAAATCCACAACATAATTTTATAAATATCAAAATATTAAATATAGCGTTGATAACTGCTTATAACTCATCTTTTCTATGAAGAATGATTTCAATAAATTTATACTCCTTTTTATGAATAGGAAACAACCCATTTTATGTACTTAATTTTTGATACGGAAACTACAGGTTTACCCAAACGTTGGGATGCTCCCATAACGGATACGAATAATTGGCCCCGTTGCATACAGATTGCTTGGCAGTTGCACGATGCCATGGGGAATTTGTTGGAGCATCAGGACTATTTGGTACAACCAGAGGGCTTTAATATTCCTTTTGATGCAGAAAAAATACATGGAATTTCTACAGAATTAGCCCAAGAACAAGGTGTTCCGCTAGTTGAAGTTTTAAAAAAATTTAATGATGCATTGTCCAAGACTAAGTTTGTTGTTGGGCAAAATGTGGGTTTTGACCTTAATATTATGGGGGCAGAATTCCATAGGTTGCAAGTGGAAAACCCTTTGCAGGAACTACCCGTTCTGGACACCTGTACGGAGCACACTGCCCAATTGTGCCAAATTCCTGGCGGGCGTGGAGGTAAGTTTAAGTTGCCTACATTAACAGAGTTGCATCAATTTTTATTCGGTGAACCTTTTGGTGAGGCACATAATGCAACTGCGGATGTAGAAGCTACAACGCGTTGTTTTTTAGAATTGGTTAGAAAACAACAATATACTATTGAGCAGTTAGATGTTCAACCCGATTATTTTCAAAATTTCTCTGAAGCCAACCCCCAAGAGATTCAGCTTATTGGTTTAAAACACATCAATCTAAAAAAAGCATCAAAGAAAATTGCTGATAATTTATGGGATAAGGATACGGCTCAAGTTTCTCAAGATGAGATAAAAGAGAATATAAAAACCTTAGCTGATGCTCAATTTGTGCATTTGCACAACCACTCTCAATTCTCTGTGTTGCAGTCAACATGTAGTGTAAAGGATCTGGTGCAAGTTGCGGCAAAAGAGAAAATGCCGGTGGTAGCATTAACGGACCACGCCAATATGATGGGTGCTTTTCATTTTGTTAAAGAAGTAAAAGCGCATAATGGACAGATAAAACAAAAAATTGCTGAAGCCCTTGAAAAGGGAGAAACCTGTGATGAACAGGAAATAAAGCCTATAATTGGGTGTGAATTCTTTGTATGCGACGACCATACCAATAAGAATGTAAAGGATTATGGGTATCAAATAGTAATGCTTGCCAAAAACAAGAACGGCTACCATAATCTGGCAAAAATGTCCTCCATTGCCTATACGGAAGGATTCTATTATGTGCCAAGAATAGACCGTAAAGTTATAGAGCAGTATAAAGAAGATATTATTGTCCTTACGGGAAACCTTTATGGAGAGGTCCCATCAAAAGTTCTCAATGTTGGTGAAAATCAAGCAGAAGAGGCCCTTTTGTGGTGGAAAGAACAGTTTGGAGATGATTTGTATATGGAAATTATGCGTCATGGTCAGGAAGAGGAAAATAGAGTAAATCAAGTTTTGATACAGTTTGCCAAAAAGCATGATGTAAAATTAGTTGCCACCAACAACACCTATTATTGTGCTAAGGAAGATGCCAATGCCCATGATATTTTATTATGTGTAAAGGATGGCGAAAAGCAAGCTACACCTATTGGTCGCGGTCGCGGTTATCGTTATGGAATGCCAAATCAAGAATACTATTTTAAGTCTTCCAATGAGATGAAAGAGCTTTTCCAAGATGTGCCAGACTCCATTTTAAACATACAGGAAGTAGTAGATAAAATTGAACCCTATGAATTGGCAAGGGATGTGCTGCTGCCCAAGTTTGATATTCCCGAGGAGTTTAAAATTGAAGAAGATATTATTGATGGAGGTAAGCGAGGAGAAAATGCCTATTTAAACCATATAACATATTTAGGGGCAAAAGAACGGTATAATGAAATTACCCCAGAAATTAAGGAGCGGATTGATTTTGAATTAAAGACCATAGAAAACTCTGGCTATCCAGGATACTTTTTAATTGTAGAGGATTTTATTCGCGAGGCAAGAAATATGGATGTGTCTGTAGGACCTGGAAGGGGTTCTGCTGCAGGCTCTGTAGTTGCTTATTGCTTAAAAATCACCAACATAGATCCGCTTAAATATGATTTACTTTTTGAGCGTTTTTTAAATCCGGACAGGGTTTCCATGCCAGATATTGATATAGATTTTGATGATGAAGGCAGGGGCAGGGTCATGGACTATGTAATTAATAAATATGGAGCCAACCAAGTGGCGCAGATTATTACTTATGGTACCATGGCGGCAAAATCTTCTATTAGAGATACGGCCAGAGTGTTAGATTTACCTTTGAATGATGCAGACAGAATAGCTAAATTGATTCCTACAATGTCCAAATTGGGAAAAATATTTGGGGTGCCAGATGCCGAGCTTAAAAAGAAATTTAGGTCAGAGGATTTAGAGAAAGTCAATCATTTATTAAATATTTCTGAAGGGGATGATTTGGAGGCCGAAACCGTTAATATGGCCCGTGTGTTGGAAGGTTCACTCCGCAACACTGGAATTCATGCTTGTGGGGTCATCATAACCCCTGATGATATTACCAATTTTGTACCTGTGGCTACAGCCAAGGATTCAGATTTATATGTGACCCAGTTTGACAATTCAGTTGTAGAAAGTGCGGGCCTCTTAAAAATGGATTTTCTTGGTCTTAAAACTTTGACACTTATCAAGGACACTGTTAAAATTGTGAAAGCTAAGCATGGAATAGACTTGGTTCCAGATGATTTTCCATTGGATGATGAAAAAACCTATGAACTTTTCCAAAAAGGAGATACAGTGGGGATATTTCAATATGAATCCGTGGGAATGCAAAAGCACATGAAGGATTTAAAGCCATCAGTGTTTGATGATCTTATTGCAATGAATGCTTTGTACCGTCCTGGTCCAATGGAATATATTCCTAGTTTTATTGCCCGTAAAAATGGCAGTGAGGAAATTACCTATGACCTTCCAGAAATGGAAGAATACCTAAAAGACACCTACGGTATTACTGTTTACCAAGAACAGGTGATGCTACTCTCCCAAAAATTAGCAGGTTTCTCTAAAGGTGATGCCGATGTTTTAAGAAAGGCGATGGGGAAGAAGATTTTTGCATTACTACAAAAACTAAAACCCCAATTTTTGGATGGTGGTGAAAAAAATGGGCACCCAAGGGATGTATTGGAAAAAATTTGGAAAGATTGGGAAGCCTTTGCATCCTATGCCTTTAACAAAAGCCACTCAACTTGCTATGCCTATATAGCATACCAAACAGCTTATTTAAAAGCACATTATCCAGCAGAGTACATGGCATCGGTATTGTCCAATAACATGAATGACATTAAACAGGTAACCTTTTTCATGGAGGAATGTAAGCGAATGGGCTTAGATGTTTTAGGACCTTGTGTAAACGAATCTTATTACAAATTTGCAGTAAATAAGAATAATGCGGTTCGTTTTGGTATGGGCGCTATAAAGGGTGTAGGTAAAAGTGCTGTTGAAACCATCGTTGAGAACAGAAAAGAAGACGGACCTTATAAGTCGGTTTTTGATTTGGCAAAAAGGGTGGATTTAAGGGCAGCCAACAAAAAAGCCTTTGAAAACTTGGCACTGGCCGGTGGTTTTGACTCTTTGGGGGATTCCCATAGGGCTCAATATCTCCATAATGATGGGGATGGAGTAATCTTTTTGGAAAAAATCATAAAGTCGGCTGCCAAATTTCAAGAAAACCAAAACTCATCGCAAATGGATATGTTTGGGGGAATAAGTGAAGCCCAAATACCAGAACCAGTGGTTCCGCCATGTGATGAATGGGGTACTATGGAGAAGTTAAGAAGGGAGAAAGAAGTAGTGGGGATTTATCTTTCTGGACACCCTTTGGACGATTTTAAAACTGAAATAAAGGCGTTTTGCAATGCCAATGTATCTTATTTCACCAGTCTGGAGGAGTATGTAAACAGGGAACTTGTTTTTGCTGGGGTGATAACAGATGTGCAACATCGCGTTTCCAAGAATGGAAAAGGATGGGCTTTGTTCACTTTGGAAGATTATACAGATTCTTTTGAGTTCAGAATTTTTGGAGAGGAATATTTAAAATTTCGTCATTTCTTAATGATCAATTCTTTTGCTTTTATAAAAGTTTTTGTGCGTGAAGGTTGGGTCAATAGGGAAACAGGGAAAAAGGGAGATCCGCGTTTACAGTACAATGATTTTAAGCAATTACAAGATGTAATGGATGCATATGCTAAAAAACTCACCATTAAATTGGATGTAGCTACTCTAAAAGAAGAAAATATTCATCAGCTTAAAAATACTTTAGTTTCTCATTCTGGAAGCCACTTATTAAATTTTGTGGTTTATGAGATGGAAGAAGAAATAAAAGTGAGTCTTTCTGCAAGAAAACAAAAAGTACATATTACAAGTGAACTATTGTCTGTTTTAGAGGAGAGCGATGTACATTATAAATTGAATTAATTTTCATTGAATTTTTAACATTTTTCAAAGTAGGGTTTATCCTTAGGTAATTGTTATAGATTAAAACAATTAATTTAAACCCAAACTTTTATGAAATCTTATAAATTTTTTACGTCTATTTTAGTAGTATTTGTTGTAATGTTCGCTTCATGTGAGAAAGAAAATGAAGTTGCAGAGACAACTGATTTAAGCATAACAGAATCTGTAGCCCTTGAAGCTTCCATAGAAGAAGTTGAAGATGTTATGGATCAATCCATTTTGTATTCGGGAGGATTTTTGGATTATACTTCCACTGTTGGTAAAGGTGACCCACATCATTTTGGGTTTTTCAATGATTGTGTAATAATTGAAATGGAAACTACCGATGTTTCCATGACAATTAATATCATTTTTGAAGAAGATTGTACAGATAGAAGAGGAAACGCAATATCTGGCGCCATTACTATTATAAAATCTATGAATGAAGCTAGTAGGGAACGTTCTATTACTTTTCAAAACTTCTCTGTTAATGGATATGTGGTAAATGGGTCAAGAACTTTTACATATACTCCAGAGAATGAGAATGGAAACCCTCAAATGTCCGGAATGGTTGATATTAGTATAGAAACCGAAGAAGGAATGGTTACCAAACAAGGGAATAGAACTGTTGAGGTAACAGCCGGTGCAGATACAGATACTTGGTCAGATAATGAATTGACCGTAACTGCTTCATTTGAGTTCACAAATGCTTCAGGAGCATCTTTTTCATTAGAAACAACAACTCCATTGGTAAAACCTGCTGAGTGTCATTATTTTGCCTCTGGTGTTAAAGAATATACCAATGCAGAGGGAACGGCAGTTTTGGATTATGGTGATGGTACTTGTGATAATGTTGCCACCTTGACTAAAATGGATGGAACAGTAGTAGAAATAGAGTTAAGAAAAGGTAGAAGACACCACAAGGGTTAATTCCAAGAAAGTATTATTTTATAAAAAAGGCTACCTTGTTGGGTAGCCTTTTCTTATATATAAAATCTTGATGATGCAATAGTTAAAACCAATAAACGTTAGGTAAGGAAAGAGCCAAATAATTGACTAAATTTGCGTAATACTTAAAATTAAAAACATGGCATTAGAAATAACAGATGCTACTTTTGACGAAGTAGTCTTAAAAAGTGATAAACCAGTAGTAGTAGATTTTTGGGCAGCTTGGTGTGGACCATGTAGAATGGTTGGACCAATTATTGATGAAGTAAGTACCGAATATGAAGGGAAAGCTGTAGTTGGTAAAGTAGATGTAGATGCCAATCAAGAATTTGCAGCAAAATATGGAGTAAGAAACATTCCTACCGTACTTGTATTTAAAGGAGGGGAAATTGTAAATAGACAAGTTGGTGTATCACCAAAGAAAGTGTATACAGATGCAATTGATGCAGTATTGTAAATAATAGAAATATACAGTTTAAGAAAGGGTTGGCATTTGCCAACCCTTTTTATTTTATCTTAGTTGAACAAACAGTAGAATGAACTTTCAATCAGAATTAAATAAAGGATCCTTATTCCAAAATCTGGAATTATTAGCTAAGCAGGTGGTTGAAGGCTTTATTAGTGGCATTCATAAGAGTCCTTTTCATGGATTTTCAGCAGAGTTTGCGGAACATAAAATTTATAACAGCGGAGAAAGCACCAAACATATAGATTGGAAACTTTTTGCAAAGACCGATAAATTGTATACCAAGCGCTATGAAGAAGAAACTAATCTTCGTTGCCACATGATTTTAGATAATTCGGCCTCTATGTACTATCCACAGGTTGAAAACTTAGAGATAGACAATTTAAATAAGATTGGTTTTGGAGTTTTGGCAATTGCTGCTCTTATGAACGTTCTTAAAAAACAGCGAGATGCTATTGGACTAAGTATTTTTTCTGATACCTATAATTTTTATTCATCAGAAAAAAACAGCGAGCGCCACCATCAAATGCTTTTGGCAAAATTGAGTGAGGTGAGTTTGGACACCAATCCTGCAAAGAAAACAGAGACTTATACCTATTTACATCAGATAGCTGAAAAAATCCATAGGCGTAGTCTTATTTTTCTGTTTACAGATATGTTCCAGACTGAGACAGATGATGAAAAATTGTTTGATGCACTTCGTCATTTAAAATATAACAAGCATGAGGTAGTATTATTTCATCTTCTAGATAAGGATAAAGAATTTTATTTTGATTTTGAAAATACGCCCAAGCGTTTTGTGGATGTGGAGACCGGTGACCACATAGATTTATATGCAGATACTGTTAAAGATTCCTATGAAGAAAGTGTAAAATCCTATTTTACTGAGCTTAAGTTAAAATGTGGACAGTACAAAATAAAATATGTGGATGTTGATATAAGCTCTAATTTTTCTAAGGTTTTGAATACCTATATGGTTGAAAGGCAAAATTTTCTTTAAAAAGAATTTTAAAAAATTTGTTTGTGCAATTAAATAAGCAATGTATATTTGCAACCGCTATTAAAGCACGGTCTGGTAGTTCAGTTGGTTAGAATACCTGCCTGTCACGCAGGGGGTCGCGGGTTCGAGTCCCGTCCAGACCGCAAAAAACCTTCAACATTTGTTGAAGGTTTTTTTGTTTCCCTTAACAAATTAGTTTGAAAGGTTTATTTTTAATTGACTATTGTATTATATGAGCCGAATAGAACTTCTAATCGGCTCACGAACCAAATGAGGTATGGGTTGAAATTTATTATTCTTTCAACATCCAATAAAGTTAAAAGCGCAGGCCATCTTTATTTAGAAAGCAACCTTAAAGTCTGCTAAGAATTTCAACTAATTTTACTTATCTTAAGCCAGCATAACTAACTATAATGATTACTTTAATTCAAAATGCCCAGAATAATAGTAAACATATCGCAATTAAAAGTGGAGGTGTTTCTTATACCTATCAACAACTTTTAGAAGCTTCTGAAAATGTTGCACTAACACTTTTAAATGGAAAGCAAGACCTTGGTGAAGCAAGAATTGCCTTTCTTGTACCTTCAGGGTTTGAGTATGTAGCTATACAATGGGGAATCTGGCGGGCTGGCGGAATAGTAGTCCCTCTTTGTACCAAGCATCCATTATCTTCAATAGAATATGTGATTGAGGATACCAATGCCTCTACAATTGTTTATTCCAAAGAATTTGAATTGCTTCTATCGCCATTAAAAATCTCGACAGAAATTATATTTCTTCAGTCTGAAAAATTCAGCCCGAAAAAAGGGACTTTGCCTAATGTTGACCCTAATCAGAGAGCAATGATTTTATATACCAGTGGAACAACTGGCAACCCTAAAGGTGTGGTCACCACGCATATGAATATTGAAGCTCAAATAACTTCCTTGGTAGGCTCTTGGGGATGGAGCCAAAAGGACCATATTTTAAATGTGCTACCCTTGCACCATGTTCATGGTATTGTCAATGTATTGAGTTGTGCCCTATGGTCTGGGGCTTGTTGTGAGTTTCTCAACAAGTTTAATGGCGATAAGGTTTTTGGTATTTTTAGTGAAGGAGACGTTAATGTTTTTATGGCCGTTCCTACAATATATTACAAGCTAATTGCTCACTATAATACTTTAAACAAAGAAAGACAAAAACAGATTTCAAAGGCCTTGCAAAAGTTTAGATTAATGGTTTCTGGATCGGCAGCACTTCCTATTTCTGTAATGAATAATTGGAAACAAATAAGCGGACATACTTTATTGGAACGTTATGGAATGACAGAAATGGGAATGGCCATAAGCAATCCATATGATGGGGAAAGAAGGCCAGGCCATATTGGACAGCCTCTGCCCCAAGTTCAAATTAGGTTGGCAGACGGGAACAATAATGAAATTAATGAAGGAGCTTCAGGTGAAATTCAGGTCAAGGGACCAAACGTATTTAAGGAATATTGGAAAAGACCCCAAGCCACAAAGGATACTTTTACCCCTGATGGATGGTTTAAAACAGGGGATATTGCAACATATAGTAATGGTAGTTATAGAATTCTTGGAAGAAATTCTGTTGATATTATCAAATCTGGGGGCTATAAAATTTCTGCATTGGAAATAGAAGAAGTTTTACGCTCACATTCTTTGGTAAAAGACTGTGGAGTAGTTGGCATCCCTAATGAGGAATGGGGTGAAATTATTGGAGCAAGTTTAATTCTTTCATCAGATGAACTTAACCTTGATGAGCTAAAGGATTGGCTCAAAGAAAAATTGCCTTCGTATAAATTACCTAAAACATATATTTTTCAAAAAAATCTACCTAGAAATGTAATGGGGAAAGTAACGAAGAATGAGCTAAAAAAAATGTTTTTATAAGAAGGTTATGAAAATATATGGGGTTGCTTTGTTGGCATTATGTTTTTTAGTTGGAAAATTCCTTGGAAATCTTGTTGGAAAAGTTGTAGGTGTTGATAGTGATGTTGGGGGTGTGGGATTTGCAATGATATTGCTCATTTTTTCAAATTCCTATATGAGGAAAAAGGGATGGATGAAAACTGAAACCACAGCAGGTATATTGTTTTGGAGTGCCATGTACATTCCGGTGATAGTTGCTATGGCAGCAACCTTAAATGTGAAAGCGGCCGTCTCAGGGGGGTTGATTGCCCTTGTGGCAGGAGTCATTGTCACCATTGGAGCTTTTTTTTTAGTGCCGCTAATTTCCAAGATTGGAAAAAAAGAGCTTCCAAAAAGCAAAGAGAATGATTGAAATTATAGACAAGGTCATAGCAAAGAACGGGCTAATATTTGCATTTTTATTTGTTGGGCTTATCATGTTGTTCTCGTTTTGGATATCAAAAATTTTAACCAACAATCGAATTCCAGGTGTGGCCATTGCTGTCATATTGGGTTTGTCACTTGCTTTTTTTGGAAATAAAAAAGGAATTTCGGACATTCCTTTATTTACAGGTATGGCATTATTGGGAGGCGCAATGCTAAGAGATTTTACCGTTGTTGCAACCGCTATGGGTGTGGACATAAATAAGATAAAGAGCGCAGGATTTGCCGGGGTAGTTTCGTTGTTTATGGGCGTCTTTTTTTCTTTTTTTCTTGGTGTTGTTATGGCATATTTTATGGGATATGAAAACCCTGAAGAACTTGCCACGATTGGGGCTGGTGCATGCACCTATATTGTTGGCCCCATTACAGGGTCCGCATTGGGAGTAAGTTCTGAGATTATTGCAATTAGTGTTGCTACGGGTATTGTAAAGACTATTGTCGCCACTATTTGCACTCCTTTGGTTGCCAAAACCATTGGGTTGAACAATCCACATTCTGCAGTAGTTTTTGGGGGATTGATAGGTACCACAAGTGGCGTAACGGCAGGATTGGCTGCCACAGATCCCAAACTTGTACCTTATGGAGCTTTTACGGCCACTTTTTATACAGGCTTAGGATGTCTTCTCTGCCCCTCAATATTTTATTTTATTGTAAAAGCAGTGTTTGTTTAGCTAGAGGTTTCTACCAATCGGATTTAAACGTATAGAGTATTCCAAGGGTTACAGTTGTCCAAGATTTGTTGTCTAATTTTATAGTAGTGTAAGATACATTTACCTCAGTTTTAGGACCCATTAAGTATCCTATAAGAGGTCTAAGATATAGTCCACCCTCATTGTCTTCATTTATGCCAAAAGCTTGGCCAGCCTCAACCCCCAAAGAGAAAGAGTTTGATGGCCATATTCTTATAGAACCAGCAACAGGAACAAATTGAACATTGGGCAAGTCTGTAAGTATCACATCAGAATGAAAGGTTTCTGCAAAACCATTAATAAACCCTGTCATAATACCAAGGTCTAAGAATTCTGCTGGTGTCCAAACATATCCAACATCTAGCCCAACAGATAGACTTACTTCATTATTAAAATCATTGAATGGCAATCCACCTTGAATTCCGAGTTTAAACCCTTCTTGGGCATGCAGCCCTATTCCTAAAAAAATTAAGAAGAATGTAAGACAAATGTTTTTCATTGATATTGATATTGGTTGGGTGCAAAACTAAAATCTTCTTTGGGGTAGCAACTATTTTTGTTGTAAAACCAATTAAAAAGGTGGTGCAGATGTAAATTCTAATCATTCTTATTATAAGGATAAGCTTTTCTGCATATGCTAAAGGCTTTTTTTGTGCATTCATTTATTGTAGATTTATATTTTGAGATTCTTTCATTTATAAACCAACCTTAATGTCAAAAACTTATTTGCAAATAGATCCTAAAGATAATGTTGCTGTTGCTTTGTTTGATATGGGCAAAGGCTCAAAAGCAATTGTGAACAATCAAGAAATTCTTTTAAAAGAAACCATTAAGGGAAAACACAAGTTTACATTAACCAATTTTGGTGTTGGAGATCAGATAATTATGTATGGTGTTTTAATAGGGCGGGCAATAGCTAATATTCCTAAAGGATATGCAATTACAACTAACAATGTAAAGCATGCAGCATCAGAATATCAAGAATCTTCAGAGAAATATTCATGGTCAAAACCAGATGTTTCAAAATTTGAGAATACTACATTTAAGGGGTATCACAGAGCTGATGGCAGTGTTGGCACTGCAAATTATTGGCTAGTAATTCCATTGGTTTTTTGTGAGAATAAGAATGTTGAAGTATTGGAAAAGATATTATCCGATGCTTTGGGGTACAATACTAACAAAGATTTTTCGGTAGATGTTTCAAGTTTAATAAATGGATATAAGGAAGGAGCTTCCTCCGAAGAATTATACAACACACCAATTGTTACAACAAAGGAAGAGGTAGAACAGAATAGAGTTTTCACTAATGTAGACGGGATTCAGTTTTTAACACACGATAGAGGTTGTGGTGAAACAAGACAAGATTCTGAAACCTTGTGTAATTTATTGGCAGGGTATATTACAAACCCCAATGTCGCGGGTGCTACTATCCTGAGTTTAGGCTGCCAAAATGCTCAAATTGAACTTTTAGAAAAGGCTATAAAAGCAAAAAATTCAAATTTCTCTAAACCTATTTACTATTTAGAACAGCAAAAACTTAAAACGGAGAAAAACCTAATTGAAGAGGCTGTTAAAAAAACATTTATTGGTTTAACTGAAGCAAACAAAATAGAGCGTAAACCAGCCCCTTTAAGTAAGTTGGTTTTGGGGTTAGAGTGTGGAGGTTCAGATGGTTTTTCAGGAATTTCTGCCAATCCATCCTTAGGCTATGCATCAGATTTATTAGTTGCGCTGGGAGGAACTGCTGTGCTTTCTGAGTTCCCTGAACTTAATGGTGTGGAGCAGGAATTAATCAATAGATGTACCACTAAAGAAGATGCAAAGAAGTTTGCACATATTATGAGGTCGTATTCCAATGCCGCTATTGCAGTAGGTTCTGGTTTTGAAAATAATCCATCACCTGGGAATATAAAAGACGGACTTATTACCGATGCCATGAAATCTGCAGGAGCGGCCAAAAAGGGGGGTACTTCACCAGTTGTCCAAGTATTGGATTATGCAGAAAAAATTACTAAACCTGGGCTGAATTTACTGTGTACACCTGGGAACGATGTGGAAAGTACTACAGGGCTGGCGGGTTCTGGTTGTAATATTATTGCCTTTACAACAGGATTGGGAACACCTACAGGAAATCCAATTGCGCCAGTAGTTAAAATAGCTACAAATACCACATTAAATAAGAAGATGAACGATATTATTGATATTAATGCGGGTACTGTAATTACTGGAGAAGATACCATTGCTTCTATGGGAATTAAAATGTTGGAGTATATTATAGATGTGGCAAGTGGAAATATTGTTGCAAAGGCTGTTGCAAATAGCCAGAAAGATTTTATTCCATGGAGACGAGGCGTTTCATTATAAGAGATTAATGCAAAAACTAAATAGAAGTTTACTAGAAAATAACTCGGAACCACCAATTAAGGTAATGCAATTTGGTGGCGGTAATTTTCTGAAGGCTTTTGTGGATTGGATGATACAGATTCTTAATGAAGAAGCAAATTTTAATGCAGGTGTCACAATCGTTAAGCCAACTGAAAGAGGAAATTATGAAGAATTTAGGGACCAAGAAGGTCTTTTTACTGTTGTTTTAGATGGGATTGTAAATGAAAAACTTGTTCAAAAAAAGAAACTGATAAGTTGTGTTCAGCAGATTATAAATCCATATTTGGAATGGGAAGTATATATGAGTTTGGCAGAAAATGAAACTATTCGCTTTATAGTTTCCAATACAACAGAAGCCGGAATAGTATTTAATAAAAATGATAAAAAAGATGATGTTCCACCTAAAGAATTCCCGGCAAAATTAACACTATGGCTACATCATCGGTTTCAGTATTTTAATGGGGACGCAACAAAAGGATGTATTTTTTTACCCTGTGAACTTATTGAAAACAATGGATCTGTTTTGCTGAAAACTATTTTACAATACGCGGATTTATGGAATCTTGAAAAGGGATTTAAAGATTGGATTCAATTATATAATTATTTCTGTAATACGCTGGTAGATAGAATTGTATCTGGATATCCAAAGGATAGAGCTAGTAAAATCCAAGAAGAATTAGGGTATAAAGATGATTTATTGGTAGCTGGAGAGTATTACCACAGTTGGATTATTGAAGCGCCAAAAGAAATACAAAAAGAACTTCCGTTTTACCAAACAGACTTAAGCGTTCAATTTGTTGAGGACTTAAAACCTTACCGAGAAATGAAGGTAAAAATTCTTAATGGAGCTCATACAGCTATGGTTCCTGTGGGGTATTTAACTGGGTTGAATTTGGTAAGTGATGTTATGGAAAACAAGGCATTGTGTTTCTATATAGAAGCTTTGCTACTTAATGAAGTTTGCACAACATTGGCTTTTTCGGATAAAGTGAAAAAAGTATTTGTTTTAGATGTTCTTAATCGATTTAGAAATAAAACAATTAAGCATCAGCTACTTAGTATTTCTTTGAATAGCACTTCCAAGTTTGTAACTAGATTACTACCAACATTAAAAGAATATATAGTCATAGAACATAATTTGCCTAAAAGAATTGTGTTTGCATTATCAGCTTTAATTTGCTTTTACAAAGGAGTGTATCAAAAGAAAGAAATATCCGTAAAAGACATACCTGAGGTTGTTACCTTCTTTTCAATGACTTGGGGAAAGTATGATTCAAAGGAATTTACCTTGATTGAAATGATTACCTCGATATTATCCAATGAAAAAATATGGCAAGAAAACCTGAATGAAATTCCAGGATTATCAAATACAGTAGCTAACTATACTCAGAGCATCATGGACAACGGTATTACCAAAACACTAGAAGTAATCCATTAGAACTAGATAATTCTTTTTTCCATAGGTTCTAAATCGGTCAATTCACCAATTTTTATCGGATTTCCAGATTCAATACTTTTTCTAGCGGCAATGCCAATTAAAATGGACATAGCACCGTCTCTACTTCCTGCAGCTCTGTCGTAAGGGTCTTTTGTGTCAGCAGTTTTAAAAATTTTATCCTGTAAACGACCATCTCCACCACCATGACCGCTTTTTTCTGTGGGAACATTGACAACGTCAAAATCTTTCCAAAGTTTATGAACTATAATAGGCTCGTTTTTAACATCGTCCATAGCAGATTGCTCCATTTCTTTGGCGTGCATTTCTGCCTGGTTTACAGTTATGTTTTCATGATAGGGAATGTCTAACCAGGCTTCAATCCTTCCTTTAGTACCATTAAAGGCAACCTTCCAACCTTCATATGGAGAATAGGTGGTAAGCGAGTAATTTAAGGTGACGTTGTTGGTGTACCTTACTTGGGCCGACATTTTATCATAAATATCAATCTCATTCCTAAACAAGCAATTGTCTCTAATATATCCATCATGCTTCTCATGGGCTACATATAAATCCATTAAGTGTTTATCCTTGGTAATGTCCATATGAAAATCGCATTTGGTTTTATGCTCACAACTTCTGCAATTGCTACCTCTAAAAGGACCGTTAGAACCATAATGTTCTAAATCACCATAAGCAAAAACCTCATTGGGGTCAGAGTCTATCCACCAATTAAGTAAATCAAAGTGATGTGTGGATTTGTGTACCCATAATGAACCTCCTTCATCTTTTTGTCCGTGCCATCTTCTAAAATAGGAAGCACCGTGATAGGTGTTTAAATACCAATGAAAATCTACTGAAGTTAGTTTTCCTATGGCATTATTAGCAAGTAGTTCTTTTATTTTAGTACTATAAGGGCTCCAGCGATAATTAAAACCAACAATTAAATTTTTGCCAGATTTTCTTTCTGCATCTAAAATAGCCTGACACTTTTCTTCATCAATGGTAAGTGGTTTTTCTGTAAGAACATCACACCCTTTTTCCAATCCTTTTATAATAAATTGATGATGCGTGGAATCCTTAGTGGTCACAATAAGTAAATCTGGATTTGTCTTGGCCAACATTTCATCAAAATCTATAAAGGTGGGGCAATCTGCACCTATATATTCTTTTCCAAACTCCAGTCTTCCCGGGTTAATATCACTTAAACCAACAAACTCAAGAATATCTGAATACTCTTGTACAAGTCTTCTCCCCCAAAAGCTTATACCCCGTATTCCTGTGCCAACAAGCACAACGCGAAGTTTTTTTGAAGTATCAAAATTAAATGATGAAATAGGAAATGCCGTATTGGCGGCAAGCATGCTCAATGATGTAACAAAATTCCTTCTTGAAATGGTCATAGGTTGATTTTTATTTTGCTCGATTAATTTACGCAATAAATTGATTGTGTAGAAATTAAGGGCGTGTTTTAATGTAATTTGCTAATCCCCTCAATTTTGACTTTCCAATTTTCTGGGAATGAGGAAATATTTTCTTTTGTTTCATAAGTGCCTACAGCCATTATAGCCAAGGCGGTTAAAAAACCACCATTTCCTGGCAAATACAATCGCAACGTTTTATTTTGATAGTTGTGTCCGTTCTTTAAATAAGTATTTGTGGAAATTGGCATAAGCAAAGTGTTTACTGCTTTTTCTGGAAACCCTAATCTAGTTGCGGTCATAGAGGTCATTGGAAAATCCCATCCCCAAGTTTCGTCCCATTTCCAATCTAAAAGTATTTTTTCAAAGGTATTTTTCATGACTTCTTTATTTAGGTCATTTGTAGCTGGTAGCATTCCATAGGTAGCCAAGACACTGGGATGGTCTGTCATAAATTTTGATTCTGTATAAGAATCTGGTGTGCTTTCTGTAGCAAGATATAAACCTTCTTTTTGTGGTAAAGACGAGAGGTTCAGCAAAACTTCATCCCATTTGCTGTTTCTATTCATGCCCAATCTTATTCGCCATTTTTGCGCCGTTTCCAATCCCCATCTCCAATAAGCAAGTTCAAAAGTTGGGTTAAAGGTAACCTCTGGGTCAAACCTCTCTTGGGCAGGAATAACTCCTGGTCCCAAAATATATCGTTTTAATTTTGGGTCGTACCATGCAAAATCTGCCATAAAATCTGCTGTTTTCTCCAACAATGGGTAATATTTTTCAAGAATGCCCTTCTCTTTTTTTATTTGATAAATTAATTCTGAAAAATAAATAAAGTGAGGTTGTTGCCATATAAGATAAGACCCTATAGAGGAAGAGGTTTCCCCACCGTTAGCATCAGTCATTTTTTGCCATCTAACACCTTTAAACCCCTGTCTTTTGGCTAGTTGTTTTGCTGTTTCTTTACTTCTGAAAAACCATTCCATTTGTTTTTCCAAGACCTCAGGTTGGTTCCATAATGAAAAATGCACTCCATGCCACCAGCTCATTTCCATATGGGGTTTTCCATACCAGGAATTGTATGTTAATCCTGTTTCTTGCGGAGGAGAACTGCCACCACAATTTATTTTGGTAAGGTAGAGGGAAAGTATCATTCTTCGTTCCAATTCAAAAGCCCTAGGGTCTTTTGTTTCTCCAAAATCTATTATTCCTACCGTGTTCCAAAAGGAGTGAAAACTAGATATTGTTTGTTCTCTTAAATCATTAAAATTGGTAGAGGTTATATTCTTACTATGTTCAGAAAAGTTAATCAGGAAAGACCATGTGTCTACATCCTTATCTGGGGTTATTTGAAACCCATCGTGGTATTTAGGCGTAGACTTAAGGTTTATAGAGGAGGATAAAAAAGTGAAATAATGTGTGTTATCTATATTTCTTTCAATAGAAATATTTTTTTGATCAATAGGATTTAGGACTAATCGTTTTGATTCGTTTGAATCATAATTTGCAGCCTCATCTAAGAAAGTATTAGTGGGATATGGATATTTAACGGCCAATCCAATACGACCTTCTTTTATTAAGGGGCTCTTTACTCTTACTCCTAGAATATCATTTTTTTGGGCAACAAAGGAAATAACTTGAACAGGAACACCTTCAACTTCAAAATTGCTGATAATTTCACCATTCCATAAATCTAGTCTTTGATTTATCTTTTTAACTTTTGAAATATTTATTCTTGTTCCATCTGCTTTTTTAATAAACCATCCAATGCTGGCTAGATGTATGCGATGTGGATTTTGACGAAGATAATCTGATGCTTTTCCAGCTTCTGTGCTTGAGGGCCATTGGCGGGCATAGGGCACTTGCCTTCCATGTGAATTTATGGATTGTAAGGTTTCTTTAATAGTATAATTCCCAGTAGTTGGAAAATTGTGCCAGCCCCATTCACTCATAGTTCCCAGAGGAATTCCTTTTTGATATATAGAAGGGAAAGTCTGTAAGCCAGTAACATCCATTGTCATGGCAAATTTCCCGTTTCCAAGCGTTAGAGAATTCAAAGTGTCGGCTTCCGTAATATGTACTGTATGTCTTGTTACCACGGCTTGACGGTCAATTATTGATTGCCCCCAAGTGACTATTGAAAACAAAAACAACAGCGAAGTATACTTATTCATCTTTAAACAATATCAATTTATAAGGGTGTTTAAGGTACAAAAAGGGATAGAATAAAGTTTTTAAACTTTTAGAATATAATGAAATGTCTGGTTATTTGGGAATATCTATAATTAGAAATGGCACCTTTAAATTAAAAACCTTTACTATATTTGCACTGTTGTGTTGAGCTTCAATTTTAATTGGAGCTGGTAAAAATTACAATGTGTTGTAATTTAACCAATGAAAGGCTTTCCATAAAGGAAGGCTTTTTTTGTATCCTGTGTTTATTTACTAAGTTTGGATGAAATAAGTAAAAGGTAACCTACGATTTATGGCTCAACAGCTTCAACTTAGACATTTTAATTATTTTATGGCGGTTGCCGATGAACTTCATTTTAGAAAGGCAGCTATTAAACTTTCCATTTCCCAACCTGGTCTTAGTAGGCAAATTAAGCAGCTGGAAGAGATTTTGGAGGTGCAATTGTTTCTTAGAAAAAATAAAAAAGTTTCACTTACACCTGCAGGAACTTATTTAAAGGGTGAAATTGAGTACATGTTCAATCATTTGGAGCAAACAAAAAATCAATTACAACTGATTGAAGCTGGAAATTTTGGGGAGGTAAGAATTGGCTTTCTGGGTTCTGCTATGCAGTCCGTAATACCAGATTTATTTTCAAAACTTAGATATAAGTTTCCTGGAATTAAGACCAAATTAGAAGAAATGGGAAATGGGTTGCAAATTGAATCCATTTTAAAAAATAAATTAGATATTGGTTTTGTACGTCTAAAGAAAATACCACAAGGCCTTACGGCAGAACCTGTTTTTAAAGACAGTTTTTCAGTAGTTATGTCAGAAAGTTACCCCATGCTTACTAGGGACTTTGTTGGTATAGAACAGCTTGCCAGTGAACCATTCGTGCTATTTTCTAAAGAATATAGCCCCACATATTATGATACAGTGATGGATATTTGTCAGGATGCTGGTTTTAAGCCAAACGTTGTTCACAAATCTGTGAACGCGCATACTATCATGAAAATGGTAGAAAATAATTTGGGTGTATCTGTGGTGCCAACCTCCTTACAATTTGGGTTTCATATGAAAGTGAAATTTATAAAGTTGAAGAATATTCCCCAACGCACGGTTCTTTCCGTATTATGGAAAGAGGATAATAGAAATCCGGCATTAGGTCACTGCTTGGATTTATTGTTAAATAGATAAATAAAATTGATATGATTTTTGATTTAATAAAGAAGAGACGCTCCGTATTCCCTGCACAGTATAATGATAAACCAATCAGTAAATCTGATATTGAAGAAATTTTGGAGGCAGCGAATTGGGCTCCTACCCATAAAAAAACAGAGCCATGGAGGTTTAAAGTATTGATGGGTGAAAGTAAAACGGCTTTGGGGAAATTTTTATCTGACACATACCAAGAAAAAGATGCTAAGCCAAAGGAAATTACGATTAAAAAATTACAGGAGAACCCTAATAAATCAGCAGCTGTAATTGCAATTTGTATGCAACGGGACCCAAATGAAAGCCTGCCAGAATGGGAAGAGATTGCCGCGACAGCCATGGCTGTTCAAAATATGTGGCTTTGTTGTGCCGAGAAGGGAATAGGTAGTTACTGGAGCTCTCCTGGACTTATTAAATTTATGGATGGTTTTTTTGATTTTAATGAAGGTGAAAAATGCTTGGGGTTTTTCTATATGGGATATTATGATGGAGAACTTCAAGAAGGAATAAAAGGATCTATTGAAGAAAAAACCCAGTGGTTGTAATTATTCTTTTTTAAAGAGAAATTCTCCACCTCCTTGCTTTAGCGTAAACTTATTTTCTTGAGGGACGAATTCCAAAACAGCCTTAATTTGTCTATTTTCAAAAGTATGCTTCCCTATGGCTTCCAGAGGAAATTCTGGTTGGCCAGTTGCTTGGATTACCAATGTGCCATTTTTAGAAGAAGCTGTTATTTTAATAGGAAGTTGAGAACAGGAATAAGTACCCGAATAACTGGTTAAATCCTCTTTACTAACTTCAAATGAAGAAAAGGCAGGAATTTCATAAGGTTTATTATAAAAGCAGCTTAGAGCACCTATTAAAATATCGTTCCCGTTATAATTAGAACCATTAGATATTAAGGAAATTGACAAGCCATTTTCTGGGATAAATCCCAAAAAAGAAGAAAAACCATCAATCCCACCTGTATGCCCAAAACTCTTTTTTTTATAAAATGGAAATTGAAATATGCCCATTCCATAATTATCTTGTATGGTAGTCATTTGGGAAAGACTTTTTTCTGAAATAAGCTTATGGGCAAAAAGAGCTTCTATAAATTGATTTAAATCTGTTGGGTTGGACACCATAGAACCAGCGCCCAAAGGGATGGACATGTCGGTCTCATTTTCCTTTTCCCATTGACCCACATATTTATAAGAATTACTCTCGTTATTGGCCAAAATAATTTTATCACCAACATAAGTGTTCTTTAGTCCTACAGGTTCGGTTATGTAGGTTTCCACAAGTTCTGTATAGGATTTTTTATAAATTTTCTCTAAAATAAATGTCAGTAACACATAATTAGAGTTGCTATATTCACTTTTACTATTGGGTTTAAAAACGTTTTTATTTTTCTTAATAATTTCAAGAAGCTCCACCTTGGTTTTGGGTTGAGTGTTCCAGCTTAAATAATTAGGGTCGTTGGTGAAATTATAAATACCACTTCTATGGTTCAAGAGATTGCCAATGGTAATTTGACTTGAATTTTCTACACTCGGAAAATAAGTGTCTAATGTTTGTTCTAAATTGATTTTTCCTTCTTCAATAGCCTTAAAAATGAGGACAGATGTAAACATTTTAGAAATAGAACCAATTCTATACTTTGTATTTAGAGAAGATTCTTTTTTAGAATCAAAATCATCATACCCAATAGAGTTGGTGTAAATTGTTTGGCCGTTAAGAGACATGGCAATACTTCCCATATAACGGTCATTCTTTTCAAGAGCATCAAAAAGACTGTCCAATTTAGCGATATTTAATTCCTGAGCTTGGGTAAAAAAACTAAAAAAAGAGATTAAAAAGAAAAGCGGTTTTGTAATAGAAAAAATATTTTTCATGTTCTATTTTTTTAAAAGTGAAAAAGGACCCCTTTATATTCCCATGCTTTGGATATAAACAATCCCAGAAAAACTATTGCCACCAAAAATTTTAGAAAAGTACCAGTAAGGAAACCAATAAAAGAACCAAATGCAGCTTTAACAGCTGTTTTTTGATCAGCCTTGTTCATTAATTCACCTACCAAAGCACCAACGAATGGCCAGATAATGATTCCGAATATTCCAAGAATAGGAAAAAAGATAGCTACTAAAAGCCCAATAGTAGTGCCAATCATCCCAGCTTTTGTTCCACCAAATTTTTTGGTTCCCATAGCAGGAATAATATAATCCAAGGCAAACACAATGAGGGCAACGGCTAAAGTTGTACCCAAAAACCACCAATCATCTGGGATGGCCTTGGTTAAATAGAGAAGCAGTAAGCCAATCCAGCTTAAGGGAGGGCCGGGCAATACGGGCAGAAAACTACCTAAAATGCCAACCAGCATAAATATGAAACCTATAATAAGAAGTGCAATATCCACAATAACAATTTACTTGTTTGACGAAGATAGTTTCTATTTGTTACAAAATTATATAACTAAAAAATTAGTTTAAACTAATTTTTTAGTTATATTTGATTTTTATTAAACTAAAGACTTAGTTCAAAAAATGAAACAACTAACAAAAGCAGAAGAAGAAGTAATGCAGATTTTATGGCAATTGGACAAAGCCAATGTTGCTTCTATTATGGAAGAATTACCAGAACCCAAGCCAGCTTACAATACGGTATCTACCATTGTTCGTATTCTAGAAAGCAAGGGTTTTGTAGATTATGAAAAGGTTGGAAAAGGACATGAGTATTTTCCTGTGGTAAAGAAATCGGATTACAGCAACCAGTCTATCAATAAATTGGTAGATGGGTATTTTCAAGGTTCCTTTAAGAGTATGGTCTCTTTTTTTATGAAAAAGAATGATATGAGCCTTTCTGAACTGGAATCCATTTTAAAGGACATCAAAAAAGCTGCCGATCCGGCAGATCCAAATAAAAAAGAAGGCAATTAAAAACTTGTTCCAATGATACAGTATATATTAGAATGCATTGCATTTCAATTGTTGTTTATGGTCATCTATGACCTATTCTTAAAAAGAGAAACATTTTTTCAATGGAACAGAGTGTATTTAATAGGGACGTATGTACTTTCCATTGTTCTTCCATGGGTAAAAATAGAAGCGTTTAAAACGAATCTTCCCCAAGAGTTTATAGCATATCCAGAATATTTATGGGGGATGAATATGCAAGAAGGGGTACTTTCTGAAACAAAACCTTCCAGTGTTTTTAACATTTCTTGGGAGTTTGCAATTCTTTTGGGAGGAATGGTGCTGGCGATAGTACTCTTTGTATATAAAATGTATCAAATTAGAAGCTTAAGAAGTAGAGGTGAAGTACATTATTTTAAGGACTTCACCAGAGTCTTGATAAAACGGAGTAAAGTGGCATTTTCTTTCTTTAAAACCATTTTTATGGGAGACCAAATAAAGGAAGAAGAGTATAAAAGTATAATCCAGCATGAATTGGTGCATATAAAGCAAAAACACTCTTTGGATTTGTTGTTTTTTGAGTTGATGCGCATTGTAGGTTGGTTTAACCCTTTGGTCTACATATACCAGAGCAGAATATCCGAACTGCACGAATTTATTGCTGATTCCCAGGTTTCCAAAACCCATAAAAAGGAACACTACCAATTGTTGTTGTCCCAAGTTTTTCAGACACAAAATATATCATTTGTCAATCCATTTTTTAAATCATCATTAATCAAAAAACGAATCGTCATGTTACAAAAACAAAAATCAAAAAGAGTTTATCAATTAAAGTATTTGGCATTGGTGCCTATGGTAGTAGGAATGTTGTTTTATACTTCATCAACAGCCCAAATGAACAGTGCAAGTGATGAGCAAACAATAGAAGATAAAGAACTTACAAATAGAATTACTGAGGAAATTAAAAAGGAGGTTAAGCTGAGAGGAACAATCTTAGAAGTTGCTAAAAACTCTTTATGGATGATAGGACATGATAGTAATTCATCAATTTTCACAAAAGAAGAATATTTTAAATCTGAGATTTTAGCCAATCTTCATTTTAATGAGTTATATGAAAAATTAAAATCAGAAGGAAATTATATTAATGACTTTAGGTCAAAGTGGTTGTTGCCTACAACTGAAAGATATGAAAGTTATGTTTTAAGAAAAAAAGCATTTAATTTATTGGATGAGAACCTAAAAATTTCCATTAGAGCTTATGAGCAAAATGTTGTTTTGCTAGAAAATAATGACAGCTACCCTACGGGTTCATATGTATTAAAAGTGGATGATATTAAAGACTTTACAGGTAAGGAAGTAAAGGTTTTTAATGATAAAATGGATGAGGTTTTTAATAAAGGGAATGAGCACAGAAATATAGTTGTAACAGATGGATCATATTCATTTCTTGTATTCAAAAAAGAGCTAGTTGAAACACCAAAAAAGGATTCTGATAAAGTTATTGACATACAGGAAGAAAAAACTATTCCCTTTGCCAAGGTGGATGAAGTCCCAATTTTCCCCAACTGCAAAAATGTAGAAAATAAGAGAGCCTGTTTTAATGAAGAAATGATAAACCATATTAAAAAACATTTTAACTATCCAAAAGAAGCTCAAGAGCAGGGTCTTCAAGGGCGGGTAAATTTATTGTTCACCATTTCTTCATCAGGTGATATCATTGATATAAAAAAAAGAGGGCCACATGAATTGTTAGAAAATGAAGCTGAACGTATAATAAAGAGGCTGCCAAAGTTAGAGCCAGGAAAAAAGAATGGGGAAAGTGTAAATGTTGCTTATTCTATACCAATTACTTTTAAACTTTAACAAAAAATATTTGAAAAAAGCAGCAATACTATTTTTAATTTTAACTTGTTTTAAAGCCGAAGCTCAGACTTCGGCTTTGAGCGTTGCAGATAGCCTGTATTCATTGGGCAATTACAACCATGCCATTAATGAGTATGCAAAGGAGGGCTCTTTAAAATCAGATTTACAGATTGCCAGGGCTTACAATGCTATTGGCAATCATGATAAGGCTATTGCGCAATATGAAAGCTTAGTGGGCAAAGACAGTAGCCAAATAATTGGGTATTTTGAATTGGGAAAACTGTATTTTAAAATAAAGAACTTCCCCGAGGCTCAATTTGTTTTTGAAAATTTGATTAAAAAGAATAAGAACAATCCAGAATACCAATACTATTTAGGAAGATCGTTACAGCAGCAAGAAAAATTCGTAGAAAGCGTAGTAGCTTTTAACAAAGCTATTACTCTTGATAGCACCCATCTTAGAAGTATTTTTCAATTAGGGAAACACTTTGTTGCTCAACAAGAAGATAATAGAGCCATTGAGATTTTGAATGTTGGACTTCGGGAATATCCCGCTGATGTCTCCCTTATCAACCTAAAGGCATTGGCACTTTTTAATAATGGCAAGTATGAAGAGTCTGCCAACGAGTTTGAAAGATTATTGGAGTTGGGTGAGGAGAAACCACATATCTACCAAAAAATGGGGTATGCCTATTATAAATTATGGGAGTTTGAGAAAGCAAAAAATAGTTATACCAAACTTTTGGATTTTGATACAGCAAGAGCAGAGGCCTTTTTTAATTTGGGCGAGGTATATGCAAAAAAAAAGCAATTGGACAGTTCAGCGATGTACATAAAAAAATCAATAGAAGAACAAACACCAATTTTAAGTAAAGAATATAGTGCATTGGCCCGTTTGGCAAAACAGCAAGGTAAAATAAAAGAATCTTTTGACTATTATAAAAAAGCATATCAAGAAGACACCTCAAATACAATTGCATATTACCAAGTCTGTGTATTGGCAGATGACTACTATAAAGACCCTAAAGTAAAATTAGAATATTATGAAAGACTTATGAAGAAAGTAGGTGAGGAAAAGAGTTACTTTAGTAGTTATGCCAAAAAACGCATTAAAGAGCTTAAAGAGGAAATCCACTTCACAGTGGATTAAAATACCTTAAAAAATCGTAATTTCCCCAAAGAATACAGTGTTACATGCGCAAGCTTTGGGTTATAGGATTTTTATTGCTATTGGTTTCTTGTCATTTATTTGAATCCAAAGAAACCAAGACTCAAAAATTGGTAAGCCAAGAAATGTTAGCCATTGATTGGAACGATGTAGATCAATACCCTTTGTTTGATAATTGTGATGAGACTGTATCCAAACCCGAACAAAGAGAATGTTTTCAAGATACTTTGTTGGCTCATTTTTCATCTATCTTAAAAGAATTTGAATTTAACTTGGAATCGGATATTGTTGATACTCTCTATTTAGATTTTCTAATTGATGATGCTGGGAAAATATCTGTGGTGGATATGGAAAAAAATGAAGAAATCCAGAGCCAATTACCCGAATTTGATGGGGTCATTAGACAAAGCCTAAAAAGCTTGCCTCATTTGGAACCTGCCATAAAAAGAGGAATACCGGTTACGGCAAAGTTTAGAATCCCAATAATTGTAAATACAAACTAAAATTGGTACAAGAAAAAATTATATTGGGAATAGACCCGGGGACTACCATCATGGGTTTTGGCATTATTAAAGTGATGAATAAAAAGATGGAGTTTGTTCAAATGAATGAACTTTTACTATCAAAATACAATGACCCTTATACTAAACTCAAGCTTATTTTTGAAAGAACTATAGAATTAATAGATACCTATCATCCAGACGAAATAGCTATTGAAGCTCCCTTTTTTGGAAAGAATGTACAATCCATGTTAAAGCTCGGTCGCGCTCAGGGAGTAGCAATGGCAGCGGGACTTTCTAGACAAATTCCTATAACTGAGTATTTGCCCAAAAAGATTAAAATGGCTATTACTGGGAATGGAAATGCGAGTAAAGAGCAAGTTGCTAAAATGTTACAAAGTACATTGGGACTAAAAACTCTTCCCAAGAATTTGGATAGCACAGATGGGTTAGCAGCAGCTGTATGCCATTTTTATAACCAAGGTAGAATTGAAGTTGGAAAATCATATTCTGGGTGGGACGCTTTTGTAAAGCAAAATAGTTCTAGAGTAAAAAAATAATTCAATGTCTGGTATTTATCTTCACATCCCTTTTTGCAAACAGGCGTGTCATTATTGTGATTTTCATTTTTCAACTTCGTTGAAGAAAAAAGAAGAAATGATAGAAGCCATTGTAAAAGAACTGCAGCTTCGTAAAGATGAACATAAGGAGGTAGTTGAAACCATTTATTTTGGAGGGGGAACACCTTCAATATTAACAAAAGAAGAGTTGCAATTATTGTTAGATACTATTCATTCAAATTATAAGGTATCAGAGCATTCAGAGATTACTTTGGAAGCTAACCCAGATGACTTGTTGTCTGTTAGAGCGGAGTCGAGAACTTCTGTTTTTAAAGATTATAAGGATATAGGAATCAATCGCCTCAGCATTGGTATTCAATCTTTTTTTGAGGATGATTTAAAACTAATGAACCGTGCACATAATGCAAAAGAAGCGGAAGCATGCTTGGTTGAGGCCACGCAGTATTTTGATAATATTTCTATTGACCTCATCTATGGAATGCCTAATATGAACAATGCAAAGTGGGAAAAAAATATTGAGAAAGCATTGTCTTTTAAGGTGCCTCATGTTTCCAGTTATGCCCTAACTGTAGAGCCTAAAACCGTATTGGCAAATTTTATTAAAAAGGGAACTATTACACCTGTAGAGGATGAGGTAACATCAGCCCATTTTAATATTCTTGTGAATAAATTAACAAAGGCTGGCTATGTCTGTTATGAGGTTTCTAATTTTGGAAAGTCAGGTTTTTTCTCCAAGCACAATACATCCTACTGGCAAGGAAAAAATTACTTGGGCATTGGTCCATCGGCGCATTCCTTTAATGGAAAACAAAGAGGTTGGAATGTTAAAAACAATACAAAATATATTAAGTCCATCATGGAAGGGGAGTTGCCCATTGAAGTGGAAGAATTATCCATAATGGACCAATACAACGAATATGTAATGACAGGCTTACGGACTATTTGGGGAGTTTCACTTTCTAAAATTCAATCAAATTTTGGAGAAAAATATCATAATTATATTCTAAAAGAAGCCAAAAATCATATTGAAAACGGAACTTTAAAAATTGAAAAAAATCTACTTTTTACTACTGATAAAGGAAAATTTTTGAGTGATGGGCTTTCATCAAGCTTATTTATGGTAAATTAGAGTTACATGATTGCAATATTAAAATATAACAGTAAAAATCATACTATTGACCTTTCTAAGCCGTTGGATATTTCTATGCCATTACATGGTAAAGCATCTAATGTAAATGCATGGTATGTAGATGTTCCAATTATTGCCCCTCATGTGGCAGATGGGCAACAAATAAAAGTATCAGAAGGAGCATCGGTTAATTTCAATAACATTCAATTTAATCCCCATGCACACGGTACGCATACAGAATGTGTGGGACATATTACAGAGGGTTTTTATTCCATCAACCAAAACTTAAAGCAGTTTTTCTTTTTGGCTGAGGTTATAACTATTGCTCCAGAAAAAAAAGGAGACGATTTTGTTATTTCTAAAAAACAGCTTCAATATGCGTTAGGAAACAAAAAACGAGATGCAATTGTTATAAGAACTTTACCCAATACTAAGGAGAAATTTTCTAGACAGTATTCAAATACAAATCCACCTTATTTGTGTGAAGAGGCAGCACAATTATTGGTTAAGAAGAATGTGGCACATTTGTTAATAGACCTTCCATCAGTAGACAAGGAAAGGGACAATGGAGCCTTGCTTTCTCATAATGCGTTTTGGAATACCACAGGAAAAATTAGGACAGAAGCTACCATAACAGAATTTATTTATGTTAAAAATTCGATAGCAGACGGCACATATTTTCTAAACCTTCAAGTAGCTCCTTTTGAAAATGATGCAAGTCCTAGCCGACCTGTTTTATATAAAATTTTAGATTAATGAAAGCTATATTAAAAATAGAAGAATTGGGAATGCTTGTTCTAGGTATATTCCTTTTTAGTCAATTAAACTACGAGTGGTGGTGGTTTTTAGCACTACTATTAACTCCAGATATTGGAATGCTGGGCTATTTGTTTGGGAATAAGGTTGGGGCATTTATATATAATCTTTTCCATCACAAGGGAGTAGCAATTTTACTTTATCTTTTGGGTATATATATAGAGAATTCTTTGCTGCAATTAATAGGAATTATTTTATTTTCACATGCGTCTTTTGATAGGATTTTTGGTTACGGATTAAAATATGATAAAGGATTTAAATACACACATTTGGGGGAAATAGGAAACAATGGATAGTCTTGTAGAAATTTTTGCGGGATTAGTTCTAGGTGCCATACTTATGTATTGGGGCTATGGGCTCTTTGGTAAAAAGAAAAGCAAGGAATTAACGGAGCATCAATCTACCGTGCTGTTGGAAAAAATGAAAAGTGTTTGTAAGTTGATTTCAGTTGAAGGTGATTTTGCTGAAATTTATAAGTATGAAAATACCAAGGAGCATTTTATGAGCTTGGTAAGCAGTAAGAAGAAGGCTTTGATGGTTATTAATGCGAAGGCACAGATTGGATATGATTTAAAGAAAGTATTGATGCAGGCGGATAATGCAAAAAAAACAATTAAACTCACTAATTTTCCTGAGCCGGAAGTACTGTCCATAGAGCCAGACTTACAGTTTTATGATATTAAAAACGGGTTGTTTAATACTTTTTCTCCTAATGATTTAACAACTCTTAATCAAGAAGCTAAACAACATATAAAAGATAAAATTCCAGAAAGTGGATTAATGGAAACTGCGCGTAAAGAAGCTTTGGAAGCTATTTTTATTATGGAAAAAATAGTAGAAACCATTGGATGGAAATTAGATTATTCTGCTTTGGAGATTTCAAATAGAGAAAAACAATTTATAGAAAAATAGAGAAATGAAAAACACACTAGTAATTTTAATTTTAACACTGGCCATGGTATCTTGTGGTCAAAATCAAACCGATATGAAAACCTTTGACCCAGCCTTTGCCCATACAGTTTATTTTTGGTTTAAAAATCCAGATAGTCAAGAGGATAGAGCAAAATTTGAAGCTTCACTTACCAAATTTATGAACAACTCTGCCTATGCAAAAACGCAATTTATTGGCACACCACCAAAAGCATCTAGAGATGTGGTAGATGGTTCTTTTACCTTCTCTTTAATTGTTTCTTTTGAGTCAGCAGAGGCTCAGGCCAAGTATCAATCAGAACCGCCTCATTTGCTTTTTGTGGAAGAATGTAGTGACCTTTGGGAAAAGGTAATTGTTTACGATTCTCAAACTATAAAGTAGTTTTAATGATTACGTATCGGCTTGCTGTACAGGCAGATTATAAGGCCATTGCACATTTGCACGCAGTAAGTTGGCAAGAAAACTATAGGGGCGACTTTACAGATTATTTTTTGGATAATGAGGTTATGGAAGAGCGACTTGGAGTTTGGAAGGAGCGGTTTGCATCACCAAAACCAAATCAGCATATTATTGTGGCTGAACAAGAAGGGGAATTTTGTGGTTTTTTGTGCGCCTATATGAATGATGATGCTGTTTATGGAACATTTATAGATAATTTGCATGTGTCTAGTAAGTTTAAAGGCAAGGGAATCGGCTCTAAATTAATGGGATTAATTGCGATAGAATCAGTTAGGCTCTTTCCTAATTCCAAAATGTATCTGTGGGTGTTGGAAAACAATAAAGCAGCCATTGATTTTTATGACCATGTCGGCGGAAAAAATATTGAAACTGTTACTAGTACAGAAATAGGGGACAAACCCATTAGAGCCCATAGAATTGTTTGGAATACCGTAAAAGCACTAATAAAGTAACATGAACATTGAAGAATTTAGGGAGTATTGTATTACAAAGAAAGGAGTGACTGAGGAATTTCCTTTTGATGCAGACACCTTGGTGTTCAAAGTAATGGGTAAAATGTTTGCTTTAGTACCGTTAGAAAGAGTTCCTTCCCAAATAAATCTTAAATGCGATCCGGAAAGGGCCATTGAACTTAGGGAGGAGTATGATGGTGAAATAACGGCTGGTTATCATATGAGCAAAGTACATTGGAATACCCTTTATTTGGAAAATTTACCATCAAAATTGATTTTAGAATTAGTTGACCACTCCTATAATTTGGTAGTTTTTAAACTCACCAATAAACTGAAAGCAGAATTAGAATCACTTAAATAAAAATTGTGAATAATAAAATAAATCATATCATAGAAAATTTAAAAGAAGTTTTTGATGGTAATCCTTGGTATGGTATTTCCGTAATGAAAAAGCTGGATGCCATTCCTTGGCAACATGTTAATACTGTAGATTATGGGTCAAAATCTATTGCTGTTTTGGTTCAGCATATCATGAATTGGAGAATTTTTGTCCTAAAGAAGTTAGAGGGAGATGTGGATTATGATATTGTAATCGATAGCCCCCAAGATTGGTCAGAAACACAAATAAGAAGTGAAGAGGATTGGAATCAATTAAAAGAAGAATTACGTAAAACCCAATACAAAATCATTGATTTATTGCGTAATACCTCGGACGAACTGCTTACAAAAAAAGTTCCCGGGAAAGATTATAACTTTGAACCAATTATAGGTAGTATTGCCCAACACGATATTTATCATCTAGGGCAAATAGCCATGCTCAATACCATGAAGAAGAGTTGAGTCTATATGTCCAAGTTAAACAATTGATTCTTTTTTATGAAAGACTTATATAGTTTCTATACCAATCAAATTGAGAATCATGATACACAATTGTCCCAAATTAAGGAACGACTGTTTGCATCTAGTATGTTTCGTTTGGCAGTTTTTTGCATCGCTGCAATTGGTTTTTATTTTGCATTTGGGAATGCTAAACTATTAGCGGGCATTATACTTGTGACCATAATCACCTTTCTTTTTTTAGTTTCTAGACATTCAGATTTACAATACAAAAGAGATAAGCTAAAAGCGTTAGTTAAACTCAATGAAACTGAAATTGAAGTACTAAATAGAGAGTTTCACCACTTGCCTGATGGAAATGAATATAAAGACCCATTGCATCATTTTAGTCAGGATATAGATTTGTTCGGTAAAGGTTCTTTTTATCAATACTCCAATAGAACTGTATTAAAGCAAGGAAGTGAAATTTTAGCCGATTTACTAAAAGAGAATAACATTGTTCAGATAGAGAAAAAACAGGAGGCGATAGAGGAATTGGCTAACATGCCAAAATGGAGACAAGAATATTCGGCAGTGGCTAGTCTAGTTAAAACAGAGACTTCTTATAAAACCATTCTAAAGTGGTTGGGGAGTTATAAGAGTTTTGTGCCAAGCATAATGCAGCATTTACCCAATATATTTTCTGTGTTTTCCGCCATTCTTATTACTATTTATTTTTTAGATTTTATTTCTGGCTGGATTGTAGTAGGATGGTTTTTTCTTGGTTTGGGCATTACGGGGAAGTATCTTAAAAAAATTGGGAAACTGTCCTCGGATACTTCAAAAATACAGAGTACTTTTCATCAATATCAAAAATTGATATTAGAGATTGAAAACACCAACTTTTCATCGGAGCTTTTAAAAGAAAAGAAAACGGCTGTGGTTTCGGAGAACCTTAAAACATCTAAAATATTAAAAGATTTTGCCAGAATATTAAATGCCTTGGACCAGAGGAATAACATGCTTATTGGATTTGTTGGAAATGCGTTTCTGTTATGGGATTTAAGGCAGTGTTTTTACATTGAGAGATGGATTGAAAAGTACAGTTCTAATATCGATATGTGGTTCGCCACCATCGCTTTTTTTGATGCATATAATAGTTTAGGGAACTTTACATTCAATCATCCAACCTATTCTTTTCCAGATATAAATGATGATAAAACCGTGTTGAAATCAGAGGAAGCATCGCATCCTTTATTGGACCCTAAAAAAAGTATTCCTAACAAAATTACAATTGATAAAGAACAATTTTTTATCATTACTGGAGCCAATATGGCTGGCAAAAGCACCTTTTTAAGAACGGTTTCATTACAGATTGTCATGGCAAATGTGGGACTCCCGGTATGCGCTACAAAAGCGGAGTATTCCCCTATAAAATTAATTACCAGTATGCGTACCACTGACTCCTTGACCGATGATGAATCTTACTTTTTTTCTGAATTGAAGCGATTAAAGTTTATTGTAGATGAAATTGGGACAGACAGTTACTTTATTGTTTTAGATGAGATTTTAAAAGGGACTAATAGTACGGACAAGGCCAAAGGTTCAAGAAAGTTTGTGGAAAGATTGGTGGCTTCCAACTCTACGGGAATCATAGCTACGCATGATTTGAGTCTGTGTGATATTGAAGAAGAGCTAACGCAGGTTAAAAACTACTACTTTGATGCCGAAATAGTAAAAGATGAGCTTCATTTTGACTATAAATTTAAAGAAGGTATTTGCCAGAATATGAATGCTTCTTTTTTATTGAAGAAGATGGGAATAGTAGAATAATGATATAAAATAAAAAAGGGAATGTTAGGATTGCGTACAACCATTTATAAAGTAGAAAATTTAGTCAAAGCCAAAAAATGGTACTCTAAGGCATTTAAAATACAGCCATATTTTGACGAACCATCTTATGTTGGGTTCAATGTGGAGGGTTATGAGTTGGGATTGATTCCCAATGAGATATCAAATATGGAGAAAACTGATAATATCTTAACGTATTGGGGTGTTAAAAATATTGAGTCAAAATACATTGAATTGTTACAAAATGGAGCAACTGAGCATGAAAAACCCCATAATGTTGGAGGTGAAATTGAAGTTGCCTCTGTAAAAGACCCTTGGGGAAATATAATAGGAATTATTTACAATCCAGAATTTAAATTGGAATAAAAAAAACTACAAGTTCTCTATCTGGATTTCATGAAAACGATTTGCCTGAAGTTTTAACAATTCTTCTGTTTTTTTCTTCTTATAGAGATAAAGCTCCTCCTCAGATTTTATATCAGAATATATTTTTTCATTAAGCTCCGAATCCGTAGAAAGCAGCAATTTTCTTTGCTCCACTTTTTGTGTAATCCAAGTTTTAAGAATACTTTCTTCTTCTTCCAATTTTAAATCGTACTCGCCTTTTGGCGCCAGCAATTTTGCAATTATAGGGGAGGTTTCAATTGCCAAGAATAATAGGAAAATAAAGAAAGATGGAAACCATGCTAATTCTCCTAAGGCATTAATGCGCGCCATAAGTCCATCAAAACCATCTATAATGGGTTGAGAGTTGTTTACAGCTTCTGTATACTCTAAATTAAGATTTGCAATCTGTGTCTCAATACCCGAAATTTTTTCAGTGTTAGTTGTTTTAAGAGCTTGTAGTTCTGCCAGTGCAGCATCATGCTTTTCTCGTTTTTCTTCATAAACAGGTCCTTTACCCAAAAGTTTGGTCCCAGCCGTTCCCTCAGCCTCCGAAATATAAATGTCATAAAGAGTATTTGTTTCAGCTTCTTTATTGACAATTTCATTTTTTAAGGTTGAAATATCTTGATTTAAACCTGCAATAATAGGATTGTATTGTAATGCAATTTGGTCTTTGTTGGCCAAGGTGAGTTCGTTCTTTTGTTCCAGCAATACTTGATTGATTTCTTTTTCAAATATTTTCATTTCCAAGGGTTTGGAAATAACCACGGCAATGATGATGGCCAAAATAATTCTAGGTGACGCTTGCAATAATTCACTTTTAAAACTGTCTCTTTTTTTAATAGTAGAAACTATAAATCGGTCTAGATTAAAAATAAGTAAACCCCAAATTAGTCCAAAGAATATAGAGGTATAGATGTTGTCGAAAACAGTGTAGAGTGCATAACTACTAGCAATAAATGCCATTACTGCGGTAAAAAAAACTGTAGCACCAATGCCAGCATATTTATTGCGTTCTCCGTTGGAGCAATCTTTAAGAATGTTGGTATCTGCTCCTGAGCAGAGAATAAAAAAGCGTTGTATCATAACAGTGTTCAATTGATTGATGGACTATTAGAACGTGGTTTAAGGAAATTTGTTACACAAAAAGCCTCGAAAAACGAGGCTTTAACAAACAATTATGGTTTTTAATTAGTTCTTTATGGTTATGGTTATGGGCTTGGTGGAAAGCCTCACCACAGGTTTGTCTGTGCTAGAATCTCTGGTATCTATGTTGATGCTTTTATTGTTTTTTAATAGAGCAATTGCCTTGTCCGATGTAATTTCTTTTCCTTCATAGTAAAAAGTTGCGTTCTTTTTTGCCATAGCAATTACATGATCTAAGGGAGATGGTGGCGCTGGTGGTGGTGGAATATTGCTTACCTCTCCTTTTAATACAACGGGCGCTGGTGTGGACGTAAGACCTACTGTACTTGGAGCTTTAGGAGCAGTAGGAGGGGGAGGAAAATTTGGAAAAGGCTCCGCATCTT